>JBCDEM010000001.1:0-708672 GCA_039179795.1 Planctomycetota bacterium | reverse complement strand
GGCGTCGAGCGTCGGTCTGTCTTAGTCTTGGTCATGGCGTGTCCTAGTGCCCACGTTGGGCGGCTGAAGTAGTGAGATACAACAGCAGGATGCGCCACCTTTTTCATTCACTCAAGAACACAACTTTCAACAGTACCTCCGTGGGAGCTGCAGCAAGCTGGAATTTCGCAAGTGGCCTCCCCGTCGCCAAATCCAGTGTGCAACACAGAATCTTTGCATCAGAGGCGACTAAACTGTGTGCTTTATTGCCAACAATGCACGGTGGGCCGAGTGACTCGAATTGAGCAAGTGATGGCTCGTCACTCTCCGATCCGAAGGCGCGCCACTGGACAAAACCATCTCGCTGCAAATCTACCGCGCACATCGTGCCAGACTTTGAGTCAACGGCCACGATTCTTTCGGCGGCAACATCGAAAGCAAACGAGGCAGCACGTGTCCCCCACTGTCTCGATTCATCTGGCCAAAGGTATGGCTTGTGTGCGGAACGTTCACGATCGATGTAAATGTTTTCCAGCCCCCAGGGTACACACCACAATCGTCGACCTTCTTTATCGTTGGACCCTAAGATGTGGTTTGGCGGAAATGCCACGACCACTAAATCCTTACGAGCCAACAAAGGCGATTGGGCAATTGGAAAATCGATCGTCAGCCGATCGCTCGCGCGTCCAGGAATGTACCACTCCAAAGTCGGCTCATCCGCCAGGACAGCCGTCGTTACAAGCGCACAAAGAAAAATGACGTATCGCATTCCGCAAACCTTTAAGACAGAACGATCGCGATCACCGAGTCGCGGAATTCAACTTACCCATCCGAAATCGCCCGGTGTGTAATTAGGAGAGTCCGCGCGATTGATTTCCAATGTCGCAACGCCCCGACGCGCAAACCCGCATGCACCGGATTGTTCACCCGATCTTCAACGGCAGCGAGCGTAGTCAAATTCAGGCGTTCTGCATTGAATCAACTCTCCAAAAACCCAGTCTAGCATCTCGGTGATCGAACCAATGACACACGATGCGCCGTTATCATGCGACAAATAGCCAGCATCACCGGATAGTTTGCAAACGATCACATCACCACATGAAGAGTTGCCAAACATGGCCGTGGAGTTGGCTGGAAACGTCGTTTCACTTGAAGGAATTCCGTAGTGCAACCCCAGATCTCAACGCTCAGCGCACAAAGAGCAATGCTTCAGCCGTTAATGAGCTGATTCATGGTAAGATCGACGGATGATTGCTTTGATGTACGGCCCGCAATCTTTCTTTCAACCCAATTTTTATGCCCAACAACGGACGGCTCGGTAACGCGTTTCGACGACACTAACCGATGTTGAATTCACTTTGCGCTTCGGTCCCATCTTACCGATCCTGTCCCTCTCCTGGATCGCCCTCCCCTTTTGCCTTCGTTCGGTTTTGGGCCCTGTTGTCTTGGCATATTTCGAAGAAGAATGCAGAATCCTTGGTCAGATGGTTCGTGCAGTTTCCAATTCAACATCGCGGGGAGCGGCTTTGAGCGAATGCGATGTTCAGGTTCATGCAGTCGCTGTGTCGGACTCGCTCGATTCCAAGAACTCACCAATCTGACGAAACTTCTCGTAACGTTTCTCGATCAACTGATCGGAGTCCATGCCTTCGAGTTGAGTGAGCGTCTTGGAGAGGTATGACTTCAGTCGTGATGCCATTTGATGGTGATCCCGGTGAGCTCCGCCGAGAGGCTCTGGCAAGACGTCGTCCACGACGCCCAACTGTGCCAAATCACGGCTGGTGAACCGCAGTGCCGCAGCCGCCTTTGGAGCATGCTCGTGACTTTTCCAAAGAATGCCGGCACAGCCTTCCGGGCTGATCACGCTGTAATAAGCATGCTCCAAAACCGCCACACGATCGCCGACACCGATCCCCAAAGCACCTCCGGATCCGCCCTCGCCAATGACGACACAGATGACGGGTGTCTTGAGACGGCTCATCTTAAACATACTTTCGGCGATGACCTGAGCTTGTCCTCGCTCCTCAGCACCCACGCCAGGGTAGGCACCGGGTGTATCGATGAAGCATATCAACGGCAGCTGATATTTCTCAGCGAGCCGCATTTTGCTCATGGCTTTACGATAACCTTCTGGATGGGCGCACCCGAAATGACACGCCGCTCGTTCTTTGTATGTTCGTCCTTTTTGATGACCGATCACTAGGACCTTGAATCGATCCAATTTCGCAAAACCGGCCAGCATCGCTCGATCGTCACCAAAATGTTTATCGCCATGCAGCTCGACGAACTCATCGAACGCAAGGTTCAGATAGTCACGGGTGTAGGGTCGATTCTTGTGCCGCGCAACTTGCACCGTCTGCCAGGCATCCAACCGCCCGTACGTTTCGCGTAGCTGTCGAACCAACTCAAGCCGCAACTCGCGTATTTCTTTCTCGACATCTTCAGTGCGATCTGTTTGGCGTTCCAAGGACGCAACGCGATTCTCGAGCTCAGCGATCTCGTTTTCAAACTCTAAACCAGGTCCGGCGCTCATCGTGCAAGTGCCTCATTGATTGATACGCTATTCATCTTATTCATCATCATCTTCGAGTGACTGCGTGTTCCCTTTTCGGAACATGTCCTCAGCACCTTTGATACCGGGCATGTTGTCGAACACGCTAATCTTCGGCTTACGCGGAATCTTTTTAAAAATCTCGATCGTTCGAAAGACTTTCAAGAACTCCCACATCGATTCAGGTCGATTCGACGGATCTTTCGCCATCATGCTTTTGACAATGTCAGCGAACTCCTTCGTGACATTGTTGTTCATCGCGATGGGGCTCGGGATCGATGCCGACAAATGCTTGTTTAGCAGGTCGTTCGGTGTATCACCGGAATAGGGTGGTCGCCCAGTGCACAATTCATAGAGGACGCAACCGAACGCGTAGACATCTGTGCGTTCATCACAGACCTTTTTCCGAATCTGCTCGGGTGCCATATAGCTGCGTGTTCCCTTGGCCACTTTGACCCGGTGAAACATTTTCCCGAGGCCACCCTTTTTCTTTTCGGCAATCGTAAAGTCAATCAGCTTCACCTGCCCTTCCCGACTGACCAAAAAGTTATCTGGCTTTACATCCAGGTGAATCCAGTTTTTGGTGTGCATGTAGTACAGGCCTTCTGCGGCCTGTTCAATGATCGTTCCCAGCATGAACGCGAGCGACTCGGGACCGCGTCGCAACGCCTGCTTCATGTTGAGTTCGCTGAAAAGTTCCAGAATCAGCATGGGTCGCCCTCCCTCTTCGCGGAAATCCATCACGCGGATCACCCGAGGGCTATTCATACTCTTCGCGACATTGAACTCGTGTTTCAACAGCGCAATCTCAGGTTTGTCGTTCGTCAAAGACTCTTTCAGAATCTTCAACGCGTAACGCTTTTTGGTCGACTCTTCGACTGCCTCCCATACCTCCGCCGTGCTACCGACGCGGATGAGTCGAGCCAATCGATAGGGGCCTAGGAAATCGCGAACTTTCATTGACGGCTGAATCGGCGAGAAGCAAGCTGGTGAAATCGGGTCGTGTAGTATTCGACATCATAATTACAGAAATCACCACCCCGGTAATCAGTGCGTGCAGAGCGGCATACCCACGAATTCAATCGCCACTGCCCTGCCCCGTCGGACCGAGAATATCTTGGTAGACCTCGCGGATCCGGCGGGTCATCGTCTGATGGCGGAATTGATCGGTAAATCGCTCGCGGCCACGTTCGCCACACTCCAACCGCAGACGAGCATCGATCGCAAGTTTGATCATAGATTCCGCGAGAGCATCGATATCCTGCGGCGGGACCAGCTCGCCCGTTTCACCCGTAATGACAACCTCTCGCGCCCCATCGACGTCATAACTAATCGCGGGACGCCCGGCGATCAACGCTTGGGGAAGCGCGCGAGCCAACCCCTCTCGGTAAGACGTGTGGACGAGCACATCCATGGCTCCAATCATCTCCGGAACCTGTGACGGCGGAACAAGTCCCGCGAACACAAAGTGCTTTTCCAATGAAAGATTCGAAATCCTCGCTTGCAGTTCCTCACGAAGGATTCCGTCACCCACCAAAAAGAATCGGACGTTTGGTACGCGACTGACCACTTGGCTCGCTGCCGCAACCAAATCATCGTGACCCTTCAAATGAAACAATCGTGCGATCTTGCCGATGACGACATCGCCATCCGCAAACCCATAAGTCTCACGTATCTCATTTCGACGCTGATCTGCTTGAAGGAAGGGTTCAACATTCATGCCGCTGTAAATCGTCGTAAATTTATCGCGTGTTGCTACACAGGCATCGACCATCAAATCTGTCATCGCATCCGCAACCGAAATCATTCGATGACAGCGACGTGCCGCCCACGCTTCGCAGCGTCGAAAAAACTCACGAGCGGCGACAGACTGATAAGGATGAAACGGCGCACCGTGTACGGTATGAACGATGGCCGGCACGCCAACGCGCGAAGCCGCTGCGCGCCCCAACAAACCACCCTTGGCACTGTGTGTGTGCACAACATCAGGTTTGAATTCGCGCAGGAAAGATTTGATGTCTTGATACGCTAAGGCATCGCGCGGATGAATTGCACGACGCAAACGCGGCAACATCTTAATGGGCAGCTCCCCTGCCCTACCCTGGCTTAATAGATCTCCTTCAGGACCCAGTGCGGGCCCGGTCACCAACACGACCTCATCACCGTAGTCACGCAGCAGATCGAGGCAGTTCAGCAACGTATTCTCTTGCGCACCACCAATAATCATTCGAGTAATGATGTGCGCGATCCGCAAACTGAAAACCCAATCGATGAGTGTGTTGATCAATGCCGATGGGAAAAAACGTGAGCGGAGCTCAGAAGACCCATGCAATTCGTGCCCACCCAAGCATCACGTTGCGTGAAGCGAGTTTGAGCGTTCTACCTAGTATAAATAGAAAACGACGCCCTGAGATCAGAGCGTCGTTTTAGATGGTCTTGATGGATCGTCTACGGAGCTAGCTGCCGAATTCGACGCGTCGATAGCCCAATTGCTGCTGCAATCGATTGACGATCGAAGTATGCATCTGACTGACACGAGATTCTGAAAGATCGAGGGTTGCCCCAATTTCTTTCATGGTCAGCTCTTCGTAATAGTAAAGGATGATGATCAGGCGTTCGTTACGATTCAGGCCTTTAGTGACCAACCGCATCAGATCGTTCTTTTGAACGCGACGCGTCGGATCTTCACCCTTCTTGTCTTCTAGGATGTCGATCTCTCGAACATCCTTGTAACTGTCGGTTTCGTACCATTTCTTGTTGAGGGAAACGACGCCCACCGCGTTGGCGTCGGATTCCATCTTTTCGACTTCCTTGATCGGCATTTCCATGTGCTGGGCCAGCTCTTGAACGGTTGGAGCTCGTCCATGCTTGGTTTCCAGGGTCTTCCGTGCGACGGCCAGCTTACTCGCTTTACTGCGAACAAGTCTGGGGACCCAGTCCATCGTCCGCAATTCATCGAGCATGGCACCGCGAATTCGTGGGACGCAGTACGTTTCGAACTTCACGCCGCGATCCATGTCGAAAGCATCGATTGCGTTCATGAGTCCGAAGATACCGGCGCTCACCAAGTCGTCCAGTTCAACGCCATCGGGCAATCGCTGCCAAATTCGTTCACCGTTGTAGCGAACGAGAGGCATGTAGCGTTCCACGAGTTGATTGCGGAGCGTCTCGTACTCGGGCGCATCTTTGGTCAACTGCTTGAATGCCTTCCAGACTTGCAGTATTTCGTCGTCGGCTGTGGCTGTCGCTGCCATCCAATCCTCCGTGATTGTTTAATCGTGCTGCGGCGTTGTGCTGCTTTGTTCCGTGGACTCGATTCAATACCGAGTTACACGGTTTCGAGTCTTTGCGAATCGATGGCATCCCGTGCCGTCGAAAGCACCCAAACTCATTTACCTCTTGACCACACCGTTTTCGAGTGATGGTTCAATCGGCTCCCCTGGTTCGATATAGCCAGCTTCGATCATCCCTTCTTTGAACCACCGAACCCGAGCTCGGAACGCGTGTTCAATCGCGTCGCGAACGAGGTAGTCAGTGATCCATCCGGCAACGAAACCAATACCCATGAAGAGCAGCATGCTGACAATCGCTTCCATTGCGACGTGACTTGCCAGTTCGCGGTGAAGCACACCACGAAACGCGACCAAGCACATCGCCAAGGCGCCAAGCGATACTGCAAAACTTCGGGACACTGAAATCGTTCGAAATAGGTGATCAAGTAACTAAATTTCCCAGTTGTGGCAGACCATTTTTCTGAAAGAACACTAAAGTGGTTTTTCGTCAGTCCGGCACTGCCCTGTTCGTTTATCGGCTCATATCCGATCAGTGTTTAATATCTTTTCTTAAATTCAGGCGGCATCCGCGTGAGCTGCCAATACGCGCGACGGAAGCAACCGAGACAACAAGCTCTCAGCGTTTGCTGTCGCAATATCGTCCGGCACCTGCTGTCCATTGGTTGTGTAACTAAGCGGTATGCCCGGAAACCGATCGGTCGCTACGATCGCGGACAGCACACCTGCCATGTACGGCGCTTCATCCAGTTTCGTCAAGATTCCCGCAGTCGGCCGTACCGGCGCAAACCCGGTGAGGATCGACTGAATCGATGTCGCGGAACTGGTCGCGCTAAGCACCAGATGCGTTTCATCCGGCTGTGCGGACCTCAGCAGCTCGACCAGTTGATCGATGCGTGCGTCGCTTCGAGGACTGCGTCCCGCCGTGTCAATCAAAACCAGATCAACATTACCCAGTCGATCGAGTGCCGGACGCATCTGATCCGGTTTCTCGACGACCTCCATCGGCAAGTCCATGATTTCCGCATAGGCCTTGAGCTGCTGCACGGCCGCGATTCGGAATGTGTCGATCGTCAGCAGTCCCACACGTCGGCGAGCTTCAATCCGAAAACCTGCTGCCAGTTTTGCTACCGTCGTCGTTTTGCCAACACCCGTCGGACCCACAAGGGCAACGATGCGGCGATCGCCAGGCTGAGTGCGGATCGGGCTTCCGATCCTCAGTTCACGTGCCACGCTTCTCTGTAACTGCTCGAGCCATACCGAACCTTCCGGTTGCGTCCCGGGAGCTTCTCCCAACCCAAGCGTGAAACTGCTCGTGGCATTGATCCATCGATCGACCGTTACAGGATCCACTCCGATCGAGAATAGTTGCTCGCGAAAGTTTTGCAGCTGCAAAGGCATCGTCGCGTCCGCCGACGGTGTCGGCTCTGAGAAACGATCAGGTGTTGCGCTTCGAGTATCAACTTCCGGGCGAGTGGGGACGATGGAACGAAGTGATTCTTCATCCTTAAGTCCAGCGGTGACCTCCACGTACGTCCGGCCGAGCCAGCCCATCCAACCATCACGGACTTGGCGCGTATGCAACACCGACGCATCCGGTCCCATTTGGTTCCGTATTTCGTCCAGTGCGTCTTGCAGACTAGCAGCTCGAAAGGTTCGGATGTGCATGAAAGATCAGTCGTCCTTGAGTCGATCTATCGTTGGATGTGACGCGTCGCAGTATTACCAGTGAATTTCCATCGATCGTGGATGGTCCGTTTTGTTGTGCCAAGACATCCTGTCAAAACTCATTGATCACTGATAACGCCGTGTGATTCGATTTTTGTATCTTGAGTAATCTCGTTGTAGGAGAGGATCCGCAGCCTCGGGAGGGACAAGGACGTTATTTGGCGCAGGCCCGGACGAATCCGTGGACTGACAAGAACGACCGGAGGATGTCCAGCTGCAATTAGCTTCTTAACGCCTTCTTGAATTCTTTCGCAAGTGAGGTCTACGGCTTGCGGGCTCATTCGCACAAATAGTCCGCGTTCGTTGTGATCCAAACCCGCGGCAATGCGGTCTTCCATGGCTGGATCGAGCGCGAGTACGTGCAATCGCCCCTGGGTGTCCCGGTATCTCGAACTAATGGTCCGCGCCAAGCGGTGTCGCACATATTCCGTCAACCAAATCGGATCCTTTGTCCGCCCGGCGTAGTCACCGAGAGTTTCCAAAATGATGCTGAGTTGTCGGACGGGTACATCTTCTTTGAGCAGTAGCTGTAACACCTGCTGAACCTCGCTGATTTTCAGCAAACCAGGGATCAGCTCGTCCACCACGGTCGGCGAAGCTTCCTTCAGTTCGTCAATCAAATGCTTCGTTGCATCACGAGAGAGAAGTTCGTCCGAATGACGCTTCGCAATCTCTTGAAGATGCGTCGAAAGCACAGCGGCCGGTTCAACCGTCATGTAGCCAAAGATTGCTGCTTGCTCGCGACGAATCGGTTCGATCCAAACTGCTGGTTCACCGAAAGTTGGATCTCGTGTGGGCTCACCGTCAATGACGCCTGTTGTGTTTCCCGTATCAATTGCCAACAGTCGGTTGGGAAGCACCGTCGCCCGCGCTATCGGATTGCCCTCGATTCGGATTTCATAATCCAACTCAGCCAAACTGCGATCATCGCGAACGCGTACCTTGGGAAGAATGAACCCCATGTCTGCGGCGATGGCGTTTCGCACGCCGGTAATTCTCTGCATTAAGTCGCCGCCGCGATCGGGAGCGGCGAGTCCTAGCAGCCCCAGTCCGATCGAGACTTCCATCGGATCAACGGTCAAGAAGTCTTCGACGCGTTTTTCAGGTTGCGCGGAAGCCTCCGCGCGTTCCGCTTCAGCACGCGACTGTTCTTCCTCTTGTTGTCGTGCCGTTTGGCGATTCATTACCACCGCCAGACCAATACAGCCCGCGCCCAGCGTCGCCATTGGGACGGCCGGTAGATTGGTGACCATCATCAACGCCAGGAAACCGCCAGCGACATAGAGTGCCTTTGAATTACTAAGAAGTTGCTGAAGGAACTGCACGGGCAAGTTAGCGCGTTTCGCGCTACGTGTCACGAGTAAGCCAGCTGCCAGCGATATCAAGAACGCAGGCACTTGGCTGACAAGCCCGTCGCCAATGGTCAGTTTGGTGAATAGTTCGGCGGCAGCTCCGATGGTCATTCCGGACTGGACGACACCGATGAACAGGCCTCCGATCACGTTGACAATTGTGATCACGATCCCCGCGATTGCATCACCGCGGACAAACTTACTGGCACCGTCCATCGCTCCGTAAAAATCAGCCTGGGCGGTGATTTCTTCGCGTCGTGCCTGTGCTTGCTTCTCGTCAATCAGACCAGCGTTTAAGTCGGCGTCAATCGCCATTTGCCGACCGGGCATTCCATCCAATGCAAATCGCGCGGCCACTTCACTGATCCGAGTCGCACCTTTGGTAATCACGATGAACTGGATCAGCACAATGATCACGAAAATGATCACACCGACCGCTAATCGATCACCAGCGACGAACTCTCCAAAACTCTGTATCACCCCACCGGCCGCGCCCATGTCCTGCGAGTCTGCGCCGGTAAGAATGAGCCTGGTCGTCGCGACGTTTAGCACCAAACGCCCAAGTGTTGTTGCCAACAACAACGATGGGAAAATACTGAATTCGAGCGGCGTCGCCACGTACACTGTTGTCAGCAACACGATCACACTGATCGTGATATTGGCCGCCAACAACAAGTCCATCAAGGCAGGTGGAAGCGGCACTAGGATGACCACCAGGCAGCCGATGATGCCGAGCGGCAACACCAGATCACGATGACGCATCAAAAACTGCATCGAGAGCCCTTTGGACAACGGACGACGAATCCCACGCTAAGCTCGGACAGTACAGAAAACGTACAGATGTGGTCCAGAGATATACGCGGTCGGTTTCACGTCGCCTGTTTCACGGGATCTCACCGGGACAGCCTTACGCTGTCGAGCGGTTATCGATACGCATGCCATTCACTCTGCATCACCGGCGAGTGACCACTGGATCGCATTCTTCAGCAGTTTGGGCAAAACGGGACCCCCAAAATCCTCGGTATGACCCAGTGAGGTGTAAAACGACTTTCCGCCGTCCTTACGAATGAACGTCCAAGCAACGGGTTCCGCTTCCGCACCAGGAACCCGTCCAATCAAGAGAACGTTCGCATTGGCCGCCAATGGGGAAACTCGGTAAAGCGATCCGCCCGATGGAGCTGGCAAGGCGGAACGAATGCCGGCGAGAATTGAGGACGTTTCTCCCGACGTTTTTTCCGGGAGCTCGATCGACGTTTGTAGTGAGTTACCGTGGTGATTGGTGTAATTGCCTCCGAACACCTGGGCGTCAAATTCGGGCCACCCTGCCCTGCCCTTCGGTGCTGGCTTTCCACGTAACGAAAAGGCATGGCTAGCAGTGCGAAGGCCGATCACTGGCTTGCCTGACTTGACGAAGTCTCGAATGCGATCCAATTGATCCTTCGGCAGCGTCCTTCGACGGACACTGACGACCATCAAATCAGCCGTTTCTAGAGCTTCGATTCCCGACAGCGAATTGCGATCGTCCGTGTCTGCGAGCACGATCGTCGTCTTGTAGTCTTGCAGGTATTGCCCCGCAAATGCCTTGAGTGACTGATCGGTGTCGTACTCTCGCTCCGCGACCAACATCACGATCCGCTTTTGGCCGTCTTCATCAGCCATGACCAACGAATACGAGGGCACGACGCAGATGATCGCAAGAAATGCGGCGCAGATGGATGAATGAAACATTGGATCATCTCAAGGTAACAAGGGTTCGGATGCCGTCCCTTGCCCGCCACAGAGTGGTGCACCGTCCATGGGGTGAATCAACTAAAAGCGGAGCGGACCGCGTTGGTCATTCCGACTGAGGAAGATGCCGCAAGGAAAGCACTCCATCGATCTCTCGGATCGATGTCAATGTTCCCTCATCGATGCCACCATCGAGATCAATGATGGTGTAGGCGATTTCCCCACGAGACTTGTTTAGAAGGTCCGCGATGTTTAGACCAGCGTTCGCAAGAATCGTCGAGATTTGTCCCACCATATTTGGAACGTTTGCATTAGCAATCGTAATACGGCTTCCACCATTTCGAGGCATGTACGCTTCTGGAAAGTTAACCGAGTTTCGAACGGTCCCATCCTCGAGATAATCGCGAAGCGAATCGGATACCATCACCGCGCAATTCTCTTCAGCTTCCTCGGTGGATGCACCGAGGTGTGGAAAGGAAATGACTTTCGGGTGAGACAACAACTGCCCTGTTGGAAAGTCAATCACATACGAATGCAAGTGACCGCTATCCAACTCAGCAAGAACCGCATCGTCATCGCAGATGCCGCCGCGTGCCAAGTTCACCAAGATTCCACCCTTAGGCATCATCTTAATTCTTTCCGCGTTCACGAGACCGCGTGTCGCGTCTAACAACGGAACGTGAACCGAAACGGCATTGCACTGAGTAAACAGATGGTCAACGCTGACGGCTTGATCCACGCCGCTGGATAGCTGCCAGGCGCTTTGAACCGAGATCAGTGGATCGTAACCAACGACTTTCATACCCAGGGAAAGCGCGGCATTGGCGACGCGTACCCCAATTGCACCGAGACCGATGACACCTAGCGTTCTGGAGGGCAATTCGGTCCCGACAAAGTTCTTCTTTCCGGACTCAACCGCTGTTGAAATCTCAGCGTCATTGCCGTCCAAACCGGATGCAAACGTCATAGCAGTCGGAATGTTCCGTGATGCTATCAGCAAACCAGCGATTGCCAGTTCCTTGACCGCATTCGCGTTGGCACCCGGTGCATTGAAAACCGGTACACCGCGTCCGGTCATTTGGTCAACGGGAATGTTATTCACTCCTGCTCCGGCACGTCCGATCGCCGCGACGGTGTCAGGAATTTCCATATCGTGCATCTTGAAGGATCGAAGCAAGATACCGTCAGGATGGCTAATCTCCGATGCAACCTCGTAGTGTTCACGAGGCAATCGTTGCAGTCCTTTAACCGAGATATTGTTCAGCGTGAGGATCTTAAACATGGTCTTTGAACGAAAACCGACAGGAGGAAGGAGTTTGATAACAGGCGGCCACGGTCAACCAGTGTGCGTTAACCGTTCTTGGTCGCGAAGTCACTCATAAAATCGGCGAGTGCACGTGGGCCTTCAACTGGCATCGCGTTGTAGATACTTGCACGAATTCCGCCCACGCTACGATGGCCCTTCAAGTTTGCCAATTCGAGATCCGCAGCATCGGAAAGAAACTTGGCCTGCAGATCATCGTTCGGCAGGGTGAACGTGACGTTCATCATGGAACGTGATTCTGGATTCGCGTGGCCTTTGTAAAAACCAGTGTGCTGATCAAGAACATCGTAGAGAATCTTGGCCTTCTCACGGTTCTGTTTTTCCATGGCGTCTAAGCCGCCAACATCATCCGCCAGCCACTTCGCAACTTTGCCAAGCACGTAAACAGGGAACGTTGGCGGTGTGTTCCACATCGAATTCCCAGCCGCATGGTTTCGATACTGCAGGTAACCCGGCAACTGGTCGCTTCCTTTTTCCAGCAGATCACGTCGAATCACGACAACGGTTACGCCGGCAGGCCCAGCATTCTTTTGAGCGCAAGCGTAGATCAGTCCGTACTTTTCCATTGGCAACGGCCGGCACAAGAAATCGCTCGACGCATCGCATACCAGCGGGACATTGCCAGGGCATGCTGGTTCGCTTGGAAACTGAACGCCTTGGATCGTTTCGTTACTGCAAAAATAAAGATAGGGTGCCGATTCACTCACCTGATAATCGGACGCCGCAGGAGCGTGGTTGTAGTTGGATTCTTTTGCGTCATAGACCACATCGACGTCACCTTCTTTCTTCGCCTCGGCAACGGCTTTTTTTCCCCACGAACCTGTCATCAGATACTGTGCTGGTGTCTCGCTACCGCGCAATAAGTTCGCAGGGATCATCGAGAACTGCAGCGCAGCTCCACCCTGTAAGAATAAGACCGCGTAATCATCCGAGATTCCGAGCAGTGACCGCAGCGTCGTTTCTGCGCCTTCGATAATATCGACGAATGTCTTCCCGCGATGACTGACTTCCATCACAGATGCCCCGGCACCCGGATAGCAAAGCAGCTCCTCCTGAACCTCTTGCAGTACCGGAAGCGGCAGTGCGGCAGGGCCGGCCGAGAAATTGAAAACCCGCTGCTGAGTCACAGTGGCATTCATTGTCATTGATTTCCTGGAAAGGGATGGCCGATCAAGCAAAGCAAGGCACGACCTGGGGAAACAGAATGATCCGCCGCCGAATTCTAAACCCGTTCGCGGAAGTGCGGAAGGTTGCGGCAACTAGTGAATGAGCAGATCTTGGAATTCTGCCGTGAATTTGGGTTTATGGCTGATTGTCGAACCCAAGTGACAATCGCGCGTGCGGCCGCGCAAAACGGGATGACTCCGCTCTACAATGCACGCGCACCCGTGGAGAATTTTCTGGATGATTACTGAGCAACCTGACGTAGAACGAGCCATCGATTTGGCAGCCAAACTTTTACTTCGCGCAGCCGAGTTGCAGACCCCGCATGAACGCCGTCAACAGGCTGAGTTGGATCGAATGATCAACCATGCGGACGACAAAGCAACACTCGTCGAGATGACCGATCAAGCGTTTCGCACTCACACGCCGGCACGTGTCGCTGATCAGTTGACTCACCTGCTAGACGTCCAAGGAGTTCCTCGTTTCTTTAATCCGGTCGAACAGGCCATGCTACGCGGCTTTCAGTCGTTCGGTGAATACCTCCCGGGCGTTGCCGTGCCGTTGGTCAAGGAAAAGATGCGTCGTGAAACCGCAAACGTCATCCTCCCCGCAGAACAGCAACTGCTAAGTGATCACTTAAAGAATCGACAGCAGCAAGGCGTTCGGATGAACGTCAACCTGCTAGGTGAGGCGATCCTCGGCGAAGCCGAAGCGCGGCGGCGCATTCAAGAGTGCATTGATACGCTCCGATTGCCTGAAGTGCGTTGCTTATCCGTCAAAATCTCGACGGTTTACAGCCAAGTGTCACCGCTTGCCAAAGAACACACCATCACCAAAGTCTGCGACCGACTCGAGTCGCTCTTTCGGACAGCCGACCGAGAGATCGATCCTTCCACCGGCATGGGTAAGTTCGTCTACTTGGACATGGAGGAGTATCGAGACCTTTACCTAACGGCAGAGATCCTCCGCCAAACGCTCGCGCGACCAGGACTGGAATCGACGCGAGCCGGGATCGCCTTGCAAGCGTACGTACCGGATTCGCACATCGTGATGACCGAGTTGATTGACTGGTCCGCGAAACGAGTTCAGTCCGGTGGCTCTCCGTTGACCATTCGACTGGTTAAGGGCGCCAATATGGAAATGGAATGCGTTGAAGCTTCCATCGGCGGGCACGCGCAGGCACCGTATCAATCCAAATTGGAAACAGACGCAAACTTCAAACGAATGTTACGTGCATTGATCAACGCTGCGTCGCAACGCAACATTCGCGTTGGACTTGCCTCACACAACCTATTCGATGTCGCCTTGGGGTTGATCTGGTCCGAATCAGTACCATCGGATTTCATCCAAGTCGAGATGCTTGAAGGCATGGCGAACCATCAGCGTCGCGCCATTTCCGAACGCGAAGCACAGATGTTGCTCTACGCGCCGGCTTGTCGGAAGGAAGGATTTTTGAATGCAATCGGCTATTTGATTCGTCGGCTAGACGAAAACACAGGACCACAGAACTTCCTTCGACACGCTTACCGCTTGCAGCCGGGTAGCGAGGACTTTCGTGAGATCGCGGACACGTTCCGGACCTCGCACGCAATGATGGAAACGGTCAGTGATCAACCGCGACGCAACGTCGATCGACATGATCCACCCGTTCAACCACCGGCCGCAGATGATTGGTCGGAACTTGTCAACGAACCAGACACGGATTGGGCCGTCCCAGCCAACTCAAAATGGGCCGACGGAATCCTCTCTCGTTGGGTAGATCGTTGCGGCGACCGAGCGACACGGATCGAACTGACGATTGGCGATCAAGTCATCGCTGCGGATGATACTCAGAGCCGGCACACGTTTGATCCCTCACGTCCGGGCGTCAAGATATGCGACTTCCAGGCTGCCACCCTGGATCAAGTCAATTCCGCCGTCGATCTTGCTGCGAGTGACGCCAGCGGTTGGAGCCGTCGATCCATGGATCAATGTCACGAGTTGTTTCGCGAGGTTGCACAGAATCTTCGCAGCATGCGTGCGGATTTGATCGGAGCGATGCTGGCGGAGGGTGGAAAGCTCGTTACCGAAGGCGATCCTGAGATCAGCGAGGCGATCGATTTCTGCGAGTTCTATCCGTTAACGGCGAAGACGTGGGAAGCCCACCCAGAAATCTCGATGCGGCCGCGCGGTGTCGTCGCCGTTGTCACACCCTGGAACTTTCCACTTGCCATTCCATGTGGAGGCATTGTTGCGGCTTTGTCGGTTGGCAATCGTGTCATTTTGAAGCCGGCAAACGAAACGGTTTTGGTCGCATCACAGCTGTGCGAAGCTTTTTGGAAGGCGGGAATCCCACGCGACGCACTGCAGATGATCCCGTGTGATGATGAAGTTGCTGAAGCAGGCCTGGTGACCAACACGTCTGTAGACACCGTTGTTTTAACCGGCGGGACCGCCACGGCTCAGCGGATGCTTAGCGTGCGACCAGGACTTCACCTGTTGGCCGAAACCGGTGGCAAGAACGCAACGATCGTGACCGCGATGGCGGACCGCGATCAAGCGATCAAACATGTGATCCACTCAGCCTTTGGGCATTCCGGACAGAAGTGCAGTGCCACTTCATTGTTGCTACTCGAGCAAGAAGTTTTCGATGACTCTCAGTTTCGTGATGCCTTGGCTGATGCCGTTGAAAGCCTGCAAGTCGGATCGGCTTGGGAACTTTCCACGAAGATGGGCCCGCTGATTTCCGCACCTGGGCAAGCCTTGAATCGTGGAATCAAGACTCTGGAAGATGATGAGTCTTGGCTGGTTGTTCCCGAGCATATCGTTGGAAATCCAAACCTCTATCGGCCAGGTGTCAAATGGAACATTCGCCCGGGAGGCTTTGCACATCAAACGGAATTATTCGGTCCCGTCTTGGGTGTGATGCCGTTTCGTCGACTTGAGGAAGCGATCGAAATTGTTCGTTCCACCGGTTACGGACTGACCAGTGGCTTGGAGAGTTTAGATGACCGTGAGATCGAACTTTGGAAGCAGACGATTCACGCGGGCAATCTCTACATCAATCGTCCAACCACCGGTGCAATTGTGCTTCGACAACCATTCGGTGGCGTCGGATTAAGTGCCTATGGCCCCGGTGTGAAAGCCGGTGGACCTCATTACGTTCTCGCCTTGTCGCACATCGATGACGCCAAAAAAACCGATGCGGCCGACCAAGAAACTGAGGTCAAACGAAGCTCACCCCCAATCGAGCAAATGCACCGTTGGGTTGAAGCGCAAGCCGCGAGCCAAGCAATAGACGCTTCGGTCGCACAAGAATTGACAATCGCTTGTTTAAAATCTCAACAGGCGATGGATTCTGAATTAACAGGAGAACACGACACGGTGCGTTTGGTCGGACAGGACAACCTTCGACGCTACCGACCCGTTCGCGGTCTGACGATTCGAGTCAATTCGTCGGATTCGTTACGCGATGCGATCGCAAGCATCATTGCCGCCGTTGCCTCGGGTGCACAGTTCGTATTGTCGATGGATCCCGCGATGGAATCGACGCGGAAGAGCTTGCTAGAGTCGACAGCCGATGCGGTACCCGGCCAGATCCATCCCATGGAAGAATCGGACGAACAACTCGTTGAACGCGTTCGAAATGACGATCTAACTCGCCTGCGAACACTCAATCCTTCAAACACGCAACAAGAACTTATTGCGGCGGCCGGGCAAGCTTTCGTCACCGTTGTTAATGATCCGGTCTTGCTGGACGGTCGCGTCGAGTGCCTTCGCTACATGGACGAGCAGTCGATCTCCTACGACTATCACCGCTACGGTAACCTCGGACGGCGAGCTTCTGAAAAACGAAGAGCCGTGCTGTAAACGAAGAGCTGTGCTGTATTTGGGAACGGAAGAAACAGGCAAAGCTCTCGATTCTCTTTAGAAACCGAAATCGCGAAGCCACTGTTCGGTATCGCCGAAGCCAGATTTCGGGTCTTCTCGATCGATGTCCGGCTTAGCGTCTGAATCTTGACCACTCCCCTTCCCTTCGCGCCGAACCTTGGCTTGCTGTGACGGCGCGACTTGGACTCGCCCGTCGAGTAATTGATCCAACCAATCTTGCGAATCATACGCTGTGGCTCCGCGTCGATTCGCTGCGGCCTGAACACGTCGATCGCTGGAAACGACCGCGAGTTGCTTGGGTGCCGAATGGTCGGCGATTATTTCCTCTAGGAGATCATCCGCTTCTGCATATCCGACCGCGAAGACCACGCGAAGCTCGTCTACTGAAAAGCGGCTAGAGCGATCACGCGGCGGGTCTGCTGCATCGAAGACGATACAGGTTCGACGCCTCAACGACTCCTGAAGGTGGTGACAGAGTCGTTGGATGAACTGCATTCGCTCTCGTTGCAGCCAGTTCGGGTCCGCTCCACGCCCAGGCGGCGCGACCGGCGGGATGACGTTGTAACCGTCAATGAGTAAGAGCAGAGACACGCCCTTATTCTATCCGCAACGACTATCCCGTCAGACGGGTGAGTCAATCAATATTCTGAATCACGCGGACCGAAGGCCCGGCCGTGAATTGGTAGACGCGGTAACCAAAGAAACCGACCATGGCGACGACAAGAACTGTTACACCTGCCAGTTTCAGTCGGTCGGCAGAGGCAGCGGAAACTCCGGACATCTTCTTCTTGCTGCCAGCCATCGTCTTCCGTGATTTCTTCGACGGTTTCGGCGGCTTTTTTGGCTTGGAAGCTTTGGGTTTCCCCGGTTTGGGTTTCCCCGGTTTGAGCGTTTGTTTTGAAGGTGAACTTCCGCTCCCGCTTTCAGACTTGCTGCTTACGGATGTTCGCTGCGGCTCGGAACGAACACCTCCCTGAACTGGCGTCTCCATCGGATAGTCGTCTACGAACGCTTCTGCAAAATCATCCAACTCGATTTGGGTGTCTTCGGAATCAAATTCGATATCGGCCACATTGTCACGACCGGAGCTGGCCCCACCGCCGCGAATTTGGTCGTAACGCTTCTCGCGTTCTTCTTCATCGGCGGAAGATAACATGGACGCAACATCAAAACTCTGCCAAGGTTCTGCCGTGACCATCCCAAGGGCCTCGCCATCCTCGACGTTCGCTGGCGTCATGCTGACTTGAAAAACCACTTTCCCACACCGTAGCTCATCACCGTCGCGAAGTGGAAACCACAGGTTTCCTTCCATACGTCGATCGTTTACTTTCGTACCGCTAGCGCTGCCGAGATCGCGAACCTGCAATTCGCCTTTTTGAGCAAACAAAAGACAGTGGCGACGACTAACCGACCGGCTCTTCGGGCGAATCTGGCATTCGGAATGCCGACCGATCATGTAGTAGCCGTTTTGAAGCGGCGCCTCCAGACCAGCATGACTTCCCACCGCTAGCACCAAACGCGCAGTCATCGTTTCGACGTTTCCCGTTTCGATCTGTCTAGGACGAAGCACGGTTCTACTCACAGATTTCGTTGATGCCCGGATACCGAGCCTTATTGAATGATGACAACATTCCCATCTTCCATCGACTTAACCGCTGGCTTGATGCTCTCGTTCGGTTTCAAAAAAGAGTAGATGCCGATCCCAACGACTCCCACGAGTGCCAGCGTGGCGAGTGCTAAGCCCACACCTAACAAAACTTGCTGCGTGCTTGAGTCACCTGATGCACTCGCCGTCTTCTTTTGCTTCGACGTTACGGTTCGATTGTTCGCATGCTTTTTGGGGGTGGCATGCATCGGTGATGCCACGGCGGTTGCACCTTGCGCCCCAAGATTAACTGGAGGCAGATCCGAGAAATCAAAATCAAATTCCGCCACAACTGGAATCACTTCATCATCCGCAGACAGTGAAGTGTCATCCAACGTCTCCTGGTAAACCGCCTCATCCATCACGGTGTCGGCAACCGATTCAATCGTTCTCGGATGTCTGCCGGATGGTTCACCTGCGACCACACCGATTCGTTTGACTTGTGACAGCAGCTCAACGGCAGATTTTGGACGATCCTCGGGTTTTTTGGCCATCATCCGCATCAGCAATTCGGCGATCGCTGCAGGACAATCACTTCGTGTCTCGCGAACATCCGGAATCGCACCGGCTTGATGTTTTGCAAGACGCTGACGGGGTGTTCCGTCGTAAGGTGTCCGGCCGGTTAAAAGGTAATAGATCGTACAACCAAGTGAATAGATATCCGACCAAGTGCCTGCGTCCTGGCTGTTGATCGCCTGTTCCGGCGCAATGAAATCGACGGTTCCCATCATCCGACACTCGCCGTCAGTGGACGACCAACCATCACGCGCGAGTCCGAGGTCACTAACTTTTAAGACACCGTCGCTTCGAAGGATTAGGTTTGCCGGTTTGATGTCTCGATGGATGATTCCGCGTTCGTGAGCATGCGCCAATCCATCGGTCGCCTGACGAAGCATGTCGAGCGCGTCAGCAATGGACATAACTCCATCGCGTTGAACAGATCGTTGCAGATCAATTCCATCAACGTATTCAATCGCAATGAACAACTTGCCGCTGACCGCGTCACAGTCATAGGCTCGAACAATGTTAGGATGATCGAGTTTGCCGCAAGCTACTGACTCTTCCTTGAATCGACTGATTCTTCTTGCGTCATTGGTAGCCTCCGGAGGTAAGATCTTTAGCGCCACCAAACGTTTCATCACGTGATGTTCGCCGAGATAAACCACTCCCATTCCGCCCTTACCCAGCGGACGAAGTAAACGGTAACTGCCCAGATAAAAACCCTTACCGCAGCCGGCCAGCAACTTCGAAGCCTGCCACTGAGTCAACATTCCTGCATGCACGAGACATTCTGCTAGACGCTCAGCAACGAAAGCATGCTCGTCGTTCACAGACTGCGACATCATCGACATGACGACTTTCTTGACGTCATCTATCTCGACCAAACCCGCAGATAGCGCGCGACGAACGAACGAACGTGCTTGCTCGTTCAAAACCGGACGTTGAGTTTGTGGCAGCTCGACAGACATTGAGCCAGACAATCGCAATTGACGAAACGGCAGCCCTCATCCAAGGGCCGATCCACTCGAAATAGTGTAGCAATCGTCAGCCAAAACCGATTTCTAAAGCTCTTCCTTAGATCCTTGAATACTCAAGCAAAACGCACCCTTAATGTGAATATTCTATGAACGTTCTGATATCATCCGTCGTTTTGGAGGCAGGTCGGTGGATAGTCCACCCGCACGAGCCACAGTCCCTGAGGCGGTGCTGTCTGCCCGGCTTGTGCACGTTCACGCTTTGCCAGCAATTCATCGATCCAGTCAGGTGGACGCTTGCCCCTCCCAACCTCAACTAACGTCCCGACCATGGTGCGAACCATGTTGTACAAGAATCCATCCGCTTCAATCTCGATCGCAAGATGAATGCGATCGCTCAGCATGTTGGACTGTGAAAAAACCTCACAAGCACGGATCTCTCGAATCGTCGTCTTTCTCTCCGAACCGGTCGTTTGAAAACCACGGAAATCATGACGCCCCAAGAAGTGTGAGGCTGCTTGGGCCATCGCCTCTGCATTTAGCTGATGGTGGATGTGCCAGCGGTACCGAGACTGAAACGGATCACGACGGCCACCAAGTTGAAGTTGGTAGCGATAGCGCTTACCGAGCGCATCCCGAATGGCATGAAAGCCCGCGACCGCTTCTTCAACCTTGGTAACGACAATGGCATCGGGCAGATGCGCGTTAAGAGCCATCGTCAGCCGTTCGGTGGAATCCTGCCATGCGAACTGACAACTGGCAACTTGTCCTAGCGCGTGAACACCCGCATCGGTTCGTCCACTGCCGATGACGTTGGCATGCTCGCCGACGAGAGCCTGAACCGCTCGTTGTAGACTGCCCTGAATGGTCTCCTTGCCAGGCTGAACTTGCCATCCGGCAAATTCAGTGCCGTCGTATTCAATCGTCAGTTTGAAAGTCCGTGCACTCAACGATTCCATTACGCGATCGGTAAACGGCAAGGGACGCGGCAAAAGTCTTAAGAGCCGCCAACAGTGGCGGAACGTTCGATCAACAACTCAGCTATCTGCACGGCATTGGTTGCGGCACCCTTTCGTAAGTTATCACTCACGCACCAAAACGCAATTCCATTGGGGCTACTGAGGTCCTTGCGAATTCGCCCGACAAAGACATCGTCTTTGCCGTCACAGTCGCGTGGCATTGGATACTCGCACGTCGACAAATCATCCACGACCGTCACGCCATCAGCATCGTGAAAGAGGTTCGTCGCTTCTTCGACCGACAGTGGGCGTTCTGTTTCCACAAGGATCGATTCGCTATGACCGATGGTAACGGGAACACGTACACAAGTCGGGCAAACCTGAATCGAGTCGTCACCAAGAATCTTGCGGGTCTCGTACACCATCTTCATCTCTTCACTGGTGTAACCCTCGTGTTTGTTTGAACCGATCTGTGGGATCAGATTGAAACCGATCGGGTGCTGGAACGTACTTGGTGGATGCTCTTCACCAGAGAGGGCTTTTTGCGTGCTGTGGTGAAGCTCATCATTACCGGCAAGTCCAGCTCCACTCGTCGCCTGGTACGTTGACACGACCACTCGCTTAATCCGAGCGGTACGATGGAGCGGCGCGAGCGCCACAACCATTTGAGTCGTGCTGCAGTTGGGGCTGGCAATGATGCCCGCATGCGAATCGACCGCCTGCGGATTCACTTCCGGAATCACCAAGGGAACGCTCGGATCCATTCGCCAGTAGCCGCTCTCATCAACGACGACGGCGCCGGCTTTGACCGCCCAGGGAGCAAACTCCTTTGAAACCTCATCCGGTGTACTCGCGATGACAAGATCAACGCCTTCGAACGCGTCAGGACCCAACACTTCGACGGGGATGGCCTGCCCGTTGACGGAGATTTCCACACCGGCGGACCGCGGTGACGCAAGCAGCCTTAGCCGCTTGTAGGGCAATTCACGTTGTGAAAGTTGTTCCAAGACGATGTGCCCGACGGCACCGGTTGCACCAACCAAGGCAATGGTATCGTACACGTCTATGACCGATCGATTCGTGTAAACGAAGAGTCGGCTTCATGACCGTTCCGTCATGAAGCCGCATGAGAGTCTGGTTAGAAATTTAAAATCGAAGCGACGATTACTTGTTCAACTCTTGAATCGCTTCAGGCAATTCCTTATCGACCAAGCCCAGACCGCCACGACCATCGAGTAAGCGATACTCGACATCCTCTTTGACATCCTGGGCACTGGCTTCCCAGAATTTCGTGATCTTCTCTTTCTCGAGTGGTTGATAGGATCGGAACAAGCGGAATCCAACTCCGCGAGAAGGATCGCTTGTAAACCACCACGGACTGAGTGGAATCTGAGGATCCTCCGATTTCCATTCTTCATCGTCCGATGCGAACCGAGCAGCGCTTCGAAGTTGTTCGGGATCCATCTCCCAACTTCCGCCTCGAACGACGCAAGGAGAAGAAGACTCTGGCCACTTCACGACATCCGTTGCGTTCAAAATGGACTTCGTTTTGGCGAAGGCACCGTAACCGTTTTCGTCGTATTGTCCGACCGTCCATTCCGCGACGCTGCCGTGCATATCATGCAGGCCGTATGGATTCGGTTTCTTTCCACCAACGTGCGGTGCGCCACTATCAGCGTTGTCGAAGAACCATGCGTAGTCTTCCATCTTGTCCGCATCGTCACCCCAACTGAACGCTGTATCGGTTCCACCACGTGCGGCCCATTCCCATTCGGCTTCCGTTGGCAAACGAAACTGCTGGCTGGTAATCAGACTCAACCACTTGCTGTACTGCTGAGCTGAGTACTGAGTCATGGTGACCGCTGGCTGCTGAGGCTCTTCGCCATACTCGTACGTAAACGTTGGATCGTACAGTTCAGTCGGCGCAGTGATTGCGTCGGTTCGATTGACGGCGCTAACCATTCGTTCGCCGTTCGCTTCAAACTCTTTGAAGGCCAAGTACAAATTCATGTACTCTTTGTATTCGGCCCAAGTCACTTCCGTTTTCCCGACCCACATCGGGTCAACGGAAACTCTGATTTGAGGTCCTTCATCTTCCAGCCGGCCTTCTTCATCTTCCGGGCTGCCCATCAAATAGCTTCCGCCGGGCACGGGGATCATCTCAAACTTCACGTCACTACCAGGAATCGTGACCTTGTAGGGAACCATGTAGCCATCAGCCACTTTCACCGAGGGTCCCTTGGCAGGTTTTTGCTTGGAGATACCCGGTGGCAAGTCGTCAGCAACGACCTGAGTCAGACTTGCGAATGAACACAAAAAGGCAAGAACGGCGACGGACGTCCGGAGAGATAGGTAGGATGCTTGCACGGCATTTTCACTGGAAGGAGGGAGTTCTTGATAGCTCTATCGTACTTCGCGACGGCCGCGTTGCTAAAGGCCCTAATCGCAAGACGATCCAACAGAATGAGTGGTTTCTCCCCGATTTAGGGAGACTCAGGTGGGATTCGCTCGGCAAATCCGGGTGCGAACGCGAATCACCGCTATTTCTCTCCGCTAACGGAGATTCAATTCGTCGGGGCGCGATCCCAGCGTAACGCTGACATCCACCGGCGAACGATCCCGAATCACCTCAAGTCGGACGATCGACTCGGATAACGAATCGCCGATGATTCTCATGAGATGCCCCATGTCTCGAATCGGTTCACCATCAACGGCAACGATCAGATCTCCTTGTTCCAAGCCGGCCGTTGCCGCTGGCGATCGGGAACTGGTAACCGAAGAGATCACCGCTCCGCGGATGCGTGGGTTATCACCAAAAAACAGTTCATCGGTCACTTCCGCGAGCTCTACACCGAGCCAACCTCGTTCGACGCGGCCAGTGTCTCTCAGACGCTCGTAAACTTTCTTTGCCACATTGCTGGGAATCGAGAAACTAACACCTTGATAGGTATCACCAACAATCGCGGTATTAATGCCGACAAGTGATCCGTGGATATCAACCAAGGGGCCACCACTATTGCCTGGGTTCACAGCCACGTCACTCTGCATGAAATCCTGGTAACGAGTACTGGCTCGTATTTTTCGATGCTTGCCGCTCAAGATCCCGAACGTGACGGTTCGGTCCAAGCCGAACGGACTGCCGACCGCCCAAACTGGCGATCCGACACGCAAACCATCGCTGTCTCCCCACAGGATAGGCATCAACTGGTCTGCCTGAATATGAAGAACCGCCAAATCCGTCAAAGCGTCGGTTCCAACCACCGTTGCAGTCAAACGTCTGCCGTCACTCAGGGTCACGGTGATATCTTCGCCGTCTGCAATCACATGGCGGTTGGTAATGATGTATCCGTCCGAGTCGACCACGACACCACTGCCTTGATCCGTCGACGGAAATGATGAGCTCGGGAGAAACTGGTTCACGCCTCCCATGTCGAGCGCGGGGCGGCGTTGAACATCAATGTGGACAACGCTTGGACCGACTGCCGACGTCACCATTTGATAGGCGTTGCTTAGCGCGTCGAGCGAAACATTCTTCAAACCCTCGGTGCCCGCTTCATACTCGGCTCGCAATTCGCCTCGATGCCAGGCGTAGCGAATTTCTTCGACGACAGGGGGGACGATAAATCGAGCCGACACCAGCATGACCGCTAGGGTCGCCAGTAGCATCAGGCTTTGCGTAACAGGGTCGTAACGAGCATCTCGACGCCGATTTGAACGCCGCTTTCGTGCAACATTCCGTTCGTCGACATTCCGTTCAGTACTCTCCGTCCTCGACCGAGCAGCGACCTCAACCACGGGGGGAGCGTCGATTCTGGTCACCCGCAACACGCTCGACTCGCTCGTCTGCTGATCTCCTTCAGAAGGCGGTTCGGTCCCCGCCGAAGCTGGAATCAACGGCTGCCTTACTCGAGGCGGGACAGCGTCACGACGAGGGTCGGTGTGCATGCTAAAGAGTCGCTCGTCGGTAGGAGACCAAAGGAGAACGCGAGGAGGCTCCATTGTAGAGCGATGGCACCCTGGCAAGCGAATAAATTCCCGGGTGGCTAGTTGGGAGAATCGGTCGCGGACGCCTCAAAAACGTGCCAACCCGCCTCTTTTCCGCCCTGGCCCCCCGTTTGGCTTTTACTTCCTGCCGCTGGACACTCACGAAGTCGTCATCAATCAAAAATCGACTCCGGTCAATTCGAACTGGTATCGACACAACGCAAAGGCGGTAAATTGATCGCTTCGAACCAACGCCAGGACGCAAGACATCATGCCAGATTCTGTAAGCGACTCGATCTACGAAGCGATCTCTTCCATCCGCTTGATCGATCCTCACACGCACATCAACCCGTACGCACCCGCTTCGAAGACGTTGGCTGACCTGCTGGGCTATCACTACTACACGGAACTGGCACACTCGGCCGGCATGCCCAAGAGCCAGATCGAAGAACCGGGCATTCCACCGGAGGAGCTTGTCCGCAGGCTAGTGCTTAATCTTTCGCCACTCGAGAACACTGCGCAGTATCGCTGGCTCATAGAAATTTGCCGCATGTTTTTTGGATTCGACGGCGACCGACTCGATGCCAACAACTGGGAGTCCGTTTATCGTTCGGCCGAACGTCAAATGCGTCTCGCCGAATGGCCTCAATTGGTTTTGGATCAGAGCAACGTGGAGGCCGTTTTCCTGACGAACGACTTCGACGATTCACTGGATGGGTTTGATACCGACACCTACATCCCCTGCCTGCGGACGGATGACTTGGTGTTTCACTTACCAAAACCGGAAACACAACGCCGACTCAAAGACTGTAGCGGGATCGAGTTAGATGGCTCACTGACATCATTGCGAGCAGCGTTGGAACAACGGTTTGACCATTTCGTGTCACGAGGAGCACGGGCCTGCGCGATTTCATTGCCACCCTCATTCGAACCCACTCCGGTGGCTGACGGTCGAGCCAAGATGGCTCTTAGTCAAATCCTGCAGCACGGTCTTTCCGCCGATCCAGCCCATCAAACGGCTGTATCGCGACACGTATTCTGGACACTCGCTGAACTTTGTGATCATCACGGCATCCCGTTTGACCTGATGATTGGGGTGAATCGTGGAGTCTACCGCGATGGCGTTTTTCAAGGACAAGATCTCTACGACAGTCGCGTTTCACTTATCCAGTACAAAGAGCTCTTTAATGCGTTTCCTGATGTTAAGTTTCCGATCTCGGTATTAGCCAGTGTTACCAACCAAGAGTTGGTCAGCTATGCATGGATCTTTCCAAACGTGATCACCAATGGACACTGGTGGTACAGCAACACACCTTCTTTCATCGCACGTGACGCTGCTGCCAGACTGGAAGCCGTTCCCTGCACGAAACAAGTCGGTTATTACAGCGATGCCTATAAGCTGGAGTTTGTGTGGCCCAAGTTTGATATGTACCGGAGAGTCTTATCAAACATCCTTGCCGAGCACTTTGTGAAAGGTTGTCGATGGGGCGAGGAACGCGCCATCGAACTCGGACGACGAGTCTTACGAGACAACGTCGATTCGATCTTTCCACGGCCAGGCACATCCGAAGACCAACGACAGACGGTTTCGAATGCGGAAACCTGGAACGAAGACGTCAGCGGAACGGTCGCGACGATCAGCGGTGATCAATGGGCAACTTCAGTCGCGGATGAAGCAGAGTCGGCTGGATACTCTACACGCATCTCCGACACCGTTCGAATGGATGAATCCGATACCGACAACGGCGAGTTCGAGCATGATCTTGACCCGCTCCCTGACGAAGACGAAGTCGAATCGGTCGGTCTTGAAAACAAGGAAATGGAAGGTTTTAAAACGATCATTCCTGATGCTGAGTCGTTGGAAGCAGAGCTTGACCCCGAACCGTTAGACGTCGGCGACATCACGGGTGAAGCCGATGAACAGACAACAAGCCAGATCAGAATGTTGCGCGGCGACGGTTCGTTTGAAGCCGATGAAGAATCGCTACAAGTTCAACCGGACCCCATGACCGGCGAGCTACGCATGCCCGAACCCGAGGGCGAAGGAACTGACTCATCCGATTCGGATGGCGATGACGATTCGGATGGCGAGCAAACGTAGCCGCGCAGACGGAATGTCCGCCTGCGATGATGAGCGCTATGATCGCGGAGCGGTCGGCGACAATCTGCGACGATGTCAGTGGCCTAGGTGTCTTTGATTAGCCGCTCTGACTCAATCCGGTTGATCGCGTTCAGCATGGCCAGGATCGTGCTCTCGACGCTATCCGTGCTGACTCCCACCCCGCGGTAGCTGCGACCCTTGTGCTCGACTTCGAGGTTCACTTCACCGATCGCATCACGCCCCAGCGTCGCGCTTCGGACACGAAAGTCTTTGCACACCAATTCAAATCCCGTGATTCTCTCGACGGCCCAGAAAGCCGCATCAATCGGTCCGTCACCTTGCTCGACGCGCTCCGTCTGTTCTTTGTCGCCATGTCGCAGCGTCAACTCAACATGGGGGCTACGCTCACTACCACTGGTCACCATGTAGTTCACTAGAGTCCACTGTCCGTCGACCGAACCACTGATCTGCTGTTGGACCAAAGCGACGATATCGCCGTCATAGATTTCCTTCTTTTTGTCCGCGAGCAACTTGAATTGCTCGAAGACTTCTTGCAGTTGTTCGCTCGTGAGAGTCAATCCAAGCGTCTTCGCACGATCGGCGAGAGCCGCCCTGCCACTATGTTTGCCAAGAACGAGATCCGTTTTGGAAAACCCGACATCCTCTGGCGACATGATTTCATACGTACTTCGTTCCTTGAGCATGCCGTCCTGGTGAATACCTGACTCGTGCGCGAACGCATTCCGACCAACGATCGCTTTGTTTCGCTGGACTTGGATCCCCGTCGTCTTGCTCACCAATCGACTCGCTGGAACAAGTCGGCGCGTATCGATGTTGGTATCGCAGTCGTAGTAGTCTGAGCGCGTCTTGAGCGCCATCACGACTTCTTCTAAAGCAGCATTACCAGCTCGTTCACCGATCCCATTGATTGTGCATTCGATCTGTCCAGCTCCAGCCCTTACGGCAGCCAAACTGTTTGCAACCGCCATCCCCAAATCATCGTGGCAGTGCGTGCTGATCACCGCCTTGTCGATATTGGGAACACGATCGCACAACATCTTGAATCGATCATAGATCTCGATCGGTGTCGCATAACCAACGGTATCCGGAATGTTCACGGTTGTCGCACCCGCATCAATCGCTGCTTCAACCACCCGGCAAAGGAAATCGTGCTCCGTTCGGCAAGCATCTTCGGGAGAAAACTCGACGTCGTCACAGTAACCCACCGCACGGCGCACGCCGGCCACCGCCCGCTCGACAATTTCATCTGGCGTCATGCGCAACTTAAACTCACGATGGATCGCACTCGTCGCGAGAAAAACATGAATCCGAGAACTAGGTGCGTGTTTGACAGCTTCCCAGGCTCGGTCGATGTCTTTATCGCTGCAACGGGCCAACCCGCAGATCGTTGAGCCACGAACCGTTAGGGCGATCTGCTTGACCGCTTCAAAATCACCCGGGGAGGCGATCGGAAATCCAGCTTCTATCACGTCGACACCCATTTCGGCCAACAGCTGAGCGACCTCCAACTTCTCGGCCAGATTCATACTGGCGCCGGGGGACTGCTCACCATCGCGAAGCGTCGTATCAAAGATCTTGATTGTTCGCGGTTCGCTGGCTTCAGGTGAATCGGAGGATGCGTCGGTCGCGATGCTTGGTTGCGACATCGATAGATCGCCTTTCGGGTTATAGTCTGCAGTTTCTGATAATCTGCGGTTTCTGATAATCTGCGGTGTCCCAAATGCTCGCGTCCGGATCAACAAAAAAACCCGAGTCGCGAGCGACTCGGGTTTTTTGTTGTTTTGTTCTGGACGACTCAGCCCATTACACCCTCATCACTCGCCGGTAAGGCGTGGCAGTAGCAACAGGGATAGGAGAATGGGCTGGTTCATGATGTTCGACATGTTAGGCAAGAGACCGTGGTCAGGTCAACGGTTCACCTGGATAATTCGGATTCAAGGATCCTGCCCTGCCCTTGAGACGTTAGGCGGCGACTTGCGGAATCTCCTTGCCCTGTAATTGGTACACGTACCGCAGGACTTCGGCAACTGCCTGATATTGTTCAGGTGGTATCACGTCACCAATTTCGACCGTTTTGTAAAGAACTTGTGCCAGCGGTTTCCGTTCCACGACAGGGATGCCGTGTTCGAGAGCGAGCCGCCGTATTTTTTGAGCCATCGCGCCAGCCCCTTTTGCGAGCACGATTGGGGCCGGCATTGAGACAGGATCGTACTGGATCGCGATAGCAAGCTCGGTCGGATTGCTCACGACGACGTCCGCCTTGGGAACGTCAGACTCGGCACGCTGCATCATGAGTTGGCGTTGGACCATACGACGGCGAGCGGCCACTTGTGGATCGCCTTCCGTTTCTTTCATTTCGTCGCGGATCTCCTGATCGGTCATCATTAGATCCTTCTCGTGCTTCCATTTTTGAAATGCAAACTCAAAGATCGCGAGCACAAACAGCGCACCACCGATCCACACACACGTTCCCATCAACGTGTCAAAGAGTACGGACGCGATCTGAGGAACACTCAAAGAAGCAAGATTCAAAATCGGCTCTCGATAATGAACCAGGGCTGCGTAGGCGACGGCCGTTATCACGGCAACCTTGAAAAGACCAAAGCCGAGTCGCGCAACACCTTGCACCGACGCGATGCGTTTAACTCCCGAAAGCGGACTGACGTGACTGAGTTTCGGAACGATCTTCTTAGGGCTAAAAACGATGCCCGTCTGCAACACGTTCATCAAAACTCCAGCGACCATCATGACCAAAAGCATTGGCACCGCGGCGAGAGCTAAACGAGCTCCATAGCTAAGCAACCAATGCGAAGCGTCACTCGTCCCCAGTGGCCCGATCCGAGAGCTAGAAAGTGAATCGGCCATCGCAGCGGCGAGTTGCTCCGCCGCCGGACCTCCCATCATCCAAAGCGATGCCACAGCAGCGATCAAAAGACCTGCCGATGTGAGGTCCTGACTGCGTACAACTTGACCCTCCTCGCGCGCCTGTCTTCGGCGGCGATCCGTTGCTGAGTGCTTTTTATCTCCAGCCGTATCTGCCATCGCTGTCTAAGCCCGTCAATTCGATCACCACAACGCACTGAGGCGTTCTGCGGCCGTCGCCAACTCATCCTGAAAAATCAAACCCGCCGAACCGATCGTAATGGCCAGCACGATCAACATCGCCAACGCGTTGATACTTAAACCAATCGCCAACACATTGATTTGGGGAAGCGTTCGGCTGATCAAACCTGTCACCAAGTTGCTAAGCAACAGCGCCGCGATCACCGGTGCCGCCACACGAAGACCGGCTGCCATCCCAGCGGACAACTGGTCGATAATGAGTGTCATCATCGATGATTCGAATTCGACATTTCCCGGCGGCAGAGCGACGAAACTGTCCAAGAGCAAACGCAGCACGACACGATGGCCCCCAATGGCCAGCATGATCGCGGTCACCAGCAGTCCAACCATCCGAGCAACCGACGGCATGCTTGCCGATGACGTGGGATCGATCGCGTCACCCAATTGCATGCCACCCGTGCTTGTGATCGCTTCCCCGCCAAGTTGCAGCCCAGTGATGATCAGTTGGATCGTCGCACCAATCAGCAATCCAATCATCGCTTCACGTGCCACCGCGATGACCAACTCGATCAAGTTGTCAATCGTTGGCAGTGTGTCAGTTTCGCTGAGCTCCGCGACCGAAGGTAACAGCAAAACCGTCAGCAATAAGGCCAAGAATGCACGAACACGTCTTGGAACACCGACGCCGATTGCCGGCATCGCCATCAACAGAGTGCTCAATCGCGTTAGCACGAGAACGCCCAGCACCAAGTGGTCCACCATCCACTGCGCCAAGGACTCCATCAGGGCGCCCCTGCATTCTCAAACACCGTCCGGGTGAATTCGACCATCCGCATGACTAACCAAGGCAAGCAGACGATAAGCACACCAGCCATCGCCAGAATCTTGGGGACAAAGGCAACCGTCTGATCCTGAATCTGCGTGAGTGCCTGCATGAGCCCCACAATCAATCCAGCCAACATGCCAACAATCAACATTGGCGCGGCGATCACAACGGCGGCCAACAGTGTTGAACGGCAAAGATCGACAGCCGTTGAAGCATCCAACATCTATACGACTCCTCAGCCGATCGTTCCAAAGCTGTCCATCAACATCAATACAACCAATCGCCAACCATCGACCAAGACAAACAACAGAAGCTTGAATGGCAGCGAAATGACCTGAGGTGGCAACATCAGCATCCCCATCGAGATCGTGACGCTGGCAACCACCAAATCCACAATCAAAAACGGCAAGTAAATCTGGAAACCCATCAAGAACGCGGTCTTCAGTTCACTCAAGATGTAAGCCGGCAACAGCACGCGCATCGGAACGTCTTCGAAGTCCGTCGGAAGCGGTGCCTCAGGATCCATGTATTCGAAAAACAGATGAACGTCATCGTGGTTTCCCGCGACATCGATCTGATTTGACATAAACTCACGAATGGGAATCGAACCAGCTTCGTAGGCTTCTTCCAAGGACATCGAACCGTTACCCTCGGTATACGGCTTGATGGCATCGTCATAGACACGCGTCCAAACGGGTGCCATGACGAATAGCGTCATGAATAGCGCAACGCTGGTCATCACTTGGCTAGGTGGCAACGACTGCAGACCAATCGCCTGTCTAAGCAACCCCAGCACGATGATGATGCGGACGTAACAGGTCGTCATTAACAACACAGCGGGTGCCAGACTAAGCACCGTCAACAACAGCAGAACTTGCAAGCTGTTGGCCAGACCGTCGGGGCTCGTCCACTGCTCGGGACCGCCGGCCAAACCGTCGAGAGCTTCCAGTGGAACGCTGACCGGAGATTGCTCAACAATCTTGGCACCTGGCTCCACGACTTCTGCAGATGTCGCCTGATCCGTCTGCGCAGCAACAGGCATGCACGCCAAAGCCACGAACATCAGAACAACAACTGACTTCTTGAATCCATTCACGCCAAACGACTCCTACCGGCAATCCTTGCCTGGATGGGAGGTTACGTGATCGATGGGAATCGACGAAAGACGGAAAAGCCACAGATGCTAGCAACCGACTGCGACGTGCCGATCGACTAGACGCCAAACCACCGCTGATGGTGATACAGCATCAGGTAGACGATCACGCCAGTCACCGACACGTACATCCAGATGGGATAGGCGTAACGAACGAGTCTTTTATGAGCAACGATCCGTCCCCGCATCGCGAGATAGACCGCCCATATCACCAGAAACGGCACCGTCATCGCGAGCAGTAGATGCGTCAAAAGAACTCCGTAGTAGGAGTACCGAAAAGCATCCGGGGCAATCGAAGGATCCGTTGGGAATCGTTTGTTCCACTGACCCGTTGTTTGATAGAGAGCGCCTTTATGCAACAGATACAGGGCTAGGAACAACGCGCTGACGGCGACCGCTGTCAACATGATCTTCTTATGCACCCTTGCACGACCTTGCCGGATAGCAACCAGTGCTGCGACCAACAAACCGGTCGCGATCGTGTTTAAAGTCGCCGTTGCGTGAGGAAGATTATCTGCCAGAAACTGCCATCCGATCATGATGCTTCGTTGCTTTCCATCAACTCGCGGATGGTCTGCTTCAATCGTTTGAATTGAATGGGTTCAGGCCAACTGTACAAACCTTCGATTTCACCTTTCGGATCAACGAGCACAAATCGTTCGGTGTGAAATTTCTTGTCGACGGGTTGCTGAAAAATCTCGGCTCCTATCCGACGGATGTAGGTCAAATCACCCGTCATGAACAGCCACTGTTTTTCGTCGGCGCCGAAGCGAGCGGCATATTCGCGTAGTTGTTCCGGCGTGTCGGTCTCAGGATCGACGGAGATCGCTACAAACCGAACGCCCTGCCCTTCAAACTCATCCTGCAATTCTTTGAGCTTTTGATTTTGCTTGACGCAAATGCTGGGACAGGTACTGAAGAAGAAACTGACGATGTAGGGTTGCCCGAGCAAGTCCTCGCTTCGAACCGTCTCTCCACTGCGTTCGGTCAATTCAAATCGACTGAGCCACGCTTCGTCTGTCGGTGGCTTAATCGGTTCTGGGTTGGAAATGGACGCCGCCGCTTCGTCTTCGCCCAATGGATCCGAATTGGTGAAGACAACATCGTCGGGTCCAGGCCCATTCGACACCTTCCGGTAATTGCGGACCGCGATTCCAAGCCCCACTCCGGCGATCAAAATCATGGCGATGTGAGCAAACGTACGCATGGATTCAAACTCCGGAAAACTGGATGCGAAAGGCGTGCAGCCATTCAACTCGGCAAACAGCGAATGAACGCTTCGCCTAACCAACCAAAACACTGTAACGAAGCAGCAACCAATGGTTTCCCTGCAATCGACATGAATCGTCGAATTACCAGAAAAGCCGGATGGTGCAAATTGCCAATACAGCCGGCAGCACCAATAAGGAAGAACGCAACAACTTGCGAGCCCGCTGGTCATTCGGTTCCGCCAAAAAGGCAACGGACGCCATCATCATCGGTACCGCGCTAGCGGTCGCCAAGATCGCTGCGATGGTGCCTGGTAACCAACCGCCGGGCAGGAAGCACAAAGCAATCGCGCAGCCGATCAAGAACAATGAACCGACGACGCTCTGCCAGCCAGCCGATTTTCCGGTCGGTTCGACGGTGGTCGTCATGCAGAAGCCTGCTTCCGCATACTGACGCCGGTACATCCAAGCGATGGCCATGAAGTGCGGATATTGCCAAGCCGCCATAACACCGACCAACAACCAACCGGCAGGACCACTCAATTCTCCGCCAAGTGCGGTGAAGCCAATCAACACAGGTAATGCGCCTGCAACAGCACCCACGGTCGTGTTCCATGCTGTACGCGTTTTCATGGGCGTGTACACAACGACATATAACAGCCAAGTAACGACCCCGACGATGGCCGGCGCTGGACCGAACTTCAGCTGCAAGGCGATCGTTCCCGCAGCGAGCAGAACGAATGTGAATAACGACGCGACCGCTAAGTGCATGCGTCCGGCTGCGAGCGGCCGATTTGCCGTTCGGCTCATGCGCTGATCAATGACGCGTTCCCAGATCTGATTTGCTGCACCGGCACTTCCGGCAACCGCTGCGGTCGCCAACAGCAACCAAACAAGCTGTCCGCTAGAGACCAAACCACCCGCACCGATCATGGCGGTGGCGATCGTCGTCACCAGGATCATGACAACAATCCGCGGTTTGGTCAGTTGCACGAGATCGGCAATGAGTACCGAAGCATTGCCACGATCGACCGACTTCGCTTCGTCACCGACCAACGATCTGCTTGGGTGACCCACCAAGCCTTCACCCAGTGTCTGCCCAACGGCAGCCGGGGCCACGTCGCATGCAGTCGATGCGGTGACTGGCGGGTCAGCCGATAGTAGATCGGTAGCCATCGAGGAAATTACCCGGAGTGTGCGACAGTGAGATAAGAACGGCGTTGGCGAATGCGGCACATGCGAAGCAAGGTTAAGGTCGATACGGCCAGAATCAAAGACCCCGTCGCAACGTGCGCTGTCACAATCAACGACTCAGTGAACCCTTTCGCTTGAATCAAAAACCCATGAGCCTCCGGATTCCATCGTAGGAACAGCGGCCACCCGTAATTGACGATCCACGTTCCCGTGCCCAGCAGAATCTGAAAGCCCACCAATCCTATCAGCGCCCCGCAAGGTCGCGACAGCGTCAAATCGCCGCAGCGACGAATGGCCATGTAGAGAACAGCCGTCAAAAACCAAAGCAGGAATGCTGTCATGACATGGATCGCCACGATCAACGTGAATTGGCTTGGTGGCGTCGCCGGCTGGACGTGACGCAGCTGGGCTCCCAAAACGAGTTGCAGGTAGCTCAAAGCCAAAATACTGCCTGCAACCCAAACCCAAAGACGCCGAATCGACGGCGCCGACGGGTCTTCTTCGGAACTCCACCACATCCTGCTTGTGACGACCGAACAAACGACGCAGAGAGCAAATACGCCGGGACCGAAACACCCGTGGATCATCGCCAATGTACGGTCACCGAGCACCACCCGCATGCCACCCAGGAGGCCCTGTGAAATCACAGCCAGCAGAATTCCCAGTGCCAGCAAGAAAACCCACTTCCGTGGCTCACGCAACCAAGCGATGAAGGTGATCCCGATCGCGACGAGTCCGACAACCGCTCCCAACAATCGGTGTCCGTGCTCGATAAATAGGTCAAACGGCCCAAACAACCACGTTTTGTAGGGATACAGGAACAAGTTGTATCCGTACGTTCCCGGCCAGTCGGGAACCGCCATACCGGCGTCATAAGTCGTCACCAAGCCGCCGACCCAAATCAACGGCCAAATCAGACAGACCGCGAGCACAGCCATGCGATGCAGGGCTCTCGCTGGCGGTTTGAATTCGATTGGGGCTGTCGCTTGGGCCATCGTTCCAAAGGCTCTTAATTTCGCTTTCGCTTGTCGTGCAGTCTTTCACCGGCAATCCCACCGATCACGCACCCGGTTGCACCGAAAATCGCCGCCGGCACCAAACCCCGGAAACCCAGCGTCAACATCAGCCCCATTCCAATCGCCAATCCGATCATCGCGCCGATGGACCGATGAATGTCTCGGCCTGCGGGTGTTCGATTGGGTAGTTGTCGGGTCACCAAAGTTGCTCAAAACGTGCGAAACGGGTTCTATCTGAAAGGGAGTTTGCTTTATTGACCAGATTGCTCCGGCCGGACCGTCGTTCCACTGGGCTTATTGCTAGGGCGAGCCAAAAGATCTTAGGTATCGGACGAGATCCCAAATCTCTGCTTCCGTTAATCCATTGCCCTCGGAGCCATCGACGACCGCGAGAGCCGGCATGGGTGTGCCTGCGATCCCCTGCGTAATGCGGCGATACAAGTCGTCGGTGTCCGATCCCCCGCGAAACACAGCATTTTGAAGGTTTCGTGGACGAACCGGACGTGGTCGAAGGGCACCGGCCCTGCGAAAGGGCCGCATTGCCTCGCGATCGTCCGGAGTGATTCCAAGTCGAGTCGAATACTCCTTTGCCCAGTCGTCATAATCGAGCGTGATAGCCTGCCCATTTCCGCCCGGACCGTGACAGCCGACGCAATTTGCGACCTGGCTGTGAAAGATCTCTTTGCCGCGAGCGATGGATGCGGTCAGCTCTTCGCCTGAAAGTTCTTCCCAGGCTTTTGAAACCGTTACCGCCTGGGCCCCCACCCACTGACCGGTCACGCGAGCCAAAACGGACCGAACGATCTCTTCGCCGTCAGTGTCGCTTCGGAGCGTCAAAGATGCCGAAGGATCGGCCAGCGTGTCCTCATAGCCGAGCTCATCAATCGCGGCGACCATCAATCGGCGTTCAACTTCACCGCGTACGGAGAGATAGATCGTGTAGTCGATCAACGACTCCAAATCATCTTTTACCAGAAGCGAAAAAGATGGCATGCCGGTCCCTGGCACACCATGCACGAGTGTTTCGCGAAGATCTTCGCGAGTCGGTTTATCTGCACGTTCGGTCGATTTCCATTTGAAGACACCGTGGCGGAAGTCTCGTGGGTAAGGATTCTGTGTTTGGCTGGCTGGTCCCGCTCCATCGCCCGCGACACCGTGACAAGTGACACAGTGCTCACGGAACAATCCGCGATGCGTCCCGTCCTTTTCGCTGCTCACGGCGCCAGCGGCTCGCTCGATGCGATTCAAATCGACCAGATTCCCAGCATCCTCAGGCAACCAATCGACCGGCCACTGCGGTTGCTCGGGCGTTCCGAACAGCTCCGTCACCACTTTTGTGGTATCCGTGTTCGCCAAATCAGTCGGAACACGGAACGAGCGTGCCAGCGTTAACGCGTAAACGTCATTCGGCGGATAGCGGTCGACCGGGGCATCACACCCGATCAACAGCAACGCGAGGGCAACGGCGGCGAGTGGAACTCGGCGGGACACGGTATTTTCTTGGGGTTTTCAGGGCTTCGTCTACTTCCATTGAACCGTGGGAATGCCTGTGCGGTAAACCATCTGCGACGTTTCGCCTTCCACAGATTGGCGGAGCCGACCGCAAGATCTGCCTGAACGGACAAATTGGCACTCAGCCGACGGAGGATCTTGCCGATTGCGTTCCAAATCCAACAAAAAACGCGGCCGATTGAGCGACCGCGTTGTTGAGTTAGCAGGAAAGGGGGCGGCCGATTATTCAACCGGCGGGATCGTCACTGTACCCAGATCATTCATGCCTGGCTTGATGTCGATCTCCACTCGGCTCCTGGTCCACTCTTCTTCCTTGCCATTCACTTTCACTTTCTTGACCGAACCCGGTTCGAAGAAAACGCGAAAGACAACGTCTCCGGTTGGTAAGCCTTTGATCAGCAAGTCTCCGTTCTCATCGCTTTTGGCTGCAAACGGATGTTCAAACACGGCAACACGAGCCTTCATCCAAGGGTGAATATTGCAAGCGACGTCGATCGGGGCTGGCTCATCTTCTTTCACGACGATTGATTTCTCCCCACCCGCCGGCACCGTGAAGTTTTGCGGAGGGTTATTGAAGAAGGAAAAATTCGCATTGTGTCCGACTGAATCGGGATTGGTGACTTTGATCGTATCGCCCGCTTGAGCGATAATGATGTGAGGCTCAAAACGGCAATTTTCGTTTGCCAACACATGGGTTTTGTTGGTCAGATCCATCTTGTCGAGCTTCGTGCCACCACGACCGGTGTAAACGTAGAGAATGACGTTTTGAATCCCCTTGTTCGATGGATTCACAATTAACGATTCATCTTTGAGCTTGTGCTTGCCGCAAAACTCAGCGTCCTTGTCCGCTTTGATCGGAGTCGGAGTAGGCACAGCGCCGCCGTACACAAATTTAACCTTCAGATCTCCAGTCTCCGCCTGAGCAACGGAGCACAAGGCAAAGCAAAGAAGCGAGGCTAGGCAGATAATTTTTTTCAAGGTTGACTCTCCAGGTTCAGGGATAAAGTCGAACGGAAGCACCACAGCCAGCGATGGAGCCGACGCTGGGGTGATGATGGAACCGGAACGACGATCCGTAGTCTATCTCAAACGATAAGCGAGCGGCAGAAACGGGCGTCGTCATCCCGAGAAGACGAAACGAAGGACGGCGACTGACTTTGGCGTTCAGTCGCCGTCCAACAAATTAGTCATCAGCGAAGAAAGTGCTATCCGTAGGTGGGGCAAAGGAGGGACAGCAGAAACCATTCTTCGGAGGGACAGCCCTCAGTATAGTTATCGGTGGCAACTTGTCCACTACAGCTCAATAGCGTGCCGCTCCACCGTCAAAGCACGTTTTCTCTCCTTTGGCAGGACTCTCGGCTGCCGACGATAACCGCTAAATTGCTCGCTGGAATTCAAGCCGTTTTTCGCGAGTCGTTTGGACGAGTCACACAAATGAAAGTTTTGGTCGTCGGTAATGGTGGAAGAGAGCACGCACTGGCTTGGAAGATTTCTCAGAGCCCGCGAGTGACGGACGTGTTTGTCGCTCCGGGAAACGCGGGAACGGCGGCAGACGCTACCAATGTGCCTATTTCCGTTTCGGATCACGAAGCGCTAATCCAGTTTGCGAAAGACAACGCGATCGATCTGACGGTCGTCGGCCCAGAAGCGCCGCTTGTGGCAGGACTCGTCGACGCGATGGAGGCAGAGGGGCTGCGTGCTTTCGGGCCCTCCGCCCAAGCTGCCGAACTGGAAGGCAGTAAAGCGTTTTGCAAAAACCTGCTTCACACCGCAAACATCCCGACCGCCGCATTTCGGACGTTCCGAAACGGTGAAGACGCCAATCGGTACATCCGAGATCGATACAGCGATCCGCACGAACCGGTCAACGTCGTCGTTAAAGCGGATGGACTGGCGGCTGGGAAGGGTGTCATCGTTTGCGATAGCCGCGAGGAAGCGCTCGACGCGGTCGATCGGATTGCCTCGCGTCGTGAGTTCGGTGAAGCAGGAAACGAACTGATCATTGAAGAGAAACTAATCGGTCAGGAAGCGAGCGTCCTTGCAATCACCGATGGGGAAACAATCGTCACGCTGCCCGCGGCGCAAGACCACAAACCAGCAAACGATGGTGACACCGGTCCCAACACCGGCGGCATGGGTGCTTACTGCCCAACACCTATCGTCGACGAAGATCTGATGGAACGAATCGAGGCAGACGTTTTGGTACCCGTCGTTCATGCGATGAAACGGGCCCGACGTCCCTTCAAAGGTGTTCTCTACGCAGGCTTGATGCTCACACCCGCTGGGCCCAAAGTTCTGGAGTTCAATGTCCGGTTCGGTGATCCAGAATGCCAACCCTTGTTAATGAGACTGCAAACGGATCTCGTTGATCTACTCGAAGCAACCGTTGATGGCCGACTGAGTGAGTTGGAACCACTGCGTTGGGATCATCGGCCAAGCATCTGCGTCGTCATGGCAAGCGATGGTTATCCCGGGTCGTATGAAAAGGGACGACCGATTACGGGTCTCGAACAAGCAAGTAAGGTCGAGGACGTTAAAGTCTTTCATGCAGGAACGAAGCTCGAAGATTCGCAAGTCGTTACCGACGGCGGTCGCGTCCTCGGTGTAACCGCCATGGGGAGCTCGATCAGTGCTGCCAAACTGCAAGCTTACACAGCGGTCAAAGAGATCCGTTGGCCTGGTGCTTGGTGCCGCAAAGACATCAGTGATAAAGCGCTCGACCACGTGAGCTGAATCGCTTCGGCTTGCAACGCAGACACGAGCGCTTCTAGCGGCGTGTCATCGAAAGAATGCGTTTGTGACCTTCCAGATCCTTGATACAGCGAATGTTTTCGTAGCCGCCCTGCTGCTGCGCAGCGGCAACACATGCGTCGGCGATCATCGGACTGAGCTCGAGAATCAGTTGGCCACCACTGACCAAATAGTCGGGAGCGTCACTCAGGATCGCATCGATCACTTCCGTTCCTTGCGATCCCGCCAACAAAGCTTGTTTCGGTTCATATTCTCGAACGGTCGAATCCAATGCCTCGTACTCGGACTGGCTTATGTACGGTGGATTGCTGCAGATCAAATCGAACGGTTGCTCCCGATCCAAAGCCTTGAATAAATCACTGTGAACAAACTCAACACGATCATCGACCTCGTGTTGAGTCGCATTCCAGGACGCAATCTTCAGAGCCGCTTCGCTGCAATCGACCGCGGTGATGGCAGCCTTCGGCAAGTATTTGGCCAACGTTACCGCAATCGCCCCACTGCCCGTTCCGATGTCAGCGATTCTCAGTGAATCATTGCTCAGCGACTTACTGCAATCGATCGCCTCGACGACCAAGTGCTCCGTCTCTGGACGCGGGATCAAGACATCTTCGTTGACGCGAAAACGGAGCGAGTAAAACTCTCGATACCCGACGAGCTGGGCGACGGGTGTGCCTTCACCGCGTCGCCTCACCATCTCACGAAACGCGAGCCGTTCCTCGGGTGAGGGTTCCTGCTCAAACGCCGTATACAGCTCGATACGACTGCACTCGCGTGCGTGCGCCAACAACACTTCTGCGTCCAAGCGCGGTGAGGCGCTGCCGCGTTGTTTAAAGAAATCTGTCGTCCATTCCAGCAACCGTAAAACGGTCCAGGGTTGCTCCGTGCTGGCAGTGCGATCCGTGCTTTCAGTCATCAAGTTAGGCCATGAGGTTGGCTGTTAGTCGATCATGTCGCCGCGCAACTGATCGCGGTCGTACTCAATCAGGGCGTCGGTGACTGGAGCAACGTCGCCGGCGATGATCTGATCGAGCTTGTAAATCGTCAAATTGATGCGGTGGTCGGTCAATCGGTTCTGCGGAAAGTTATACGTTCGGATGCGTTGACTTCGGTCGCCCGATCCGATCAAACCCTTTCGTTGTTCAGCTTGCTTGGCGGCTTCTTGTTCGCGCTTCTGCTCATAGATCCTGGCCTTGAGGACTCGCAATGCCTTGGCCAAGTTTTTGTGCTGACTCTTCTCGTCCTGACACTGCACGACGATCCCGGTTTCGTGATGCGTTAAACGGATGGCCGACTCTGTTTTATTGACATGCTGGCCACCAGGGCCCGAGGCACCAAACTTATCAACGCGGTAATCGTCTGACTTCAGATCAACCTCGACGTCCTCCGGTTCAGGCATAACAGCGACCGTCGCAGCTGATGTGTGGACACGGCCCTGTGTTTCCGTTTCGGGAACTCTCTGAACGCGATGACCACCCGATTCATATTGCAAATCGCGGAAGACGTTTTCGCCTTCCAACGTCAGCGTCACTTCTTTGAAGCCACCCATCTCCGTGGGACTCGCGTCCATCACCTCGGTTTTCCATCGTCGCTGCTCCGCGTACCGACGATACATCTCGTAGAGATCGCGCGCGAACAACGCTGCTTCGTCGCCTCCCGTTCCCGCGCGAATCTCCATCACGCAGCGTGTCCGGTGACTGTCTTCTCCACCGACGGTCAGAGAGAGCAATTCTTCCCATAATTCTTCACGCTGACTGCGGAGCGACTCGATTTCCAACTCGGCCATCTCACGCTCTTCCGGATCTTCCGCAGCATCGGCCATCTCCTTGCAACCGTGAATCTCATCGGTCAAGCGTTTGAAGTCGCGATACTTGTTCGCCACCTTGGCCAATCCACCATGTTCACGTGCCGCGGCACTCATTCGCGCACTGTCACCCTGGACCGCCGGATCGGCCATATCGCGTTCGAGCTGCTCAAACCTAAGCAGCTTCTCTTCAAGCGTGTCGCGAATCGATGAACTCATGACTCTGTCGGAGCTGCCGGTGATCGTGGGAGGTGGTGATGTGAAAACAGCCGCGACGGTCGGCAGCGTGGACCGTGCGGCTGTGTCGAATGGACGTACGAAGGTTTCTCTACTTCTTGCCTTTTTTCTTTGTGGACAGCGAACCGTAACTGCCTGCCGCAAACTTCTTCTGGAACTTGTCGATTCGACCTGCCGTGTCGACGAATTTCAATTTGCCGGTGTAGAACGGGTGACATGTGTTGCAAATGTCAATCTTCAGCTCAGCTTTCACACTGCGTGTCGTGAACGTATTGCCGCAACCGCAAGTGACCGTCGTTTCTTGATATTCCGGGTGGATACCGTCTTTCATCTTCGTTGTCTTTCTCGAGGGAACCCGATCCTGGCTTGGTACAGGATCGCGGAGCCCCGCAATGTACGAAACCAAAGCCATTCTGTTCAAGTGCCTTCACCTTGGCTGGCACGCCATGTCAGCGCGGGGCGGATGCCAAATGCCCGCAATTTCAGGCGATTACCCAGCATCGGAATGTCGCTGAGCCCGCCTTCAATCGGAATCTGCAGCCTCATCACGGGGGCTTCGGAGTCAGCCAATCCCTGACGACCTGCCACGGCAGCTTGGCGATTGTGGCCCAGAGCCGCCCACCAGCGATGACAAAAAACGCACGGTCGTTTCCGTGGCAAGCTCCATTCGACGCGCTGCCAACCCTTCCAGAGTACGGTTCATTTGGAGCACTTCCCACATCGCGTATCTTCTCCAAACGGCCTATCGGTGGAACAGTGTGTCGCTCTAAGATCCAAGGGCTCGTTGAGTGACACTCGCCGGCCTCGCTAGCATTGCCGGAGATTGATGTCGCTCAGATCAGCGCAGGAAGGGACTCCATGCATGAACGAACGCAGCGGGCGATCGCGCGGCTGATGTTCGTTTTCTGCTGCGCCATTCCTACGTCCTTTACGGTCTTTTGCATTTTGGTGACGTGGACGCCCTGGTACCACTCTCGGACGGTGCATCGGCTCGAGCAAGAACTCGCCGATTCCACCGGTTTGGTCGTCTCGCTCGACGACGTTCAGCGGACGGCTCCGGGCGTTTGGCAGTTGCTCGGAATGCAATTGATCGACCCCGAAACCAACGGCGAAGTCGCCCGAGTGCGCAAGGTCGAATGGTCATTGCGTAATAACGAAGCCTCCCTGTTGCTGCATCAGCCCGAACTAGAGTCCCGTTATCTCGCACAGGCTTGGCGACTCATTCACGATCGCTGGATCATCCGACCACAGGCGTCGGAAAAAACATTGACGGTCGCCTGCAACGATCTGACCATCCACAGCCAGTTTGGATCGATGACGCTACGCGATGTAGATGCATGGATTCGTCCGGAGGAAAAGGGAGTCGAGGCGACCATCCAAGGACTACCCGCATCCTCAGTCGCCGACGCACCTCTACAGATGACCGTCCGCCGCGACCGCAGTCGTGAAAGACCGTTCACCCAGTGGACGCTTCAAACAGGTGACACTTCCCTTCCCTGCTCCACGCTAGCTGAATACGTCCCATGGATGGCTAGCCTCGGCAACCAAGCTACCTTTAGTGGAACGATTGCATGGCAATCGGATGAAAGACAATGGTCGATGGACCTTGGTGGATCACGCTTTGAGAACGTCTCGCTGGATCGATTCTTTGAGAAACACGCGCATCGTTTGTCGGGTTCCGCCGACGTGGTCCTGGATCGATGCCGCATCGATCCTCATGAACGTCGGAGCGATATCTCGGGCTCGATTCGCGTTCAAGATGGAGCCATCGGGCGATCACTGTTGATCTCCGCCCAGGAAAACCTTGGCATGCAAGTTCGTTTGCCCAACCACATCAACACAGCACCTGGCGATATACCGTTCGATCGAATCGCCATCGGCTTCAATATCAACAATACGCAAATGGTGCTGGGGGGAATCTGTCGCAATGAGCGTGGCTTTGAAAGTTATCCAGCCGGGGTCGTAATGCTACTGGACGGTTACCCAATCGCAACGACCAATGACGCGGTATTACCAGCCCTCAAGCTGCTGACGACAATCGCTCCGTCACACAGCGTCGCGGTTCCGGTCTCCAGTCAGACGCAGAGCATGCTTAACATCTTCATCCCACCGAGTCGCCCGATGCCGACCGGCCAGGATTACCCGCCTCGAATCCGCTCCGCGAGAAACTGGGACGCCGGCCCGACCATCTCCCAGCCTTAGACCAGCTCGGACGAGGGACGCTACGATCGGCGACACCGGCTCGGCGACACCGGCTCGGCGACACCGGCTCGGCGACTCTAGCTCCAGCTTGGCGACGATGCGTGCCTTACGCAGGTCGGCTGGAGTCGAATCCCACTCGCAAGAACCGGAGACATCCGTCGATCATCAGGATGAGCAACTGGCTCCCCATGAACAGGGTCAGCCACATCAGCACACCGGAGGTGAATCCATAACTGTGTAGCCCGATTCCAAGCTCGTTCGTTCCGAACCAACTCCATGCCGTCACCACGTTTCCACCGATGGCGAGGCACGCGAATCCTCTAGCTCCAACCATGCCGTCCCAACGTGCATGCAACATCAGTGCATTCCAAATCACGATCAACAAGGCACCATTTTCCTTCGGATCCCATCCCCAGAACCGGCCCCAGCTATCGTCCGCCCATAATCCACCCAAAACGGTCCCGACAAAGCTGAACAAGATGCCAAAGCAGGCCGCACCGTAACAACATCGATAAAGGTCGCGGAGCAATCCTTTTCCTCCACCCTTCCAACCAACGACTAAGTACGCAATCCCGATGGTTCCAGCGACAAGCGTTGCCACATATCCAAGCGTGACGCTGATCACGTGGGTCGCCAACCAGAACTGAGTGTCCAGGACAGCTTGCAGAACCGGCATCGTGTCGTCTTTATTCAAGCCATAGGCCACGAGCAACGTAAGAACACCAGAAGATGATGCAATCACATTTCCAATTCCGTACCGGAAGATTCGCTCACAAACCAAGGCGAACAATACGGCCGCCCAGCCAATGAACACAGCCGACGAATAGAGGTTGATTACCGGCGCTCGGCCCGTGATCGTCACTCGGCAAGCAATTGCGAGAGTATGCACCAACAGCGTGAACGCAATCGTACTCCATACAGCCACACGTAGACGTGGAAGGTTGGCGGCAAAGCAAACCAATCCCAAGACCAACGTTACCAAGTACAGAATCATCGCAACGCCGGTCGGCCAGTTAGATTGCATCCAACGTTCCAAGGAGACCAGTCCGCTGCTGTATCCCGCAATCGGGTAATCCTGTACTCCGGCCAATTGCTCATCGACGGCTTTATTGAATGCAGCCGTATCGCCCTCGTTATAGCTTCGAATCATATCGGCAAATTCGTCGACACCGACAGGAGCTTTCGCGGTCGGATCGTTTCGCAATTCGATCACGTAATCGAAAAACGCAGGTGCGAACGCGGACCAATCGGGATCATCTGTCGAGGATTTAGCAATGTCCTCTGAAGGCGGGACAATCCGCGGCGCGGTCATCTCTTTCAAGCCTGTCATCTGCCGCGCGAGCGATTGAAACGCGAATTCTCGACGCATCGCATCCGTCGCACCCGGGAACATCCGCTCGAAATCCTCCTTGGGAATCTCCTCAGGTTCTGGCAATCGGAAGGACGTCGTCGCCAACATGAATTGACGGGTGCGTCTATCGAATTCCATCAACTTGCGTTCTTTAAACGTCTGTTCACGAACAGGCTTTCGGCTATCCCTGACCTCCGTAACGATTTTGTTGACTCGGTCCCATTTACGTCGAATTTCATCCAGCGAGTAAAGCTTGGACTTGCGTCTAGCGAGCCCTAATTCACTGCGTACCTCTTCCGCATCAATTCGGAACATAGGCAAAAAGTTCAGTTCCCGGGAATCAATCGCAACTTCCATCAACCATTGCATGGCCGTCATCTTGTCACGCGAACTCGCTTCCTCGCCTTCGCCGAGAATCCGATGTTGGATGGCGCTTGGTGCAGTTTCTAATGGCAAGCTTTCTTTGTTGCTAATCGCCTTGAGTGTCTGCCGAGCATATGCATCAAGTGGCATGACACGACCGACGTACTGCGTTGGGATTTTTCCGGCAGCATAAAAATCAAATTGCTCCAACCGCGAGGACGGCTTCATGGAATACTTGACCGCTTTCCATGGAATCAACATGTAAACGGCAAGCAAGGCGCACGAACCCACCATGACAATAGCGGGCATACGTGTACTCTTTTTCTTCAACTTGGCCGTCTCGAAAGGATCAGCTTCGGAACGCGTCTCTCGCTCTCGTCGTCGCAAGAATCGAGTCAATGTGCCCATGAAGTGGGCCAACATTCCCAATGCGGTAATGCTGCAAGCGATATAAGGGATCAACCAACCCGAGTTCCGAACCACCTGGATCCCAGTCATCTCTTTGCCATTGGGCAGCGGTGTGTACTGCGATTGGTAGAAAGTCTCACCGCGATAACGTAGCGGGTTATTCATCCAGACACGTTCCTTGCGATCTTCACCCGTTTCCGGATCAACGATTCGAATGAACGAAGAGTAGTCACGAGGTGTATCCGTACCGCTGTAATTAATCCGGCGCACATCCTCCAGTTGCACCCAATACGGTTTCACTTCGCGATGGTATTTCAAACCGATGTCATACTCGGTCCCGTTGATGGGCACTGTGTCGAACATGTTCTCAGCCATCAAGAACTCGCGGTCCGACGCCCATTGACTGATCAAATAGGAGCCCATGCTTTCGCCCGTGTCGCTGTCGAGCAGCTCCACGTATGCAGACGCAAAGTTGGTTTCACTTTCTGTTCCGCCAGATTTGCTCACTCGAACGGCACCGACGGTCAATCCAAAACCGTTTGTGGCTAAGTTGTCTTCTAGTGGATCGACTATTTCTGAGTTATCAAAGAACTCCAGGACACGAACTCGCGCCGGCAACGCCGGATCGTCAATGATCTCATCCGACTCAAACGCTTGACGCAGTCGCGAACCGGGGATCGGAATGACCAAGTCCTCATTCTCTTTCCGCTCAACAAACACCATCTCAATCTGATCCAGATTGATAAGCGTGTTGCTGGATTCGCCTTCTATCAAATTGAGTCGTTGCTCCAGTTGACGATCGCCAAAGGCAAACTGCCCGACCATCAACAGACCAACTCCCAAGTGCAACAGGACATTCCCACCTTGTTTGTCAAACACCAACAGACATCCAAACAACAAGATGATCCCGGCGCCGAGTCCCTTGGTGAGTTGCCAGACGATCCTTAACCCGGGATCGCCGATACGGAACCCGGTGATTAACGCGTAAAGGACAAAGGCCGCAACGCAAACGCCAAACGCGTAGCTGATGGTTTTGATTGTGGGATGCTGGACTCGACTACCTGCGGTGAAAAAGCCAATTCCCAACACGGTCGTCGCAGCGAGCACTAACGCCCACAGTGTTTGGTATTCGATCGGCGGCCTACCCTGCAGACCATCGCTGCTGTGCCCCGCCACAGCGACCAAGCACGTGATGATCGTTCCCAGCACCAACAAACCGATCCCTGCGACCAATTTGCCCCCGCGACTGTGAACACGGAACCGAGTGGTCTTCGCCGCGAGCAGATTGATCATCAGCATCACACCAATCAACGCTCCACCGGGGAACGGGATCCAGCCCTTGATCGCTTCGTCGTGAGGAAAAAACGCCTGCGGGAAAAAGTCATCAATATGCAGCTGTGCAATCCAACAGACAAAGTAACGCTGCTTGACTTCAAACATGTTCATCTCGTCTTGCGCCAACGTCCCAACCAAGACGGTGACGAGCGAGATCGCAAACAGAGAGACCGTCAGCTTCAACGAACCGGCCATCTGCAAGACTCGATACGCGTAGGACGCCAACGTATCATCGCTGTAGGCTACGTCTGTACGACTGGATGGTTTTGCGATCGTTGCCATGGTGCACTCGGTCTGACGGAGTGAGACAGTTTGTAATCAGATATCGAAAAGATCGCTCAGAGATTCAACTCAAGCGAATCCAAAAAAGACTGAACGGCGTCGGATTGTTCCGAGACGGTTTTGGCCGGCCCCGTCATTTTGACGAACAGGCTGACACCGTCTTCTAACGGAACAATTGTCGCGTCGATCGCGGTTCCGCTACTTGCATCTTCGCCTGTTAGCAAGAACCGTAGTGCCGGTCGGCCGGCCACATTGATGTTTTTAGCGTCTTCCATCGCCTCATCCACTACCGCGTCTGGGACGTCCTCTCCACGGATCTGGCCCAACCAGCGTGCGACATTTCCACGCAGGTCTCCACCCGCAGGAATGACGGTCAACTCGGCCTGAGAATCCTCAGGTCCGACATTAAACGCAGCCATCCGCATCGATGACATCCTGCCATCCCGCCAACCCTCGGGACGATCAAATTTTAGCCGCGAATCGGGCTCCGCCGCCGGTGGTGGCGAACGGGTGGTTGGCGGATTCGCACCGCCGCTTCCACCAAACATCGGCGAAGACATTCCACTGGACTCGGATTCCGATCCAACAATATCCAGCCACGCTGCCTGGCCTTCGGCCGCAGCGACATCCAGTGCCACCGCCGATGCCCACTTCTCGTTGGAGTCCTGAAGGCCCAATTGCCCCCGCCAACGATTGACGTTCATTTCAACCCACTCGTCCCAGTCACCCTGATGCGACAACGTCGTCACGCTGATGTTGAGCTGCTTGTTTTCAACGTTTGCATCCAAAGTGGCGAACCGCATGCCGCCTTCGCCGCCACTCTTTCGCCAGCCTGCCGGCAGCGGTTCTAAAACAGGCTTACCGTCTTTGAACTGGATTGTCTCAACGAACCGACGGAGATCGGGGCGTAGTGCTTCGACCGCTGACTCTGGCCCAATCACTTTGAAAAACCATGATTCGCCGTCGTTCGGAATGATCGCGGCCAGCATTCGATCCCTTTCCGCTCGGAGTTCCTCCGGCATGTCTTTCGGAATCGTATATGGCTCAATCGGTGCCTGTTCGTTGCAGCCGGACACTGACGCCATCACCGATAAAATGACGACTGCTAGTGGGAGTTTGCTGTAACTCGAGCGGAAGATAGCCGAGTTGGCTTTGCTTGTGACTTTCAAGGGGCGACCGGCAGGGGAGGTGGGACCGGGAACGCTCACTCGGCTCGACAGAATGGTTAGATACTGGCTTGGCCGGAGTAAGAGCGAGGGCTGCGCTCACTTTCTAGCAATACTATAAACGGGACACCCGAAAGGTTCGTACCCGACTTTTTGTCACAGGCGCGGCATAGCGGTGCACTAACCACCCTAGCATCCCCACTCCAGTGCTGTGCGAGGCTGCCATCGGTCGTAGATATTCTTGGTCGGCTTGTCGGAACGGCAGTAACCGCCCTGAACAAATGCTACCAACCCATCACTGCGATAAGAGAATCGGTCAGTGCGCTCACGGGGGCGGACGTTTCCGAATAAGCCCACATGTTCCGAACCAAGTCGGTCATCAGCATGCCACCAAGGCTCATGACCATCAGGATCATCATCAGTGTGACGCATTGCAGTAGTGAGAATGGCACTTCATAGCTGGCAACCGCACGGCTGCCCGAAGGTGCTGCGGCCGATTCATCGATTGCGACGGCTTCACCCTCTTCGTCCAATCCGAGAGCTTCTTCACCGTCAGCGGCGAAAACATCTCCGCCGAGAGCGTCACCAGGATCTTCGGCGAATTCGACCGGTTCGGCCATCGCCTCGGAGTCCTCGACCTCGATCACCTGCGATCCACTCTCGATGTCGGCGTCGATTCCTACTCCAGAGGGTGAAAGCTGGAATTCTTCGTCAGCTTGGAAATCAACCAAGGACCCATCCGATCCGGGCCCCGATCCTCCACTTCCGCTGCCGGCGTCGGCCAATTCAGCGCCAAGATCAAGTGCCGAGATACTGCTGCCCGCCAAATCGAGCGGTTCACTTTCAAGCGAAAGACCGCTATCCGAAGGACTCATCAAGTTAATGCCGCTGTCACCGGCAACCGAAATGTCGCTGCCAGCGCTGCTGATCACCAGATCGTCATCGTCGTCGGCGATGATCAATTCGTCATCGTCAGCGAGTGCATCATCGAGAGCACCCAAATCGGAATCCTTTAGTGAATCCGCCCCGATGCTGCTTCCTAGACCGGAAGACGCCAGCAGGTTCTCGCTGTCGCCGGAAACCAAACCGCTGCCTTTTTGTTCGGCACTGAGAAGGTCGAGCTCGCTGAGGACGTCTCCACGATCGCCTTTCGATTCCTCAAGTTCGTCCATCAACTCGAGGTTGCTGGCACCAGCGCCTGCCCCGGTGGATTCACCTCCGAGAACATCCATCGCACTGTCTTCATCGCCCAGCATGGCGTCGCCGCTGTCTTCGTCTCCAAGACCGGAAAAGCCGAGATCGCTGCCTTCGTCGCCGCTCTCGGAGCCAAGATCCAACTTTCCGCTGCTCGGGTCGTCGGCGTCGCTCCCCATCACTTCCGGATGAGATTGAGCAATTTCGTCTAGCTCTTCATCCGTTACCGGTCCGGTGCTGCCCGTATTTGGCTCGACGGAAAGATCGAGTTGTCCGGAGTCATGGCCGATCGCGGCTTGTTCGAGCTGGAGATCACCCGAATCGATTTCAAACAGACTGTCGCCTTCGCTATCCATCAGCAATTCGCTGTCGCTGGTCACGATGGCAACGTCGCTTCCCTCGCCCTCGGAAGGGATCAGGTTCACATCGCTATCGCTGGGATTGCTTCCGCCGGTGTTCGCGTCCGTGACTAAGTCGCCACTTCCACCTTCAGCCGCCAAGTCGTCGGCGAGTTGTTCGATAGCATCTTCGGGAAACTTCCAGCTGGCTCCATCGCGAAATCCGCGTACCTGTCCTTGGCTTCTGAGATCAACAAGCTTGTCGGTCGAAATACCGAGCTTCTTTGCAGCTTCTTCGAGTGACAGATAGTTTGCCATGCGTCGTTCGACTCCGATGGATCCAAAATTGGATCGTCGATTGGTGAGGAGTACAGAAGTCTGTTTCAAGACCTCCGCTGCCACTCAATCGCTCTTTCACCGGCTTCGGAGCGCACGAATCTCCTCGGGAAGCGGCGAAGTAGCGTTAAGCTGCAGGGAAAAATCAGCGTCAATCGGTCGACTGCTGACCAGCCGGATCTCGCCGGCCGTACCGATATGATACACAGCCATCCAAGATTTTCTGGTGTCAACTAGCGTAATTGTCTGAGTTCCCGAGCCGTCAGAACCGGAAAAACCGATCACGCCACCGGCCGCACCGAGCTGGACCTGGGGTCCCGAGCTAGTCGGGACGAGAGCAGCGGGCATTCCGGCGGCGATCTCTGTCGCGGGAACCCCCTCCGAGGGACTGTCTGTAATTCCGGCGGTAGCCAGACCAACAACGAGAGCGCCTGCCAATACCAGGCGCGGACTTCGCTTGAAAAACGGCAACATTTGAGCGGTTCCTTCCGAGCTTTCTTGGCGTCGCAACGGCAATAACTCCGTAGCGGATAGTAGGTTGAGCCGAGTCTTCATGGCAACGTCAGTCGTGCTTCGCCAAGGTCAAGCAGATCGGGTCTGTCAAAACTTACCGATTAGGTGAAGTTGATCGGTCGGATTGGTCGATCCGGATCTCAGGTCTGTACCTCCGAACGGCCGCGATGCATCAAAAAGAGGATGACACGGTGAAGAGTGAAGCGAGCAACGCCAGCCACAATCCCTCCATTGACCCCAACCAATCCTTAGGCCCCAACATTGGCGATGACGATGGATCCCAAAGCCTCAAATTGGGTCCGCCGCAGGGCGAATGGCGAGGCGGTGTGAACACCTTTGTCTCGGCGGCGTTGGGTATGGTGCTCTCCGGCGGGTTCTATGCCGTGCTGCAGGTGATCAACTACGCACCCGCGAATCGGTACTTCCTGGGTCACCCGGTCGCAATTTCCGCGACGGTTCTGTTCTGGTTCGGAATTGCCGTCCTGATTTCAAAGTGGTTCGCGATTGCGGCGCAGGGCAACCAACTTGCGGCTATCCGAGATCAAGATTTGACGCCGCAATCATCCGAGGACTCTCCCGCATCCCGGTGGCTTCAGCAAAACGATGCCGGTCACGTGGCGAGAAACTGGCTGGGTGAACTCGACCGACTTCCATCGGAGACGCGCGACAGTCACTTGGTGAATCGATTGACCGAACTCCTTACGCGCCAGTCACAACGAGGCACGGCGAAACACTTGGCCGATGACCTTCGAGAATTATCAGCGCGCGATGCGGATGCTGCCCACGATTCTTTGGGGCTTGTTCGAATCATCGTTTGGGCCATCCCGATGCTCGGATTCCTCGGAACGGTGATCGGTATCACGCAGACGCTCGGTGGTCTCGATTTCTCGAACGGTGCAGCGGCGGTCGATAACTTGAAAAGCGGTTTGTACGTCGCGTTCGACACGACCGCGTTAGGCCTGGTCTTGTCGGTCATCGCCATATTCATTCAGTTTCCGATTGAGCGAAGCGAACAAAAACTGCTGGCGGAGATCGACGCGAGAGTGGGTCATCTCGTTTCCGCATGTCTTCCGAGTGATGAAACCTCCGACAACCAAACAGCCCTGATCGCTGATCTTTGTCGCGGTGTTCAAGCGGCCGTTGCGGAGTCATTGGAGAACCAGGCGAAACTGTGGCGCGACACGATCGATGAAGCTCAGAATCACTGGCAAGCGGTTCATCAAAACAACAACGATCGCATCGCAGAAGCATTCGAGCAGGTGCTGGTCCCTGCATTACAACAGCACGCAAGTTCCATCGAGACATCGTCTCGATCGGCAACCGAGCAGCTTGAAAAGCAGTGCGACCGAGGTGTCCGATTGCTTGGTGACGCACATGACTTGATGGAACGATCCCACCGAGAATCAGCTGAAACGCTGAATCAGCAACTGGAATCGGTACTACAGCGATCACTGCAAGATCACGCTTGCAGTCTGGATGAGTCCTCCCAGCTGGCCGCTGATCGAATGGAGCGACAATGGGAACGTCTTCAAACAGGTATGGCACACCATGCGGACACCATCTCATCGCAACAACTCTCTTTGCTGAATCAATACGACGCTTTGGTTCACATCCATCGCCAGGCTGGTTCGCTAACCGCAATGCAATCCTCGCTTGACCAGAACCTTCTTCGGTTGGCAGAGATCAATGCGTCGATCGACCAGAGTGTTTCGGCGGCAGCCGGCGACGGAATGGCTGATGCGATGCGGATTTTGGCCCGCGCCGTTGACGTGCTATCGAAACGGCTGTCTGAGTACGAGTCTTCCGATACGCCTCGCTCAACAAGGCACGCAGCATGAGCCGTCGTCGCGGCAAGTCTCTTGCACCATCGCTGTTCCCGTTCCTCGCAGTGCTTGTTTGCACGCTGGGAACGTTGATCCTGCTATTGGCTTTGGTTGCCCAAAACGCAACCGATACCACTGAACAGCAGGCGAACGCGACTGAGTTGAAAGACCCAGTGGTAAAGGAAGATGATCAACCGCAGAGACTCTCTGCGGAGACGGTAAACACGTTGCTTCGCGAAGAGAACTTTCGCGTCAACGAACTGGTTTCGTTCCGAGAGCAGCAGACTGCGGATTTGGAACGACGTCGTGACGAACTGACTTATTTGGAAGAACAAATGAATCAGCTTCGTGTGCAACTAAGAATCATCGGTGATGAAGTGGATCGAGCCACAGGTGTTGCGGAGACGGAGCTCATCGATGAGCAATCATTGGTTGCGCTAAAAGAGGAAATTGAACAACAGCGCAAGGTCGTTGAAGAACTTCAAGCAGACTCCGATGATCAATCACCTCGCGTCGTGATTGTTCCACACAAGGGCCCCAACGGAACTGACCGAAGGCCGATCTATCTCGAGTGCGACGCAGACGGGATCAAGATCCTTCCAGAAGGATCGAAAATCACAATGTCCGAATTGGAGGGCGCTGCATACTCGGCGAATCCGTTGGACGCGGCACTGCGAACGATCCGTCTCCATGCAATGAAGAATTATGGTGATCCAGTATCGCCCTATCCGCTACTGATCGTGCGGCCCGATGGGATTGCAGCCTACGCCGCAGCACGCCAGGCCATGCGAGATTGGGACGATCAGTTCGGCTACGAACTGGTCCCTGGCGAAGTCAAATTGGGATACGGTGAATCGGACTCGAACCTCAAACGTCGAGTCGATGTCGCCATCCGAACCGCCGTCAAACAACAAACGGCGCAGCAGTCCATTGCGAGACAGTTCGGCGGTAGCGGTGGTCGTTCGGCGTTTGGTAACGGGCGGTCTCCGTACGGCAGCAGCTCGACAACTCCAGGTAACGGTCGACGATCGCGATTGCCAGTTTTATCTGCAGCGCAATTGGATCGCGAGGGTCGTTCCGGAGGTTTCGGATCACTCCGTGAACCACGATCAATGGCGGGTCAAAGATCACTTCCAGCGCCGATCACCACGCCCAACACGATGGTTGGTGGAACGATTGGTTCGGGTGTCAACAACAACCCCTATGCAACCGGTGGTGGCTATTCCGATCCCGGTCGCGACGAATCGGCCGAAACCGCTCGACGTTGGGCGGAGCAAATGCAATCCGCTGCTCAAGAGATGCGGCAAAACCGTAGCGGTAGTTCAGGAACGTTCGGAGGGGATTCGTCGAGTCAGTTTGCGAACTCGAATTCCGACTCGTCGCCAAACCAAGCAACCAACGATCCGTCTGGTTCCGTTTCCGACCCGAATTTTATTTCCGATTCACAGTCCACCCGCGAGCAAACCAACCAGCAGCGTAGCCCTACGGCAATCGAAGAATTGACCAATCAGACGGCTGGCAATTCCGACAGCCAGGCTTCGAGTCGCGGCGGTAGCCAAGGTCGCTCAAGCACCTTCAGCATGAGTGCGACCGGTTCATCAAACCAAGCTTCTCCCAGCATGTCCGCTGCACAGGCAGGACAGATGTCAGCATCCATGTCACGATCAGCGGACAGCCAACGCCAGCAAGCCCCATCGATCAACGTTCCAGATTCTGTGCAGGAATCTCTTCAGCGTGCCCAAAGGCAAATGGTGCGCCGTCAAGGTCGTGATTGGGCGTTGCCAGCACACATGGCCGGTATGAGCGGCGGTGACGTCGTGCGATCCATTCGCGCGGAGTGCTATGGAGATCGCTTCGTTCTTCCGCCGTCCAAGAACGGGTCAATGGAAATCATTGGCTTAGACAATGGAGACGTCGATACGGCAACGCTTCGATTAGCAACGGCGCTTCGTGATCGGATAGACCGTTGGGGGCCCGCCCTACCTGGCGCTCGTTGGCAACCGCGTTTGGAAGTTACGGTCCATCCCGGTGGTGAGCCGCGATTCCAGCAATTGCAAACGCTAATGACCGGTAGTGGCATTGAAGTGATAAGGAGAAGCACGCGATGACCCTTTCACGAAAAAAACGTGCGACGCTGGAAATGGGTCACGATGCCTTCTTGGATATCGTTGCCAACCTCGTCGGCATTCTCATCATCTTGGTCGTCGTGCTGGGAGCGCAATCCACGGCCGTGATCGAAGAGATGAAAGAACAGGTTCAGGAAGATTCGATCGCCGACATCGATGGGCAATTAGCGACAGACGATCAACTGTCAGAGCTCGCACAAGTGTCGATGCAAGCCGCGTCCGCACAAGCCGATTCGGATCGATTCGAAAAACGGATCAAACAGTTCGACCAGCAGATTGAAATTCGCAGGAACCAACGCGGAGCGCTTCTAGACTTGCTCGCCAAAGCCGAGGAAGCCTGGGAAGAAGAAAAAGAGAAGCTCGACCAGAAAAAACTCGCTGCTGCGAAAATGCAAACCGAGTGGGATCGATCACAAGAAGAACTCGAATCTCTCCGAGGGCAGCGTAAACGATTGGAAAACGAACCGGAGGCCGTTGTCGCCGTCCAGCACTTGCCAACACCGATGGCCAAAACGGTCTTTGGTGAGGAGATTCACTTTCGGCTGAAAGGGAACCGACTGTCAGTTGTTCCAATCGAAAGACTCTTAGAAGAGATTCGACGCGACTTTGAACGGATCGCACCGAGCTCGCGCGAAGGATTAATGGATGCCGCTGTTGGTCCGGTGCAAGGCTTCGTTGCTCGCTACCAGCTTTCGAAGAACCGACAGATGGTCGCTCAGAACGGGCAGGTAAAGTTGGCAACGAGATTGCAACTGGTGGGCATGACCGTCGAGCCGCTCAATGAACCACACGGTCAAGCGATCCAACAGGTTCTCGCAAATTCGCAAGAACTCGATGTGCAACTGGCTGGTCGCGATCCCGATCGCACGACCATCACCGTCTGGGTCTATCCCGACAGTTTTGCCGCATTCCGGCGTTTGAAAGAAAGCCTCTACGGACGCGGTTTTGCGACAGCCGCTCGCCCACTGCCGATGGATCGTCAGATCAGCGGTGGACCTCAGGGCACGCGGTCGAATGCGCAATAACGCGTACGCTCGAACGCGTTCTGCGACACGCGGTCGTTGCCAGAAACGGTGAAACGCTAAGACTGATTTTCGCTGAGCTCTTGCTTTGCCCAGGAAGCCGCACCGAGCACGGCCGCATCATCACCGAGTTGGGCGGCGACCACTTCGAAGCGATCCTTATAAACGCTCATCACATTGCTCCGCGCTGTCTTGCGCACGGTGTCGACGAACAGATCTTCCATTGCTTCGACCAAGCCACCACCAAGAACAATGATGTCTGGTGCCAACACATGGACGATGTTCACAACGGCGATCCCAATAGCCGTCGCCGCTTCCTCGACGAGGCTGCGAATCACTTTGTCACCATTTTCGACAGAGTCAGCCAACGCACTGCTTCGGATTTCGGCGAGATCCGTTCCCGTTCGCTTATAGAGATAAGGTGCATCGCCTCGATGGGCCGCCTTGGCCGCTTCGGCAGCGATGGTCAGTCGACTCGCTTCGGCCTCAACGGTTCCTGGCAACTTGTAACCGCCTGCTCGCGAACTGCTGCTGATCCGCGTGTGGCCGATCTCCATGCAGCTAATCCCGGCGCCTTGCAAGATACGGCCTTCGTAAACGCAGCCTCCGCCGACTCCCGTCCCAGGAAAAATCCCGACCGCACAACGCGAACCTCGTGCGGATCCGAACTGGTATTCGCCAAACACTCCCGCATCGACATCGTTCATCACAACGACGGGACACCGAAAACGAGCGTGCAGAAATTGCCGTATTTCGACATCGTCCCATCCGAGATTGGGGGTCGTCAAAATGCGGCCGTTTTCCAAATCGATCGGTCCGGGGCACCCGATCCCGATACCTGCTACCTGCTCGATGTCTAAGTCGTTCTCATCGAGCAGTCGCTCGATCGTTGAACCTATTCTTTGGACACCGCTATCGGATCCTTCACGGCCGCGCGTCTTTCTTCTGCGGCGGGCGACAGCATTCCATTCGCTGTCGTAGGCGATGGACAGCATTTTGGTGCCGCCTAAATCAAAGCCGATCCAGATGTCTTTGGTCGTTCCAGCCATGGTCGCAAATCACGTGAAAACTGCTGCTCTTTAGCGGCCGAAAGCAGAGCGGAAGGGAGTGATTGATTCAACCCTCGACCAAGCGATTCTTGCCTCCCTTGATCAGTGGCCATGCCGTGCTCCCTAGAATGGCGTGTTCAATTGAGAAAAAGCGGTCTCTAAAAGTGAAATAATGGTGTCGGTCCGCGCATCCAACCCTTTGACGAGCGGCTGATGAGTGGATTTGAGGACCCAAAACCCGGAGAGAATGCCAGTTGGCAGGAGGTGTTCGAATATTCACTTCCAGGATTACGGGCATTCCTTCGCCATCGGCTCCGACAACCATCGGACATTGATGATTGCCTGCAAGCCGTCAGCGTCAAAATGATGGAAAAAGGCGAAAATGTCGCGCCGGCGGCCAGACGGGCTTGGCTGTTTCGGGTCGCAGCAAACGAGGCCGCTCGCGTTTGGCGATCACGAGCAACGACCGATAGGATCCTGCAAAAAGTCGCTCATGATGATGTCGACGAACAATTACCCGAACAAAATTTGACCCGCAGCGAAACAACTGACCGCGTCGCAAACGCGATTGAGTCACTACCGGAAGACTGGCGGCAAGTTGTTTTCCTGCGAATCCACGAAGACCTGACTTTTCAACAGATTGCTGATCGACTCAATATCCCTCTCGGTACTGCCCTGACGCGAATGCGGCGTGCTTTGGAGCGACTCAAACAACGACTCGATAGTGAAGACTCATGAAACCGTCCGCAAAAAAAACTACGGAAAGAGACGCTGAGCTGTCTGAGCAATGCGTCCGATACCTGCTCGATCAAATGTCTGAGCAGGAACGAACGAACTTCGAAGGGCGTTTGGCAACGTCACCCGAGATGGGTGATCTGCTGTTAAGCCATGCGGAAACGATAGACCATCTTTCCCAAGCGGAATTCTCGGTACACCCGGCGCCGTTTAACAGTGAAACAAACGGCTTCCGCTGGATGACGCTGGCAACGTCAATTGCCTTGGCCGCTTGCATCGGTTGGGCGCTCGTTTCGCTACCAGTCAGCGGGCCAACTGACGGAACCGAGGATACATCCAGAATTGCCTCTCGCCTGGAAGAGGACGAGGCCCTGCTAATCGCCAAGACTTGGGCCGATGATCCGGCGATCGCGACGGACGTTTTGGTTAGCTACGAAGATGACAATGCGCTCTCAGAATTCGAAAACAGTCCGGAATTGGATGCTGCTCCCTCCTGGATGATCGCCGCGATGTCCTTCGACAATGACTCGCTGGACGGGGAGGAAGAAAATGACGGTTGAGCGTTTCAACGTCCGGTACTTGTTGATCGCAGTAATTGCCAGTGCTGCCTTTGCCGATCCAACCTTTGCATCGGACGGATTGGTGAATTCGGCGTCCCTTGCGAATAACACAGGCAACAAACGATCAACACCTGCGCAAGATCGGAGCGTGCAGGATAGAAATGCACTTGATCGAGAAGCGGAAGCGAAAGCAATCCGGATGGTGGAATCACACCTACCCGAGTTGAATCCGATTCTCCAACGGTTGCGAGAGAAAGAACCACGCGAATACGCCAAAGCGATTCGAGATCTCGCTCGTTCGGAAAAGAAACTTGAATTGGCAAGTCATCGAAATGATGGGTCTTTTGAGATTGAAGTTGAGTGGTTGCAAGCTCAGACCGAAGTCAATTTGCTTTCTGCAAGACTGAAGGTTCGCGATAACGCGCGGGATCGCAAACAGCTTAAGACTGCAGTCACTCGACTACAGAATGCACAGGTCGCGAAAGCCGAACACGAAGTGAAAGTGTTTCGAGACCGATTGGCTCGCGCGCAAAAACTACTTGATGCGGCCGAACAGCGATTAAAAACAAAGCAAGAGAACTCTGACGATCAGATCGAAAAAATGTACACCGGTCTGATCCGCAAAGCGGGTCGTGAATTAGATCCCGAGAAAAAGACGACCCGCCCCAACCGCAGAATCCCCGCGAACAAAGAGTCGGACAACGAACCGGCCGACAATAAGAATCCAAACGGTAAGAAGTCGGAGAGCAATAAGCCCGATGACAAGTCTTCTGAGTAGTCAGCGATGCCTTGATTGTTTTTTTCGTCAACACACCCACCAATAAATCTGATTCGTAATGGCCCCTCGAACAGAGTTAGCTATGCCCTGGAAAAATCTTCGTCTCCTCGTTTACACCATCGCGATGCTGACCGCTGTGTTCGCTGCTGGGTGGTGTGTCCCGGCTACCGCGGCCGAACCTGTTACGGAACGTGTCGGCAAAACCTCGGGTCCCACGATCCAACCTCTGAGCCAGCGTTTTAGCGACCGTGAAACGAAGGAGGTGCCAGACTTTCAAAAGCATGTGATTCCGCTCCTGGGTCGACTTGGATGCAATGGCCGCGCGTGCCATGGATCGTTCCAAGGCCGTGGCGGGTTCCAGTTATCGCTGTTCGGATACGACTTTAAGTCCGATCACGAAGCCCTGCTCGATGATCAAACCTACCGCGTCGATGTCGATGATATTGCTGAAAGCTTGATCCTCGCGAAGCCTATTGATGCGGACCTACACGATGGCGGAAAACGATTCGATCTCGATAGTTGGCAATACAACGTCTTAAGTCGCTGGGTCGCTGCCGGTGCTCCTTTTGAGCCTAGCAATGTGCAAGCTCTTGAACGATTGGAAGTGAGCCCATCGGAGATTCAGTTTGAGAATCAGGGAAACCAAATTGACCTTCGCGTGGTGGCGCACTGGCAAGACGGAACATCCGAGGACGTTACGGCACTGTGTCGATTCAGCACGAACGATGAAGCGATTGCTTCCATCGATGAGAACGGTCGTGTTGGATCCGGGGCACGCGGGGATACCCATGTCGTCGTCTATTATGACAACGCCGTGGTTCCGATCCCTGTCATCCGGCCGGTCGGCCCATCATTGGAATCGCAGATTGCATCTCAGCATGCAATCGATCAATTGGTACAAGACAAGCTCAACAAGCTCGGCATCACTGCTTCCGGCCCTTGTACGGACGCCGAGTTCATTCGTCGCGTCTATCTCGACATCACGGGAATCCTGCCACCCGCAGATGCTGTCCGCGAGTTCTTAGCGGATGGATCTGCAGACAAGCGGCAGCGTTTAGCCGATCAATTACTGGATTCACCTGGCTACGCTGCTTGGTGGGCCACCCGGTTTTCGGACTGGACCGGAAATAGTGAAGCACAACTCAACAATGTCTTACCCGTTCGGAATGCGGCCTCTCGGTTGTGGTACGAATGGTTGCGAGTCCGGTTGGACGAAAACGTCCCGTACGACCAGATCATCGAAGGCATCGTCACGGCAGAGAGTCGCCAAGCAAATGAGAGCTACACCGAGTTTTGCGAATCGATGACCGAAGCCTGCAAGCCGGGCAACGAGTCGGAGTTCGCGAAGCGTGATGGTATGCCGTTGTATTGGGCTCGCCAAAACTTTCGCCAACCGGAAGAACGTGCGATCGGGTTTGCTTATGCGTTCTTGGGGGTACGAATCGAGTGTGCTCAGTGCCACAAGCATCCCTTCGATCAATGGTCTAAGAATGACTTCGAAGAGTTCGCAAAGTTGTTTGCGCCTATGCGTTACAACCAAAATCAAGTTTCGCCCGAAGCGAAAGCAGATCGCGATGAATTGGTTGCAAAGATCACCGGCGACAAGGAATTCAAGAACAACGGGGATTTGCGACGGGCTGTCCAACAGGCTGCACGTGATGGCGAAGTCGTTCCGTTTGGCGAACTCCTTGTAAACACGCGCGGCATGTCCACCGCCGAACGCAGGCGTCAAATCGCGCGAGCCAAAAAGGCCGGCCGAAAACCGCCTCCATCTCGAACGCCATCCGGAACAATTCTCGGAGAGGCTGACCCACTCGAGCTAAACCAAGATCCTCGCCCCGCGCTAATGCAGTGGTTGCGATCACCAGATAACCCCTATTTCGCGAAGGCGATCGTCAACCGCGTTTGGAGCAATTATTTCGGTGCCGGCCTCGTCGATCCAACAGACGACATGAACCTGGCCAATCCACCCGTCAATGCTCCTCTACTCGATTACTTGGCAACGGAGCTGATCCAGAACGACTTTGATTTGAAGTGGTTGCACCGAGAAATCGTTACCAGCGCGACGTATCAACGAAGCACAGAAATCAACTCGACCAACGCTCAGGACCGAACGAATCTGTCGCGTCATATCCCGCGCCGATTGCCAGCTGAGGTGGTGCACGACGCTGTTCTGTTGGCAACGGGTTCGGATGATCGTGCTCGACAGCTTCGCAGTGAATTGGAAGAGATGGCAATCGCGGAAGGACAGCCGCGGAGCCGCAACCGATCAAACTTTGCTCTTGAGGTATTTGGTCAGTCAATTCGTGAAACGAATTGTGACTGCGACCGCAGCGATTCACCGAGCCTGCTTCAATCCATCTATCTGCGCAACGATGTGGAAATGCATCAGAAGCTGCGTGACAAGAACGGTTGGGTTGCCCAAGCCTGCAAGGAGATGGGTGTGCCCGGGCCCGTGGGAACGCAAGACCCACGGCAGATGGCCGCAATGAAACGAGCGGATGGTTTACGCCGTCAGCTTGTGAATCGCATTCGCCAAGCCAAAAAGACTCCCGAGCCGCGCCGCGAGAAAGTACTGGGTCAGATGCGTCGCGACTTTGAACGATCCAGCAACAAGCTCAAGCAAGCCGGCTTTACGGCTCCAACGTTTGATGAATTGTTGGCCAACCCAAGTTCGTGGACGGAGTTAGAACCCACACGGGAAAAAGGGTCCGGTCACGCTACGACGACGATCGATGACCTCGTCGAGGAAGCCTACTTGCGCACGTTAAGCCGCTATCCAGACTCCGAGGAAAACCAGATCGCTGTCGAGTTTATTGAGGAGTCCGAATCGATTGCTGATGGAGTCCAATCGTTGATGTGGGCTTTGGTGAACACCAAGGAGTTCATCATCACTCATTAAGCATCGCGAAACCCTGCCATTCCTGTCGCCGCCGATCGCCGATATCGACGGCGACCCAAACAAATCAACACTTCCAGTTTTCGAGAACCCCACTATGAAATTGCATCGAACTTGTGACGGACTTCGCCGACGCGACATGTTGAAAGCCGGCGCCTTGACGGTTGGCGGTCTAACGATGGACGGCTACCTTCGAATGGCACATGCAGGCCAAGTTCAAACAGGTCGTGCCGATCGGGCAATCTTTATTGAGCTCCCGGGCGGTCCATCCCACATGGACACGTTTGATCTCAAGCCGGATGCACCGGATGAATTTCGAGGATCATTCAAACCGATCGCAACGAACGTTCCCGGGATTCAGATTTCCGAACATCTGCCAAAGCTAGCGTCTTGTGCCGACAAATTTGCCATCCTACGCGGCGTGAGTCACACGCTTGCCGCGCACCGATTGGGACGGGAATACGTCAACACGGGAAGCAAGCCCATCCCAGCTCTTGAGTATCCAAGCTACGGAGCGGTCGTCTCCAAAGAGATGGCAGAGAACAGTGACATTCCAAGCTTGGTTGCAGTTCCACGGGCTGGCCACGGGCCGGGGTTCCTCGGCATTCGCCATGCACCCTTGGAAACGAATGCTCAACCAAACTTTGGTAACCCGTTCTCGGTCCGCGGCATCAGCTTGGCAGGTGGTATCGGCGTCGACGAGGTTGAACGACGCCAAGGACTACTGAAGAAACTTGATCGCCGATTCTCAGAGTTAGAGAAAAATGACCAATTGCTCGAAGGACTCGACCAGTTCGGTGAACAAGCTTACTCCATGATCACATCCCCACGATCAAGAGAGGCCTTCGACATCAGCAAAGAACCAGAGAGCTTTGCACGTCAGTTCGGCGAGGACAGTTTTGGACAGAGCTGCCTGCTGGCGTTGCGATTAGTCGAATCAGGTGTTCGGCTTGTCAGCGTTCAGCTTGGCGGCTGGGATACCCACCAAGACAACTTCACAAAGTTAAAAACTAACAACTTGCCCAAACTGGACGCCGGGCTGAGTGGTCTGCTGACTGGATTGGAACAACGGGGATTGCTGGAAAACACTGCCGTGTTCGTCACGGGTGAATTTGGTCGAACACCCAAGATCAACAGCCGCAGCGCTGAAGGTGGCCGAGACCACTACCCACGCTGCATGTTCATGCTGATGGCCGGCGGCGCAGTACGCGGTGGACAAGTGATCGGCGAAAGTGATGACACGGCGTCCGGTCCACGACATGAGGGGATTTCTCCGGACGATGTCGCTGCCAGCTTTTACTACAACCTTGGCATCGATCCTCAGTTGGAATACGACACGAGCACGGGCCGACCCATCACTTTGGTTCGGGACGGATCACTCGTGCGACAGCTGTTTGCTTAATTAAACAGCGAATCGCTGACCATCACTCGCTAGGGAATCTCCTAGCGAGATCTTTTGACGGTGCTTGGGAGAAAGCACCCTTATCAACCGAAACAGCCGCCGAAGCTGACGCTTTGGCGGCTGTCGTTTTTTGGGGTGCCTGGTTCTCTCTGTTCACGTTTTCACGCGAGAGAGAAGGGCCATGGTGAAGCCCTCCCTGCCTCACCATGGCCCATCAATGCTGGAACGATGGCACCGATCGTTCCACCCTCCCAATCCATGGTACAAGTCAGATCGGCACGATGACTGCTGGGACTGAACCGGATCCAGCAGGAGGGTGGTTTTTTTCCAAATTGCACCGCCATTGATCTCAACGGACGGGCCATTTGAGGCAAGATCAGTCACAGCTGCCGTCACAGCTTGCGCAGTTGGAAGAGGCACAAGGTGCACAGTCAATGACTTCCCCGCAAGGAGCACATGACTTGGGAGCAAAGATGGACCCGTCTAAGTGGGACTTGTCACAGCACTTGCGGTGGTAGCCATTCCAAACGTTGGTGTGGCAGACATCACTGCGGAAGTACTGCAGCAAGGTTGAAGAAGGCAGATTTACCGGCGTACGCGGACGGCACATGATCGGTGCACTGGTTGCGTGCATCGGCTCACATCCGCCGGAGCAGCCACCTTGGCAGTTCGATGCCATCGGGTGCATTTGGTGACCGACGACCTGACTGGGAACTCTCGCAGCAGGAACCGGTGCTGGCACGGCTTGCGGTGCGTTGAACAAAGGGGCCGGAGCCGACTCGGAAGCTGCCACGAAGGGAGCTGGCGTGGACGTGGCCAACGGGGCTGGATCCTGCAGGGCAAATGCTGCGTCAAGATCGACTTGCGAAGCAGCTTTCGCAGGAATTGGGCTTTGCAGCGAAACCTCAGGAGCGAGCGTGGCCAACTGATCACTTTCGATCATTTCGAAACCGTCAAGGTCGGCTACTAAGTCCGGCTTTGCAGCCGGTAGTTCAATCCTGGGAATGGGTTTTAGATCGCTCTTCACTTCCTGTGCGGCAACAGAAGATGGTTTCGCTGCAGCAGGAGCGTCAGTAAACGTGAGGTCGGCAAGCAGAGCGCTAAAATCGTCGTCAGCCTGAACAGCCGAAATCAAAGTGGAAGCAGCAACGATCGCAACGGCGAAAGCAGATGTACGCATCACAGAACATCCATGTTTTTGGAGGATTAAGTCAAGTTGGTAGTCGCATCCAAATCACAGTTTCCCTGCCGATCTGCGTGAGCCGGCGATAACCGTTGATTTGGTGATCGCTGGGAGAAGTCCCGTTCACATGCAAGAAGCGTGTCTTGCTAAGGGGTGGAAGAATTCGCCGAGCGATCGCGGTAATGAACCAACAAAGGATGCACGCGCCGCAAGCAATGGGCAACGAAAAGATGTGGAATCATCCAGTGAGTTTTGAGTCGATGCTCATGCGACCGAATCCAAACGAAACTCTTCGCCGCTCAATAGACTCTTCCAAGTCGCCAAAGCTTAACTGATCGCGTCGAGCAACGCCGTGCGAATCTCATCACGGCGTTCAGCCTGAACGAGTTTGGAGCCGTCCAACTCCGTGACATAAAAGACATCCGCGATCTGGTCGAGATGTGTATCGATCTTCGCGAAATGAAGAACAACCGACTTCTCCGCAAGCGTGGATGCGATTCGGTAAAGCAATCCAGTTTGGTCATACGCAAACACCGACAGGATCGTGTAGCGATCGACGGTGTCATTATCAAAGACAACCTTGTGTGGCAACACATTCACACTGTCGGGCTCACGCTGCCGAGTGGCCGCCCAAACGCGACGACGTGCCGGCAACGGTTCATCGGGAGAATCCAAAAGACGGCATACTGTGCGGCAAATCTCTTCCTTTCGCTCATCCGGTGGATCACCATCGGGAAAATTAGGATCGATCACCCAAAAGTCATCCCAGGCATAATCGCCAACCATTTCGATATGGGCGCGAAGGATCTCCAGGCCACTCGTACTAAATGCACCCGTTACTCGAGCAAACGTGCCCACGGAATTCTGGTCCTCACGACGAATCACCGTGTATCGAGTGGCTTTGAAACGCGGATCACACTTGCACGTACACAGCGCCGAAGCGCCATCCGTATTCCGTATCAATTGATCCAAGTCTTCGGCTAGCTCTTCTGGCTTTCCAAGCGACAACATACTCAGCGGCATTCGACCAACGAGCTCATGGCCTTTTTCAGGTGTATCGAGTTCCTCGAGCCGTTCTCGCAACCGTGCCCGTTTGCGTTCCAACTCAGGGTCATCCGGACTCCCAGGTAAATTCCCCGAGTCGAAATACCGTCGAGTGCGTTTGTACAAGTCTTCGATCAGATTTAGTTTCCAATTGGTCACTACGCCTGGCCCAACCGCCTTTAAGTCGGCATAGGAATGAACGACCAATAATTCCAAACGACGTATGGATCCAACCTCGGCGGCAAAAGACAGCAAGATTTCCGGGTCACTTAGGTCATGCCGAAAAGCGACGACGTTCACAGCAAGATGTTTCAGAACCAACCATTCCAGTGTTTCAGCGGTGTTCTGATCCAGCATCAATCGTTCAGCAGTACGCCGCGCGATCCTCGCTCCAACGATCGAATGATCTTCTTCGTATCCCTTGCCGATATCGTGAATCAACAACGCCAAATGAAGTAGTCGTTTGTCATCGAGTCGTCGATATCGGCGTCCCATTCCACCTTCATCGTTTTCCAGATCAGTCGCTGCTTCCACTGCAAGGAAACTATGGGCATCGACGGTGTACTTATGGTAAGCGTTGAACTGAAGGAGCCCTCGCATCCGCTTAAACTCGGGAATCAACTGCTCAATGATTCGCAGTTCATGCAGTCGACGAAGCAGCGGCGCCAAACGACCAGGCCGGCTCAGCAAGGACAGGAACGCTTCAATCGTAACCGGATCCGGTGGTGTCGGCTCACGATCCGCCATCGCGTTTCGAATAGCCTGCCAAGTGCGATGTGAAATCCGCTTGCGATGTTGATTCGCAAGACTCATCAACCGCAACACATCAGGAAGCGATCTAGCGAAATCATGCAAATCGTCTGGGGGCACCCAAATGTGCGTTGGCCCCATCCGGATTCGATCGTCGACTTTTTTTGATAGAGCCCATTCGTAGAATCGATGAACCAAGGGTTGACTACGGGCATCATCGACGAAAAACGTGGATGCATAGCGGACGTTTCGAGTGTTGTCGAAATAGTCTTGCATGAACTGTTCGACAGGAAGGACGCCATCCTTACCTTCGTAGCCCCACGCCTCGGCAATCTCCATTTGCGTTCCGCGGTCCAGCACATCCTGACTGGATCCGTTGCGAAAATGTAATTCGTGTCGCAAACGAAGCAGGAACGCGTACGCCGAACGCAATTGCCGAAAGTCCTCTTCTGGAAGTGCGCCCAGCTTTAAGAGACGTTCAAGATCCGTTTCGCCATGTCGCGCGAAACCGATCCAACGAATCAATTGAATATCACGAAGTCCACCGCGTGACCGTTTCACATTAGGACGCAACAGATAGTTGGTCTCACCCCACTTTCGTCGCTCTTCCCGCCTTGCTGCAACGACATCCTGAATCAACCGCTTCGATCTTCGCATCGTGCCGCGTCGAAACGTGTGAAAGTAATTGCTGTATACCCGCAAGCTACCCGCAAGTAATCGAGACTCGGCGAGTGATGAGAAAATCACGGCGTCATCCCAAGCTCTTCTGCACGCCTCATCGGGTAAGCGAATCGACAGCCCAGGTGTAATCCCCGAGTCGCCAAGATCACGCGTGAGATTGCCGGCGAACTGATTTGCCAAACTTTCTGAGCGACGCGTCGTCAAAAGCATTAAGTCGGCGTCGGAGTACGGTGCTAGATCACGACGACCAAAACCGCCGTGGGCGACAAGCGACAAATCGGCGAGCCGCTCATCCGATGCGTGCTCACGGATCGCTTGATTCCAGATATCCAGCACAACATCGTCGAACAGATCGGCGATCAGCGTGCTCACTTGCATTCCGGGCGTACCGGAATCATGTTGCTCACGCGCCTTTGCCCTGCCCTTCGTTAGAAGTTCCCGGCACCGAAGAACAATTGGACGCATCGCCATCGCGTATTACGCACCTCGCCCAGGCAAGTTTGTCACCGTGGCGGCGTCATCCAATTCTGCCGATCCCTGTGATCTACGGACAGAGTTTGATTCCTTACAGCGCATCCTCACCGCGTTCGCCGGTGCGAATACGGATGGAGTCGTCTAGGTTCGTCACAAAGATCTTGCCGTCGCCGATCTGACCGGTCTGTGCCGTCTGCAAAATCGTGTCGATAACCATTTGGAGATTGTCATCCGTACAGATGACTTCGATTTTCACTTTGGGGACAAAATCAATCGCGTATTCAGTACCCCGGTAAATCTCGGTGTGGCCTTTTTGTCGGCCAAAGCCTCGCACTTCGCTTACGGTCATCCCGTGGATTCCCTGGTCCGTCAGGGCATTCTTGACATCTTCCAGTTTAAAGTGTCGTACGATGGCTTCAATTTTCTTCACGACCTAACCTCAATCAGGAATACGGCACTACGGCGTTTGATCGCCGCTGATTGTAGCATCGTTTAATCAGTGCGCGGACCTCGGCAAAGGCGGCTAAAACGCGGCGGCCAAATCCTCAATCCGCCACAATTTCCGGACGCACCCACGCAACTTCATCACAATTCGCCTCGTGATTGCAGACCCGTGAAAGCACAAAAAGCAGGTCACTGAGCCGATTCAAATACACGACCAGCATTTCTGAAATACTGACCTCGGGATTGCCTGCCAGTGTTACGACGCGCCGCTCGCTTCGGCGGCAGATGGCACGAGCGAGATGAAGCGTGGTGGAGGATGCCACGCCTGCGGGCAGGATGAAGTTTTTTAGTGGTGCGAGACTCGATTCGTGCTCGTCAATCCATTTCTCCAGTCGCTCGACATGTGGTGCTCCGATCAATCGAGTGCCATGACTGTCGGGATTGGGTGTGGCTAGTTCCGCACCGATGGAAAACAACTCACTCTGGATTTGGCACAACTGACTGTCGATCACCTCGCCAACTCCCGAACTTCGCGCGACACCGATTGCGGCATTTAGCTCGTCGACCGTTCCGTAGGCCTCGATTCGTTCATCATCTTTGGGCACGCGAGGACCGCCAAATAAGCCGGTACTGCCCATGTCCCCGGTCCGGGTGTAAATTTTCATTGAATAGCAGTCTGTGAGACGTGAGTCATTTCAGTTCGTGGACTTCGGAGTGTCATCGTAGGACATGGTCATCAATCGACAAGTCTGAACAGAACAGGGCCGAACAGAACAGGGCCGAACAGAACAGGGCTGACCATGAACATCGAACCAGGAAACCAAGTACGTGCGGCAGGAGTCCTGTTATTGCACGTTTCCGAGAACCGTACCGAGTTCTTGCTAATGCGTCACCCGGATCGCTGGGATCTTCCTAAAGGACACTGTGAAGCGGGTGAGTCGTTTCGCGAAACGGCGATTCGAGAAACCGAGGAAGAAACAGGGATTGCCGCGGATCAGATTCTCCTCGATCCCGTATTCACCTTTGATTTGCAATATCCCGTCGAGTATCGACGGTTCCCGAATACGGTTTTTCAAAAACAGGTTCGGTATTTCCTCGGAGTCTTGAAAACCAAACCTGAGATTCAACTGACCGAGCACGCCTCGGCGAGTTGGTTTGAGTGGTCCCCTCCGCACCAGATTCAGTCCCAAACGATCGATCCCCTGCTTGCTGCGGTCGCACAACACCTCTCTGACTCTCAAGCAGAGTGAGTCATCGGCTAGAGCTGACCCTGTTTCGGGAGCGCCGCCGTTTGGCAAGGTCCGTCGATAAAACGCAACACAAGAATCGATTTCTCGACGTCAAACTCGGGTCCGTTTGTAGGGAACAAACGAGCTGACGCACCTTTAAGAGCTCTAACAGCCGTGATTTCGGCGAACTGTTGAAGCGAGATCCCCAGTGACAGCTTCCAGATGCGCGTGACCTAGCGTTGGTTGTAGGCAATTGGCCAGTGAGTCAATTGAGGTCGGTGGCTTCGTGCCACTGCATGCGTTAACCAGCGACACAGGTCGAAATCGAAATGGGCTTTCTGAAACGAATCCTCCGAAGCGGAGCAGGCGACGACACTCATCGTGGTGTCCCCACCGGAAGTTTCGAGGCTTTGACAGACGATGAACTTCAGACACATATGGGGATCGACACCTACGGTGTATTCGATCTGACTGACGCCGTTCGACCTTCGTACGATTTGCAGGTCGTCCCTCGTCAGGGATTTCGTTTCGACGAGTATGTGGACGAATCGAATGGGTCTCGTACACCCGTCATTATGGCCGCCGCGACACGGCACGTTTTGATGGACCTTTTCCTGGAAATGATCGAACCGCTCGGAGCGGTTGTAGACGTCGTGTTGGAAACTAGTCATCGTGCTGGCGACCACCACGAGGACATGTATCGCGAACATATCGATATGCCGGTCCTCAAAAGCATCCTGCTTGAGCACGAAGACGTCCTGCTGAATGACGGTTGCGCTGGCATCGCCGTGATCAATCCGGCCAAACGCCAGGAAGTGCAATTGGACGAACACAAGTTGTTGATCGCCTACGGACAACCGCTCGATCAGTTTCAGCAAATCCTGATCGACAACGACGTCTACCCTGACGACGAAATGCAATTCATCACCGAAGCGGAACATGTTCACAGCAGCAGTGAGCGTCTATTCGATGAATTCAATGTCCTCAAGCATCGATTGGGCATCGACGGCGAAGAACTCGCTGGTTCCTGGTAGCCAACCATGTCGGCTCGACATCCAACGCTAGGTCTGCGAGCATTGCACACGGTATCGTGTCAGTTCGCATTTAGCGTTTGGGTGTTCCATGTTTCTTGTCATCAGTTCGAGCCTTCATCCAACCAGCCGTAGCCGGATCCTTGCGCGTGCCTGCGTGGATCGCCTCAACTCTCTCTCCCGTGACGTCGAGCTGTTCGACTTATCTCAGTCACCCCTCCCGCTGTGCGACGGAGCGACCGCTTACGGCGACGCCAACGCCAAGCGACTAGGTGAGTTAGTCGAATCAGCGGAAGCTATTCTGGTTGCTTCACCCGTTTACAACTTCGACGTGAACGCGGCTGCAAAGAACGCCGTTGAGCTGACCGGCCGGGCTTGGACGGGAAAAGTCGTCGGAATGATGCTGGCTGCGGGCGGTCAGGGAAGCTACATGTCCGCCATGGGGCTGGCCAACAGTTTGATGTTGGACTTCCGTTGCTTGGTCATCCCCCGATTCATCTATGCCACCGGAGAGAGTTTCGAAGGTGAACAATTGGCTGACGACACGATTCAACAGCGCGTTGAAGTGCTCGTCGACGAGACGATTCAGATTGCCGACGCACTGAACCCGACAACTAACCGTTCCAGTAACTAGCGGCCCTTCATTCATCGAGTGAGACGATTCACTCTCGATAGAGTCGGCGATCGTTGATGAGTGCTGCGACGGCACGCGGTGTACGAAAGCGAATGCTGCTCTCTGCCACAATCCTCTCACGCATTTCACTGCTGGAAAGCTCGATCAACGGCATCGGAACAATATCACGCCGAATTTGATCGACTCGTTCCGATGTTGTTAACCCTTGCAGCACGGAAAGATCGATCTCCGGATCACCACCGCGTTGAATGACGGCGAGATGCGCCAGCTGCAATAGACGCTCCGGCTCCCGCCACTGGGGGAAGCTGGCCAAAGAATCGCTCCCAATGATCAGCCAGAATTGGCTGTCAGGAAAATCTTCAGCCAATTCAGCCAAAGTATCCACTGTATAACTGACCGAACCGCGACGGATTTCTCGATCATCTACCACGTGTCCGTCGCCGTCCGCCAAGGCCAAACGAACCATTGCGACCCGGTCCATCGCCGGTGCCTGAGGTTGCTCCGATTTCAATGGCGATCGGGCAGCGGGAATCCACCGCACTTCATCTAAGCCGAGCGTTTCCCGCGCCGCTTCGGCGATCCACAAATGTCCAAAATGGACAGGATCAAATGAGCCTCCAAAGACTCCCATTTTCATCATCTAGCAGGCTCCAATTCACTGGCCAACACGGACATGCATCGGACCAGACGTGTCCGGCTTTCGCAATAGGATGGCATCCGTCCACAAAAGCGTATTCGGATAGGCGGCCTCGGACGAATCGTGTGTTTCGGATTTTATGCTGCCACCGTTCAAGGTTGGATTGCATCCACTATGTTGACAGAAGATCCGAGCTACCCAATTCAGCCCTCCCTCCCAACTGCGAACATGTCGTCTTCCGACGAAACGGACGCTGATTCTTCGGAGTCCATGCCCGATGACCGTCGCGACCCATCGACGTCTGACGCGCATCAAGTCCAGTTATTCGACACGCAACCACCGCCCTGGGAGCTTGCGGCGGACGATGATGTCGCGACGGCAAAAGTCGTTTTCAGCGAAGCACCATATGGTCCATATGATTATCGCGTGCCGGATAACTTACGCGGTGCACTGCAACCGGCGATGCGGGTCCGTGTTCCATTGGGCAAGCGACGAAAGCCTATCACGGGTTGGTGCATCGAAACGAAGGTTGGCTCCGCGGCTCAACGCTCACTTCGCGATGTTGCTGAGATCATCGACGACGAACCCCTATGCGACCCGCCATTGCTGCGTCTCGTTCTGTGGATGAGTCACTATTACCAGGCGCCGGCCGGACAAGTTTTCGATACCTTGATTCCGTCCAGCGTTCGATCATTAGCCGGCACACGCCAGCGAACGTACTACCTGCCTGAGAAAGACCTGAGCTCGGATGCGGTCCTCGAATCGCTTCCCAAGAAGCAACAAGCCGTTGCGCGTTTTCTGATTGCCGCCGGCCGACCGCTGACCGCCAATCAGCTGATGGTGGAAGCACAGTGCACGCAAGCGCCCATACGCCAACTTCATAAAAAGGGACTCTTACGCACCGACGTTCGACGAGAGCTCTCAACATCCACCCCGACACGGTGGCAATTGAGTGATGGTGAGCGAGATAAAAAGTTGGTGTTGACCGAAGATCAAACTCAGGCACTCTCGCAAATTGTGAAGTCCATTGATTCCGCCAAAAGCGAGTCGATCGTACTGCACGGTGTTACAGGCAGCGGAAAAACAGAAGTCTATATTCGGGCGATCGAACATGTCGTGAAGTTTGGCCGAGGCGCAATCGTACTCGTTCCGGAAATCAGCTTGACGCCTCAAACACGAGGACGATTTGAACGGCGCTTTCCGTCCGTCGCCGTTCTACATAGCCAGATGACTCCTGCGGAACGACACTTTCAGTGGCAGCGAATTCGTCATGGTGACGTTCAAGTTGTTGTTGGACCAAGAAGCGCCGTATTCGCTCCCCTGCCCCGGCTCGGTTTGATCATTCTCGATGAAGAGCACGATGCTTCGTTTAAACAAGATACGCAGCCACGGTATCACGCGCGCAAAGTTGCACATGCTCGTGCAAAATCACTAGGAATCCCACTCGTTCTTGGCTCTGCCACTCCTTCGCTTGAATCCTGGTACGCCACGCAGACCGGACACGCAAAATTGGTGTCGCTACCGAATCGCGTGAACGATCGGCCGATGCCAGAAGTTCAGTTGGTGGATCTTCGAGTGCGGGACGATCGGACCTCCGGAGCAATCAGCCGACCGTTGCATCAGTCAATTCAACAGGTACTCGGTGAGCACGGCCAAGTCATTCTATTGCTGAATCGACGAGGATTCGCGACCACGATTCAGTGCCCAGCGTGCGGTCACGTCGTATCGTGCCCAGACTGCGATCTGCCCCTCACACACCATCGCGATGGTGGCAAAGCGGTTTGTCATTACTGCGACTACACGATCGCAACTCCGCCTTGGTGTCCCGAGTGTCGGTTCGATGGGATTCGTTACGGAGGACTCGGGACCCAGAAGTTAGAAGTCGAGGTGAAGGCACGGTTTCCCACCGCGCGTGTCGCCCGAATGGATAGCGATACGATGCGTCGACCTGGAAGCCATCAAAAGGTGCTCTCCGCCTTTCGCGGTGGACAGGTGGACATTCTGCTGGGCACTCAGATGATTGCCAAAGGATTGGACTTTCCCAACGTGTTATTGGTCGGCGTCATTAATGCAGATTCGGCCCTTCATTTCCCCGACTTTCGTGCTGCGGAAAGAACCTTCCAGTTGGTAACGCAAGTTGCTGGACGGACCGGTCGAGGCGAACGCGGCGGTCGGGTAATCGTGCAAACGTTTTCCCCAGAACATCCGGCGATTCAAGCAGCTTCAAGGCACGACTTCCAAGCGTTTGCCGACGGTGAGATGGCAATGCGTCGCAGATTCAATTACCCACCGTTAGGTAGTGTCGGCCGCATCATCATCCGCGGCACGATGGAAGAGACGACCGAAGCGGTAGCAGAAACACTGAGATCTCGCTTAGAAGCAGCTCGATCGGCGCTCGGTCACGAAGTACGAATTCTTGGACCTGCGCCCCCACCGATCTCCAAGCTCCGAGGAAAGTACCGATTCCATCTCTTGGTTCAAGCAGTGAACGCTCAACATCTCGGTGAGACGATCCGACGGGCTACAGAGTCCTTCACGATCCCGGAAAAGGATGAAGTCCTATTCGTCGTCGACATCGATCCGATCGACATGCTGTAGCGCCCCGACGCTGTTGCGTCACGGCACGCAACCGCACACTTAGGGTGCCAGCCGCACGATTTCCCAATCGCTCTCGCGACGACGGTAGCAAATCCGATCGTGCAATCGACTCGGTCGACCTTGCCAAAACTCCATCCTCTCGGGTTCGACTTCATACCCGCCCCAATTCTCTGGGCAGACCACGTCGCCATCCTCGAACTGGGCTTCAATTTCCTTGACTCCCCGTTCCAGTACCGCGCGATTCTCAATCACATCCGACTGTCCGCTTACGTGCGCGCCGATCTGGCTGCCGCGTGGCCGGACGCGAAAATAGTCCTCTGATTTAGAGCGCTCGCTCTTGGTCACATTCCCATTGATTCGAATCTGACGCTCCAAATGCGGCCAAAAAAAGCACAGGCTTACTTGGGGGTTGGCCGCCATCTGTCGACCCTTATCTGAATCGTAGTTCGAGAAAAACAACAGCTTGCCACTCTCATCGATTCCCTTGAGCAAGACGATTCGCGAACTAACTCGCCCGTCCGCATCTGCCGTCGAGAGCGTCATCGCATTGACTTCGAACCAGTCCGGAAGATCTGGCTGATTAGCTTCGTCAAACCACTTTTGAAACTGAACCAGCGGCTGCGGATCGACGTCTTCCTTGTCGAGTCCCCCCAGCGTGTAAGTCTTTCGCATGTTTTGAATGGTCATGGGGCTGCCGGTTAAGCGAGGTGAGCAGTGAAATGCATTGAGATAATCAAATCATCAGGTGAATTGGCGCGCCGGTTGCCTCTCTTTTGTAGAGCGTGCATCTTTCACTGCCAAGCTGGCAGGCACTATCCGCGAGTCTCCCATGATTGATTCACTCACCGGAAAACTACTAGTCGCGTCGTCCCTGGTCACCGATCCGATGTATGCCGGGGGGGTCTGCTTAGTCGTTCATCACGACGAAGAAAACCTGATCGGTGTGATGCTCAACCGTCCTTTGAAGCCAACGCCGGAAGCGATGAAAACAATGCTTGGCGATTCTGGCACGGAGGGGGAACCGGATGAATCAACGGGAACTAACCGCTTGCCCGCTGAGGACTCACTCGAACCCGCAGATTTTGTCGGCGGCAGCCCTTGGCGATTGCTTCACTTTGGGGGTCCACTATCCGGTCCTGTCGTCGCCGTGCACCCGATAAGCCAATACGGAGATGTGGAAACCGGTCACGGCATTTTTGTCGCAGCTCAAAAGGACCACTTGGAACATCTTGTTCGTGAGCAAGAAGGCCCCTGCCGATTGATCGTTGGCCATCTCGGTTGGGAAACCGAGCAGTTGCAGTCGGAAATTGACGAGGGGATTTGGCACATCGTCCCCGCCACGGTAGAAACGGTGTTTTCCCCCGCCCAGGAAATGTGGAGTCAGATCATTCGGCGAGCCACCTCTTGTTCACTAGCTCGCTGGATCGGTACGAATGACAATCCACATGCAGCTTCCGTCAATTAAATCTTCTCCCTGCAGCGAGCTATCTTTTGTCTGAGCCCGAGGAATCCGAGCCGACCCGAAAACGATATCGAATTCAACGTCGTCGACTTGGAAGGATCACTTTTATCGATCAAGACAACGACTACGGCTTCATCGAAGCGGAAGATTTCCGCGAAGACGTATTTTTTCACACCAGCGTGTGGGAAGGCTTACCGGATTCAGACACCGGCGATTCATCCGAAGAGAATCGGTCGACCGAAGATCGTCGCCCGAACGAACGGAATCGATCGTTCGATAGGAATCGACCTAGGGATGGAGGCCGATCGAGAGACAGGGACCGATCACGAGACGGTCACGGACCAAGTGAGTTTTCAGGGTCCAAGCCTGAAGTCGGACTCTGGGTTGAGTTTGAAATCAATGACGAGCACTTTGAAACGGAAAAACGATTGCGAGCCAAAATCGTTCGTCCAACGGAGCGACCGATGGGTCGTAAACTCTCCGGCCGCGATGCGACGTTCAATATCGTGACCCATCACGAAAACGCTCGGCGAAAGCGTCCAAGTTGGCGCAAGAAAGACAGTTAGCAGTCAAAGCTCACAAGAGCTCTCACTCATCTTCATCCTCTTCCGGCGGCAGCTTGCCGTTGTTGTCTCTCGCCTTGATGATCAATCCTTCAAGGTCTCGGACCATCTTTGGGCTGATGTGCTTCGACAACAGCTCACGCGTTGTCGTGAACATCTCATCGACTTTGCGCTTTTGATTGGCGTTGCCATTGCCCAGCGCTTTGATGAAATCGGTCTGCCGCTTTCCCATTTCGGACGCGAGTTTCTCGTTGCTGGGTTGTTGCCGAAGCGCCTCCATCAACGACTCCGCCTTTTTCATTTCACCTCGCTCGAGTCGCAACCGAATCCGAGCTTTGAAGAGTTCGCGGATGGCGATCAAGTCGACAATCGAGTTCTGAACGCCTCGGATATAGGCTTCGGCTTGTAACCGCATGTCATCACCGGACAAATCGGCAACCTGTTTGGGATACAAACCTGGAACGATGGGCAAACGAGCCAATACCGCCCCGCCGTTTTTCACATACAACAGCCGGAATGGCTTTTCGTTGCGCTCAACGTGGAGTCGACCGTCCCAATCAGTACGCCCGACAAATGTCATGTCTTTGGATTTCAGTTCCTTTTCGTAGATCTCATAACCGATCAACGGGAAGTTTGGCTTACGTTGAAGATGAAGGCGCAACAGCGTCGATTCGGTTTGCGGAGTGACCTTCAGCGCCATCCGAAACGTTCGACTGTTCTTTCTTCCTTGCAATCCACCTGCGCGGCCAGCGTAGAAGTCCATCTTGAGATAACGTCCGTCCATCTCATCGACGTAGAGGAACGCCCAACCCAAAGGGCCGATCAGTATTGGGTTGTCATTCCGGTCATTCTTCCGCGTCATCGGTTCAAGAACGTCGTTCAGACCAACATTTGCCGGTGAGTTCTTATCTACGATCAAGCCGCCCGCCCGCAGTAATCCGACCGCACTTCGCTGCCCAGCGTTATCGATCCGTACGACCGGGCGAAACGCCTCGGTAATTGACTCACCCATTTTGGATACGAGCGTTTTACGAGAGAGCGATTGCCGTCGAACCGGTGGACCGAAGTGACGCATCAACACATCTAATTCGACAGCGCTGATCCGAGATGGCACTCGATCACTTTCGACGTGGACGAGGAATACTTTGTCGTACTGTTCAACGGTCTGCCCAACCAGATCGCTGATGTCAGGGACGATCTGTTTGGCTTCTGGATCCGTCAACGTCTCCGCTAGTCCGCGTGAAACCAGCACCGCTTCCGTCGCAGGGTCAGCCCACATCTGGGTAACAGCTAAGGCATCGCCATCCGTCGCCGTCAGTGCGGGTTGAATACCCGAAAACGTTTCGTTGTCGGCGGCGGCGGCTCGAGCCATCACTTCATCGATGCGTTGCTGAGTGCCATAAATCGACTTGACATATTGCCCAACGTTCTTCGCATTCCGAATACGCACTGCATCGGGATGGTCACGCTTCACCGCCAGCACAGGATCCGAAGAAGTCAGTGATTCAAAACTGATCGTATCGAGGTCTCGCATGACCGTCGACGCGACAGCCGCTGGCGCATCCTGTAAGTCCATTCTCCAAACGGCAGAAAAATCTCGATCGAGAAACTCACGAAGTGATTCCTCAACGACAGACGTCTTCAGGAGCGGGTCATCGGTCACGATCCAAACTAAAACTCGATAGGGAGAGTAATCCCACGGATCCTCGAACTCCTCCAGCTGAAGCGCTGAAGCATCGTCTGTACCAGTCGCTATAGCAACTGTGGGCGCACTCTCTGCCTCCGCTTCGTTCGATTCCGGCGCTGCCTCGGAGACCGAGTTCGCCGTCTCCGGTTCTGCAGAACCATTGTCCTGCGCGGTTGCGTGCAGACCCCAGCACAAACAGAGCGATAGGAAAGCGAAGTTACGAATCATTGATCCAACCGCCATTTACCTGCATTCTGATACAGCGAAACGATATCGCTTCCAACACCAATCAAATCACTACGGTACGCGTACGAGTCAACCATTTGCCAAAGTGGAATCACCGGCAATTCATGATGAGCAATCGCATGAAGATCGAGCAGACTATCACGGACTTCACTCCAATTCCGAGCTTCCTCTAGGCGACGCAAACCAAGGCCAACCAATTGATCTTCGCTGCCGGCTAATCCTTCTGGACCCAAGACACGTCGTGCGTCAAGGACGGGTTCCCAAACGGCTGCGGAGACGTATGCGATATCGGCGATATCTTCACCCGGATCGGGGAACGTTTTGCCGACCTCAAACTCCACCAACTCCACTTTTAAATCCAGCAACTGCCATTGGCTGCGAATCGCTTCGCAAGCAACGCGTGAAAGGTTGTCGGCCGGGTAAGCCAGCCGAATCGGTCGCATTTCGGGCATCTCTTCTTTGCGACGCTCCGCCATCGATTTCATCTGTTTTTCGTTCATCGCAATCAGCAGCTTCGCAAGCGGTGGCTCATAGCGACGAGGAACGATGTTTGTGTCATAGGCGTAACCCAGTGGATCATTCAATTCCAACCCAGCAGGAAACGGACCGGACAAAACGCGACAACCTTCTGACTCCAAATTCTCCAGCAGCTCACCCTTCAAGATGTCTTCCCGGTTCGTGCCGTACACCAACGCACGACGAAACGTTCGTTCCGCGAGGAATGGATGATCCGAACAAGGGACAAGCATGTGAACAGTGGGGAGCGGATAATTCACCACTTTGATTTTTTTACTGCGACTTAGCCGAACAGCATCTGCCGGAAACAACTGGTCGAGCACATCGACACGTCCTTGCAGCAGCATGCTGACCGCATCGGAACCAGATTTGGTCCGAATCTCGACGATCTCTCTCGGCTGCGTTGGCGTTTCGGGAGCATCAGTTAGCACGTAACGAACGAGATCGTCTTCGACGACATCCCGCCGATAGGCTCCGGTCGGAGACCCAGCCTGACCACCAAACCAACTGCCGTCCACCATGATCTGCAAGAACGCCACGGGTAGCACATTGGGACGTCGAAGATTGAATGTGATTTGATCAGGCCCATCCAATCCAATCGACTGCACAGCGGCAGCCCAAGGCGCGAAGTAGTAGGGGGAACTCGGTTGTGCACGCGCGGCAAGAACATCCGCGATAAAGTGACCCTGAACTTGATCGAGAGGTTCTTCAAGACGCTCAGGTTTCAGCAGCATGTCGAAGTTCATTCGGTCGGGGCTTGTTTCCAAATCCCCGAACAGAAAATCGTATTCACCACCTTCGGGACCCGCACCTTGCATTTCAAAGAGCGTGCGATAGATCAAACGTCCTGATCGGCGAGCCCCCCAGTTATCAATCAATGTCGGATTGAGGATCGAAGCAGATTGCAAGACTCCGACATTGACCAACGGATAAATGGTGTCGATCTCTTTAACGAGCTCAGCGCCACCGGGAATATCCGGCTTCAAATAGATACTCTCGCGTGCGAGTTGCCGAGCGTTTCGATAGTCTTTTCGATCACGCGCTGCGATGGCTTGCTGTTGCTTTTCCGTCGCCATCTTCAGGAATTCAGTGTTCCATTTCGAAACCGAGCTTAACTTCTCTGCTTCGTAATCGTCCTCCAAACGGACGAGCATTTGCTGAGCACGATCCAGCTCTCCGTCTTTGACGAGACCACCAAGTAACCGATCCGTCACACCTTCGATCGCTCGAATCACTTTGGACCGTTCGTATTCCGGTGCGTAACGCCTTAGCTCTTCAAGCATGGCGAGCGTGGGAGCCAATTCGCCTCGCTGGGCGCGTGCCACAGCATCCTTCCAAAGAAACTCCGTTCGTAAATCACGCAGGCCGGGCCGGTTCGGATAATCGCGAATCAACACCGATAGAAACGGATACGCGCCGGTAAAGTCACCTTTCGCCAATCGCTCCTTCGTTTCCGTCTCTAGACGAATCTCCCAAAGCGAGATCTTCTGAATATCGCTCCAACGAACGGCGAAGTCTTTCCCTTCGATCCCCAATACTTGGATCTTGAGCGAACCCGGGCGTCGATCCGGTGGCGGCGGAGTTCGACCGGGAAAATCAAGAAGAAGAACTTTCGCCCACCCTCCACCCGATTTCTCGGTGAAGAAGAGAATGTCGTGTGCTTCTTCTTGCAAGAGCTCCAAACCGGGATCAGGAGGTGTTCCGGTTTGTGCATAACTCAATCGAGCTTGTGCCGCGCAAGGTGAGCAAGCGAGAGCTGATAACAAGCCGACGAATACGACGGAACGCAATGCAGCCAAGTGGTCAAGAAAAGTGGCCATAGGTCTCAAATCAATTCCCCGGAATATCGGCAATGTAAACAACGCCTTCGCTACCAGGCACCAACAAACGTCCGCCCATCAACATGGGGGTCGCGGAAATCGGTTGCCCTAAGTCGCTGGAACCAATGATCTGTCCCGAAGCGGGATCAATCGTGACAAGCCATCCACTGGAGCCCGCAACAATCAAATTGCCATCTTGAATAACAGGCTTGCCGACCGGCTGTCCGCCAGGCAATTGGACCTGAAACTTCTCGGTGCCATCCGCTGCGATTCCACGCAGCATCGAATCGTCCGTTTGGATGACGCAGACTTCACCCGCCTCGACGGGTCCCCAAATCACACGTCCTTCGAGCAGGTTTTGAAAACGCTTTTCCAGCGTGGTCATGTCGTACCCGATCACAAAATCGGAAGATGGTCCTTTCGCGGTCGCGACCATGACCGAGTCAATCGATGCAGCGGGCCCTAACAGTTCGTATTCGATTTCCTTGGAAGCCAGCTCGCGAATCTGCTCTGCAACCCGCAGTCGATAGATTCGTTTTCGGCTATCCGCCAGCACAACCTGGTCCGGGTCATTGGGCAGGGCGAGCGGGCGTGTCCACCGGACGGTTCCGACGGGATTGCTTGCCGGTTGAAAGGGTGCACCCAACATCGACCCGTTTCGGTACTGCATCAACACGACACGTCCCGTATCGAGTGGCAGCAACAGGCCTCCTCCTGCGAACAATCCTCCGCCACTCGGTCGACCGGTCGGCAACTGCAAAGTAACCTTTCGCAACTTCTGCGAAGCCCGCTGCGGCTCATAGACCATCGTTGTTCGACCGTCGACCGCATTGATCAAGACGTACTTTTGCTCATCGATCGAAATGGGATCAACGAATCGAATCGCGACTGATTGATCGCCGGGGTTTTCAAACGGCCCTTTCGTCGATCCGCTTTTTAGAGCTTCGGAATCCAATTCAAATAATGCAGCTTGGCTGGTGACGACGTGCAATCCACCACCCTCGGGAGCAGGAGACATAGCGGATACCGGTACGCCAACATCGGTTCGCCAAATCTCTTCACCCGTTTTCGGGTTCGCCGCAGTAACACGAATAGCAGACGTGTCTCGCAGCACGCGTGCGTGAATCAACGCTTCATCGGTCGCGTATGGCTGACCGATGAACGTATCCAACTCGTGAAGACTCCAGTCACGAATCACGCGTTTACGGCTAATTTGCAATTCGTATCGTCCGAGCCGTGTTCCGGTGATCCACATCTGGGCACGACCGACTGCCATTTGTGTCGCCGTTGGTTGATCGTAGAACGCGGGCAGATCCGCAGCGATCGTGACTTTTTCGCGTTCGGCAGTCGGCTCAATGTCCAAGACCTTCACCTCACCACGATCGGTCAAGACGATTAATCGTCGACCCTGAATGATCGGTGTGACTTGAACGTTTCCAGTCAATCTCACCGGTGGCTGCGCGACCTCTAGCTCACCGCCGGTTTCATCGACTTTCAAAATGTGAACGTAGGAAAAGTCACTTGCGACGTTTTCCATCACAAACAGATGACCCAACAGCGGCACGGGAGGAACAGCAATCGTCCCTTCCTTATGGCCGATGTAAAAACTCTCTAAGCACGATCCGTCGCGAGTGTTGAATACATACAGGTTGCTGTGATCACCGAGCTGGTACGCCCGATTTGCTCGATCATCAATCCCCGGTCCCACCTCTAAGACTTGCGGGATCTGTGTCGCCCACTTGGCATCACCCGATTCACCGTCAATGGAGATAAGTCGCCCGGACTCACCTGCGATGTAAACCTCACTTCCGGCCGCGATTGGCTCGGCAAAGCGTTCTCCAATCTGCGAACGCCATGCAACGGTTCCGTCGCCAGCAGCACAGCGAAGCACTTCCAAGGCAGACGAATCGCTTAGCAAAACACCCTGTTCCAGACGGACAGGCGGCAGATCGCGCGAATTGCCAACATACCTTCGCCATTTCAAGCTGCCCGTTTCGCCATCAAAGGCGATCACCGAACCGCCAGCTCGTACGTAGACAGACTCACCGCGAAGATCGGGCACAGGATCTCCCTGCTGAGACGTCAGTACGATCGTTCGCAAGGCATCGCTAGTCTCTTCCTGCAATTCCGTCTTAGGCAGGTTGGACGATGGCTTTACCAAAGTCTGTTGGATATCACTCGCATTGATAATCAACTCAACGAGACGCTCGTTATCCCGCAGCTCGGGAAACTCCATCAACAATTCATCGCGAGTGTCATAAGCCTTCTTCGTTTCTTTTTGGCCCAAGGAGGAACTCATGGACGCAACGGCTTGATCCAAACGAATATTTCGGTTGATGTCGCGTTGAACGCGAGCCCGCGCTTCCTCAACTTTCTTGATTCGGTTCTCAAGATTGACCTTTGCTTTTGCGGACATGTACAGCGGGTTATCCATGAACTCGCGGTGCTCATCCAACGTTGCCAACAATTCTTGCTTTCGCGCCGTTTCCTTCGCGCGGCCTGCTGATTCCGCAAGGTTATCGGCGATGTCCACCAGCAGCGCCGAGAGATTGTCGCGCTCCTGATTCATTCCATCTTCGTCGGCGATCAGCGGCAGTTTCTCTTTCGCTAGTGCGACCGCTTGCCAAGGTTCCTGTTTGAACTGAGCTGCTTTGTAGAGCTCTGTCATGGTGATGCGTGTCCTGGCGATGGATGCATACTCTGCCTCGTCTCCGAAGCGATCCAGGTAATCGATGTAAGCGTCTTGCGCTCCCTGATAGTTTTGCTGCGTGTAGAACTCGTCAGCACGTTTGTTGAAGGTATCTTCGTCTTCACGCGTCAGCACGAATGTGATTCCGGCACCTGCAATAATCAGCAACAGGATGATGGCAACGTAGCCGTAGATCTTGAATGAGTCCCAAACCGACTTTTCAGGATCTGGTTTCTTAATGCGGTTAACGGGACGAGAGGGCGGTGGATCCGACGAACCCACCGCTTCCACTTCGACAGCTTCAACGGCCTCTACCGCTTCGACAGCTTCGACAGCTTCGACAGCGACGACCTCTTCGGCGACAACTTCCACGGCCGCAACTTCTTCTACGGCTTCAACAACCTCAACGACTTCCGCATCTTCTGGAACCAAATCCAGATCATCCATGCCAGCGGTCAGGTCGTCGACTTCCGCTGCCGCATCGCCCTCGTCGTACTCACCACTGCGAAGCTCACCGATCAACTTCGTTGCTTGAAAGTGAGTCAGTTGTCCGTTGTCCACCAACAGCTTGGCAACGGCTTCGGGTGTCACCCGCGCGCCGCCCTGATCCAGCTGTTCACGAAGCGCTTCAATGATCTCCTGGTCGAGCAACCCGAGTCGCTCTAAGCGGTTGATCAATTCGTTTGCAAGCATGTTGGGTTGATACTTTCTATCGAAAAGTGTCGTTGTTTCAGATCAGGTGCGGCGTCGCTTCACGCTCGCTCAGAATTCTTCGACTTGTGTCACTTCTAATTCCGCGAAACCAGCGATGGTGCCGGCATCCATGGCATCGACGAGCGCTTCAAGCCGTGCCAGCTCATGCACTTGGATTTTCAGTTTCATCCCTGCAGTTGCGACAGCCATGGCTTCTTTCAATGCCGAGATCAGGTTTTGCTTTCCCGGTGTTTCTCGTTCCCAATCGGGAGCCATGACGAGGAAGCCACCGTATTCATCCACTTGAAGTTCGACGACGTCGAGTTCGTCCTGTTCGTCTTCGACCACCGATGTACTGGGCAGATCGGTTTGTTGGCGTGGCATCTCAATGGATTTTTGCAGGCTAAATGCTGCGGTCACCATGAAGAAAATCAAGAGCAGGAAAGTGACGTCGACCATCGGCGTCATATCCATCTCTTCTTCTGGCCGATTCGATTTTGGCAACACCTCGTCAAGTGCTTCGTCGTCATCATCATCGCTCGGTGGCACGTCGGCCTCATCGCCGACGGACGGTAGCGAAGGCGTTGTTTCTGCTAATGGCTGCGGCGGTGCCGTTTCCAGCACGGGCGTTCCCGCGACGGCGGCAACCTCAACTGGCTCCACGGCGACGACCACGTCTGCAGCCGCAATATCTAACTCTGGAACGTGAACGGCCGTCTCACAGTGAGGACAACGGACACGTCGGCCCGCGAGCCGATCGTTCACTCGGAGATTCTCTCCACATTGAACGCAATTGACCTTGATCGCCATCCTATAACTCCTTCACGGCGATATAGGTCGAATTGAGATCTTCAAAAGCATCACCAATGATCTTCTGAATTCGTGTGACCTGACCAACCTTGACTTCGGCGTCACCAAATAGCATCACATGCCGTTTTGATCGCCCGAGAGAACGTTCCATTTCCTCCGTGATGTACTCGATGATTTCGGTCACCTGATCGTCTTCGTCGCGACTGAACTCCGTTCCATCAAACCGTGACAAGATGACGGTGTCGTCGGGACCAGGATTGATATAGATAACGGCGGAGTCCTTCGACGAAATCGCCGTTCCGTTATCTGCTTCTGGGATCTTCCCAATCTTCGTTGGATCCATCGTTGAACAAACGATGAAAAAGATCAGCAGCAAGAAGGTGATGTCGATCATGGGTGTGATATCCATCTCGTCATCTTCGCGCTTCTTACGGGGAAGCTCGAACTCGTCATCGCCGTCGATATCTTGCGGAACGTCACTCATGACAGATTGGCCCTAACAAAAGGAAATGAGTACGAGACTATTGCCGTGCGGAGGGGATCTTTGCCAACGCGTCTCGATAGGTCGCCATGAAGCGAGCCAAACCAGCGCCAACCAGATCTTCCATCTTTGCGATCCGAATATTGACGTTCGCAACCAAGATCATCAGCGGAATCGCAATCGCCAATCCACAAGCCGTCGTCCGCAACGCGATGTTGATGTCGTCCGCCAACGCTGAAGGCTCAACCGATTCGGCCGTCGCCAGAGTTTTAAAGGCACCCATCATCCCGAACACCGTCCCGAACAACCCGATCATCGGAGCACTCTTGATAACGGTACTGACCCAGCTAAGTCGGTATTCCAAGTCGGCCATGACGTCCCGTTGAAACCGGTCGACAACGAACTGGCGAGATTTCTTGTATCCCAGCTCGCGATGGTGAGCGGCCATTTCCACGATTTGGGGAATCGCACGCGGGTCGCCATCACAATATTCGGCGACACCATCGAAGTCTCCCGAACGCAACATTTGCTCAACATCATCGACAAACGCGTCTTGTTCTTCTTCCGATTTGAATCGCTTTTGGTTGACGCGAGTCCAAACAATCACAATGCAGTACAAGCCCCATAACGCCACACCGGCGAGCGCGCCATAAGTGGCGGTGGAGATAATGTCAAAAAGAGAAGTTTCTGCGAGTAACATCAGGGAAGAGATCCTTATCAGTAAACACTTGAGTTCGAAGGATTATTCGGAATGGACGCGACGCAAACGGACGATGTCGCTTCGGATGATGGGATCAGCTATTTACCTTTGCGGTAACGTTGACTGATCACTTCAAATTTGTAGCCACTACCGTCAGACTTACTCTCGAAGACCGTTTTGGCGATCTGAGTCACTGACGGGTAGCCTTTCGATGCTGAATAATCCAACTCGATCTGAGCGAGCTGGTTCTCTAAATCCTTCGGAATGAATTTCAGCATCTGCCGGTTGGGCAGCGAGACCCCAGCTTGCTGGAGCAGTTGTCGATCAAACTGCATCAACGGGCTCGGACTGTTCCACATGAAGTACAAACGCTTCTCGGAAGCGGTGTCCACAACGCGATAAGTACTCGGTCGACCGGCAGCAAGATTCTTAGCGACATCCACACCTTGGATCGAACCACCGATCGCACCCAATTCGATCTTGTAAAAATCCAATTGGACCGCGTACGTCCTTAAGTCGCGAGCAGTGAAATTCAACTGCCAACGTTCATAGCGCGGGATGATATCGGCTCCCTCGCCAGGTGGGCCGGGAGGTCGGCTATCACCCGCTCCCGTACCGGACGTTGTCGCAACGGCTTGGGTGTCGCTGGTAACCAACGCTGCAGCAACGGTACTGACCGCATCGGTGACGGCCTCAATGGTGTCCTGCAGGGTCGGCTCCATAAGCTCTTCGACCTCTTCAGCACCTGGAGGCTCAAAGTCACGTTCGAAACCCTCTGGGTTTTCACCGCGACCGGCGGGCTCCTCAATGATCGGCTTGATGGGCTCCGAGGGGAACGACCACCGGCTCGTTAGCCAAATGATGAACAGCATCAGCACGAACGTGCCGATAAACAGGATCAACGCCATGAAAAATGACGTGATGATATCGAATCGGCTGATTCGTAACTTTTCGCGTTCTGCTTTACGCTCCTCCACCGTCGAGTCAGGTGACGCGACTGGAGCAGCTTCGGGGCTTGTGACCGACGACATTCCGTTCGAGATTTTCGGGTGGGAGTGAGAAGTTCAAAAATGGACGAGCGACCGACGTTCGGTTTCCATCAAAGATCGTAATCCAAAAAGACGTAATTTGGGTTCACCGAACGGTACCAATCTCGCCATTTGCGTTGGGCATTCTGCGTTTCCACGAGACTCGGCTTGTCTGGCATTCCAAAACCGTCAAATTTGCGGCTCAGGAATCTTAGCCCGTCCCGAGCGAATCGACGGACCGAGTCATCCTGATCGCTAAGTGCATAGACTAGCGAAGGAACCACTCGCAATTCATCACTCTTGCTTAGCAATCGAGCGGCAACCCGTCGGGCTTGCCAGGAGCGACTGCCCCGCACCAATCTTTCCAGTCGATCCAACTGGGCGGCGCGAACCGTCGGGTCCGATTCCAGTTGCAGATCGTCAGGAATTGACTTTCCTTCGGTATCCCCGGTGTCATCTTCTTCCAAAATATCGAGCAAGTCGGTTACCGAAGCAGCGATCGGAGCTCCCTTAATCTGGGTTCCGTCGACGCGAATATCGGTCGTGTCCGAGGGCAAACCGTAGCCGCCCTGCAGCGAACCCGCGCTCATGGTGAAGATCGTTCGCTGAGTACTGCGGATCAGAAACAACAACGCAAAGGCCGTGCTTTGCTGAGGAAAGGAGAGCGATCTCTCGGACCAACCGCCTTCACTGTCTTGTAAGCGTCGCAATTCTTCGACGCCCTGGTTGTACCAAGCTGGACTTGAATCCTTTGGCAACCCGTTGGCAATCTCAACAAAACTCTCGTAACGCTCGAGTGTGTAAAGCTGGTAGTAGTACCAGTCGATCAGTTGTGATTTCTTGTACGGGTTTTTATCTCGCCAACCCTCCATGAAGCGAATCGCACGCTTGATGGGTTCCTGGGACATGTTGACCCGCTTTCGCCGGCCAGTATTCGCATCCTCTTTATAGATCCGAATCGCTTTGGGCAGACCGGGAATCCCGGTGTCGTCATCATCGACCGTGTTCCCCCATAGCCTTAAAGCGTCACCGCCGATCAACACACTGCTGCCGCCGGCCAGTGACATCGACATATCCACTTTTGGTTGTTGAATCAGCGGATTGCCAACGCCTGGATCCTTGCCGTGGTAAGGCCAACCCCCGTTGTTGCTCTGCACACGCAAGAGCCACTGAATCGTGGTGACGACGCGGTTGTAATCCAACGGAATCCCGTTTCGGTCGAGCGTCCAAATCGCCAAAAGAACGTATTGAACCTGCGAAACATCACCATCCTTGTCACCACGATAGCCCCAACCGCCGTGGGCGGACTGACCTTCAAACAAGGCTTGCTGCAGGATCTGCAGTTCCTTCTTGTACACCTTTGCGTCCAGCTCTGCATAAAACAGGACAGCAATCGACATGATGTAATGTTCTTTCAGTCCCAACGCCGATCCCCCGCCACCTTCAAGCTGGCGGACGACTCGATTCGCCTCGGTCAGGCCTAGCTGCACGACAGGATTCTCTGGATCGTGCTTGACTTTATAGTGCGCATAAGCAATTAAAATCGCATCGCCGCCTTGCAGTGGGCGGCTTTCGCGAGTGGCTTCTAGGAAGCCAATCCCTCGATTAACCATTTTCTGCACGACGGGATCGGTCGGCTCATAGCCGTCGAGACGCGGTGCTACCGTCGCAAACAGCGTGGCGGCGAGCAGGATCCGGATACCCGGAAAACAAACGATCTTTTGGTGGGCCATCATCAATGAACGGGCAAACGAGAAAAGAAACGGGGAATCCCAAGCTTCGAACCAATTGACGACAAGACGCATCATACCCTACGATCGCCCACCATCGAATTGACCGATTGGTGTGGTTCTGGCAGATTTCGCCAGGATTGTTTGCATCACGACGTCAATTCCTGGTCAGGTAGCTCAGTTGGTAGAGCACGGCCCTGAAAAGGCCGGTGTCGGCGGTTCGAGCCCGCCCCTGACCACCTTTCTTCAACCGTCGGTGCCACGCTCGGCACCGGACTTCAATTGATCGGGCGTGATCTGATGGCCGGATCGAACACCCCATTGTGATTTCCCTCCCAGAAAACACACGGACAAGTCACACGCTGAAGCATCGTTGACGTTGAGTTAACACCCGAAGGCCACGCGGCGTGCTATCGGGGGAAAGCATCTACAGGTAGCAAAACTCGTCCAGAGTTTCGTCAGCTCCGATCGGGTTCCGAAACACCGCCGAACGTCTTGACGACTTCTGCTAACAGCGTTCAGGGGAAGATCTGCCGAGCCCATCGCTGTCGGGGGGGATCAAATCCGACAGCCAACGAAATCTCACGCCCTACGATTTGTCAGCTTCGCGGCAGGCCGACAGAAACGTCTTCAATTCCCGACGAACCTTGGGGAAGAGCAAGAACAACCCAATCATGTTGGGGAAAACCATGGCAAAAATCGCCGCGTCCGAAAACGTAATCACCGATCCCAGAGAAACAGCCGCTCCGATAACGATCACACAGCAGAACAGAAACTTGTAGGTCAGGTCGGCAACCGCACTGCGGCCAAAGAGGTATTTCCAAGACTGGAGACCGTAATAAGACCACGAAATCATCGTCGAAAATGCAAACAGAATAATCGCGATCGTTAGCACATAGCGGAAACCGGGCAAGACGCTGTCGAATGCCTGGCTCGTCAAGTCGACGCCACCAACTCTCACTCCGTCGATCAACACCATCTTGGACTCAACGTCGCCCCACTCGAAAAGATTTCCCGAGTTGTAAATCACGATCACCAACGCAGTCATCGTGCAAATCACGACGGTGTCGATGAATGGTTCTAGCAATGCGACGATGCCCTCAGATGCCGGGTAGCGGGTCTTGACCGCCGAGTGGGCAATCGCCGCCGATCCAGCTCCAGCTTCGTTCGAGAAAGCGGCCCGTTGGAATCCAAGAATCAGCACACCCAGCACGCCTCCAAACGCTGCGCCCGGAGTGAACGCACCCGAAATAATCTGGCCGATCGCTCCTGGCACAGCCGTAAGGTTCATCAAGATGATCACCAATGCCGCCACGCAATAAATGATCGCCATGAAGGGAACGATCTTTTCCGTCACACTCGCAATCCTCTTAATTCCTCCAATGATGACGATGCCCACCATGATCGCCATCACCACACCGATGATCGTTCCAGATGAGCCCGATTCGGGAAGCCCGAATAGGGATTTGATTTGCTGAGCAGCTTGATTGGCTTGAAAGGCATTTCCCCCGCCGAAGGACCCACCGATACAGAAAACGGCAAACACAATTCCAAAGACCGTTCCAACGGGAGCCAACCCAATATCGGTCATCCCTTTTTTCAGATAGTACATCGGTCCACCGTGAACCGTGCCATCGGCATCGACATCCCGATACGTTACGCCGAGCGTGCACTCCACAAACTTGGTCGACATGCCAAGTAGACCGCACACGATCATCCAAAAGGTTGCACCTGGACCGCCCGTTGCAACTGCGACAGCCACACCCGATATGTTCCCGAGCCCAACTGTTCCCGATACTGCCGTGGCTAAAGCTTGAAAGTGCGAGACTTCACCGTCAGCATGCGCTGGCACACTTCCATCAGCGCCCGCCTCGTCTTCTTCAAGCTTGTCGTATTTGCCACGAACAACGTTTATCGCCAGAGGCAGCAAGCGCAAATTCACGAAACCGAACGCCAGCGTGAAGAAGGTCGCTCCAAAGACGAGCAGGATCAAAACGATCGGCAGTTGAAACTCCGCAATGGTGACCGGATAAAAAACAAAGCCATCCCACCACTTGGCGACTGGTTCAAAGCTCTCATCAATAAGTTGGTCGATTCCCTTTTTTGCTTCAGCGTCCGCATCAGCGGCTGCTGATGTATCGGGTTCTTCGGCATCTACCGCACCCGTTTCTGTTGTCTCTTCATCGGAAGACACCGAAACACCCGATTCCGACGATTCTACCGTCGCTTGTGTTTCCTCATTCGCATCGGTCTGAGCGTTTCCGTTTGGAGGGACTGCTGCTCCGAGGATAACGACCACGAACAGCGAGCAGATCCACCGATTGAAAACAAAACGACTTGGCAGCATGTGAGATTCCGATCGACCTAGTAGATACAGCAGGGCTAGAAGTAACGTCCGATGAGACAGAGCGTACGACTTTCCCGCTAGGATTGGCGGGCATGTCGAGGGCAGCTTGCCCGAATAAGATACTTGTTTTCCAGCGTGAAGGGATGCTGACCCCGTTGGCAGAGTCACTCAACTGACTAAAAGTGACGATTCGTCGAGTGTTATCGACACGGCCTGGGCCGCATCCCCTTCGGCACTGGTGACAGCGAAGCCACTCAAGGGCTGCCTGTCTTTCACTGAAACGCAACAGCGGGATTTTTTACGAACTTGTGAGCAAGATATGCGTCATCAACGTAGTCGGGCTGACTCCGAGTCTTCTGCATCATGCCCCGCAGATTCGTTCGGTGGGACACGCTATCCCCTGGCGTAGTCCGTTACCTGCGGTCACATGCACCTCACAAGCCACGATGTTGACCGGACTTCCGCCGCGCGACCACGGAGTCGTTGGCAATGGCTGGTACTACCGCGAAACACAGGAGATTCGTTTTTGGCAACAAGCCAATTCGCTGGTCGAGGGACCCAAGTTCTACGATGGCGTTGAAACAGCCAAGATGTTTTGGTGGTTCAATCAGTCGGCTCCGGTGAGGTATAGCGCCACACCCAAACCTCATTACGGATGCGATGGCTCCAAGGTGTTCGACATCTTGGACCACACCGAAAGTGACTTGGTGAACAACCTTGGTCCCTTTCCTTTCTTTTCCTTTTGGGGTCCTTCTGCGGGTCTGCCCAGTAGCCAGTGGATCGCGGAAGCGACCGCAAGAGTGATGCGTGAGAAGCAACCGCAACTGACGCTGGCCTATTTGCCTCATCTGGACTACGACTTTCAGCGCTTTCCCCAACATGATCCGAAACGCGTCGCGGAAGTCGATCAGTGTGCCGGGGCCATTATCGAAGCAGCCGAACATATCAACGCAAAAGTGATCATCGTTTCCGAGTACGGCTTGGTGCCCGTTCATCGCCCCGTCCACATCAATCGTGAACTGCGTGATGCCGGATGGTTAACCGTACGACAAGGACCATTCGGTGAAATGTTGATGCCGGGTGAATCGGAAGCGTTTGCCGTAGCCGACCATCAGTTGGCGCATGTCTACGTGCGTGATCGAGCAAAAGTAAATGAGGTGGCTGATCGACTTCGATCCGTTGTCGGTATCTCCAATGTGGTTCGCCCGCAGGAATTGGATTTGGATCATCCGCGCAGCGGAGAGTTGATTGCGTTAAGCGATCACGACAGTTGGTTCACGTACTATTACTGGTTGGATGATGAGCTGGCTCCAGATTTTGCGCGGACAGTGGACATTCATCGCAAGCCCGGCTACGACCCTTGCGAGCTATTCATCACAAGCAAAGCGAAAGCGATCGCACGCGTCGCTCAAAAGAAGCTTGGCTTTCGATACAAGATGGACGTGATCCCCCTCGATGCAAGTCTGCCGCGTGGAAGCCATGGAGTCCACCCGAATGATCCCGAACAGGGACCACTCGTGATCGGTCCAAATGATCCGCCCGATGACATGGCGGGGTTTAAGCGCTACATCGAGCAGCTACTGCAGTCGTAGCGAAGGCGCCAAGAATCACCCATCGTCTTTCGGAAAGTGCTCTTCCACGACGGAATGAAACTCTTCGGAACTCGAAACGGCTGCCACATGGGTACGGAAGAAGCGAGCGCCTCGTTTCCCTTGGGCGTAGCAGCACGCATACTTCCGCATTAGCACCGTGCCCTTCTCTTCTCCGAATCGATCGACCACCAACCGATAGTGTTTCAGCATCACCTGTTTTTGATCCGATAAAGTCGGTTCGGCAGGAATCGGTTCACCACGTAACGCTGCCGCAGCTTGAGCGAACAACCACGGACGCCCCAAACAAGCGCGAGCGATCATGACACCGTCGACGTCGTAGTGCTCGAAGGCTTGGACAACTTTTTCCGCTGAATCAAGATCGCCGTTGCCGATCAGCGGAATGTTATTCAAGTGATGTTTGATTTGGCTGATCCGGTCCCAATCGGCGTTGCCTCGAAACATGTCTTGCGCGGTCCGACCATGAACGGTCAACGCAGCTGCACCAGCATCTTCGACCACGTGCGCGACATCGTTGCAATTGATGTTGTCACGCGTACAGCCCAAACGAATCTTTGCCGTCACGGGAGTCGGAGCGCATGCCTTCACCAGTCGACTGATAATCTGGAACATGCGTTCGGGTTGCTTGAGCAGATAGCTGCCGCTGTGAGCTTTTTCGGTTACCTGTCGCACGGGACATCCGAAATTGATGTCGACGACACTGACTTGATACTCCTCGACCAGTCTTCGCCCGACTTTGGCCATCGTCTCGGGATCGTTATCCCAAATCTGGACTGCCAGCGGGCGCGCTTCATCAGCCACTCCCCATAACCGATCTGGGTGCTCGGCTTCGTTTTCGTCCATCCAGACGAACCCGCGCGCGTTGACCATTTCCGTGGCTAGCAATCCCACACCACCGAACTGTCGCACGACTTCCCGGAACGCCGCATTGGTGAATCCAGCCATCGGCGCCTGAAAAATGGGCGGATCGATAACAAGATTGCCAATCTGGATTGCGGGCGGGCAAGTGGTTAGGCCATTCATCGGACGTCAAAGCTCCTCGTGTCTGACCCACACTCTACTGTTCACTGCTTAATTCCATCCAACGTTCTTCCGCGGATTCCAATTCTTCGGAAATTTGCGTCAGCGTCTCATGCAGCTCAACGGCCTTCTGCGGATCCGATTCACTGAGTAGCTGCTCGTTCAAATCACGTTTTTGGTCATCCAAACGCGCGATTCGCTTTTCCAAATTCTTGATCTCCTTTTCGGTTTTTCGCTGATCCCGTTGTTGTTGGCGATAGTCCGACTTTGGCTTGCCATTTGCGCCGCCCCGCGGCGACTTGGATCCGCTTGCTTGTGCTCGTTCCCGCTCGCCGTCATCGACTTCCTTTTCGACTGACCGCAGGTAACTGTCGTAATTGCCGAAGTAGTTTTTGACGCTTCCATCGCGGACCTCTACGACACTGGTAGCGACACGATGCATGAAGTGCCGGTCGTGACTGGTGAAGACAACCGTCCCGCGATACTGCTCCAATGCCTCGGCCAGTGCTTCAACGGTTTCGACATCCAAGTGGTTGCCTGGTTCGTCGAGCACGAGCACGTTGTCGGTTCCCAGTAACAGCCCCGCCATGCATAACCGCGCCCGTTCGCCACCGCTGAGTACTTTGACCTTCTTTTGAATCTGATCATCTCGGAACAGCAGCGTGCCTGCCATGGCAAGCAAATCTTGCCGCGTTGTTTGATTGTCTGAGACATACTCCAAGTGCTCCAACACGGTCATCCGCTCATCCAGAGACGTATAAACGTGCTGCGCGTAGGTGCCGATATCGACGCCGTGTCCCCACTTCACCGAGCCGGTCAGTGGGTCAAGCGAATGAACAAGTGTCCGCAGTAGGGTCGTCTTACCCTGCCCGTTGTCGCCCACGATCGCAGCTCGCTCACCATGTTCAATTTCCAGCCCGATGCTGTCCGCAACGACATGATCTGTGTAACCGATCGCCAAGCCTTCACAACGAACTGCTGTTCCACGTCTTGGCTCGACACGCGGTGCACGGATGTGGACGGTTGGTTCGTCCACTTCCATTTCGACGGTCTGTAGTTTTTCAAGTTGCTTCGCTTTGCTCTTGGCTTGACTAGCGGTCGAGGCGTTCGCTCGATTCTTGTCGATAAACCGCTGCAACTGTTTCTGCTTTGCAATGACCGTCGAATTGACACGGCGGTCATGCTCCCTGCGTTCTTCGCGATACTCCAGGAACGCGTCAATCTTGCCAGGAAACATCGTCAGTTTGCCACGGGACAATTCAAGCGTTTGAGAGCATGTCGCCTCCAAAAACGCACGGTCGTGGCTAACGATCAGTGCTGCCTTGTTGAAGCCTCGCAGGAAGTGTTCCAACAAGATCTGAGTTCGCAGGTCGAGAAAGTTGGTCGGCTCGTCGAGCATCAGGAGGTTGGGATCATGGAGCAGCAGCGCCGCCAGCTTCACGCGGGTCTGCCATCCGCCCGATAACGCTTTGACCGGACCCTCCAGGTAATCACCCTTCAACTCGAACTGCCCGGCGACTTCGCCGCATCGCCAGTCCGGCTGCCCACTGTCGCGAATCAGAAAGTCGAGCGCAGACTCTCCCGGCTGAAACGGATCATGCTGTCGTAGGTAACCAATCCTCAACTTCGGGTGGTGGGTAACCTCGCCTGTCTCCAGCTCCTCATCACCGAGCAGCACCTTCAGGAACGTCGATTTGCCCGCGCCATTGCGCCCAATGAACCCGACTTTGACGTCGTCCACCAGTGACACTTCGGCAGCGTCCAGCAACACTTGGTCGCCGTAGCGTTTGTGGGCATCACGGACCTGAATCAAAACGGCCATGAATTCAAAACTGGGGCATCGAGTAGGGCAGGCTGTGAACTAGGATAAAGTGACTGCGAGGATAGCAACCGAGGGCATTTCGACAACGGTGGGACGGGATTTCTCTTCCCATCTAAGCCCCTGATTCCAATAATCTGATTCCAATAATCTCTGGCTACCACGCCCGTGGTCAATTATCTACATTGCACAATCGAGCCGTCAGTTCAGATACGTCCCGGAATCGAAGCCCGGAAAACACTTGGGTCTTTGGAAGCGATTTGGACGTTTGTTGTAGAGAGAACTTTGTCAGCTACTTGGATTCGTTGCACTGCCTGCTTGAATTCTCCCCCCGTTGGAACAGGTCGATTCATCACCTGTCCGGATTCCCACCCAATCTATGAATAGCTACAGCTTGGACTACATCGACGATTTGTACGTCCAATATGTCCACGATCCTGACAGCGTTTCCGAGACGTGGCGAAAGTACTTTGAGCAGTTCTTAGTCGTTGGATCTGCTACTCCGCCCAAATCGAACAACGGTGCAGTCGCGACGGCCAAACGTCCGACGACGAGCCCGCCCCGCCGTGGATCGACGGGCGACGAAGCGGCAGATCAAGCCCTCTGGCTCTCCCGAATTCAGGATCGTGTCAACAATCTGGTTCGCGAGTATCGAGTCCGCGGGCACTTGGTGGCGAACTTGGATCCGCTCGGTTTTGTCCGTCCCGATCGCCCCGAACTGAGCCCTGAAATCTACGGACTGAGCGAAGACGACCTCAGCCGACCCTTTGATAGCAGTGCCTTAGAAAACGTCGTCGGTGGAACGCTTCACCAAATTCTCAGCCGTCTGCAGAACACCTACTGTCGCAGCATTGGCGTGCAATTCATGCACATCAACCGTCGCAGCATCCGAGACTGGTTGCAGCGGCGAATGGAGACGACCGAAAACCGTTTGGAGCTTTCGCACGACGTCCAGAGACGGATTTACGCGCGGTTGGCTGACGCCACGATTTTCGAAGAGTTTGTCCGACGAAAGTTTGTGGGAGCAAAGACGTTTTCTCTGGAGGGTGCAGAAACGCTGATCCCCATGCTGGATCTCGCTCTCGAGAAAGCGGCGCAGCACAACGTTCGACAGGTCGTCATGGGGATGGCCCATCGCGGACGCCTAAATGTCATGGCCAATATCCTGAAAAAACGGGCCATGAATATCTTTTGGTCGTTCGACGATCCAAATCCCGAATTGAACCGTGGCGGTGGAGACGTTCGCTACCACCTGGGATATAGCAGCGATTGGAAAACGGCGTCCGGCGACAACATCCACATTTCGCTGTGCTTCAATCCCAGCCACTTGGAATACGTAAACACCGTTGCCCAAGGCCGCACTCGCTGCAAACAAGACCGCGCGGGAGACACGAAACGCCAAGAAGTGATGACCATTTTGGTCCACGGTGATGCCGCCTTCGCAGGTGAAGGAGTCGTTCAGGAAACGCTGAACCTGAGCGAATTAGACGGATACCGCACTGGCGGGACGCTACACATCGTGATCAATAATCAAGTCGGATTCACGACCGAGCCCAGTCATGGTCGCAGCACGACCTATGCAACTGACATCGCCAAAATGCTGCAAATTCCGATCTTCCACGTGAACGGGGAAGATCCAGAAGCAGTCGCCCAAGTCGTCTCCCTTGCGATGGATTTCCGGAAAGAATTCCATCGAGACGTCGTCATCGATCTGTATGCGTTCCGACGCTGGGGTCACAACGAGGGTGATGAACCTCGATTTACCCAGCCAAAGATGTATCAGGAGATTGATCGCCGAGCCACGGTGCGCGAGCAGTATCTGGCTCGGCTCTTGGAACTCGGCAAAATCAACTCGGACGAGGCGGAGGAGATCCAAAAAGAGCGAACCGAAAAGTTGGAATCAGAGTTCGCCGCCAGCAAAAACGAGCAGTTCGTACCCGATATTCAAACACTGGCCGCCAATTGGAGTGAGTATTTCGGCGGTCACGAACCGGCCGAACCGACCGATACTTCGTTCGACCGGCAGCAACTGAGCGATCTACTGGATTCGCTCACACGCTTGCCGACCGGTTTCGCAGCGAACAAAAAACTGAAGCGTCCCATGGCTTTGCGGCGTGAAATGGCCGAAGGAGAACGCCCACTGGATTGGGCGACTGCGGAGGCGGCAGCTTTTGCCTCGCTGTTGATCTCCGGTCACGGAATTCGCATGACCGGCCAGGACTGCCAGCGCGGTACGTTTAGCCAGCGGCACGCCGTCCTTCACGACACGAAGAACGGATCGACGTACACGCCTCTCGCACACCTATCGGATGACCAAGCGCCACTCGAGCTCTACAACAGCCCGCTCAGTGAAGCCGGCGTTCTCGGGTTCGAGTACGGGTATTCACTCGACTGCCCCGACGGGCTCGTGGTTTGGGAAGCTCAATTCGGTGATTTCTGGAACTGTGCCCAAGTGATTGTCGACCAGTTCATCGCCAGTGCAGAGGATAAATGGAATCGACTCAGTGGATTGGTGATGCTGCTGCCCCACGGATTTGAGGGCCAAGGACCCGAGCACTGTAGTGCCCGCGTTGAACGATTCTTGGCGATGAGTGCCGAACACAACATTCAAGTTTGCCAACCCACAACGCCCGCGCAGTATTTTCATCTGCTTCGGCGACAAGTGATTCGGAAATGGCGAAAGCCGCTGGTTGTGCTCACACCGAAGAGCCTGCTCCGACACCCAAAAGTCGTCAGTCCAATCGATGACTTGGCGAAGGGACAATTCCACAAGACGCTCGGCGACGAGAAAGTTGCGCCGTCGCAAGCCGATCGCTTGTTGCTGTGCACCGGAAAAGTCTATTACGACCTGTTGGAGGCACGTGAGGAGCGGGGAATTTCGAATGTCTCGATCGTTCGGCTGGAGCAACTTTATCCGCTAAGCGAGCAAGACCTGCTGTCCGCCTTGGACGGCCTCGCAGACGGCAAGGAGCTGTTCTGGGTTCAAGAGGAGCCGACCAACATGGGTGGATGGCCGTATCTCAAGCTGATTTTCGGCGAACTGCTGTCCAGCAAATTCAAGCTCAAACGCGTAAGCCGTGCAGAATCTGCTAGCCCCAGCACGGGAAGCATGGCAACCCATCGGCTCGAACAGGCCGAATTGATCGAAGAAGCTTTTGCGGACCTCAAGTCCTAAGCCGAGTTGTTGCGGCCTAGGACCGGTAGAGATTCCTGGCGATTTCCGAAAGACAACTCAGTCGCCTTCGCGGAGCTGGTCGAAGTACTGCTGAGCGTGTTCGCGTTCGGTCCGGGGCAGAATTTGATTCTCTGCTGGATCGCTTTCCTCCGTCAGTGCACTCTCAACAGCCGCCTTCACATCTTCGCGTGAAACGCCTTTACGGTTGGGACCATCAGCGAAACCCGCAATCACGGCTCGACCGCGTTTGACGTCGCCGCGAACCTGCGTTTCGTAGGTGTTTGTGTCTTCTTCTTGTTCAGGACGATCACCATAACCGGTGCCCGAGCCGAGTCCGTTCCCTTCGCCTTCACCTTCCCCTTGGCCAAAACCCTGTCCCTCTCCGAACTCATCACTTCGCATTTGGTTTTTTGACTGCGACAACTGATCGAGTGCTGACTGCAGGTCTTCCAACTCAGCCATTTCTTGCTGCATTTCGCCGAGTTGTTCAGCCATCTGATCCAGAGCATCAGCGGCTTGTGCTGAGTTGCCTTGCTCCATCGCTTTGGCCGCGTCGCCCATGCACTGGCCCATTTCGCACATCTTCTTCATCTGCGAATCCTTTTGCTGAAGCTGATTAAGCTGCTGCTGCATTTTTGCGGCATCGGCGGATCGACCTTCCTGGCGAGCCTGCTCGATCTTGTCCTGCAACTCTTGTTTTTTGCGTTCGTGATCCGCAGCGGCTTTTTCGATTGCCTTCTTCATCTGCTCAATTTGCTTCTTGAGCTTCTCTTTATCCTGTTCGCTCAAATTGCCTTTCCGAATTTGATCGGCCAGTTGTTTAGCCATTTCTTTGGCCTTACCAAATTCACCGCGTTCCATTGATTTGGCGACTTTTTCGCCTGGTCCCGTCTCAAGTCCATTCATCTGGGACATGGCCCGACGCAATTGATCGGATGAGCCGATTTCCTGGCGACGCTCCTCCAACTGTTTCTTCAAATCATTCATGGCGATCATGGCGTCTTTACGGCTCATGTCTTTCCGCTTGGTGATCTGATCGAGGTTGGCCTCCATCTTCTCGAACATCTCTTTCGCTTCTTTCAGATCCTCCGACTCCGCTTTTCGACGGTACTGCTGTATCCGCTTCTTCAATTGGGCGGCGGCGGTCTGAATCTGCTTCGCCTGTCGAAGCTCGGCTTCGGAAAGACTGCTGGCGCTTGATTCACTCATTGGCTCAATCAGCAGCAACATGATGGCGAGGATTGGGACGATCGAAACAGGCAACAGCCCAAGTTTGGTCGGCCGAAGTGCAAATCGATCGGCGACGGCCAATTGATCGGCACGCTTTTCCGCATCGGTCATCAAGGCCAAACCAAATTCCGAATCTCTTTCCTCCTCGTGCAGCGTCATCGAACTGCTCAGACGTTCCCGCAAGCCAAATCGCTTGTCGACTTCCACCGCCACCGACTCCACCGAGGGAGCGGTCACCAAAACGTAAGTTGCCGCTGCCAGCAGAGCGGCGACCGTCGTGCCGCCAATCCAGGCGTAGACCCACGTCTCAAAATTGATGTTCATTGGACGCAGCGCAGGCAACGCAATCGCGATGGTTGCGATAACCAGTCCGGCAAACAGAGTGATGCACAAGGCTCTTCCGAAACGCCCCAAAATTACACGTCTGCGGGCAGAATGCACTTTTCGTTCAATTCGGTTCATCGTCGCATCCTCGTGGGGCCACATTTCTGTCGTGACCGTCGGGCTGGCAAATACGGTTACACTCTTAGTCGGTCGCTCAAAGCGACCTCCCGAAGAGTTATTCGGAAACGAAGGCGTCTTCGAAAACTAATGTATGATAAGTATAGGGAGTGGTACCCCCTTCCATTGAAGGCGAAATCCGCATTTTTTTGAGTGGAAACATGCTTCGCGGCCCGGGATTACCTGATCCAGACACCGTAACTGACGCTGACGTCGTGATTTACGACGGTCAATGCAATTTCTGCCGTTCCCAGGTTCAGAATCTGAGGAGGCTGGACTGTTTCGGAAATCGCCTCTCATTTATCTCTCTCCATGACCCGCGTGTCGGTGAAAGGTATCCCGACCTCAGTCATGAGGATTTGATGGAGCAGATGTACGTCATCGACGGCCAAGATCGGCGCCACGCGGGAGCTGATGCGGTGCGATACCTTTCGCGGCGTCTACCAACGCTCTGGCTTGCCGCTCCCATCCTGCATCTCCCGGGAACGGCTGGATTGTGGCGATGGCTCTACCGCCAAGTTGCTAAACGCCGATACAAGCTGGCCGGCAAGAACTGTGAAGACGGCGTTTGCAAGATCTGAGGCATCGTGAGTTTGTATTGCATGCTCACGATTCGCTGAGCCATCAATCCAAAACCGCTCAGGTTGGTTGTTATTCGAACCACTCGGCGGCGTTTCGGAACATCGCCATGCCGTCGCCTTCCGCCGGTTGCTCATCCCGGCGAGTCCAATATGGATGCTGCAGCGGATCAATATGGCGTTCGGGATGCGGCATCAATCCGAACACGCGGCCGGATGAATCGCACACTCCAGCGACATTCGCGTCGGCACCATTGGGATTGTCGGGAAAGGGCAGTCGCTCGGTCTGAACTTCACCTTGTTCGCCACTGGTGTACCGAATCGCCAGCCGCCCTTGGTTTTGTAGCTGATCCAGTACCTCAGCATTCGCGGCGACAAACTTTCCTTCGGCGTGAGCCATCGGCAGATAGGCGTGACGAATCCCACGGAGAAAAACACAAGGAGTCTCATCGACGGCTAAATGAACCCAACGGTCCTCGAATCGACCGTGGTTATTCCATGTCAGCGTTGCGGGTGCGCTTTCTCCTTCGCCGACACCCTCGGTTAAAACTCCCAAACGCATCAGCACCTGCATACCGTTGCAGATTCCGAGCACCAAGCGATCCCCTTTGCCATGGACGAATGCATCGACCAGATCGGCCAAGTGCTGACGCAGTCTTGTCGCCAAAATACGACCAGCTGCGATATCATCGCCGTAGCTGAAACCACCAGGAATGCAGAGTACCTGGTAACGATCCTTCAACGCAGGATTCTCGGCGAGCCGGTTCACGTGGACACGTTCTGCGACGGCACCCGCCTTCTCAAAGGCGAACGCGGTCTCTTCATCACAGTTGGTCCCAGGTGCACGAAGGATCAAAACACGGGGTGACGGCATGCTGGCTGCACAACGAACGCGGATGGAAAACGGCGAGTGTAGACCGATCCTTTCTGCTTGAGAAGCCAATGGCGACTCGACGACTTACGACCTCAATCACCGCAGAAGGACACGGCCCGCGGCGGCAACGGTCGCTATTGAACCTCGACTCGGATCTGCAATCTTCCATGCAATCCGTCCCAGCCCACGATCGTCCCTCGCCCACGCCAGATTTCTCGCCCGATCTGCTCGAACTCATCAGCCAGTTCGTGGGGCACATAAAGAACTAACGGTAAGTCAGGGTCTGGGTAGCGAGCCCAAACCGCGTAGCCGTCTTCGTAGACATTCGCGTCGTCTTCGCCGGCGTACAAGAGTCGACGTTCAATTTCAGCCTGTAGATCGAACGTCAAACCCGATACCGCATCGACCAACATCTCCACCTGTTCGCGATCCTCTCGAACGTCCCAAATGTGATTCGCCGTTTCCTCGAACGTGATTTGAGTCTGACTCGGCTCCTCAAACGATGGATCGTCCAACATCACTCCCACGGGGATGGCCTGCGGGGTCCCAAATGATTCGGAGCCACCCTTTGCGGGTGCGGTGGATTTCGGGGTGGAATCCGGGTTGGTTTTCGAGCTGCCAGTCTTGCCGCTCGGTAGAACGGGCAATGGAATCTCACGCACCCAATCGGGCCAACGAGGAATATCGACACGCAGAGTCGTTGACCAAATCACCTTGTTATCACTCAACTCCATCGAATACGCAGCGTCTGCAGGAATGGAGATATGTACGGGGAAAGTCTGTTCTTGACCGGCTGTCAGCGTGGTCGCTTGCTGGATGGTTTCTTGGGTATCCAGGAACACGTGCGTATGTGTTTTGCGATTACTTCCGCTGCCACTGACACACTGTTCTCGCGCACGAAAGTGAAGTGAAATCGCGTTGACCGGTACGTTCTTCTTGGGCCGAATCACCAATTGGCCACTCGCGGTTCCGCCAGGTGAAACATGCTCGGCATCAAAGTCAAACCGCACATCTCCAAGCAGATACTTCGGAAGGAACTTGCGAAAGAACCACCAGATGCTGCCGATGACGGGCACGATCAACAAGAACAAAGCGAACGGTCCAGCCGCCGCCAACATCACACAGAATCCAACGACGAATCCGAGAATCACGACAGTAACAATAACACCGACGATTCCTTTGATCTCGGTCACATTCCGGGCAATTTTCGCATCTTCGGGTTCGCAATTAGCGACCACGGGAAACGGCTCAGAAGCCTTGGGATCAAACGCCCAAGGAATCTTCGCACGGACATCGATGTAGTGATCAACGCTCAGATAATAGCCGTGGTACGACGGAGGCCAGTCGGCAATGGGCAACTCGAATCGGTACTCCTGCGTTTCTCCAGCACGCCATTGCCCTTGGAAAAGCGTCATCGTTCCGGCTGTGCCGCTGGCAACGTTACCACGCCCGTGTGTACGCCAACCTGACTTTACTTCCAGGCCTTTGCACTCCACGTCTGCATCAATCTGGACCTTTACGACACCTGTGATCTTGCCTCCGCTTAGATGTACGCCTTGCGGATCATCCAACACAATCGAAAGATCGCACTTCGCCATGCTGCTCTACTTGCTTTTGCAGTTGTTCGTAAAGGTGGTGTTCCATTGCGCGAATGTCTGAGCCAAAGCGAGATACCAAACATTCCGCGGCACGTAGGGTAAGCGATGGCACCGAGCCAGTGTGCAATCTTGACGCATCAATCCTGCGATTTAGCAACTGACAGACATGACTGGGCGTGTTTCCGTTTCCTATTCGCATGGTCGTCACGCGGTAACCAGATCGCCGAAGACTCCTCCGCAAATCGCGGTGCGTTGAAAGCACGAGCGAGATTCCCGAACTCCAAATTCTCCGTCGGACATACCGCGGTAAGCGTTGCGCCTCATCGATCAGAATCGGATCTCCCATCGCGATCGCAGGACACGCGGCGTCCTCCGGTAAGTAGGTGTAGCTGGCGTTGGGAAGATGCTTCAAGAGTGCCAGCATCCGCGTGGTCTTACCACGACCACACGCGCCGATGAACTGAACGGCAACTCTCTGCTCGGAGAGTCTTGCGAGAATCGGCTCCACATCGACGACCGCAAGCTCCGCCCTTTCTTCCGGGGAAAGTTCACCAAACGGATTACGTCGCAGGTTGATGCCTGCCCACGGCAGCCACTTCATCTCTCCGCGTTGATGTTCAATCATGCTCCTGCCGGGCATCAAGTGGCTTTTTTGACCAAGACAACCACCAATTTAACAGCTTCGCGTTAGCAGAGGCCGTTCACCGAGCGCTTGCGGGTGTATTCAATCGTCGGTTTTGACGAGCTACGATGCTGTCTTCTTCCACCCTAAAGTTCTCGCATCATGACACTTAGTTATCGAAAACCTCAGCGCCCAACGGTTTACGAATCCGCCATCGATCGCTGGATCGCGGCTCTGTTGCTTGCTTCACCATTTCTCACCATTGTGCTTTCGATCGTATCTTGGATTCAGGGCGAACCAAGAGATGCCTTGATCTTGCTCGGTACTTCAGTTTTCGTCGCCATTGTCTCCGCGATCTTCACCTTACCCTGTCGATACACCATCGACGAAATTGAGCTGCACGTTCGCTGTGGGTTAATCGCGTTTCGGGTTCCGTTAGTCGATATCACCCAGATCGAAAAGTCTCACAGTTGGATGAGTGGTCCAGCTCTATCGCTCAAACGGGTGCTCGTTGCGACACCGAAAAAACGCTGGCTCCTCTCACCGTTGAACCGCGAAGATTTCATTTTGGATTTGCAGCACGCCGTAGACGAAGCACGTTCACACAACGTGCGGAGTTAACGATTCGGAGTTGAAGGGAAAGCACTTTTAGCAACGGGAGAATAAGTACTCATTGCAACCCCAGCCGTTTCCGACGGTAATCAAATTCTCAAGCACAAATCCGCTCCGTCGAAGTGGAACAATAACCTGTTCCGGCTTCGCCACCTCGAACGGCAATCCACCGACCCAGTCCACCCAGTCGTGCCACGCCGACATCCCGCGATCTTGTTTCTTCGCTCTCCAGTCATTGAATGGCAACGGATTTTGCAATCGTGCCAAGCGTGCTAATGCAAATTTGCATTCGTAGTACGAAGCCACCAACAAGACGAGCATTGGACGTAGAACCGTTGGGAGACGTTGGTACGTCTGTTTGATCTTTAACCAACGGCGACTCGCCCTACCCTGATCGTTGTAGATCGAGATAAGAAACCGCCCACCGTGCTTTGTTCTCTTTGACGCTATCTCAATGGCGCGATACATCGAACCCGTGTGATGAAGAACACCCCAAGAGTAGACGATGTCCGCCTGACCCAGCGATTCCATCATCTGATCGTCAAGAACGGATCCCTGCTGAATCTTCCACGAATCGTCTTCGCGACCAAATTGTGCCCGAAGCTGTTCCGTGCAGGCCACGGAGTCTTCGTCAAAGTCAATTGAAATGACCTCTGCCCCAAGTAGATGCGCGGACAGCGAAAACAGCCCGCTGCCGCATCCTAGATCCAGAAATCGTTGTCCGGCCAACGACTCCATTTCGAGGGATTCGCACAGGGAACGAGTCGCTTGCTCGATCCGCTGCGAATCAAGCGAGCCCAAAAAAGCTCGCCAATTCTTGCCAAACTCAAATCGATCGCTTTGTGACATGATGGCTGGAATGGTAGCGGCAATCGTTCGTCTTCGGGACCGGTCAGTGCCCAAACGGGATCCAAACCTGGCAATTCCACTCCGATACCACCGCCCGATTGCCGCCAAAGCTTGAATCTCGGTATCGCCAAAACGTATAACCTCAACTAAACCGAAATTGACTCCCTCCCCTGCCCTGCCCCGGAACGACGATGCACACCTCTCCGAATCGACGAAAGTTCCTGAAGACTTCAGCGGTGGCCATGACTGCTGCCCCCGCCATCATCACAAGTAAACGAACTGCCGCGCAGGACGTCATCGGTGAGGGTGATCTCAAGTTTCGCTGCCAGCACCAATACCCGAACCTTCCGGAACAGTTTAAGTGGCAGACAACGCACAACGTTGCCGTCGATCCTGAGAATCGACTGTACGTCATTCACGAAGGAAAGCGTGAGTTAAAAGACCATCCATCCATCTTCGTGTTTGATTCGGATGGTACGTTCATCCGCGCGATGGGAAGCCAATTTCAAGGAGGCGGACATGGTTTAGAAGTCCACGTTGAAGACGGTACGCCGTTTCTTTACGTGACGGCGTATCAACACCTCAAAACCTTTGCCAAGCTAACGTTGACTGGCGAAACCGTTTGGCAAAAGTTTGCGCCGATGAAGAGCGGCCATTATGCCCAAGGTGAAGCAAGCCAACCCAAGAAAGTTTGGGGGCGCGATCGATTCATGCCAACGAACTTCGCTTTCCTACCGGATGGCACCTTCTTGGTAGCTGATGGCTATGGTTCGTACTTCATCCACCGATACGACACCGACGGTAATTGGTTGTCGAGTTTTGGAGGAGCCGGCCGAGGAAAAGGAACGTTCAACCTCCCGCATGGCATTTGGGTCGATACACGGGACGGAGGTGATCCCGAAATCGTCGTTGCCGATCGCGCCAACAATACGCTACAAGTCTTCGCGCTCGACGGGACTTACAAAAAAACCGTTGATGGCTTTGGGTTACCTGCCAATGTGGACACCCATGGCGAGTTGATGTTGGTGCCTGAATTGGTTGCGCGTGTTTCTTTGCTCGATCGAAATCACAAGACAGTTGCAACCGTCGGCGCTGATCAGCAACGGATCTTGGACGACAAAAAACGCTCGAATGGCTTCAAAATTCGAACCGACGAAAGCCGCTGGCAAGACGGAAAGTTCATTCACCCACACGACGCTTGCTTCGACTTAAATGGCGATATCTATGTTGCTGAATGGGTTTCAACCGGACGCGTCACCAAGCTGACACGTGTCTAGGCTAGAGCGTAAAACCGAACGACGTACCAATGATTTCAGTTAGTCGGAAATAATCGTGTCGTCATTGTCTAGCCATGTGGAGTGCATTCCACCGGGTTCGGGGCTCGACACGATGACGGTGATATTGTCTTCGCCGCCGCGTTCATTCGCCAACGTGATCAACGTTTCGCAAGCCTCGGCTGACGAATCCGTGTTCTGGACGATCTCGGCAATCGTCTCTTTATCCACGTAGCGATAGAGACCGTCCGTGCAGAGCACCACAACGTCTCCCGGAGATAGCTCAACTCGGTGAACTTCAGCAATCAAATCACCCTCTGAGTGACCGCCCAACACGTTCCACAAGACATTGCTCCAACGACTTCCCGCCTCGTCTTCTGGTTTCAGGCCGCCCGCCTCAACCATCTGATGGGCAAGCGTGTGATCGGTTGTTATCTGTTCCGCTTCCCCATCACGAACGAGGTAGCACCGACTGTCACCGGCGTGAACGACATACATTCTCGGCCAGACTAGATGGGCCATCGTCAGCGTCGTTCCCATCCCACGACGTTCAAAATGCTGGGCCGACTCACGCAACAGTCGTCTATGTGCATCCTTCAACAATCGCTTTAAGTCGTTGATGAATTCGCTTTCACGCTGGGTGTCGTCCTCCTGTTGATCGAACCAATGAATGCTATTCAACAGGCGACGCACGAGATGCTGAATCGCTAACTGACTGGCTTCTTCGCCCGCAGCATGTCCGCCCATCCCGTCTGCAACCAACAGAATTTCACTCTGCATACGCCCAAACAGACGATCCTCGAAATCGAGCGACGTCGAATCGACCAACATCGACTTATTCAATTGGGCAATGAGAAACTGATCTTGATTGGATTCGCGTTTCCGCCCGCGATCCGTTGCACCCGCCGAGATTTCCGGCGGTTCTTCAGACGACGATAGGCTGCTGTGATGATTCAAAACTCGGCACCCGAAATACTGCAGGTCTTCCGTTCAAACAATCAAACTCGGGTAGCGCAAACTACCGAATCTGAACGGTCATTCTCGCGGCGAGGGGATCGCTCACCGCCCGTGCAACATTATAGGGACAATTCGATCCGGATTTCGAATCCTGCTGAAGCGAAAACGCTCGCGACCGAATCGTCCCGTTGTCATCAGTCAACTCTGGTAGCCAGTGCGACTTAATTGTCGTTGCTTCCTACGTACAGAATCTCGAGTGCGTTGATGACCGCCCATGCATTACTGCCACCCTGATCGGCGATTCGCAGACTCAGTTGGCCATCGTGAACATTCGCCCGATACGTGTTCGTCACGAACTGAAAACCTGCGGTGGAAACCGTGTCGACCTGGACACCTTCGACAAAAATGCCCATTTGATCATGCGATATGATTGCCTCGCCCATCGTCATGACCAGATCATATTGTCCGTTGGGAAGATCCATCGCGAACGTCGCATCCGCCGTGTAATTCAAGTCACGTGTTAACGTTGCACCACCCCAACTGATGGAATAGACCGATCCATCCGTCCACCCGAAACCGACTTCCGAGTCGTACTGATCGCTGCTGCTGACGCGTGTGTAGTCCGTTTCGACCGGTGACGTGTTGGTACCGAAATCGAATCTCGCGATCGTCGGCAGTCCGGCCTGGAGCACAAACGTCGTATCGAATTGATCTTCGTCCGCCTCACCAAACGTTCCATCTTGATCTTGATCCATTGAATTTCCAGCGATGTCCAAAACGTCTGGGCCAAGCGTCAGGCGATATTCGCCAGGTTCATTGGTTGTTGGGAACACGATTTCGAACTCACCAACGGCAACTTCATTCACGGCGATTGGAGTGATGTCACCATCGGGACCACTCAATCTCGATATGTCGGCAAGTGTAAAGGAATCGGCCTGAATGGGTTCATTGAAAGCGACGCGAACTCGGTCAATGGGTCCTTCGACCGTTCCACTGGCATCGGTGGAATCAACCATCGGCCCTGTCGTGTCAGGACCTGCGTAGAGAAGACGCAAGCCATTGATCACTGCGTATACGTTGCTGCCACCTAAATCCTGAAGGCGAAGACTCAATTGTCCATCGCTGATGCTCGTTCGGTACGTGTTGGTCACGAACTCGAATCCGGCGGTCGAGACAGAGTCAACCTGCACACCTTCGATAAACACGCCCATCTGTTCGTGGGAAATAATCGCTTCACCCATCGTCAGCTCGATATCGTATTCGCCGTTGGGAATATCGACGACGAACGTTGCATCTCGCGTGTAATTCAGATCCTGGGTAAGTGGCTCTCCTCCCCAATTGATCGTGAATACAGCACCATCCTGCCATCCAAATCCCGTTGAAGCGTTGTATGCATCACCCCCAGTGACGCGAGTGAATCCGCTCGCCAGCGGTGATGTTGAACTACCGAAATCATATGCTGCAACAACCGCTAAACCTGCTTCGAGTGTGAAGTTTGTTTCAAATTGGTCGTCCGGAATCTCTCCTGCGATTCCATCGCCATCCTGGTCCATCGGATTTCCGGCAATGTCCAAAACATCGGGACCGATCACAAGGCGATAGGGCCCAGATTCGTTCTGTGACGCAAACGTGATTTCGTAATCACCCGTCGGCAAGGGATTCACCCCCGTCGGTGTGATCGGGCCAGATGGTCCTTCCAGGGCAATGACGTCGTCGATCGTAAAACTCGCTTCCTGAATCAACTCGTTGAAATTCACCTGCAAGCGGTCGATCGGACCCGCAAGGGTACCGCTAGCGCTCGTGTTATTAACGAACGGGCCTGTCTGATCGGGACCTGCAAATACGACATCGAGTGCATTGATCATCACCCACGAATCCGATCCGCCAAGATCCTGCAGTCGCAAAGTGAGTTGCCCGTCACTCACGCTCGTTCGATAGGAATTGTTCGCGAATTCTCCAGCAGCCGTCGTGACAGAGTCGACTTGAATACCCTCAAGAAAGACGCCCATTTGATCATGCGCAACGATCGTCTCACCCAAGGTCACGATTACGTCGTACTCGCCGTTGGGCACATCCAAGACGAACACCGCTTCGGTCGTGTAGTTAAAGTCTTGCGTCAGTGGCTCTCCTCCGCGCGTCAACGAATGGACTGCTCCAGAACTCCAACCGTACCCGACGGATGGGCTGTAAGAGTTTCCAACGATTTGTGTGTAACCGTTCGCAACGGGTGAACTCGCCGTCCCAAAATCAAAGCGCCCAACGGCGTCCGCTTTCGAGAAAGAGTGGACGTATTGATCGTCCGTCGCTTCCCCTCCAAGACCATTTTCGTTTTGATCCATCACATTCCCGAAACGGTCTTCGATGTTGGGTCCGACAGTGAGCTGGTAGAGACCGGAATCCGATTGAAGCCCAAATTGAAGATCGTACGTTCGTCCCGCGACAGGCGTAATGCTAGAAACGTTGATCGGTCCATTAGGACCTTCTAACGAAACATCGTCCAAGCCGAAGCTGCCTGCACTGATCGACTCGTTGAACGTCACGCGCACGGAATCGAACGGATCCAGTACGAGCGCATCTGGCGACGCCGACAAAACCATCGGACCTGTTTCGTCGGGCACCAAAGAGGACGCAACGTTCAAACGTCCACCCGTTACGGTGATACCTGCCATTGATTCAACTGGATCAGCCGACAGAAGAACACGATCGATGATTTGTGCAGGTGTCAGCGACGGATCAAAGTCTCGCACCAAACTAAGTGCGCCGGAAACATGCGGTGCGGCCATCGAAGTCCCACTCGCATTGGAATAAGTTCCGTTGATAGTCGTGCTGATGATGTCGACTCCGGGAGCACCGATATCGACGGAAGTCGCTCCAAAATTCGAGAACGTTCCACGCTCATCATTTCGATCGGTTGCAGCGACGGAGACGACATTGTCCAGCTCGTAACTGGATGGATAAAACGGCGTTGCATCGTTGTCTTGGCCGATACCCAGGAAGTTCCCGTTGCCAGCGGCTGCAACAAAGATGTGCCCGACTTGTTGCGAGTCTGCAATCGCGTCGAAAAGCGCTTGCGAAAAGGGTCCGCCACCCCAACTGTTGTTTGAGATGTGTGCTCCATTTTCATACGCGTACCGAACAGCAGAGATCGCTTCGGCCGTGCTCCCTGATCCATCCGCGCCGAGAAACTTAAGCGCCATGATTTGGACGTTCCAGTTGACACCTGCAATCCCGATTCCGTCATTGCCGACTGCACCGATCGTACCAGCCACATGCGTTCCGTGATTGTTGTCGTCGATCGGTGAGCCATCATCATTGAAGAAGTCGTACCCATGGATATCGTCGACATATCCATTGCCGTCATTGTCGATGCCATCCCCAGGGATCTCACCTGGATTGGTCCACATATTGGGTGCAAGGTCCGGGTGCAAATAATCAACGCCGGTGTCGATGACAGCGACGATCGTTGACCCGGTTCCTGTCGTCAAATCCCATGCTTCCGGCGCGTCGATGTCAGCATCGACGGTGCCTCCACCTTGGCCAAGATTGTGTAAGTCCCATTGAGTATCGAAACGTGGATCGTTTGGAATTTCCGTCAGGCGAACCAGGTAATTGGGCTCGACATATTCCACACCCTCGCGGTGCTGGAATGTCGCCAACATGGATGCAACCGAAACGCCTGGGTGCAGTTCGACATGTTGCAAGTCAAAGCCCAATTCAGATGACCGGGCGATCCTGGAAGGACCAAATGTTTGATGAGTACTTTCACTCGAAGATTCGTACTTCACGATGAAGCTTGATGCGTCGTAAAGACTTGGGTCGATCGAAAGTTCCGGCGATGAGGACGGAGTCAGCGGTGAAGCGGATAAACACTTCCGCGTCTCTAACGTTTCAACCAGTAACTTGCGAGCGTACGTCTTGGTGGTTGTCGATCGGCGACGTCGATGGACAGTACGAAACATTAGATCTCCCCCAGATCAATGGAATACGTGCATCAATGGAATACGTGCATCAAAAGACGACTCTCAAACGACGGGACCGCGACGCGTCGAAAGGCGGCCTATCACCATCGATTCCGGCGAGGTCAGTTCGCTGTGTGGAAACGAGAATCGAGTTTCCTTTTAAAAGATTCCGAATGTTGCCGTTGCATCGGTTAGCGAAGAATTCATCATTTTCACAAATGCGCGATCCACTTGTACCGATCACGTGACGTGGCGAATCCGGAGAACTTGAACCGCCCTGGCAACTGCGGTAGAGATCGCCAAAGTATCATGGCGGCTCATCAAACGAGATTTACTTGCATAGGTGCCCACGAATGAGACGCGTCAACACTCTTTATCGATCGATTTCGAGTCGAATGGTCGCCAACCCCATTTCTCTGGTTTACCGACGATTCCAAACGATCCATCTGGCACCTTTCTTTGGGTTCGTGCTGCTTATGGCCATCGCCAATCCTGTCGGCAGTCAGGAAGTTCGATCGACACCCAGTGAGCCATTGATTGCGTACGTTGGAACGTTTAGCTCTCCACTGCAGGATGTCCTTCCAACTCAGGTTGATCTTCCGCCCGGCAATGGTCGTGGGATCCATCGATTCTCCGTCAATCGCAAAACGGGTGAACTAAAATCGCTTGGGGAAGTCCGATTGGGAACCAGTCCCAGCCATCTGGTCATCAACAAACAAGGCACCTGCCTGTATTCAGCAAACGAAACGGATCGCGTGGGCGAGAATCGGGAAGGAACCGTTAGTGCATTCTCGATTGATCCAGATAACGGTGATCTGAAACGGATGAATACCGTGCGTTCGGGAGGCGCGGGCCCTACGTTCGTCAGTCTTCATCCGAGTGGTCGATATCTACTCGTTGCCAATTACTTCGGCGGATCGGTCGCCGTGCTGCCGATTTCACCCGACGGTCGTCTTGCGGAACCCACTGATGTCCAGCGGGACGAAGGAGTGATCGGCCCAGCAACGGCTACCAATGCTCCGCTAGGAAGCTTTGCCTTTAGCGGGCACGATCGTACTCATGCCCACATGATCGCAATGGATCCCTCCGGCCGGTTTGCCCTGCACGTTGATTTGGGCTTGGACAAGATCTATGTGTGGCGATTCGACTCCACGGACGGCCGCCTTATCGCCAATGATCCACCTTCGGTTTCGCTTCCGCCTGGCGACGGGCCCAGACATTTCGACTTTCATCCCAATGGAAAGTGGCTCTATTCGATCCAAGAAGAAGGTTCGACCATCGCGTTGTTTGACTGGGATGATGACCGAGGAAGACTTACCGAACGACAGACGATTTCATCACTTCCAACGGGATATGCGGGGAGCAATTTTTGCTCCGGCATCCTAGTCTCAAGTGATGGCAGATTTGTGTACGCCGGAAATCGGTTGCACGACAGCATCGGAATCTTCGCTGTCGGGGAAAATGGAACACTCACGCCTGTCGATGATGAACCGACACGCGGAAACTACCCACGAAGTTTCAATTTTGATCCGACTGGCGAATTCCTTTACGCACTCAATCAGCGGGCTGACAACATGACGGTCTTCCGTGTTGATCGTGTCTCAGGAAAACTCGACTTTACGGGTTACTTCACGCCTGTTGGGAATCCCTCTGCGATTGTGTTCCTGGATTTGAGCGTGGTAAATGCGAAGCGTTAGATCTTGATAAAGATACGTCGCCGGTAGCACCACCACAAAACGCCATACATCACCAGAAGCGTTGCCGCACCAGCAGTCACCGGTACCAAAGCTTCCCCGAAAATGGCGAATGGGCGCTCTCCAAAGTGTCGAAACAGCATTGCGCGAATGGGACCTGCGACCGTCCAACTCATCACGTAGATCAAGATCGAATTGGCACCGATGACAACGAAAGGGCTTGCCCATTTGCGAAACTTGGCTCGATCACAAATCGCATGCAGACAAGCCAACCAAATCAGACAGCAGCCACCACTGTAGAGTGCAAAAGAAGGCGTCCATATGCGCTTCACCAAAGGACAAATGTCTGTTTTCGAGAGCAACATACCAACCACAATGCAGGTCGTGCCAAACAAAACCATGCGAAGGAACCGACCGCGAAACGTCTGCACAACTCGAATCCAAGTTCCGGCTATCAACCCAAACAACATCGTCGCCATCGTGGGAACGAACGAGAGTGTCGCGTAACCACCTGCATTGAATCGAAATGGTTCCTCACGCGGAAAGAGATTAAGAAACCATGTATCAAACCGCCAAGAGATGTTGCTGTTCTTGTTGAATCTGGACGCAAACCCGGGTTCATGATGTTCCCAGTTTTCAGGTACGCCAACAGCCGGATAGTCGAAATCATCCGGAGGTGGTTGGCTGATGGCATACGTTCCCCAAAAGCCGGCCAATACCATTCCCAAAGCGATGAGGTATCCCTTTGGCGGTGCCCAGACGGCGATGCAAAAGACAACGAAATAACCCAACCCAATTTGCGTCAGCGTGTCTTCAAACGTGAAGTAGGTCTGATCTCGTCCGAGGGAACGGAGCACGATCCCCAGGGCAATCAGGATGAAGCTTCGCAAAGCGGCGTGTGCAACCAATCGGCCAGTCGACTTGCCGCGTTTCAGACGGCTGGCAATGGAGAAAGGCATCGCCACGCCAACCAGAAAGGTGAACCCGGGTTGAATGAGATCGTGAAGCGAACAGCCTTCCCAAACCATATGAGTGGTATGGAAGCGAAGCCACTCCAACCAGGAATGACCTGGAAACGACTCAGCGAGATCGTACAGATGCATGACTTCCGCCAGCATCAGAAACATCACCATTCCGCGATAAACGTCGATGCTGACAACCCGATCGACCAGTGTTTCGTCCGGATCTTCTGAAGCGGTGGAATTCTCGATGTCAGTCTTACTCGAAATGTCGTCCATTCTCACACCCTTCGCAGGCCTCGACAAACCACGCACCACGATCGAGCAGCTCGGCGACGATCCACCGTTATGCGGCATTGTCAGTCAATCGGCCCCAGTTTAGCGATGATGCATGCAATCCCGCGGCACGATTTGATCGACCCGACCCAGGAAATCTCCGACAAAACTGAAAAGCTTGAATGAGATGACTCGCCACCAGACAATGGACATTGTGATTATGCTTTTGTTTTTCAGTAGAAATGACGCCCTTCGTCGGCGCCGATCGTGCCATTATTTGCAACATGTCTGTTTCCTACGATCAGTTCGCTCAAAAACTCAGCAGCGTTGGATTGATGACGCTGGATGAGCTTCAGGAGTTTGAACGAACACAGCTATCCTCCGATACACCAACCGATGTCGATGGTTTGGCTAAGCAGCTCGTGCGGCGATATAAGCTCACGGAGTATCAGGCGGAGGTAATCCGGGAGACTCGCCGCGATCCACTGATCGTTGGTGACTACTTCATCATGGATAAGATCGGTGAAGGAGGCATGGGCATTGTCTACAAAGCTCGCCCACGAAACTCTTATCAGTTGGTCGCGCTGAAGATGATGGCGCCGCGTGCATCCGCAGACCTTCTTTCGATTAAGCGGTTTCAACGTGAAGTCGAGCTCGCTTCCCTATTGAAACATCCCAATATTGTCACAGCACTCGACAGTGGTGAACACGAAGGACACAACTTTTTGGTGATGGAACTGGTGGACGGACTTCACCTGGGAGCCGTCCTCCACACTCGCAAAACACTAGCTGTTCTGACTGCGTTTGATCACGTCCTCGATGCAGCGAGAGGTTTGGCGTTTGCCCACTCCAAAAACGTGATTCACCGTGACATCAAGCCCTCCAATCTTTTGGTCGATCGAAGCGGCAGCGCAAAGATCCTGGATATGGGATTGGCCCGAGTCATCTCACCGGATGCCGCAACCGATTCAGATGTCACCCTTACGGAAATAACTCGCGCTGGTGCGTTGATGGGTACGGCCGATTTCATCGCTCCCGAACAGGCATTAAATGCTAAGAACGCTGATCGTCGAGCCGACATATACAGCCTCGGCTGCACGATGTACTTCGCCTTCACCGGCAAGAACATTTACCCGGGTGAAACATCGATGGAGAAGATCGTTGCGCACCGCGAACAGCCGATTCCTTCCTTGCGATCCACTCGCGAGGAAGTTGCACCGGAAGTCGATCGGATTTTTCAGAAGATGGTCGCAAAGTCCGTCGACGATCGATACCAAACAATGGTTGAAGTCATCATGGACATGGAAAAGTGTCGAAAGGAATTCGGCCACATGTGGATGATCCAACGGTTTATCGCTGAGAAGAAATTACCCTCGAGCATGTCCGATTGATCTCCGGATTCATCCAAATCAACCGTACGTTTCCGAAGCAAAACTAACGTATCGAAAGCAATTCATCCTACTTGTACATCGCCGGTTGTCCGGGCTTTGGTGTTGCTTGCTGAATGAACTGCCGAATGTCCTCGTTGGCTGTTTTCAGATCCTCGGCACGCAAATACATCATGTGCCCGCTGCGATATCCCTTGAACTGAAGGCGATCTTTCATTTTGCCGCTCGGATCGATGTGCCACATGGTGTATTTCGCATTGAAATAAGTCGTCGCGCCGTCGTAGTATCCGCTTTGAACCATCACTTTCAAAAACGGATTCATCGCCATCGCTTGACGAAGATTCTCGCCCGTCTCATCTCCATCACGATCCCAGGGGGAAACGGGACCGAACATGTTGTATTTGATGTCCGTTTTATATTTCAGCTCATTGCGAAAGTACGAATTGATGGCTGGTGTGAATGAATGCAACCAGGATGCAAGCTCCGCGTTGAAATCGGGGCGAGTGCCTGCGTCCATGCGATCGAGGCCCTTGTAGCGAGAGTCCAAACGACCGACCGTCTGGCCTTGCTCCCGTAATAGCTCTTTCCAGAAAAAGCTCGTCGGCACGTCTAAGTTGTGCTGCCGGATCGAACGCTCACTCAATCCGGAGTAACGTGCAAACTGCTTGATGGCTGCGGAGCGTTCTTCGTCACCTGCCATCGCACCTTTTGCCATGGTCGGAAGCAACTGATTGAGTGTGTACTGTTCAACCTGCTCCAACAGATCCAACAAATCCATCTTTTGAAGCTTCTTGGGAAGTTGTTTGTGGTACCAGGCAGCTGCGGCGAAATACGGCAGTCGATTGGCAGCACCCACGGGACCGTCTCGATCAATGCCCAGTCCGGTCGGTGAAACAAGAATCACACCATTGAGATACATCCATTGGTCGTCTTGCAACTCCAAAGCCAATCCAGAGACACGCGTGGTTCCGTAGCTTTCACCGATCAGATACTTCGGTGAATTCCAGCGGTTGGCACGGGTCACAAACGTATTGATCCACTCTGCGAGATAGTTGATGTCTTGGTTCACACCAAAAAACTGTTCCTTATCAGCATCCTCGTCCACGATCCTTGAGTATCCCGTGTTCACTGGATTCACGAAGACAATGTCTGCAACATCAAGGATCGAATGGGGATTGTCGCGAACACCGTATGGTTGAATTGGAAACCCTTCGTCATCAATGCGAAGGATCCTCGGTCCGGTGTAAGCAAGATGCATCCAAACGGATGCGGAACCGGGGCCACCGTTAAAAGAGATGATGAGCGGTCGCGTTTCGACCTTTTCAACATCAGTACGCCGATAGTAGGTGTAAAAAAGCGTCGCGATCGGCTGTCCGTCTTCCGACCAAACCGGCTGGGTTCCAGCTGTCGCCGAATACGAAACATCAACGCCGTTTATCGTGGCGTTGTGCTTGGTTTCAACGACCGATTCAACCGGAATCTTGCGTTCAAATTCGTTCGTGGGCGCGGCAATGGCAGGCTGCTCAGTTTGAGCAGAAGAATCCATACCGTCCTCTTGAGCACTCACGGCTCCTTCTGCATGGAGAAGGATCAAGGCGACACAAACCAACACAGGCTGTTGCAATAGTCTCATGGGGTGGCTCAAGCAGCGGTATCTAAAGTTTCAGCGTCAGTATACTTGCCACCTCCATCGATTCTTGCCAGAGCAACGATCTGCCGCTTCCGAGATCCCACAAGGCGTTTATGCGAAACGCCTTTCGGATTTTATAGATCGTGGTCCGATCGAATCGAAACTCCGGCATTGCCGACTTACTTGCTCGACTTCGTCGAATCGTCTGGGATGGTCAACCGCAGATCGGCCGTGGTGAATTCCATCTCATCCGATTTGACTTGGACGTTGCCATTCAGAATGATCGTCTCGCCGATAATTCGGCATTCGTGAGCCTTGATCTCACGATCTCCTAATCGGACGTAAACGCTCCCGACAAGGTGAGCTGAGGTTGATGCATCGGATCGCAAGCGAATCTGTGCCCGATCAGCCGCCAACCGGTCACCATCAGAGCACTCGAGCCGAAAATCCCGAACGCGAAGATCCATCGAGCCACTCTTCGCCTCAACGCTCGAGTCACCAGAGAGCTTGACCCTCTGGTCCTCTTTTCCCAACAAGTCGAAAATCAGAGTCGATTGATCACCGTCACTATTTGCTGCACTACCAACGATGGGCATCTTCCCATCTACGAATGACAGCGTCGTTAACCTCTTCGTGTATCTGGGCGGCCGCAGGGCCTCAGCGTTGCCTTCTTTCTGATTCTTCACGACGTTGGAAACGAGATCACATCGCATGAAGCAGAGCAATCGATGTGGTTTTCCGTGCTCTTCCACTTCTAATCCACCGATCGCCAGCGTGTGGCCAAGCGGAATGTTACACATGGTTTCGATGTGAGTTTCCGACAACGCCTGAATCGGATCGCCGAACTTCGCGATACGTCTCGCAACTGATTCACTCTGAGGCGCATCCACCAAGCGGGACAACTGCAAATTGACGTTCAGTTTTACGTAGCGTCGATCGACAACTTCCGGCTTTAAGTTCATCGTCGTTCCAACCTGTACATCCTCATGAAGGGGCTCCATTCCTTTGCCATCGGCCGTGGATTGATAACCACTTATCAGCTTCTGTTTGGCACCGACTTCGATCGCGGCAGATCGGCCATTGACGGTGATCACCTTTGGTACGGAAAGCACTTGAATTCCTTTCACCGAACGGACAACGCGTTCGGTGGGGTTATGGTCAAGAACGGCGATCTCCATCTGATTAAAGCGCTGAATGGAAGTATGTGCACTCAACTGTCTGACCGATGCTGGACTTTGTACGGCGACCTGATCAATGTCCCCGCTGGATTGATCAACGGTATTGGATTCTTGTGTGTTGGATTCCGGCGCATTGGAAGGATCAGGTTTCGGTCCGGTATTTTGAGTCGTTGTATCACGAAGATTAGCGGTCGGAAGCTGAGGCAAACGAACAGACGCGATCGGTGCTGTGAGCGTCGGCAGTCGCGGCAACGCGGGTGCTGCCGGGGCAACGTCCGAAACTGAATCTGAATCGTGTTCGGCCTTGACGATGGGTCGCCATTCAACGCCGAGTGACTCCCATTGGTCGGTCGGAACCAACACAAGAGAGGCTTCGATTAAAACTTGCTCGAATCCGAAACGCTCGCTGCGTCGAATCAGGTCGGTGACCTCTTGGTGAATGTGCTCAGGAGCCATTAGAAACAGCCTCTCATCCTGTATCACGGCTCCACGTCGTTTCGGAGTGTTCGAGCCGTCTTCCTCTCCGTCGCCCTCAGAAAAGACCTGGAGATCGACTTGAAGGTTGTTATCGGGAATCTTCGGAAGCATGTTCAAAAACTGGGTTTCTGCCGTCTCTCTGTCGACTCCGGTCTCCCGTAATCGCTTCAGCACTCCTTGGATGGAATAGGTGCGAAGGACAGGTGTTTTCGTGACGATTCGCGTTGCGATTCGTTCGTTTGGAACAGGGTTAGGGAGAACCTTCGGTTGCTTGGCCGATTGCTCCGGCGTAGGAGAGTCTTCGGTGATCACCTGACCTTCAAGACCTGCATCACTGTTCACTGCCGAACCAAAAATGAATCGGCCGGTCCGTGCCAGACGCCCGTGAGTGATCAAGCCAGTTTCGCCATCACCCGAAGTTGCTATTTCGCTTCCCGGGGAAGGATCCTTCCGGTCTGATGATCGCTTGGCTTGCGATGACTCGGTGGTTGACGTTGCCTTACCTTCCGTTTGCGTTGATTCCGTTTGATCTGTTTGCGCCGAAACCATTCCTGCTCCCGGCAAAATCACCGCACAAGCAATCAGTAAGCAAGGCCACACCCAGACTTGGTTGCGTGTTTTACGTTTCACATCCGTTGTCATAATTCTCTCCAACCGTTCCGTGGTAATGTCAATTGCGCGAACACCCGGAAACGTAGGTGCCGCACGAAGTTGATGTTTCTTTTCCAAGACTTCGACCAGGCATTTCGCATAGTCGGATGGCAGGCACTTCATGGCCGTCATCGTCTGTTGATCACAGCATTTCTCCGTTTCGCACTCCATGGATTTCGCGGCGTGGCGGACCCATGGATGAAACCACCAAACACATCGAGCGATCTCTTGAAGTCCAGCCCACCAAAGATCACCCCTGCGAATGTGCATGAGCTCGTGCGTGATCAAAAGCCGCAGTGAATTCGGTTGTGTATCGTTAACGATCACTTCCGGAAGCAAGACGCGGGGCCGAAACCAACCGAGCACGGCCGGTCCAATATTGCCGTCAACAATATGCACTCGAACCGACTTTCGAATTCTTAGTCGTTTGCTTAACCGCAGCGTCAGTTGATCCAACTCCGGACATTGCCGGATGGGTAACGACTGCAGTCGATAGAAGAAAGCAATCAGTCGCACAAATAGAAATCCAGCGGCGAATATGGCACCTCCCAACCAAACGACCAGTAGGGGAACGCCAACGATTCGTTCCGTCGAATCATTCGATTCTGGCCGCCCATGTTGAAATCGAGTGGATGCACCTACTTCAATGGGTTCGGCGAGTGATGCGGTTTCCAATGGATCGACATGGATCCTCGCATAGAGTGTTGAGTCTTGCGGATTCGTTTCCACAGCCTCCCATGGCCGTTCACTTGCTCTCGCAGTCAATGCATCTTGACTTGTGACATTTGAACGAAGAGATGAAAGCTCCACGTGGTTGGCCATCTGAGTAAACACCCCGAAAGGGCTGCTCCAGATCGGCGGCGTGATACATTTGATGAGCACGACGGCCCAAAGTACGTGCGAGAGAAACGGGCGAGTTCTGCCCGGAGTTTTGAGCAACAGTTTGGTCACGGTGACTAAGATCGCGATTTGAATCGCTTGCCACAGCATTAGGTTGAGAAACTGACTATCCATCATTCCTCCTCTCCCCTGCCCTGTTCCATCCGTTCGATCAGATTCTTCAGCTCACCGAGCTGATCTGAACTGATGTCGCCGTCTTCAATCAGATGTTTAACCAGCGGCATCGTTTCACCACCGAACAACACATCGACGAGTTCATCGACCGTTTGGCGAATGACGGTGCGAGGCTTAGCGCGGGCTGAGTAAACGCGAATTCGTCCCTCGAGCCGCGAATTGGCATACTGCTTTGATTCCAGTCGCCGGAGGTACGTTTGGACGGTCGAGAAATCCATGCCGCGATCTTTCGCGAGCACTTCGTGCACTTGCCGGACGGCTGCCGGCCCGATCTCCCACAGGACTCGAGCAACATCCAACTCACCCTTTGAAAGGGATGGTCGATCACCCACCGCTTCACTCCATTTCTCGTGTCGAGGCTGTTTCGCGTACGCTTGTACGTGAACATCCTAGGCGTACAAACGTACGCGAATCAACAGCAGTTTCGATACCGCGGATTTTCTGTCAAAACAGCGGGACTCTGGCAGATTTGCCAGCAAACCCGCCACTCTGCAACTGCCCTAGGCAACGGCCAACGAACGGAAGCCTTTGCGGACCGGTTTTCAATCTTTTAATTTAAGAGATAGCGATAGGCACTAGCGTCGATCTCGTCTGAATACGCTCATCTAAGTTCCCGTCCATGAGTCGCGATCATGAATCGTACTTGTCTACCGTGCTGGCGTTTTTAGATACCCTGGTCGCCCCGACAGGAATGAAACAACTAACCGAATGACTGGATTCCACAGTAAGGACTCAACCATTCAAGGCAATCCCTATCGTGCTCCTGTAGTACCGGTATCCGCGGTACACGAGCCGCAAACCGAGGAGCAGGAAACAGCGACCAACTTTCGCGGTCGCACGCTTATCTGGTGGATCGTTTCTCTCTACCCGATCTGGCTCGTTGGCTCGTTCTACGCTGTCTGGGGGCTCGCTTGGGTACAACTCGGTCATCAGCCCCGCCCGATGCTCGATGACCCAAAGTCGATCGGTGGCTTAATGGATCTTGCCTATCCGATTCCGGGTTTTCTGTTGTTGGGTGTTCCTGTCCTGACACCGCTGGGCTTCGTTGCAGCTTTCTTCCATCCGTTTCGAGTACGACCGAATACGCGGTTTAAACTGTGTTGCTCTCTTGGAGCTCTCTACGTCGCTCTTTGCGTGAGCGCTCTGATTCTACTGCGAGCAGACTTTGGAAGCGTGATCGAATGGTGGTTCGATTGATTCATCATCTTCGTCCACCAAGTCACTTTCCCCGTTACTAAAATCTGCTGCGGGGACGATAAGCCAACCACTGCTTGACAACGTTGCACAAATAAAAATGGTTCGTCGGCTAACTGAAATCCTGGGTGATATGAACGATGGGCACGACGTGCGTGATGAGTTATTCGAGTGTGTGTACACCGAATTGAACGAGATGGCTCGCGCTCAGATGCTTTCGGAAAGAAAAGACCACACGCTTCAAGCGACGGCACTCGTTCATGAGGCTTTCCTTCGCCTTGCACCGAGTGAAAACTCAAGTTGGGAAAACCGTCGACACTTCTTTGGTGCAGCGGCGGAATCGATGCGACGAATCCTCGTCGATTCGGCCCGCTCCAAGGCGCGCCTTAAAAGAGGCGGCGATGCCGTTAAACGGGAACTCTCAGACTCGCTTGGTCCTTCGATCCTGCAATCATCGTCACTTTCCATGGATCACGTATTGGATCTCAACGAGCACCTTGACCAATTGGAATCCGAATCCAAAGAGCTGGCTGATCTCGTCAAGCTCAAGTTCTTTGTGGGATTGTCGATGGATGAAATCGCGAACGCACTCGACATGAGCTTGAGCACGGTCGAGCGGCGATGGCGATTCGCAAGAGCGTGGTTGGCGGAACGAATGGATCCGCATGAATAAGTGCGGCTTCCACGGCCGACGCTTACCATCTGTTCAACGTCCACACTAACGTGACGTCTCGATAGATCGCAGGAACTCCTGATAGATCTCGTGCGTTTCACCAAACTCATCACGCAGTTCATCGGCGACCATCGACTGCAACTCCTCGATGCGGCCGCCTGAAAACTCGATCAACGCCGCGAGGTAGGCATCTGTTGGAATACCAGCCTCCAACGTTTTTCCTTGAGGTGTTAAGGGGGTCGTCACGATGGAAACCTCGGCGGACGAATTGGAGATCTGGACGGGAATCCCTCCAAAGCTAAACATCTGAGGAGTTGAGGACGGATCGACTTGATTCGCTAGCTCCAGGAAATCGTCGAGTCTCGGCAATTGCTGGAGATCACTCCGTGCTGCCAATGGGTTCTGTTCAGCCGGCGTAGGCTGTCCTTGTGAAGGGACGGTTGAGTTGTCGGATGCGATAGAAGCTCGTTGCAACGCATAGCGACTCCCTGCTCTCTCAATGGCAGCTGCCCGTCGCTTCTCCTCCAAGTTGGATCTCACCTCTTTCTCTGCCGTGACGGCTCGATCGAGAGCTAACTTGAGCCCCTGATTCGCAGTTGCGAGTTGTGTTTCTCTCGCCTGCAATTGAACGGCCCGTCGATCGGCAAGACTTCGAAGACGATCGTTCTTGTATGCAAGCCACGTTGTCACAACAGAGATCACCAACACCAAAGCGGCCAACATTGCAGCTGCTGAAAACGATAGGCGATTTCGTTGATACAACTTGGCCGTTTGATACCGCAGCGTTAGCGGCATCGCATCCAAAGGCCGTGATTCCAAAAAAGCACTTAGGTCACGAGCGAGCGCCGCAGCACTCTCGTAGCGATTGTCTGGGTCTTTGTGGATGCACTTAGCGACAATCGCACCAAACTCACCGTTTAACACACGCTCTATTTCACGGGGCTTCATGGATCGTTTCTCAGCGAAGCTCGCTGTCTCCTCATCGCCGTATTCCCGCCAGCGATCAATCGGTTGTGTCCAATTGCAGTCTCGAATCGCATCCACTACCTCACGCCAGCCGCCGCGATCAGCATCCTTACGTCTCAACGGACACGTTCCCACAGCCAACTCATACAGAACAACACCCAAGGAAAATACATCCGCCCGCACATCGAGCTCCCCAGGAACCATCCGAAGATGTTCTGGACTCATGTAGCAAGGTGTCCCGACGGCGCCGCGTGGCCCATCGCTTTTGCTTTTGGTGACAAGGTCTTCGGCATTCGTTGTTGCAACGGACGGTGATCTTTCGACTTGCTTGAACGAATCGCCATCCTGGTCATTAAGCAAATCTGAATCTCGCGACGGCTTGCCCTGATGCGGAATTGACTCAATGGCTTGGATGGCTTCCGAGATCCCGAAGTCGATCACTTTCGGAGTCTGTCCATCATCCATTTCATGAACCAGAAGATTGCTCGGCTTGATATCGAGATGCAGGATGCCTCGTTGATGCGCATGATGAATCGCGCGGCATATTTGCTCGGCCATTTCAATGCGTTGCAAAATCGTCAACTGTTGGGCATCGGCGAATTCCGTTACCTCCATCCCATCGATAAATTCCATGACGAAATAGAGATGTCCCTGCAGATCGACACCCGCATCGAAGATCGTCGTGATGTTTGGGTGTTGCAGTCGAGAAAGGGCCCGCTTTTCTTGGATGAAACGTCTTTCAAGCTCAACACTTCGAACTGCCTGTTGCTGCATCACCTTGATGGCGACGCGCCTCTCAATCGGCGTCTGCTGGTGGGCTTCGTAGACAATCCCCATGCCGCCGCGGCCGATCTCACGAACAATCGTGAAATGATCGATCTTGGCCCCACTGGGAAGGACTCTTACTTTTTCGACGGGCTTGTCAGATGGGGTTGCTCGTTCTGATTCAACTGCCGTGCTTGCCCTCGTTAAATCGTCTAGGACAGCATGGTCCTCCGAATCCAGCTTCAACATGACGGACAGGCGATGAAAGAGTGCATCGTTGTCACCACAACGCGACTTCAGAAAAGACTCCCGCTCTGCTGGGTCAAGGCATCGCACCTCGTGAAACAGAGACTCTATCTCCTCAAGTGTTGGCATAGCTTCCCTCAATTCAGTCGCTCTTCTTGCTGGGTTTCAAGAATACATGCGGCGTTTGTCAGGGAAACCCCTCAGACGTCAGAACAATTCGGAGAAGAAATACAAAAAACGTGAAGGGTCGATTCCGCCGCTGACGCATGAAATCTTCGACGGGACTTCAACGCTCAATGATCCCCATAAGATCAACCGAAAACACGAGGAACTCGATATGAAACTGCCAAGAATTCTTTTTCTAGGAATCTGCTGCCAACTTCCAATCTGTAGCACGCTCAATGCGCAAGAGCAAACGCTTCAAGATCCACAGACGGGCAGTTCCGTGAAGACAAGGATCACAACGCTTGATGGGAAGGAATTGGATATCAACGCTCCAGATTCACCGGTCAAAATCATCCAAGTTCCGGGTGCACCCGGCCAACCCAATCGCGTCGAGTTTCGAATCGATTCGCTCGTCAACCGCGGCGAGGACCAACGCGCTCGTCGCACACGACGTGATGAGCCGACGACAATGAGACAAGTGCGTATCGGGGACTACAAAACCGACGGCGTCCTCATGATGGATGACATGTGGCAAACGATGGCGAGCCAATTGTTATCACGATTCTTGGGTCCCGTCGAATTGAAAACGCTTGGCAAAGATCAATCACTTGCGGATTTCGCAAAGAAAAATGGCCTGACGGAAAGAGAGCTTCGCATGCTTCACCCATTAATGGATTTTGAAGATCGGGATCAAGAGCTGCCCGTATGTGTTGAACTGACGCATCGAATCTTGCCAGGAGAAACGCTTTCATTCCTTGCTGACCTGTATCAGACGGACGAGGCCACACTCAAAACACTCAACTCGATTGAAAAGGACGAGGATCTCACCTGGCGAAAAATTCGCGTTCCAGTCGTGATGGAGGTGGGTCGTTTTGGACTCTCTTGCTACGTCGTGATGTATGCACCAGCAGGACGAAAGCCTTCTTTTAATGCCAACGATTACGTTCGAAGAACGCATCGTGTTACGAAAGGCGACACGCTGGATTCGATCGCGAAAGCTTACCGGACATCTGCCGCTGATCTCAGACTGATCAACCGTCTAGAAAGCGATGCAAACGTGAAAGATGGGCAAACCCTCGTCGTTCAATCCGATCTCCGACTAGCTGATTCCATCAATCCGGAGTGGTTAGTACACGCGATCGACACCGAATTAAAAGTCGATCTTGCTCAAGTCCTTGAGTTGAATGGCCTCAAGAATCCCGAAGCGTTTCAGGGTGGCAGTGTCATCAAAGTGCCCTCGCTGGTGGCGCAACGATCAACAAACGCAACGCCGTGACCTTGACGAAGAGTACGATCTCGTCACGGATGCAAACGTCATCCGTGACGGATCGGAATGAAGCGGAAGCATAGGTATCCGATCGCTCTACGATCTCAATGAAGCCAAAAGGCACTCCTACTGCGAAGCGACCGACGGCGAAACGTCCGCCCGACTGGCTATCGATTGTTTTGCTCATTGCGTTTCGCCCGCAATTCAAGATACATCTTGAATTGTTCGCCCGTAAGAATCTTCTTTAGTTGTGCATTACGAGAAGCAAGCAAACTCTTTCGCTCCTGAGCGCGTTGACCTTCAGGCAGCGTCTTCAACTTCGACCACTTCTCGTTCATCGACTTCTGGACCGCGAGAAACTTCGGCTTTTGATCGTCATCCAGATTCAGCTCGTTCACAAAACGAATCGGTGTTGAACCGGATTGATCGGATCCATCCGTCGAACTCAATCCATTTGGTTTGCCCATCGAAGCGTTCAACTGCTTGGCAAGGGCTTTCACGACATCAACGTATTTCGGATCATCAGCAATATTGATGTTTTCATCCGGATCGGCTTCGTGGTCATACAGCATGTGGCCGGTTACTCCACCTCGATTGTCTCGGTAAATCGTGTATCGAAACTGATCCGTCCGAATGGTGTCTCCGTTCTTGAAACGGCTAATGGCGGCGTCTTTTAGCGAGACACTGGCATCACGGAGAATCGGAACGAGTGATTCGCCATCAAGTTGTGCTGGCAAGGGCAAATGGGTGAGCTCACACAGCGTTGGGTAGACGTCAATGAACTCGACCAATCCGTTTGAAACTTGATTCGCCGGTAGCTTCATGGATTCGGGCGTTACGAAGATAAGTGGAGACCGCAACGAAGTTTCGAAGCAGCTGTGCTTGCACCACATCGTGTGCTCGCCCAAGTTCCAACCGTGATCACCCCATAGGACGATGATGGTGTTCTGGTCGAGTCCGAGTTCATCGTAGGCGTCAAGCAGACGTCCAAGATTCGAGTCGGTGTAACTTGTTGCAGCTTGATACCCACGAATCAGCTCCTTCGCTTTGGCTTCGGAGAGGATACCTGTCTTGGGAATATCCGAATAACTGCGCAACTCACCAAAACTGTGAACAGCTCCTTCCGGCGCATCCTTCGGTGGAAAGTAGTTCTGTGGCATTTTCACGTCCGCTACCGGATAGCGATCAAAATAGGCTCCCGGTGCAACGAATGGCAGATGCGGCTTGGTGAATCCAACGGCCAGAAAGAAGGGTTTTTCGTCTACGGCCAGTTCCTTCAGTCGCGTGATTGCTTCGTTCGCGATTTTCCCGTCGGTGTACGTCGCATCCGAAACATCGCCACCGTCCTCCCAAGACGGCCCGCGAGCTCGTCCCTTTCGATCCTTTACCGTGGCCTTAATCGAAGCGTCGGTCGCGTATTGACTGGCTCTCGGACGACTTGGTGGTTCGCTCCACCCATCACGATTGTCTGCGGGAAAGTGAAAGACTTTTCCAAGTGAAATGGTTCGATAGCCATGCTGCTTGAAGTGCGTATTCAGTGTCGTTGCATCTGGCGCGTCTTCGTCAGCTCGAGCCGTGTAGCTAACGAAGCGATTCTTGGCCGGACGAATGCCAGTCATCAATGACGCCCGGGATGCACCACACGTCGGAACCATGCAGTACGCCCGATTGAATCGGATCCCTCTCGACGCCAAACGATCGAGATTCGGCGTCACCATTGCGGGCGCACCGAAACTTGCTATTTCTGGCCGCAAGTCATCCACGGCTATGAAGAGAACATTCGGGCGATCGGCTGCCCAAGCTACCGTGTGAACCGAGCAGAACAAACAAGCACAGATCGAACGGATCAAGAAAGACATGAATTCAATTTCGCTAATGATTGGGCTGCGGGGATGATCGGATTTCAACGGTCATCTCAAGTTAGTTCAAAAGCGCAGCGCTCGCAAAGTCACGCCGGAAGCTACCCAAGAAGCGTCGAAACACTTTGCAAGGGGCAACGCAGATCCATTTTGTCGTCATGCGGAGCATGACCTACTAGTACTTCCATCTATCAATGCCACGTATCGATCTTCAAAAGAAGTTACGGCAACACGGGACAGATCAGTCCTTTAATCCTCGATACTCAGCGCGAGGCGTACCGGTCAACGTAGGGCACACAGACCGAATTGAGCGATTGAAACTTGACAGTCCTGGAACTCGGAGTTTCCCGGACAGTTGTCTGTGCGGAGCCCTCGATTTTGATCGTGCCCGCAGCGAGCTCCAGGTCACAGGGCAAATCCGGTCAGTTTTGGATATTTACGGGCAACCAGAGGGTTAAGCCGGGCACACACAACCGGTTTGAATGAGTGGGAAGAGAAAAGGCATTGGGTGCCTTTTCAAATCTGAGCTGTCCATTTTGACGTAATCTGGGCAGATATCGCGAGTTATGTCAGACTTCGGTCTCCGCGAGGGGCCAAAAGACCCCAACCCTTGATTAGTCTGCCACGACGAGAGACTTCCTTCGGAATGATCGGCCGCCCTAAGAGACGTTTGAACGGCGGTTATCCGGTACTGTTGAGTGGATGATGGACACCAGGATAAGCAGCGAACCGACATCGACTCATTTTCAGGCACTTCTGAGTCGTCTCGATGAAATGTCCATCGTCGGGCAGTCGTTTCCGCATGTGCTGGAAGTGGCGGCATCTGACTTGGACGGCTGGCGATTGCTGCAAGCAAATGTCTGCGAAAACCGGATCACTTGGTCTGAGCGAGCCAAAGAACGAATCAGCTTTGGGCTGGGCACAGCGGCGGTTGTCACGATGGAATCGGGCGGCGATGCTGCGTCGATCCTCGCTCAGTGCCGAAATGTGATCGCTGACAATAAGCGGCTCCGATTCTACGGCGGGTTCTCTTTCAACGGGAACGATTCTTGGGATTCGTTTGGTGCGGGTCGGTTCGTCGTGCCGAGACTTCAATTGCAGGATGGTGTGCTCTCGTTAGCGATTATGTCGCCAGAAGATGTCGCCAGTGCCCGTGATGATCTTTTGCGTTTTCAACCGGCCGTTGAAGCATTCGCCGATGATATCCCCGCACCGGAATCAACCAGTTATCAACCAACGTTCGAAGGATGGCAGTCTCGCATCGACGAAGCTCTTTCCTTGATAAGAGCGGAAGTGCTCGAGAAGATCGTCTTATCAAGGAAAACAAAAGTAGCATTCGCTGAAGTACTCGATCCCGTCGCCTTAGCCGCCAAGCTCGATAAGACGACGTACGACTGTTTTGTTTTCTGTTTTGATTTCGGAGCTGGTAGTGCTTTTGTTGGTGCAACACCTGAACGACTCTTCAAACGTTGCGGTGATCGACTAGAAAGTGAAGTCGTTGCCGGGACGCGAATGCGAGGCAAGACAGCGAGCGAAGATGAGCAACTTGCCATCGAGTTGCTGACAAGTGACAAGGATCAGCGTGAGCACGACATCGTCCGAAAGAGTATCCGCCAAAAACTGCACAAGTTTGTCGAGCACCTCGATGTCGATTCGCGGGCATCAATTCTTCGGTTGGCTAACAAACAGCATCTTCGGTCCAACGTTCAAGGCACGTTAAAGTCAGGTGTCGATGACGGAATGTTGCTGCAGAGGTTGCATCCGACGCCAGCTGTGGGTGGCTACCCGACTGACAACGCGTTGCCCGAAATCTCTCGGATCGAACCGTTTGACCGCGGTTGGTATGCGGCACCCGTTGGTTGGGTCAGTTCCGACGAAGCCCAATTCGCGGTCGCCATTCGATCCGGGCTCGTCGATGGCAAGACGCTCACGCTATATTCCGGGGCCGGAATCGTTCGCGGATCGGATCCCGACGAAGAATGGCAGGAGGTCGAGAATAAGATTCAGGACTTTATCGAAGTTCTGGGTCGATAGTTTATACGGCCAGACAATTTCTGCCGGGTCGGTCATTGGAACGTTGAAGTGCTCGATGCGATCTGGACAAGTGCGGCGATCGATTGCTGTCTTCGAAATGGCATCGATCATTTCTTCGTAGCACCCGGTTCTAGATGCACACCGCTCACGCTCGCCGTGGCCGCGCGAAATGACGCGATCGTTATCCAGCACTTCGATGAACGCGGATTGGCATTCGCCGCCTTGGGTTTTGGCCGCGCGACCGGATCGCCGGGAGTCTTCATTTGCACGTCAGGAACCGCCGTTGCCAATGCGTTTCCTGCAGTCATTGAAGCTGCAATGGAAGGCGTTCCACTGTTGCTCTTCACGGCAGATCGACCGGACGAGCTGCGTGGCACGGGCGCGAATCAAACAATCGAGCAACGGGAAATATTTGGCAGCTATCCACGTTCGTTCGTTCACCTCCCCGTGCCGGATGATTTGTCTTTCCCGGATCAAACCGACAATTGTGATGAGCAGCGAATCGACTATTTGACGCTTCAACTACAGGAGGCTTTTAAGCAGTCTTCACATGGTCCCGTTCACGTCAATTGGATGTTTCGTGAACCGTTTACGATTTCGTCTCCGGCATTCCAAACAGACAGCCGTGCCGGCGCAACGATCACCCCCAAAGGGTTCGTGGGAGAATCTCCAACGCCTCTCCCCTCGGGCGACAAGAATCCATCCGCCGGATTTGAATTGAGTGGTAACACGTTGATCGCTTTAGGAAGTTGCCGCCCAGAGGAGGCTGAATCAGCGATAAGCTTGGCTCGTCAACTCCAGTGCCCACTGCTCAGCGATGTTACAAGTGGTGTCGGTGCTGGCTCATTTGAAGTTCCGAAACAGTTCGATTTACCGCAGCCAGATAATGTGGTGCATTTAGGTGGCCGGATTGTTTCAAAGTCTTGGTTTCAGTGGATTGGAAATCTCAAGAATAAACCTGTCCGCATGTTGCATCTCACACCGACTGGACAGACCATCAATCCCGCTGGGGTGAGTCTTGAAGAGAAATGGATGCCAATCACGGACATCGACCAACGTGTTGTTGGAGCCCAGACAGCACCCGACTTTCTGGCGGCTTGGGAGAACGCGGATCAGTCGCGGCGGCAGGCGGTTCGACGAGCGTTGTCTTCGACGGCCCGCTTGAACGAGCCAGCCATCGCCCATGCAATCGGTCAAATGTGTCCGATTGAAACAGGTCTCTTCCTTGGCAACAGCACACCGATTCGAGACATGGATTGGTACGGTCTTCCGACACAGAATCAGATCCGGAACATCACTGCAAATCGGGGCGCAAGTGGCATCGATGGTTTGATGGCAACCGCGACCGGTTTCGCTGAAGGCTTGCGGCAGATGACCACCATCGTTCTCGGTGATCTGTCGGCGCTGCACGATCTTAATTCTCTCGCACTGATCGCGCGTTCTCGATGGCCGATGATCGTGCTAATTGTCAACAATCAAGCAGGACACATCTTTGACTTGTTGCCGATCCATGATTCCGAGCACTTTGAACGGTACTTTGCCACGCCTCATTCATTTCGTTTTGGGGATGCGGCAAGAATGTTCGGAATTCCCTATCAGCTTTTGAATGATCAGCAGTCATTTATTGATGCGTATCAGACGGCTCTGGATGATAGGCAGACGATCATCCTCGAAGTCGTTACCAATCGACAAGTCAACGTGGCGGTTCGACAGAAGATTGCCCACGAAATCAATGAGTGCAGCAAACGATGCGACTGACTTTCCTGCACGGCTTCATGGGGCATCCTTCTGACTGGGATCAAATTCGCGACGGATTTTTTGATCACGAAACGTCCGCTGTATCACTGCCTGAAGCGGAGGATTGGGCAACCAGCATCCATGCTCTGGCTAGAACACTCCCACAAAAATCCATCCTGGTTGGCTACTCGATGGGCGCTCGTATGGCGCTCGGCCTCGCACTCGAATATCCCGGCCGATGTGAAGGATTGGTTTTTCTGTCAGGAAACCCGGGACTGGAAAGCGATGACGAACGTGAACGTCGCCGAAACGTAGATCTGAAAATCGCTCATCGTCTCGAAACGGATTCACTCGATCAGTTTTTGACGGATTGGTACAGTCTGCCGGTCTTCGCGACGGTGAGCGAATCTGTCAGGCAAGCCGAACAACAACGTAAACGGCAGATGCAACGGGACGGCCAATCAACGCGTCAACAGTGGGCGCGAATGCTACGAGCCAACTCCGTCTCAACACAGCCAAACTACTGGCCGAGGTTGGAGGAGCTTTCCGTCCCCGTCTTGTTGGTGGCTGGCGAACGAGACGAAAAGTACCGTAAGATTATCGAGCGGTTTGCAGAGTGTCTGGCAATCGTGTCGCCCACTGTGAGAATCGTTCCACACTGTGGACACATTGTGCACCGCGAAGATCCCGACGCATTGACAAAGAATTTGCGTGAATTCCTCGATACGATTTCACATCCATGACCGATCAAGTCTCCGAAATATTCGATTCCAGTCGTTGGGAATCCATCGACGCGTTCGAATTTGAAGACATTACGTATCACCGTGCGAGAGATGTTGGTGCTGTTCGGATCGCATTCAATCGCCCGGAAGTACGAAACGCCTTTCGACCGAAAACGGTCGACGAGCTGTACACGGCGCTCGATGATGCAAGGCAACGTAGTGATGTTGGTGCAGTGATTTTGACCGGAAATGGCCCGTCCCCCAAAGATGGTGGTTGGGCATTTTGCTCTGGCGGAGATCAACGTGTTCGCGGCAAACACGGCTATCAATACGCGAAGGATGATCGTGGCCAGAAGATTGATGCCACACGCGCGGGTCGACTTCACATCTTGGAATGTCAACGACTCATCCGCATGATGCCGAAAGTAGTGATCTGTGCGGTGAGCGGATGGGCCGTTGGTGGAGGCCACAGCCTGCACGTCATTTGTGACCTCACCATCGCGTCAGCCGAGCATGCGAAATTCAAACAAACCGACACCGACGTTGCCAGCTTCGATGGCGGATTTGGTTCCGCTTATCTCGCCAAGCAAGTGGGACAAAAGATTGCCCGTGAAATCTTCTTCCTGGGCCGAACCTACTCAGCCGAGCAAGCCATGCGGCAAGGAGCCGTCAACACAGTCGTTCCCCATGAAGAGCTTGAAAACGAAGCCTTGTCTTGGGCAGCAGAGATTTGTGCGAAGAGCCCAACGGCACAGCGAATGGTCAAGTACGCATTCAACTTAACAGACGATGGCTTAGTCGGTCAGCAATTGTTCGCTGGAGAGGCGACCCGGCTTGCGTACGGCACGGACGAAGCTCAGGAAGGTAGAGACGCGTTTCTGGAAAAACGTGATCCGGATTGGTCTGATTATCCTTATCACTACTAACTCACGACGTTCGACAAGCTTTCGATGATTTCCAACTGGTTGCTTGCCGCGCGTCCAAAGACGTTAATCGCTGGGCTTTCGCCGATCTTGATCGGTACAACATTCGCGATCGATGCGGGAATGTTCAACGCGGTCACAATGCTGTTCGCTTTGCTCGGTGCCATTTCGGTGCAGATCGGCACGAATTTTTGCAACGACTATTGCGACTTCTTTCAGGGCGCCGACACGGAGCAACGCAAAGGGCCAACACGCGCTGTTCAATCCGGGCTAATTACTCCGCGGTCCATGTTGGTTGCCACCGTGATGATGTTCACGGTGACAGCTCTATCCGCCCTCGTGCTGGCATATTATGCCGGTTGGCCCTTCCTACTGATTGGTGCGTTGAGCATTCTCTTTGGAGTCCTCTATACCGCGAGTCGCTTCTCATTGGCTTACCAGGGACTGGGAGACCCGTTCGTTTTGGTTTTTTTCGGTCCCGTTGCCGTTGCGGGAACCTATTACGTGCAAGCACTCGAACTGACTTCTGCGGTCGTGATCTCCGGATTGGGCCCTGGCTTTCTGGCAGTCGGGTTGTTGGTCGTTAACAACCTGCGGGATGTGGAGGAAGATCGCGCCGCGGAAAAGAAGACGTTGGTCGTCCGATTCGGTGTGACGCTTAGTCGATTTCAGTACTCTGCGTGCATCGTAAGCAGTGTTCTCGTACCGATTATTGTCGCGATCTTGGAAACAGACTGGTGGATCACGATCGCGTCCCTAGTGGGTATCCCCGGATGTATGGTCGTTGTAAAAGTTTGGCGAAGCGAAGGCTTGCAGTTACGTCCGTGTCTGGGAATGACTGCTGGGCTCCTCGTTCTTTACACCCTCCTCTTTTGCGTTGGACTTGCAATCTAGGAAAGTGAATTTCCATTGACTGCCCTCGATCTCAAAGTTTACCGATTTCAGATTCAGTTGCGTGAGCCACTGAAGCTGAAACGCCAAACACATACTTTCCGTCAGGGAGTCTTACTGGAACGTGACGGTCGATGGGCTGAGGCTTCTCCTCTCCCTGGATTCAGTCGCGATTCCATTGAGGATGTCATTCAGGCGTTAAGGGGCGAGCAAGCAATCACACCCGCGCTACAGTTTGCACTCGATTCCCTAGAGTTACCCAAAGCCGAACGGTCGCACGTTCCGTTCAACGGGCTATTAATCGGCACACCCGACCAAGTGGTCCTTGATGCAAGTCAATGTACTGCCTCAAACTGCCCTGCCGTTAAGATCAAAGTGGGCAGAACTGGAATCATTGATGAGATTGAAATGATCAAGAGAATTCGCGAACAGATGCCCGCTCGCATCCGTCTGCGGCTCGATGCGAACCAAGCGTGGACATTTAATGAAGCAGTTGACTTTGCAACCGCGACTGCTGACCTATCCCTCGATTACGTCGAAGAACCCTTAAGAGATTCCAGCCGACTCGAAGAGCTCCATTCCGAAACAGGCATTGCTTATGCCTTGGATGAGAGTCTGTTGGAAGATATTGATCTGACCGAGTATCCGAATGCTTCCGCACTAATCTGCAAGCCAACCCTGCTTGGAGGTCGAGAAAGACTCGACCGCCTTTCCAGCCTGGGCAAACCGATGGTCTTTAGTGCATCGTTCGAATCGGGTGTTGGGATCTGTCGAATCGTACAACTAGCTTCCACCTACGCACCCGAAACAGCTGCTGGCCTTGATACGCTTGATTGGCTCAGCGACGATCTGCTTTTCGAGTCACCGATCAAGAAAGACGGTCGATTCATTATCTCTGGAGAACCAAGAGTCGATACCAGTTCATTGGAGCGCGTGCTGCTATGAACTCTCCGATTCAGATCGCCGCGGAGCGCTTTCCCGAACACGTGGCGTTCGATGATGGTAAACAGCAACTCACATACTCAGAATTAGTCGAACACATTTCCAAGTCGTCGATTGCGAGTCGCAACGATTTGAATGAAGGTGACCATATCGCGTGGTGTCCGAAGAATGACTTAAACGCGTTCATAACATTTTGGTCGATTCAGGCACGTGGCCTCGTTGCCTGCCCAATTAGCCATCGGATCCCACCTAGCAAACGCCAGGAGGTTCTCTCGCGACTCGAGGCCCACTGGATCGAGCCAAGCCCACCGGAATTAACATCCAACGCGGATGCCGTGTCACCTACTTTTCTGAGGTTCGCGGCGGATCGACCGGCAACGATTGTCTTGACTTCGGGAAGCACTGGCATGCCGAAAGCCGTCGTGCATTCAATGCGTGCTCATACGGCGAGCGCAATCGGCGCGGAATCCGTCATACCTCTGCATCCAGGCGATCGGTGGCTATGGTCGCTACCTCTCTACCACGTGAGCGGACTCTCCATCCTGGTTCGATGCGCAGTTGCGGGAGCAACCGTCGTGGGCACATCGACCGGATTCGAGTTGAATCATGAATTGCTTCACGCTCTTCGTGTGACTCATCTGTCCGTGGTCAATACACAGTTACGAAGGCTGATGTCCGATCACCGTTTTCCGACGGTGCACCTCAAATCCGTCTTACTTGGCGGTAGTGCTGTCGACGCAAAGTTGGTCGAGCAAGCAAGATCGCGTGGCGTCAACTTGCACACCACATATGGACTGACCGAAATGGCTTCGCAAGTAACGACTTCAACACCGATTGCGGATCCATCGTGCAGCGGAACAGTTTTACCGAGTCGAAAACTTCGGTTAAATCAAGATAACGAGATCCTCGTTGGTGGCGACCCACTCTGCATGGGTTACTACCAGTCCGGGACGATTCATCCTGTCACGGATGATCACGGCTGGTTTCACACGAGGGATCTTGGTCGTTGGACCGACAATGATCAACTGACAGTCGTTGGTCGCATCGACAACCAATTCATCTCGGGTGGCGAAAACATCCATCCGGAAAACATTGAAAGCACCATGCTTCAGATGTTCGGCCTCGAGCAAGTCATCGTCGCTCCCAAACCTTGCGAGTCGTACGGCGAACGTCCTGTCGCATTTGTCCGCGGCGCTCTGCCGGACGACTGGCAAATTCAACTCCGGCAAAGACTAAGCGGATTCGAAATACCAACCGAGATCCTGCCTTGGCCAAAAGACACCGAAAGTGACATCAAACCCAACCGAAAAAAACTCAAAGAGACGCTTCGCAGGTCAGGCTCATAGTCACCGATGGCGGGAGTTATTGGCGTTCTTGCATTGACCATGCGGCATGCTGAACATGCCCTACCACTCAATGCACTCCGCCGTTTGATGGATCGAATCGACGAGCAATAGTCCGGTTGCTTTTTCACCCATCGACGCCAACCGTCTTCCGTCTGTTCCCCAGGCTGCCGATTGTCCAGCGCCCATGAAATCGCCTGCCGGCCCTACACAATTCGATACTGCGGTGATGATCTCGAAACGTTTGGAAACTCGAGCATAGTGCTCATAGGCTTCATCGATGTTTTCGTTCGGCTTTGCCACGGACGCTGTATAGACATCAGCATTCAGTTCTTTTGCCTGCTGGAACGATTCCTCAAAACGCGTCTCGTAACAGATACCAGGGCAAATTCGAGTTCCTCGGACTTGAAGAACGACTTGCTTGGTTCCGTTTGAAAAAAACGGCAACTCATCAACATGTAACCTCTGCTTTGTGTACAGCTGTGATTCACGATTCGGATAAAAAGTCATCATGCTGATGCATGGCAATGTTTCTTGCTTCAGTGGGAACCCGGCGGAAATCGCGATTTGGAGTGACACCGATGCGGACCGAATCGCGGCGAGCCTCGGGTCGGATAGATCCATGGCAAGGCGTCCAGCCAATTCCGGCTCATAACCCGTGACAGAGAGTTCGGGGAAGACGACCAGGTCCGCACCTCGCGCGGCCGCTTGACGCGCCATTTCAATGTGCACTTCGACATTCCCGTTTACACGACCGGCACTGGATCGAATCTGTGCCATACAAAACTTCATCCCCGCCTCAACCTCAATGCCGTCGTTTCGGTTCAACCGTCTCATCAAACATGTTTGGCTTTGATTTTAGCAGTGACCGGCGTCTTCTAAGGTAGGTTCGGTGCAAGCTAGGATGTTTGAGAGCCTAGCGACGAGTGCAGCGAACGACGCGATCCCAAGCCGATTGAGAATTCGGACGAACCAATGAAACGTATTCAACTTGCTAAATCGCAGGAATCGTTTGAACTGCTCGACCAATGGCACTCTCGATTTGAATCAAAGCTTGAGTTTGCGAGCGTAACGCATCGAGTCGAGACTTCTTTTGGATTCACGGATGTGATGACAACCGGAGATTCAGAGAGCTCAACGCTTCGTACCGAGCCACCGCTGTTTATCATTCACGGTGCGACAGCCGGCGCGCCGTTTGCGCTCGGTGAAATTGGCGACTTGCCTTCGCGACGCCAGATCCATGCGGTCAACGTGCCGGGACAGTCAACCCGAGCTGCGCAAATCCGACTTGACTTTAAGACCGATGAATACGCGCGCTGGTTTGGCGAGATACTTGACCACTTCAATGTAGATCAAGTTGTTCTCTGTGGGATTAGCTGGGGCGGGAGTGTCGCGTTGCGAGTTGCAAAGCATCTACCCAAACGGCTGCATGGACTTGTGCTTGTTGTACCTGGATCCATTGTGAACGGTTCGGTGTGGGAGGGTATTCGCTCCATGGCCTTGCCGATCTTTCGTTACAAGCTGTTTCCCAATGACAAAAACCGTGATCGAGCACTTCGAAACATCGTGACATCCCACGATGAGCTTTGGTCACCCTATTTGGGAGATTCCATTCGCCACTGGAAAGTCGACTTCTCTGTACCTCCTTTGGTCATACCGTCGGACTTCAATGAACTTACGTCGCCGGTTTACGTTTTCGCAGCGGACGAAGACGTGTCTTTTCCAGGTCAACCGCTAATCGAACGATGCGAACAGCTCTTTCCGAACTTGGTGGGATCACACCTGTTGGCTAACAGCAAACACTGCCCGTCCTTTCAGCCATCGGAACGTCAAAAATTCACAAAGCTATTTGAAGAAGCACTAACAAAAACTGAAGCATGACACGTGCAGAGACAGATTTGACAGTCGGTAGGCGTCATCTTAGGTTGGTGGAACTTCCGGATGGTCTTTCTCAATAAGTGGATTTGCGATGAACCAAGAGTTGCCGCCAGGCCAAGCAGCTGACGAGATTCAGGCACTATCTCAAATCGTGTCGAATAGTCTTGCCAATGGCGAAGACCCTGAGAAGGTCGCGCAGCAATTGATCGATAGCGGTTGGGAACCGGATCAGGCGCAACACTTCGTCAATTCGATCCACCATCAAATGCACGAAGAGCAAAGACCTCAGCGAACCGCCGCACAGCGATCAGAGTCGATGGGGTGGCTGGTTTGGATCGGAGCCATTGTTGGAATCAATCTTCTAAGTTGGTTGTTCGATTGGGGATTTTGGATCTACTAGTGGTTCCCTCCCAGCGAATCCCCTCTCAGAGAGTCGTCGATCTCTCGATCGGCATTTCCATTCTTGGATGGGCGACTGCCGGAACATGGTCCAATTTTGGTCAGCGACCCTTTGCGATTCTGCTCGCGACCTCGCTCTTACATCTCATGGTGGGCGTGCTCTTTTTGGTTCGGTCACGAGCTGAGAAGCAGGGAGATTTAAGAGCCTGTCTGATCGCGGTCCCAGCGGTACTCGTAGGAGGCTGGGTCTTCCGATTCGCACCGCAGCAATGGAACATCGCTTCGCAAGTTCTATTCATGATCGGCAGCGGGCTCGCCATACTGAGTTTTGCATTTCTTGGACGCTGCTTTGCCATCCTTCCAGCGATTCGTGGCACTGTCACAAACGGACCGTTTTCATTCATTCGCCATCCAGCTTATTTGGGTGAACTAGCCATGGTTGCGGCGTGCATTTTTGCCGTCCCTCCGAATTGGAAACAACCAATCATCTTGGTGCTAACCATTGCTTTCTTCATAGCAAGAATCCAAGCCGAAGAATGCCTGCTGCTAACCGATGACGCGTATCGGAAGTACAGCGAAAAAGTTCACTGGAGATTGGTCCCGTACGTTTGGTAAGCGGCAGAACATACTTCCACCGCCCAAATGGGAAACGATTCGTTTGGGAAGCAAACGCAGACGCGCTTCCCAAACGGGGACAGGCAGTGTTCTTTTGAGGACGCCTCATAAGTCATCCTATGCTCGCAATTCGGTGGGATGATCGAGCTTGCTTGCAATGAGGATAGAAACCGCGAATCTTTGAGTCGAGCATCAATCCATCGGGTTGATGCCGAGGTCGCAAGTTGTCAGGATCTGGGCTGCGAATCCTGGAAGACGATCGCGGATCGTCGGGGGCAACTTGGAAACGCAATGAGGCGAGAGCCTTGAGGGGCATGGGGCAATGCTTGCGCGTTTGAAGACGTTTACGTTGCTCGGTATCGAAGCGATGCCGGTCGATGTTGAAGTAGATATCTCTCCTGCGGCGATGCCGAAGACCATTCTCGTCGGCCTGCCAGACACTGCCGTCAAGGAAAGCACGCATCGCGTTGAACGCGCGATTGTGAACAGCGGCTACATCCGGCCCATTGATCGGGTCGTTATTAACTTGGCACCCGGTGATCTCCAAAAACAAGCTGCTTCGTTTGATCTTCCCGTCGCGCTTGGAGTCCTGGCGGGAAGCGGTCAGCTGTCCGCCGAACGGCTCGAACAGTATGCCATTATCGGAGAACTAGCATTGGAAGGCGTCACGCGTCCGGTCAAAGGCGCATTGTCTGTCGCCATCGAAGCGGGCAAGAATCAACAGCTGCGTGGTCTGGTCGTTCCGTCGGCGAACGCATCCGAAGCGGCCGTGGTCGACTCGTTGGAAGTGATTCCTGTGGAAAGCCTGACCCAGGCGATCGGTTTCTTCGCCGGTGAAGTCGAGCTCTTTCCAGCGCCGAGTCAATTGCAACGCTGGTTCGATCAATTCAGCCAATATGAGATCGACTTCGGAGATGTCCGAGGACAAGAGTCCGCCAAACGCGCGCTCACCCTGGCAGCAGCAGGGCGACACAACCTGCTCATGATTGGTCCTCCTGGCAGTGGTAAGACCATGCTTGCCAAACGAATGCCCACGATCTTGCCTCCGCTGAGTGCTGGTGAATCGATCGAGACAACTCGCATTTACAGTGCGCTCGGTCAGCTTCCGGCCGGACAACCGTTGCTTGCTCGACGTCCGTTTCGGAGCCCGCATCACACCATCAGTGATGCAGGATTGGTTGGCGGCGGCAACCCTCCGGCGCCCGGCGAGATCAGCAAGGCGCACAACGGGATCCTCTTCCTCGACGAACTCCCTGAATTCAATCGCAAGACGCTCGAAGTCATGCGGCAACCATTAGAAGACGGTGTTGTCACTATCTCGCGAGCCATGCGGTCAACAACGTTCCCTGCGGATTTTATGCTCGTGGCAGCTGCTAATCCGTGTCCGTGTGGCTACCGCAGCGATTCGCGACGCGCTTGTAACTGCACGCCACCTCAGGTGGAAAAGTACATGGGCCGAATCTCTGGGCCTCTCATCGACAGAATCGACATCCACTTGGAAGTTCCTGCCGTACCGTTTGAAGAACTTTCGAATCAAACATCAAACGGAACGGACAGCGATGCGATGCGCCGTGATGTGATAGATGCTAGGGAAAGACAAACCGAGCGTTTCGTGAACTCCGCGACGCGCTATAATGCCCAAATGACGACACGTGAAATTCGGCGGTACTGCCACCTCGACGCAAGCTCTCGCAAAACGCTGCAGCACAGCGTCGAAGAAATGGGCCTCTCCGCTCGCGCCCACGACAAGATCTTGCGAGTCGCACGGACAATCGCGGATGTCGCCGGCGAAGACAACATCAGCGAATCGCACCTTGCCGAAGCTATCGGCTATCGAACACTCGATCGTGATCTCTGGACATGATGCGAAACGTTCAGCGCGAAAGTCATGGAACAACCGGCACCACGATACTGAGTTCTGAGTCGATGGGGCTCAAACAGCGTACCGCGTCACAGGCTTGATAGGACACTTTGCAAGACAGCAAGTGTGTTCCAGGTGCCGCACTCTTCGAGACGCAAATCTGTTGCTTGAAGATGACCTTGCCGACATAGACACGGCCACCGGTCGGCTTGGCCGACCGAATAGGATCCGGTGCCTGCCAATCGCCCACGCATTCAAACTCTTGAGGAAGTTCAAGCTCGAGCTTTGTTGGAAAAAACGGCGGTGAAACTTCACGGTCATGGATTTCGTATCCGCGTTCGATCGTGAGAACAACAGAAAGCTCAAAGCTCTCACCGACCTGCACACTCGGATTCAAAACACTCAACTTCGCGGACAACGGATCATCTTTTGAGCTCGGTTTGACTGAGCTCGATTGGGTTGATCCCGATTCCGCAGTTTGTTGACGATTCGTATCTGCTTTTGGTGGATCCTCCTCAACGGCAGAATCGCTTTGCGGCAATGATCCGGTTCGCGATTCGTTGTCGCAGCCGATTAGAAACGACATGCCAAGCAGAAGAAAACAGATGTGTTTCCCTCTTGCGCGTGCTCTACGATCAAAGATGTGTCTACCGGATTCATTCATTTTCGCAAATACAACCAGACGTGGCCGTGCGATTCTGCCAAATCAAAACTTCGGTCTCCGCTGCCGCGCGTTTTTGCTAAGAACGGCCGGAGTGACTTAACAAACTCAGACTCGTTCTTCTCCATCTCTTTGGCTTCCGGACTTTCGCGAAGAGCTAAGTATTCTGTTTGCCAAGCTTTGTCAGCTTCGTCACTGAAGACCTCATCGCCTGGATAACGAACGGCAAAATCCGCTCGCAGCGCATCCATTTTTTTCCGATATGCTTCGCCGAGAGTTTCAGATTTCGCGATCAGGTCTTTGATCTCTTGCTTGTTCTCGTCTGATAGATCACTTTTGAAATTGTACGCGGTGTAAAAATCACCAAGGAGCAGATCGAGTTTACCGTCAGCGTTGTAATCAGTGACTTCCACTTGCGAACGAATCCCAGGCACGATCTCTGACTCTTCCCAAATGATACGGTTGTAGCCCACGCCGTTGTGTGGATCGACGAGCCGTTCGCCCTCGGCAAAGTTCGGTGCTTTTTCGGTACCGATGTTTCGAAAAAATGTCACACTGCCGTCATCACTACCGGCGACGATGTCCCACAAACCGTCACCGTCCCAGTCGGCGACTTTTGGACAGAGGTGAGCTTTCACTTTGAGCGGTTCACCGTCGATTTCAACATCGATATTCTTCGTGGCAAACTCTGCATTCGTTTTCGTGCCGACATTCATCCGCATCTTAAGCGTACCGTCGAAGCAACCAATCATCATGTCCAAGTCGCCATCATCGTCCCAATCAACGAGTTCGAAGAAACTCCCGAACGACTGATAGTCCTGCTTCTGAATGGGAGCAGAACGAATGGGCACGCCGGCTTTATCTAGAAGCTCTTCACGAGCGGCAAAGCGATTCTCTGGAAGACCCCAAAAAATGTAGCAATGTCCTGGGTCGTACGAGTTCGCGATCATGTCTCGAATACCATCCCCGTTTAGATCACCGAATCGTGCCTGACTTCCGATGCAGCAATAAATGCGCACGGCCGCGGCCTCGTCACCTGCTTGAATGAAGTCCTCGGCCTGATAGGAGACGTTTCCATTGTCAACCGATTTGCGATACCAACGGAACTTCCCACCGAAGTCTCCGATGATTAAGTCTTCCAGCCCATCTCCGTCCAAGTCCTCGACGCAGGGCGAGCTGTGGCCCCAAGCTGCACCGGTATCGATGATGTTGTCGTCAGCACTCAATCGAACGGGCAACTCGAATCGATCGAGTGTCGCGCGCTCTTGTGCGACAGCGAATGGTGCCATCCCCAATAGAACGGCCAGAGAAGTCCAACTTGCTCGTGCTTTACATTTCATTTTCGCGCTCCCCATTTCTTTCCATTTTTTCTCGGAGGTCATCTTTCGAGGCCTCAGTTCCCTCCCCCGCCAGAAGAACTTTACCTCTGTCTGACATTTCGTAGAGATCGATGCAAGCGCTGAATGTTTAAAATTCTTCGTGTTTTCAGAAAACCTCCAAAGTGAGTAGATGTCGAATCCCTGTGCGATGGATTGAGTAGGTGAAAGAGGTGGAGCAGGAGTTTAGTAGTACGAGTCATGCCTCAAGTGTCGCGTGGGACTCGTTGCCCTCGTTGCGTGGTCCCTCACGAGAAACGAGACTCGATCTCCTCCCGCCGCATCCATGGAGTCGATCGAGTCTCGCCCGTGTTGCGCGATGCTTGAGCGATTTACCCGGGGCGGGATAGATGCATCAAGTCACCGCTACACGTTGTGCCGATTTGCTAAACGACCGATTCACCCTCAAGAAGGTCGACGGTATCGTCGTCATCATCCTCGGTTAGATCGTCATCGAGATCCTGCATCGGCGTGTGATCGGGACGACCCGGGCCACGACGATTGACCTGATCCTGTGCCAACAGTCCCAAGTCGGCATCGCTGATGGGACCGTCTTCTCCGTCGGCATCACCGACCTCCGATTCAGAGAGCAGATCGAAATTCAGATCCTGCAGAGCGATCTCTGGGCCGCCGGGACCATCCGGTCCGCCATCTCTAGGGCCGCCGTTACCAGGGCCATTAGGTCCGCGATTGTCTCCGGGACCTCTTCGTCTCGGTCCATCATCGGGTCCCATCGGTCCGCCTCCACCGACGTTTTCGGCGACGACGAATTGAGATGAAACGGACGTTGCGATGGCTTGACCGACCTCTTGACCAACGGTGTCATCGAAGTCGAAGTGAATACCGAGGTAGACGCGGCTCCGACCGTTCTCTGCCATCGCTTCACTGAACGAATCGAAAGACCGTTGAGCATCCTCAAGTTCGAGCCCGTAAGCTTCTGCAAGCTCCGGATCTTCGAGCAGGATTTCAAGCTCTCTCGATGTCAAATCGAATGCAATGTCATCGGTTCCGTAGAACTCCTGTAGTGCTCCGAACAAAGCACCTCCGAAGGTCGCGTGACCGGAGATATAGGTTGGGAACTGTGGCGTGAATCCGATGATGTCGTCACCACCATCCGGAGCACCAATGGCCGTCCATTCAGGATCGCCTTCGGTCAGTGGATTCCCATCCGTATCTCCCTCCTGAATAGCCGTTACCGGTCGCCAGAATTGCTCGCTGAATTTTGTCGTCCATGCGACGATCGCAGCATCGGCCATCGCCACCGAAGCCTGCGCGAACAGAGCAGCGTTTTCTGCCAATGTGTTGCCTTCTTGGACCGCTACCGTTTCCAACACGTCAGCGAAGAGTGACAACGGCGTCCCGAGCCCCGTTCGGTCGTACGCCCAGAAGATACCGGCTTCCGTTTGGTCTGCCGTACGTGCTGTGCTGTCGACAGACCCCAACTCTTTGACTTCGTTGTAAGAAGCCGCGTACTCTTCGCTGGTTAATGCCGGTGTTGTTTCTGGTGTGAAGTCATCGGCTGAAGCGATCGCGAATGGATCGACTTCACCCCAGGCTGGTCCCCAAACCGCTACGTCGGGATTCAACGGATCCGGTTGGAAGTAACCTGGTTCATCGATGTAGGTGTAATCGACGACTGCATCAGATCCATCGTTCGCACGAGCAGCAAGGATTGTGTTTCCTATTTCGGTGCCCAGCTCAACGCTTGCGTCGGTTGCCGCGTCTGGTCGCCCACCCGATCGCAAGCTATTCAGGAATTCATCAATCGTCTCCTGTTGATCGGAGTACAACGAACTGAGGATGGTGTACGCGGCTTGTGACGCAACCACGTCCGTCTTCAATCTCGCTTCCGGATCAAGTTCCGTTTCATAGGTGTAGAACGTGTCTTCTCCATTCCCCGATGCGAGTGCTACGGCGTCATAAATCCCCAAATTAAGCATCGCCATGGCGCGCGAAGCGTAACCTGGGTTTTGAATGTCCGCTTCACTATTGACTAACAGGTCATTGAACAGTGCGTTCCATTCCAAAACCACGTCGGAACTCTGCTCGGAGACTGCTGCATCGTCTGCCGTTTCGTCATCGGTTTCATCCACCGGTCCATTGGGGTCGCCTCCAGGGTTATCAGGGCCCTGATTGTCGGGACCGCCGCGGCCAGGATTTCCTTGATCCGGTCCGGGACCGCGATTGAGTCGATTGATCACCATCAACGCGTCGGCTGCGGTGTCTTGACCGTCGTTGTTCACATCAGTCATCCGTCCTGCGCCGCGTTCCCCACCGGTATCGCCTCTCGTTTGCCGGCTCATTTGATTGATCACGGTTAAGGCGTCGATCGCGGTGACCTGTCCGTCTTCGTTAACATCTTCCGGGATCAAGTCGTTGTGAAACATATTTGCCGCGAGCAGCTGGCGATTCTCGAGTCTCTCCGAGTGCAAGCGGCGACGCTGACTCGTACGCTTACGGCTCGTGCGAGGGGACCAATTGGGGCGGCCAATGCGGCGATTCCAGAACTTAGACATGACAACACCTGCAGCGATTCCAACGAGATAAGAGGAGAAGCAGAGGCCATCGAAGTTTTCGATGACGTGCCCATACTCAGAGAGGACGAATTCCCGAAGGGAATGTCACTCGAGCGATCCACTTTTTTGAAAACACTCCAAATTCGAATGATCGACGGAGTTTTGGGACGCGATGGATAGGTGGGGGTGGGGATCCGCTGGCAAAGCGGTTACGCACAGGCATGACGAGGATAGGGGACATCTGGAGGTCCCTGCTGGATCCACTACGATCGGCGATCTATTCGGCGAAGACTTCGTCTGATCCCTCGATGACTAGATAGCGCTCGTTGAGGGTCAGACCTTCGAAGCGTTGCTCGAATCCGTTGGGCCACCGCACATGGATCGATACCGTATCGGTTTCGTTTCCTACACCAATGTGAATCGCAGACTCATTCGTACCTAAGTAGCCATCACCCGCAGTCCGCCACGCATGGAACGTTCGGTTGCCCGCCTGCACAGACAACGAAGCGCCTATCGCGTCCCTTTCTGAGTCTGTACCGACCAACTGAAACTGGATCCAATTGCCCGAGACCGCTGACGTATTCTTCAGCAAACCAAGTGGGCGATCGAGATGGCTGGTCAGGAAATCGATGCGACCGTCACGATTCATATCGGCAATGACCAAAGCGCGTCCAAGCGTCGGGGTCGTGAAATACTGCCCGCCATCCGCACTAGCTTGCAGTGAAAAACCACTTCGGCTCCCGCGAAAAATCTGTGTGAGCATCCGAAAGGGTGTGTCGTTGACGGGATCTCCAAAAACGTGACCATTCATCACTGCCAGGTCCAACCAACCATCATTGTCGAAGTCAGCAGCCTGGGTTCCAAATCCCAAACTATTGCGTGATGCAGCATGCAATCCGAACTTAAGCGCTTCATCTGAGAACATGCCCGATGCGGTTTGCATGAACAGATTTGATGGCTCTTGCCAAAAATTCGTCACGTGTAGATCGAGTTTTCCATCCGAATTGAAGTCGCCCGACGCAACTCCCATGCATGCTTGACTCATGCCATTTCGCCCCACAGCACAGCCTCGAATCGCAGCCGATTCAACGAAACCTCTGTCTAATCCGCCGGCGGTGGAACTCGATTCGCCGAGTGGATTCCAGAAATGATTCAGATCCGCATCATTCGCGATGAAGATCTCATTGCCAGGCTTGCCATCGAAATCGGCAACGACGACTCCTAAACCGTAGTTCGCTTTCACGGCCAAAGGATCATCTTCCGCTCTTCCAAACGATCCGTCAGGTTGAGCGACGAACAGTTGATCCCGTCCCGCGATCATCTGTTGAGGAGTGCAGTCTTCGCCGAGTGGACACTCACGTGTTGCTGCAAGAGGATCGTCGAGATAGTTGACCGCTATCAGATCGGGCAGATGATCGCCTGTCACATCTGCCAACGCCATGGAAGTCGTCCAGGTTGCACCGCTCAACGATGCATCTGGATCGACACAAAATGTTCCATCTCCCTGATTTCGGTACACACGATTCACACCGAAATTGGATACCAAAAGATCTGGGAATCCGTCTTGGTTGATGTCGCCCACGCAAACCCCCTGGCCAAAACCAAGATCACCAACGCTTGCCATTGGAGTGACATCGATAAACGAACCACTTGGATCTATGCTTCGGAAGAGATGATTCGCGGAATCTGGATCTTGCTTGAGCGGTTTTCCGGACGCGATTGCCTGATAGACATCCAAGAGTCCATCCCGGTCGTAATCCAAGACGGCCAGACCGCTTCCCGTCGTTTGATACAAGTATGGGATATGCTCATCCGATCCTGCGATTACATTCGCATTGGATGTTTGCAAACCGGAATCCGAAGCGATATCGGCGAAGCGGATCGGTTGTTCGGTGTTTCGAATTCCAGCTTTCGTTACTGCACGCTTGTTAAACTTCCGATCGAACGCTGGCCAACGATTGAGTTTCAAACCGACGACGCTTTCGAATTGGATTCGCCTCCGCTGCGCAAGCGACTGCCCCTCCTCCCATCGCCGAATCGTCTCAACACGTTGCGTAAATTGCGGACGAAGATCTTGGAGGTTTCCGACCATCGCGTGAACACGCATCAACCAGCCTGTCGATTCCAACGGACGGCCGAGATCCTGCAGCAGCATCGCAACTTCGTTGCACTGGTCAGAATCCGCTTGCTTCGCGATTCGAAAGATACGTTCGAGCGAATTCAGTCGCGCGCGAATCGGAGCAGCCAGGGTTGGCTTCTCGAGACTTTCAAGACATTCCGCGATGCCACGGAGCACTTGGCGATCGGTCGGATCAATTTGAAACGCCTCACCGTAACTTCGAATCGCTTGGTCGTACTGATCGTTGAGCTGCAAGTACAACCCGACGGCTCGCCAGTATTCGGCTTGTGTTTCAACATCCGCGGGGCAATCACTTAGCCATGATTCAAACTCTTCTTTCCTTCCTGACTCGATTAACACACGTCCCAAAAATGTTCTTGCCGCCAGACAGTTTGGAAATGCACCTACCACGGCACGCATGTTGTTGATCACAGCGGCAACATCTCCGTTGCGCGCATAGACCATGCGAGCATCACCTAACACGAACAAGGAGAGTCGGGACGGATCACGATAGAGTTCGTAAGAGACGAGAGGATGAGGACTCGAAAGATCCACCAATCCCATCAACTCGATCGCCGTAATCGACTGCAATCGAATGAGTGCAAGAAGCGGTTCCCGTACTTCTTGCCGCCGACCCTGCGCCGACAACAGCTGAGCCAGAAGTCGTTGTGCCGTTCCGTTTGAAGGATCCGCTTTGACCGCAGCGCGAATCGAACGTTCAGCTGATTCAAAATCACTTGATTCGAGATACCAGTAAAACGCCTGGATGAGTCGCTGCGACTTGTCATTGAGATCTTTCCACGCAATGTTCTCAACGGTCTCGGCCGCCAGTCGCTTGTCTTGAAGCTCGGCCTTCAACTGCGCATACAACCACAGTGCATCTTCATCGTTCGGCGTAACGAGTAGTGCTTCCTCGATCTTTGTTAAGGCGGCCTCGTATCGTCCTTGCTGGGCCAGTCCCTCGGCAGAGAGCCGTGGACTGCGCTTCAATGAGCCGCTGTTCGACTTTGCTGAAGTGGACGCCTCACGGTGTTCCGTCGCCGGCCTGCATCCGGAGGCTCCCCCGAAAAGCACAACACCAACAAGAGCGATCTGCGCGGCCGCTAAGCGTTTGTGTTCACGAAACAGCGGCATGGATCAGAAAACATCGCATGGGTCGCACCTACCGCTTGCGGACGGATCGCGAGCGTTGTCCCGATAGTTTAATCGAAGGCCAAGAATTGGGCTGCATGAATTGGGCTGCATGAATTGGGCTGCATGAATTGGGCTGGGCCGAGGTAGAACGATCCCCACAACCAACGACCCGAATCCACCGACGTCCAAGGGGGTGCCCGGTACCACGAACCGGTAAGCCGCTAGAGCAGGATTTCGACGATACCGGAAAGCGTAACCGCGTCGTCGCTATTGATGCTGGCTCGTTGTGTCGGAGTGTGTTCAATGACCGGCATGTCCGAGATATACATCGCTCCGATTTTCCAGCCGACCTGACAACCCCGAATGTCACAACGGGTTGTGAAGTAAGTTTCGATCGTTGTTGCGTTCCGACTGAACTCCTGACTGTCAGCCCCTGCGATCGCCTGACCGATGAATCGATATTCAGTATCCATGTCGTAGAAACCGATCAACAGATCAAAATTGCTTGGTCGACCGTGCAGACGTCCATCCCAACCGAATACGGCTTTGCCTCCGCGGAAGTCCGTATTCAATTCTTCTTCCATCAACTGGGTCGTACCGTAGTCGATGTCAAAGTCTTGATCGAACGCCATGTAACTAAACGCACACCCCGCTGACAAACCACCGAAACGTGTCCGCCATGTATCACGGAGCGTGATGTCGAATCCGTAGTGGTCCACGTGGCTGTCCAATCGACGCCGATCGCCAGCGAACGGATTTGCACCGCCGGTCGCAGGATCGGGAACGCTGATGTTCGATACTGAGCCATCAAAACTGGAGCCTGCCAAAGCGTAGAAGGCGTTTGTTTCAAAACTCGTTCGCGTCCCGAGAAAACGACGCACCATCTTCAGATCCGTGATGTAGCCGACGTTGTTCAAATCATCTTGAAAAGCTGGTCCAGCGGCAGCCGTACCAAGCTCGTAGTCCGGGAGAAAGGCCGCCCAGACACCATGCGAAGAAGTCAGCTCCCAAGGTCGGTCGCTGATCGTGCTCTGAGCATGCAGCAAATTCCCCAGAGAACATCCGAGTGCTAGCAAAGATGTGAGAATCGCCAGACGCATGTTTCGACCATCTTCCGTGACAGACTAAACGACCTACGGACCTTGCCGCTTCATGTGCGATATCGAGCAGACTCGCAGATTGATTCCAGGTCTTTCATGAAAATTTATGCCGTTCTAGTGCGGACAGCGACAACAAATTCCCATTAGGCAAACCCTACGGCTTAGGCAAAGCACCCGGGAGCATCGTTAGCTGTGAATTGACAGCTAAACGGGCACGACACATTTCGGGTCTTCGTGACGCGGATTATTCACATGGCGGCTAATGGGCGTCGTTTTCAGCGAGTCTGTCGGTGCTGGCCGGAGCAGTGTTTTTAACGCTTCGGTATCGCGCATTCCCGGATCGAGCCAACGATCGTGATTTTCTGGTTCCAGGAACACAGGCATTCTGTCATGCAATTCGGCCGTATCTTGGTTCGATTCCGTCGTGATGATGGTGCAGCTGCAGATCTCAGTGCCATCCTCCGTCACACGGCCGTTTGAGTCCCAAAGGCCAGCCATCGCCAGGATGCCACCCTTGGATGGTTCAATCAAATACGGCTGCTTGCCGTCATTCGTTTTCATCCATTCGTAGTAGCCATCTGCCGGAATCAGGCATCGACGCGCAGCAAACGAACGTTTGAAGGATGGTTTGGAATCAACCGTTTCACCACGCGCATTGATCATCCGATTCCCGATGCTGGCGTCCTTCGCCCAAGTCGGGATCAATCCCCAACGCATTTGAACGGCGGATCTCGGCTCGCCAGTCGCATTTCTAAGGATGCAGGTGATTGGCTGCGTGGGGGCGATGTTGTAGCGGGGCGGATCGTCGAAAGGCAATTCTGCTGGAACGATGTCCGGCAAGAAAAGCTGGCACCAGTCGTCAGCGGGAGATCGAAGTGTAAATCGACCGCACACAGATCCACTTCCCAAACATGTGTATCGAATTGCCGCAGTGATCGGCAAAGGGCCCTAGCAGAATCGTACACCGAAGAACTCAGCACATCAGGCGTCGATGGCCTCGATCCCGCCGCAGAAAGTCGCGGAAGAGCATGGCGGAAAACCGATTCAGCTCCTAGAACGCCGCGAAAAGCGAAGGAGCGGGGCAGCACCGCCTCCAGTGCTGCCCCGCAAAATGGGCAAAATATTTGCAATGGGGAATCGCAAAAACCCTGACCCGACAGGCAGTAAAAGCAAATGGAGTGCCAGAACGCGTCATGGCGACCGTCGCCAAGACTCGCATCCCCGCGAGATCCGAACTTCGCTTTGCATTCTCCGCGCGTGGCTCGCTGCAGCGTGCTTCGCCATTCCCACGGCAACGATTAAGCTCTTTCGCTGGTTTTCACAACTTGCCGCGGATTCACTCGAGCTTTGAATTACCCGCTTCTGTTTCGCGTTCTTGGCATTGTCAGCTTGTTGATCGGCGGATCGATGAGTTTCTCGTTGCCGTTCGCGATCCCGGCACTCGCGAATCGCACCGATATCGATGCACCGGTGGCGTTTGAATCGGGGGGCGCCAAGGCTCTTCTGCTAAGCATGTCGATTTCCATTGTCGTGGGCATCGTGCTGAGCGTGATCGGTCGTCGCGGACGAGGCGCGCCTCTCTACCAAAAAGAAGCGATGGCGATCGTGGGATTGAGTTGGGTGATGGCGACCGTTCTTGGTGCCCTGCCCTTCTACCTGAGCGGCACGTGCATCCGCGAAGACACTCCGGTGACGTTCATTGAGGCGATGTTTGAATCACAATCCGGATTCAGCACATCGGGTGCGACGGTGCTGACCGACTTGGAGTCTCCCGAATCCGTACCGCACTGCATTTTGTTTTGGCGATCGTGGACGCACTTTCTGGGCGGACTCGGAATCGTTGTTCTCTTCGTCGCGATTCTCGGCCAAGGATCCGCTGGCAAGGCGATGATGCGAGCCGAGATGCCAGGTCCGACGAAGGAAGGGTCGATGCCGCGGATGCAGCATACAGCACTCGTTTTCGCTGCGATCTACGTCGGACTGAATTGTTTGTTGACAGTGATTTATGCGCTTGAAGGCATGACTTTCTTTGACGCGCTTTGTCATGCATTCGGAACGATGGCAACGGGCGGGTTCAGCACCTACAACGCCAGTTTGGGGCATTTCAATAGTCCAGCCATCGAATACACAACGATTGTCTTTATGGTGTTAGCGGGAACGAACTTTACCCTGTTGTATTTGACGCTGCTCGTTGGACCGAAACGGCTGTTTCGTGATGTCGAGTTTCAAACGTATGTCGGCATCATCTTGATTGTGACGATTGGCATCATCTTCTTTGGTATGCAAAACGATGACGACGGTTTTGGCTCAACGGCAGATGCAACTCGGAACAGTCTCTTTCAAGTCGTATCCATCGTTACGACGACGGGTTATGGCACGGCCGACTTCGACGGCTGGAACAACTTTGGCCGCGGCATTTTGTTGTTGCTGATGTTCGTCGGTGGATGTGCCGGCAGCACAGGCGGTGGCATGAAAGTGATCCGCCACATTCTCTTTTACAAAATTCTGCGACTGGAGATTGAGAAAGCACACCGGCCACGTGTGATCCGTTTCATTCGTGTTAGTGGATCCACGGTCGACGATCCGAATTTGCCTCATGGAATCGTCGTCTATTTCTCGATGATCCTGGCGATCTTTGTGTTTGCCTGGTTGCTGCTGATCACGTTCGAACCCGACAGCACATGGGACAATCCCGATCTTTCCACGGCGCGGCCTGCGGGCGAGATCGAAGTTGAATTCGTAGACCGTCTGGACGAAAAGCTATTGGATTCAGCGAGTGCTGTGGCAGCGACACTAAACAATATTGGCCCCGGTTTGGGTGTAGTCGGCCCAACACAGAATTACGCGGGATTCAGCCAAGGAGCCAAGCTGCTGTTCGTGTGGCTGATGATGCTCGGTCGCGTGGAGGTCTTCAGTGTTTTGGTGCTGTTTTTCCCCAGTTTTTGGCGCCGGGTGTAGCCTGGCGATGTGCCTTAATGGGTGGTACGTCCAGCGAGCCTGCTAAAATCAGGAGTGTTGTTGATTCGCCCGTTTGGCGAGCGTCGGCAGCGGCTGCATCTGACCCAACCAGAACACCCAACCATGAAAACTCGACCGACTCGAAGTGAACTCCGCGTGCATTGGCGAGTGTACTTGTCGCTTTCGCTGATCCTGTTCGGCTTGATATCGCCAGCACTCGCACAGGTGATCAATCGAGGCGATGCCAAGCGATCGGGCGTGATCATTCCGCTGAAGGAAGATATCAATCCTCTCAGCGGAGCACTGCTTCAGCGAAAATTTGATGAGGCGGTCAAGTCTGGAGTCGACGTGATCGTGCTCGACATCCATTCACCAGGTGGATTCACCTATGTCACCTTTGATTTGATGGACATGGTGTTGGAAGCTGAAGGTGTGGAGACGGTCGCATTCGTTGAAAAGGATGCGATCAGTGGTGCCGCGTTGCTCTCACTTGCATGTGACCGAATCATCATGCTTCCCGACGCGCGGATGGGAGATGCGGGCGAGATTGTAATGGGTGCTGATGGTGCATTCCGATACACGGAAGCAAAAAGCCGAAGCGTCCTGGCTCAGAAGGTTCGCGACACCGCTCGCGCAACCGGGCGGCCGATCGCTTTGGCCGAGAAGATGGTTGATAAGGACATGGTCGTTTTTTCAGCGACCAACAACGCGACAGGTGAATCGAAATATTTCTCAGATAAAGAGTGGGACGCGTTCGACGACGCAGATCAATGGACGAAGGGAAAGCCGGTACGCGAAGCGGGCAAAGAGATGTTCTTTATCGCGAACGGACAGCGCGCCGTTGAGTTAGGCATGGCATCTCAAACGATCGACAGCCGATCCGATCTCGCATCCACATTGAATTTATCCGAGCCCGTTCCTGTGATGGAACGCTCATGGATCGACTCGATGGTGTTCCTCCTCAACACTGGCGTGGTCACGTTTCTGTTGATTTTAATTGGGTTGATTGCGCTGACCGTTGAGTTGGGCGCACCGGGGCTAGGCGTTGGCGGGTTGATTTCGCTGCTTTGCTTTAGCCTGTTTTTCTGGAGCCGATTTTTGGGTGGCACATCGGGTTGGCTGGAAGTCACCTTGTTTTTGGTTGGCTTGGTTTTCATCGGCGCCGAGCTATTTGTGATTCCCGGTTTCGGTGTAGCTGGGGTGAGCGGCATTTCACTGGTCATTGGATCGCTTGTGATGGCTTCACGTCGGGTGATGATCCCTGAATCGGGCGAGCAATGGTCGGGACTCGGCTATGACGTGATGTTGGTCGTTGGAGCGTTCATCGGTTTCCTAATCGCTCTCATGTTTCTATCGAACTACATCGGAGACATCCCTGGTTTGAGTCGCTTGACGCTCAAACCACCCGTCGCCGTAGAAGGAGCAACGGCGGCCGCCGCCACGTCAATCGCAACGGGCGGAATCATGCCGGGCTGGCAGCGCGTTGAAATCGGTGACACGGGTCAAACGATCTCGCCGCTTCGGCCGAGCGGAAAAATGCAGATCGATGACTTCATGGTCGATGTCGTGACGGAAGGTGATTTCGTCGAACCGGGCGTTGACGTGAAAGTCGTCGGTAAACAAGGGGCTCGCGTCATCGTGCGACCCGTATAGCACGTTCGTGGTTTAGTTCACGATACCCGGACCGATCCAATCCGATCTTGCTACATTTCACTCTCCCGCTGGTGGAGAGCCGGCCGTTTGAATGGCCGGAGAGAGGCGTTCATGGACGCAGTTGGTTTGCTGTGTTGGCATCGTGTGCGGGGCGATACATAAGATGGCTCGCACAGCGGATTACCGTCGACTTACCACTAATACGGCTGAGCGTTGATCTCTTGAACTTGCTCGTTCAGCGTAAACACGTCGTAGATGAAACCAATGCCGAACAATCCGCCGGTGAAAAGATACAGGATTCCAGTGATGATCTTGCCCATGTAAATGCGATGGATGCCAAAGATTCCAAGCAACAAGAGCAGACACCATGAAACCGTGTGATCGATGCGTCCCGGACGGAATCGGCGGTTTGCTTCTTCCGCCATCGATGGGATCAGAAAGAAGTCGATGATCCAACCGATTAAGAACACGCCGCCAGTTAGGAACCAGATGGCGCCACTGACCGGTTTGCCAAAGTAAAAACGATGAGCACCCGTGAAGCCTAGGATCCAGAAGATGTAGCCGATGATCGCTGGATGGGTCGGTGCCGGCAGATTGGAATCAAATTGGTTAGGTGAGACGGTAGCGGTGGACATGGAGGTGAGTGAGTTGTGTGTGAGTGATGTGAGCGAACATCAATGCATTCGTTTGCCTACGGAAAATCTTGGCATCCCGAATACTCTTGCGATGGGAATCGCCGGTGGCTATGGTGAACAAAAATTCACCACCCTGCCCACTCGCACATTGAGCCCATGCAGTACTTCGAGCTGCACTGCAAAAGCAATTTTTCATTCTTGGAAGGCGCTTCACATCCGGATGAATTAGTCGAACGTGCAGCGGAGCTTGGTTACCGCGGGATTGCGCTAACCGATCGAGAGTCCGTTGCTGGCGTTGTTCGCGGATATAGCCCGGCAAAGGAATTGGGCCTGCAATACATCGTAGGCGCGGAAGTGCATCCAACCGATGCACCACCTCTGGTGTTGTGGCCAAAAGATCGGACTGCCTATGGTCAGCTGTCCCGTTTGATTTCACGTGGACGGATGCGGGTTGAGAAAGGCCAGTGTGAACTTCACTGGGCCGATATTGTCGAGCACAGCGAAGGGATTTTGGCTGGATTGATCCCCTGCCCCACTCCAACAGAGAGATTGGCTCCAACAGAGAGATCGGCTCCAACAGAGAGGCCGGACCCTTCGCACGTTCATCGATCGGAACCATTCACACGTTTCCTGAGAACTCAGTTTCGCGACGTTTTTGGAGACCGTGGCTACCTGCTTTGCGAATTGCATCGAGGTGTTGACGATCAGCAGCACGTGGAACGATTGCGTGACATCTCTCTGCAACAGGATGTTCCGCTACTTGCCGCTGGGAACGTTCACTATCACGCCGCCGATCGGATGTTGTTGCATGACTGTCTTACAGCCATTCGTAATGGCACCACGATTGATTGCGTGCACTCACAACGCTTCGCAAATAGTCAAAGACATTTGAGGACTTTGACGGAAGTTGCTGAGCTTTATCAACACGTGCCTGACGCGATCGCGCGTACGTTGGAAGTCGCCGAACAATGCACCTTCTCACTTGAGGAATTGCGATATGAGTACCCTGAGGAGATCGCACCGCCAGGCATGACGCTCATTGAGCGTCTCAAACGATTGACGTGGGAAGGGGCTAAACAGCGTTGGCCGGAGGGCGTTCCGGAAAGAGTCATCAACCTCCTTCGACATGAGTTCGAGATTATCGAGGAGTTGCACTACGAAGCCTATTTCCTGACCGTCTGGGACATGGTGCGTTTTGCACGCGAGCAGAACATTTTGTGCCAAGGTCGCGGTTCTGCTGCCAACTCAACTGTCTGTTACTGCTTGGGAATCACAAGCGTTGATCCCAGTCAAGCCGATCTTCTATTCGAACGGTTTGTCAGCCGTGAGCGTGACGAAGCTCCCGACATCGATGTCGATTTTGAACATCAACGTCGCGAAGAGGTCTTGCAGTATCTGTATGACAAATACGGACGTGACCGCGCTGGAATGACCGCAACGGTCACCACGTATCGAACCCGAAGCGCCATTCGTGATGTTGGAAAAGCCCTTGGTGTTTCCGCAGATGCCATAGATTCAATTGCCAAACTGGGAGGCAGTGGCGCTGAATTTTCCGACCGGTGTCGGAGTGGAGGATTAGATCCAGATTCAACCATTGGCGAGCGATTTGTTTACCTGGTCCAAAACCTGACTGGATTCCCAAGGCATCTCTCACAACATGTGGGAGGAATGGTAATGACCGCGGGAAGTTTGTGTGAGCTTTGTCCGATCGAAAATGCTGCCATGGAAGGTCGCACGGTGATTCAGTGGAACAAAGATGACTTAGACGAATTGGGCATTCTGAAAGTTGATGTTCTTGCGTTGGGAATGCTGTCGGCGATTCATCGGTGTTTTGATTTAGTCGAAAAACACCATGATCGTGTTTTGTCGCTGTCGACCATTCCTCCTAACGATCAAGACACCTACGACATGATCTGTAGCGCCGAAACGGTCGGTGTATTTCAGATCGAAAGCCGAGCCCAGATGAGTATGTTGCCTCGTCTGCGTCCCCGTTGCTACTACGACCTGGTGATTGAAGTAGCCATCGTTCGACCAGGACCGATCCAGGGCAATATGGTCCATCCGTTCTTGAAGGCTCGAGAGAACCCCAGTGCTGTTCGATATCCCAACGAGGCCATTGCCGGTGTGTTGACGAAGACACTGGGCGTGCCCATTTTTCAAGAACAAGCGATGCGTCTTGCAGTCGTAGCCGCCGGATTTACACCGGGTGAGGCGGATCAGTTGCGCCGTGCCATGGCCGCATGGCGTCGGCCCGGAGTCATCGATCGATTTCGAGTGAAGCTGCTTGATGGAATGCGCGAAAACGGACTTACCGGTGAATTCGCCGAACAAGTTTTCAACCAAATCCGCGGATTTGGTGAGTATGGTTTTCCGGAATCACATGCGGCCAGCTTTGCCTTGCTGGTCTACGCATCTTGTTATTTGAAGTGTCACTATCCGGCCGCGTTTTGCGCAGCGCTACTGAACAGCCAACCGATGGGATTCTATGCACCGGCGCAGCTGGTCGCGGATGCGCGAAAACATGGAGTGAATGTACGCGGGGTCGATGTCAATCACAGTGATGTTGAGTCCACGTTAGAAACAGATGATTCGTCCGATCACCCCGCTTTGCGGCTGGGTCTGCAAACGATCTCTGGCTTGCCATGGGAGGTTGCAACGCGTGTCGTAACCGGTCGGCAAAAGTCTGTCTATCGAAACTTGAAAGATCTTGCCCAAAGAACACGTATAGGAAAATCTCATCTGGCAACACTTGCGGATGCTGACGCACTTGGTTCTCTAGCGGGTGATCGACGGGCGGCTATTTGGGAATCCCTCTGGCACGAGGATTCATCTCAGGAGCGGCCTTTGTTTGACGATTTGGACTCCGAGGATGCACTGCCCGAGTCACTGACACCCATGACACCTCTCGAAGAAGTCTACGCCGACTATCACACCACTGGATTGAGTCTGAAGGCGCATCCGATTTCGTTTGTACGATCAGAGCTCGAACGCAAACGATGTGTCACAGCAGCACAACTTTCGGAGCTCCGTGATGGTCGACATGTTCGCGTGGGCGGATTAGTACTCCTTCGTCAGCGTCCCTCAACTGCAAAAGGAATCACATTCGTCACCTTGGAAGATGAAACCGGGTCCATCAACCTGGTGTTGTTCCAAGCAGTCTGGGAGAGGTTCTTTCTCGTTGCCAGAACAAGCAATGCTTGGTTAGTTGATGGAAAGCTTGAGAATCGAAAGGGAGTGATTCATGTTGTCGTTGGGCGAATCACGAATCTCTCAGATGAAGTCAATGGACTGCAGGTTCGATCCCGCGATTTCCATTAGAAGCGTCATTGCTCAAGGTCGTGTCCCATGACAGATGACATCGCCGAACGCTTTGCGGCGCGACGTGTCTCCGATCAGATAACGCAACTCAACCTAGAGTACTAGAGTACGGCCGGAGCAATAAGCCGCTCCGAAACGATACTGCAATCCTCAACGTGCCACTGGCCGTTTCCCTTTGAATCTACCCGGTAGAGAAGGAATATAAGGATCTTAGAAGTTGTCTCGCCAGTCGGGTCCCGCAGCACGACTCTCGCTCGCTCTTTACCGTAAGAGTATTGAACAGTGACGCTTTCATCCAACGCCCAAACGGATCCGGGACCCCGCGTGCGAATCACCTCGTTGACTTGACGTCGCCGAAACTGGCCGACGATGTTCTCGCCAATATCGTCGAGTGCATAGTGCTCTTCGAGATCCATCGAATCCGAGAATCGGTTCGGGTAGTCTTTCTCAAGTTCGAGCGCATAGAAATCATTCCCGCTTGCAATGACTTCGACATAGTCGAGCGCAAACTTCTCGGCTTGTGCCCCAAGTGTGCGACCCTTGAACGTGTGAACGAACAAACCGCACGAACCAAAACCAACGGCAATAACCATGCCCAGCTTTGCCGCTGTCGTACCGACGGGACGTTCTTCCCCGACGTACTTTCGCAAAGCGATCAAACCGACGAAGAATGCCGCCACGGGAATCACCAGTAACGGTTTGCCAAATAACGAAACGAAACTGAGCAGGCCGAGAACCAAACACAGAAACCCGGAAATCCGCACGGGCGCAATGGCACCGTCATCCTCATATCCCGTTTCCGCTCGCATTTGAGGAACGCTGTATGCCGACGAATTAGTGCTCATTGGGGAAGATGGGCTGCTGGGACGAGGGATTCTAGAAGCCGTCGAGTCGATCTAGCCCATACGGGATGGCGTTCCCGATGGTTCGTTTTGGCGAAAAACGGCGGATCGCGCGATCACTCGACGCGGCAATGGGGCCGAGAAGCGAGTCCCACAGAATACTGTGATTCACGGAATACTGTGACCGGGCACTAAGCGGCTCTTCGCGTCGACTTTTCAGCAGAATTTGCGTCGGTGTTGAGCCCCATCAAACGAGCGATCTCAGAAGCAGCTCGAATCGAGGCGCCGGGACGAGCATGGGCATCGGCCAGTTCATCCAGCTGCCCTGTCAAACGAGTATAGAAATAGGAGTCGCCGAGCATGGAACCGACGGAATCCGTTAGAAAGTCAACGGCGGATTCGGTTCGCCCGACGGAAACAAACTCAGGATAGACTTTGCGGCGCTCCATCAAGTTCGGCAGCGTAATACTGTCGACTTGGACAACGCGCTTCGCCACCGCATGTAACAGCCTTCCGACTCGATACAAAACGGCAGCCGGAGTCCGGCGGGCCATCATCTCCAGACTCACACTTCCGCTCACCATCATTGCGCAGCTGGCTGCCTCGATGATTTCGCTCGTGCGATCGACATAAAACTCCAATGGCAATCGCGAATCGGACGGCTGCAAATGGTTACGACACCAAAGGCAATGTCGATCACGGTAGGCCGCCACCAAGAATCGTGTGGTTGGAAAACGCGAATGAAGTCGACGCATCGACTCAAGCATGATTGGCCAGTTCGCGTGGACTTCATGGTCGCGCGAACCGGGCAGGACGGCGACCAATCGCTGGCCAACGTCAGACAGTGATTCGAATCGCTTCAGTACTTGCTGATCAAGCGATTGTTGCGCTACGGCATCAAAGAAGGGATGGCCGACGTAACTGCACGGGATTCCACGTTGTTGGAAGTAATTCTCTTCGACAGGTAGCACGGCGAGCACATGATCGACATTCCTTCGCATCTTGCGAATCCGCCAACCGCCCCAGGCCCACAACTGAGGAGGGCAATAGTAGTAGACGGGAATGTCGTACTTTTTGGCTCGCTTGGCGATATGCCAATTGAATCCGGGAAAGTCGACCAAGACCACTGCGTCGATTTCACCTTGTTTGAACTGGGTCTCGGCACGATCCGCGAGTGCGAAGAACTCACGCAACTTGGGCAATACCTCCAAGAGGCCAACCACGGCATGCTGAGTCAAATCCTCATCAATCCGGCAACCAGCTGCCTGCATCGATGGTCCACCAAATCCGCGTAGGTGCAGGGTTGGATGACTTGATTGCAATGAGCGAACCAACCGCGCCGCATGTTGATCGCCGCTTGGTTCCCCAACCGAAAAAAAGATCGTGGACATCCGTTCTCCCGACCCTGAACATCCTTATTCAGACTGCTACCGACTCGCGATAGCACGGCGACCGAAACTCCATCGAATCCGGCGGCACCTGTAAACCTCAATGCTTAGGAAATGTGCAGGTGGCTCGTCAATGCGAATCCAGCATCGACGCGAACGACTCTTGGGATTTTCCCTCCAACGGACTTCAAGAGGTGGAGGCCCCAGCGAGCTTATTGGCCGGGTCTAGAAGCGTCATCCGCATTTCGTTTCCCGTATCACTGAAGATCACCTCGTCCATAAATGTTTGGATCAATACCAGACCTCGGCCATGATCCGCCTCCAACGCCCCTGGATTTGCATCGGGCATCTGCGTCACGTCAAAACCCGCTCCTTCGTGGCCCACGACAAACTGTGCTCGCTTGCGAGTCAGATCTGCGGCAATATGCACTCTCCGACTCGCATACGGTTCTTGCAGCCGTCGTTTTTCAACCAACTCACTGGTCGTGCCATCGTGAAGATGACGTCTGACTTCCGCTAATCGGTGCGAGGGCAATTCGAGGTTTCCGTGATACATCGCATTGATGATGGCTTCTTCCAAAGCGATTCCCAAGTGCATTCGTTGCGTCGGCGAGCAGAGCTGCATCTGGATCATGCCATGTTGGACACGGTTGACCAGCGGTGCGATCAATGCAGGATCGTTTTCCAAATCGAACCGATATCGCGTATTCGTCGTTAACTGGACGATCCGCTCGTCTTCTTTGTCTGCGTCACGAACAGAGAGAACCTGTCCGACGGTTTCGAGAAGTTTGTCGGCGAGCTGCGATTTAGGTACGTAACTCGCAGCACCCTGCCTGAGTGCTTCGAATGCGAGCGATGCGTCCTCCTGACCGGTAACAACCACAACCGGCACGTCTGGGAATTGCTCACTACACTGACGAGCTAACTCCATCCCATCGACCTCCGGCATGATCAGATCCGTGACGACAGCATCCGGCGGCGCATCTTGCATGGAATCGAGTGCTTCGGCCCCATTCTTGGCATGAGTGACGAGCCAATCGAAGTCAACACTCAGCAGCCCTTCCATGACCTTGCGATCTGTATCCGAATCGTCAACCAACAGAATGATGGGCATGGAGAGTCCCCCGTTTCCGGTGTTTGCAGGGTGATGAATGACTCTGAACTTAACGCGCCAAACAGGTTGCTTCCACAAAAACCGTTGAATTCCCAGGTGAGCGAGTCTCCTTTCCTACTTTCTTAGCGCAATGAAAAACGACCCGCGAGCAAAGCCCTGCGGGTCGTTTGATGATCACGTCTGAAGGGAATCAGCGTGCAAACGTTAGCTAGATTTAGCGAACGTAAACAGCGCTGGCCTGAATGACGCGACGCTTGGTGTTCAAGCTAGCACTTGGATCAACAACGGGCTCTGGCATTGGAGCAGCTTCCATTTGAGCTGGAGCTGGTGCAGTCGTGCATCCAGCGTCGCAACCGCAAGCTGGCTCACATCCGCAAGCTGGCTCGCAGCAAGAAGACGATCCACATCCGCAAGCCGACTCGCATCCGCAAGCTGGCTCACAGCAGCTGTCGCAACCGGAGTCGCAGCAGGATTTCTTGTTCATGTGACCGAACAACTTGCCGAGCAAGCCACCCGTTTTCTTGGAGCTGCAGCAGCTGTCGCAAGAAGCAACTTCACATCCGCAAGCTGGCTCGCAGCAAGAAGGTGCTTCGCATCCGCAAGCTGGCTCGCAGCACGAGTTGTCACAGCAAGAAGGTGTTTCGCAACCGCAAGCTGGTTCGCACGAGTCACAGCAGCTGCTGGACTTGCCACCGAACAACTTCGACAGCAATCCACCGCTGCACTTGCTACCACAAGGATCGCAGCATGAGTCGCATCCGCTGTCACAGCATGCAGGTGCCGCACAGGTTGGCTCCGCACAGCAAGTTGGTTCTGCACAGCAAGAAGCTTCTTCACATCCACAAGCTGGTTCGCAGCAAGCAGGTGCTTCGCAGCCACACGCAGGCTCGCAGCTATCGCAGCAGCCCATGTCACATCCAGTATCGCAGCAAGCACTTGCGCTGCCGCAACCTTTGATACCGAGCATTCGGTCCAACAGGTCAAAGCCGTAACTCTGAGTGCTAATACAGCACCCGAGTGCGACCATCATCATCATCATTGTCCGCTTCATTGGAGCCACGTCTCCCTTTCTCGCATTGGCGGTTTGTTGGCTCTGGTGCCAAAAAGCTCTCGTGATGCCATCCCGGGAACGAGTGCTGGAGAATGGGAGGTGCAGTCGGCGGACGAAGTCGCCGGCGAGCACACCTCGGATTCCTTCCATGACGAACACTTACGGATCGGGTGCGGACACCCGGCCCGCCGACTTCGTTCTGTTCGTCTTGACTCGTGCCTGCGGACATTGGTTGTCCTACAGGTGGTGTTCACGATCATGTCCTTTTCACACCAGATGGCGTTAACATCCGATGTCAAGCCTCTGGGTCACATCCGGATGAAAGCGAGGCGCGCCCGTTTTCCTCCATCAGTTCTGTAACGGTATCGACCTCGACTCGCCCGACGATCACTGTTCCATCGGATTTTTGAACGCTTGGAAAAGTTTGACGATTGCGTAGCATTTGCCGGGTTTGCGGCGGATTTGTTATCCTCCGTTCCTGCGCATGGCGTATCCGCGACGATCGGTATAGACTGCCGTTCCGCCGGGGATAGCCACCCAGAAGAGCCCCACAACACCCCCTCCCAAGGGATAGGTTGGGTCGGCTCACCAAACCTGGTTCCCCTACTTCCCCACCAAGGCGACGAACGAGTGACCGCAGCACCTGAAGTAATTGACTTAAACCAATTGCCCGGTGTTCCCTGTCCTTGCGGTGTCGCGCGGCGGGCATTCGCTGACCGTGAGGAATATCCGGGAACCGTCCACCTGACCCAAATCAGCGAAGACGCACAGCAGCATTACCATCGCAAACAAACCGAGATTTACGTCGTCTTGGAATGCGAAGCGGATGCTCGGATTGAACTGGATGGGGAATCACACCCAGTGAAAGCTCAATCCGCCATCCTGATCCCACCTGGCGTCCGGCATCGAGCCATCGGCAAAATGACGGTGTTAATTCTGTGCACGCCGAATTTTGATCCAGCGGATGAATATTTCGACTAGCTTGCTACGGCTGCTGAGTTCATCCTGACGTCGCATCGGCCAGGTTTGACCTATGCGACGAGCTTGCAACTCGAGTCACGTCTCAGGTGAAATCGATGCATCGCTCACCCTGCCAAAACACCTCTTACCTTCCTCGAAATCGTCACGAAATTCGAACCATGCAAAAGAATGAATACTCCGCCTGGACTATCTTGCTCGGCGCGATGGTATTGGGCTCCATTTCGACGGTGACCCTTGGCGGATGCAAGCCGCCTACCGCAGTCGAAGTGGACGTGTCGACAGCCGAGTATGTCAGCAACACGACGGGCGAAAGCGACGACGTGGCAGAAAGCAGTAACGTAACGACATCCGAAACCGTACCAACCAGTCCGTCGGAAGCGATCGAAACACCCGTCGACGACTCAGAGACGACTTCGAAGTTGGATGCTGAGACGGCTACGAAATTGGTTGCTGCGTTTGAGGAAGTTGCACCGGACGCGGTCGTCGATGCCGGTGGCGACTGGCCACAATGGGGAGGGACTCGAGAGAAGAACAACGTGCCCGGAATCAAAGAGCTGCCGTTGGAATGGAACATCGGTAAGTTTGATCGTCGAACGGGAGCGTGGGATAAGACACGTGCTGTCAATGTGAATTGGTTTGCCAACTTGGGGAGCCAAACTTATGGCAATCCCGTCATTGCGGATGGCCGAGTCTACGTCGGCACGAACAATGGTGCGGGCTATTTGAAGCGTTATCCATCCAAAACCGATTTGGGTTGCTTGTTAGCTTTCGAAGAGAAGACCGGAAAAATCTTGTGGCAACACAGCAGCGAAAAACTGCCTAGCGGACGTGAGCACGACTGGCCGCTGCAAGGTATTTGCTGCTCGCCGCTCGTCGAGGGTGATCGCTTGTGGTTTGTGACGAGCCGCGGCGAAGTAAGATGCCTCGACACGAAGGGCTTCTACGACGGTGAAGATGACGGTTCCGTCAAGAACGAATTGGCCACGGTGGCAGTGATCGAGACTCAAGACGCGTCCGAACTCATGGCCGCCGTCGAAAGACTCAAAGCGGGTCAATTGACCGACGCCGTTAAGACGGCTCTTTCCGACGCAGGCGAACCGGTATCCGGTGACGTTAAAATCAACGAGCTTATAGCTGGAAAGGAATATGCAGTTAAAGGAAGTTTCAACGGTGTCGACCGAACGATCACCGTCAATGTGACAAGCACAAGTCTACAGATGATGAAGACGCTTGGCGTCGATGACAAGTTGGAAGCGGATGTTATTTGGGTCTATGACATGATGGGCCCGGAGATGGGAATCAGTCAGCACAACATGTGCTCATGCAGTGTGACTGGCTACGGTGATTTCTTGTTTGTGAGCACCGGTAATGGCCTGAATGAGGCCGGAAATCTGCCTGCACCGGAAGCACCCAGCTTCATTTGCATGGACAAGACCACCGGTAACGTCCTGTGGACCGACAGGTCACCTGGCATGAATATCCTTCACGGTCAGTGGTCCAGCCCGGCAGTCGGTGTTTTCGATGGTGTACCACAAGTTCTGTTTGGAGGTGGTGACGGGATCCTGTACAGCTTCCGAGCTGACGCCGGCAGCGACGGGAAGCCTGAACTGCTCTGGAAATTCGATTGCAATCCGAAGACGAGTAAGTGGATTCCGGGTGGTGAAGGCAACCGCAACAACTTGATCGGGACGCCCGTTGTTTATGATTCCTACGTTTACATTGCCGTGGGTCAAGACCCGGAACACGGTGAAGGCGAAGGTCATCTGTGGTGCATTGATCCAACCAAGCGCGGTGACATTTCGCCGACCCTAGCGATGAAAGCAGGCGCGGATGGCAAACAAGTGCCAGTACCGCAAAACCGCATTCAAGCGGTCAATGAAGATGCGGGGGAAGTCGAAGTGGCGAATCCAAATTCGGGTGCGGTTTGGCACTACACCATCAACGATGCGAACGATGATGGGCAAATCGACTTTGAAGAGGAAATGCACCGAACGATTGGAACGGTCGCAATCAAGGACGACGTTTTGTACATCGCTGATTTTTCAGGACTTGTCCATTGCCTGGATGCCAAAGGAACGAAAGAAGGTGAGCCAGTAGTTCACTTTACGTACGACATGCTCGCCCAGAGCTGGGGCAGCCCCCTGATCGCAGCCGGTCATGTCTTTATCGGGGATGAGGACGGTGACGTCGCCATCTTTGAATTTGGTGCGGAGAACAACGAACCCATCGACGAAATCAATATGGGAAGCAGTGTCTACAGCACTCCCGTCGGTGCAAACGACACGCTGTTCATCAGTACCAAAGACAAGCTGTTCTCGATCGGTATCCAAGACTGAGCTCCGGGTCGATCTTTTTTCGATTGCTCAGTTTCAGTATGAACACCGAGCGTTGCTGACTTGCGTTGGCAACGCTCGTTTCACAAATCAAAGCAAGAAGTACGTACGGCAGAGATGACAAAAGTCTTACTCGACTGCGGTAATTGCGGTCCGGACTACGACGCCATCCGACGCATGGCAGAGCAACAATTTGGTGCACAGGTGCGCCAGTCTCACGCGGCAGAAGACACTCTGCAGATTCTTCGCGGCGGTGGGATCGACTTGGTGACCGTCAATCGAAAACTCGATTGCGATTACAGCGACGGGATGGAAGTGATCAAGGCGATCAAAGCTGACCCGGAACTCGCTGCCATCCCCGTCATGTTAGTGACCAATTATCCTGAACATCAGGAAGAAGCCGTCTCGCAGGGATGTGTGCTCGGATTTGGGAAACTGGCGCTGCGAGAAGCGGACACGCACGATCGGCTGCGACCCTACCTCGCCGAATGAGCTTTTGCCAAATGAGTCCGTGCTGACAGAGCCTGTTCAAAAGAGGTCGAGAATACGCCATCGCAAGAGCGAACAAGCGTGGCGTGGTGGTCGACATGCGCGTCAGATGTGTAGGATAAAGGTGGGCTTGTTACTCATCCAGAAAGTCGTGCCATGATTGGCAGTTACCGAAAAATGCTGTCTTCCAAGATTCACCACGCGACCGTTACCGGTGCTGACGTGAACTACGAGGGCAGTATCACGATCCCGCCTGAGCTGTTGGAAGCGGCCAACATCCGCGCTTATGAGTCGGTACATGTTTGGAACGTCACGCGCGGAACACGTTTGGAGACGTACGCGATTACCGGAATGCCAGGTTCGAGTGATATCTGCGCGAACGGCGCCGCTGCTCATTTGATTCGTCCCGGTGACAAGGTGATCTTGGCGACGTACACAATGGTCGCTGAGGAGCAAATTCCCAAGCACCGCCCAAAGCTGGTCTTCTTGGACGCTTCCAACCAGATCACGCACACGGGACCGGAAGTCGCCGGCCCCGAACGTCGTGGCTCCGAGGCAACGGCGGAGTAGAAATGCAAGGATTCGGGCTTGTTCTCGTTGCCGTGGTCTATGGGCTTTTCGCGGGTGGGTTGCTAGGCATTCAACCAAGCGTCAATGGTTATTTGGCTCGGTATCTCGATCATCCGTTGCAAGCGACGGTGATTTCATTTGGCTCCGGGACAGCCATTATCATTTTGGTGACCCTGTTCAGCGGACAGTTTCCGCCTCGCTTCAACGCTCCCCCGTCGCAATTACCGTGGTGGGCTTGGCTTGGAGGCGCCATTGGAGTCGTGATGGTCACGACATCGTTGATCTTGGTTCCAAAAGTCGGATCGCTGCCGTGGTTCGCTGCGGTGATGAGTGGACAAACGGTTGCCGCGCTGATCATTGATCACTATGGCTGGCTGGGAAATCCCCGCACGCCTGTTTCCCCGCTACGCTTGCTGGGTACAGGTATGCTCATATTGGGCGTGCTCTTGATCGTTCAGGCGAAGCGAGTGGAACACGAGCGGGCTGAATCGGGGCCACGGGATGTGCCCGTGGCGACTTCCTCCGAGGACTCCATCTAGTCTGCGAAGAAAAACGGTTCTCGGAATCCCGCGGAAACCGTTGATTTCGCGGTTGAGGCAAATTTTGTCCCGTCCTATGGTATTGGCCTCCTAGGTTTCCTGGATTGCCATGAAATACCGCCAACTCGATCGAATCACTTCCCTGGAGCCCGGGGTCAAAATAACGGCTGAGCGGACATTACGCGCCGACGAAGAATATTTGAATGATCATTTCCCTAAGTTCCCGGTGATGCCTGGGGTAATGATGCTCGAAGCACTCCACCAGGCTGCCATTTGGTTGATCCGAACCGGCGATCAATTTGACGCCCCGCTGGTTCTGCTCCGAGAAGTCCGGGCCGTCAAGTTTGGTGAGTTTTTGGCTCCCGGAGAGACATTGGAGATAATCGCCGAATCGGTCAAACAGAAAGATAGTCTTACGACGATCAAAGCAACGGCAACGAAAGAAGGTCGAACGACCGTCTCGGCGCGGCTAATTCTTGAGCGATGTTTTCTTGACCCGCCAGATCCCCGCGGTGACGAAGACATTCGCAACCGAGCCAAAATCCAATTTCACGAATTGTTCGGCGAGATTCCCCAATCGAGCTAGATTCGAGCAACGCACATTTTCCCATACCCTGCACCTGGAAGGCAAATTAAAGGAACGGCTATGTCTGAAGAAGAAGTATTTGAGAAGGTCCAAGCAGCACTCGTAGATGCCTTGGGGGTTGATGACGACGAAGTCACTCCGGAAGCGACGCTCGTCGGCGACCTGGGAGCCGAATCGATCGATTTCTTGGACATCGTCTTCAAATTGGAAAAGTCCTTTGACATCACCATTCCACGTGAAGAACTGTCGCCGGAGGATATTCTGATGAATAGTCAGTATGTCCAGGACGGCGTGGTCACCGCAGAAGGAATGGCCGAATTGAAGCGGCGAATGCCCTGGGCTGATTTGACCGAGTTTGAGAAGAACCCGCGGGTACAAGATTTCGGAAACCTGCTGACGGTCGGTGACCTATGTTCATACGTCGGAAGTAAGCTCAGCTAAGTTCTGTTTGCATGATTCCGCGTTCGAGTCTGAACGTGAATTCATTCGCACTTGATGATTGTTAGTCCATGCGTTGGTTCTGGGTCGATCGTATTACGGAGTTCGTCAGCGGCAGCCATGCCGGTGGCATCAAGAACGTTGCTCTCGATGAAGAGGTCGTCGACGAATATCGACCCGCATACCCATGCTTGCCCCCAACACTGATCATCGAGGGGATCGCCCAGCTGGGCGGAGTCTTGGTCGCACAACACTTTCATTTCGAAAAGCGGGTTGTGTTGGCTAAGGTCGGAAAAGCGATTTTCCATCAACCCGCAAGAACTGGCGATCAATTGCAGTATCGCGTCCAGATGGATGGCGTCCAACCTGACGGCGCAACCGTGATCGCCACCAGCCACTGCGACGATGTGCTGCAAGCTGAAGTCGACCTGATGTTTGCATTTCTCGATCCAGGCCGATTCACGGATGGACCGCTGTTCGGCAAGGGCGATCTAGAATCAATGCTGCGGCTGATGGGTTTTTACGAAATTGCGGTCGACAAGGATGGAAACTCACTGCCAAAGTACGAAGACTTGTAGTGGATCACTCGAACGTTCTTTCGCACTCAAAGCCCCTGTAAATCGGTATGCGTCGTCGCGTTGTTGTCACCGGTATTGGCATGGTCAACCCAATGGGTCATGACCCGGATACGGTTTGGTCTGGACTCAAAGAGGGTCAGAGTGGCGTCGCCAAGACGACCCTATTCGATGCGAGTGGTTTCCCAACCAAGATCAGTGCGGAAGTCAAAAACTGGGACGTCTCTGCCTGCGGTGAAGACAGTGAGGATTGGAAGAACCGAGGTCGACATACACGGTTCGCTGTTGGTGCTGCAAAACAAGCTGTCGCGGACAGCGGTGTCTTGGAAACGATCGACGATCCAGCCCGCTTTGGTGTCTACCTGGGAAGTGGTGAAGGCAACCAAGATTTCCTAACGTTCTGTCGCATGATGGCGGCGGCTTTAAAGGAAGGGGAATACGACGCCGCTAAGTTCATTTCCGCCGGACTTGAACTTCTCGATCCCGCCATGGAGCTTGAGCAGGAACCCAACATGCCCGCTGCCCACCTGGCAACCATGTTGAATGCTCAGGGCCCTAACTTGAATTGCCTGACGGCTTGTGCCGCCAGCAGCCAAGCCGTTGGTGAAGCGACCGAGATTATTCGTCGCGGCGAAGCCGATGTGATGCTTGCCGGTGGCACCCATAGCATGATTCACCCGTTCGGCGTCACCGGTTTCAACTTGCTCACGGCGCTGAGCGAGAGCAACGATGAGCCTACGAAAGCCAGCCGGCCGTTTGATCGGCTGCGAAATGGATTTGTCTTGGGCGAAGGCGCTGGGATGGTGGTCCTGGAAGAGCTCGAAGCGGCCAAGAAACGCGGGGCACAAATTTACGGCGAAGTCGCTGGTTACGGGACCACCGCCGATGCCTACCGAATCACCGACATCCCGCCCGACGGACACGGTGGAATCGCTGCGATGCGAATGGCGATCGCGGATGCCGGCCTTCAGCCGAACCAGATCCAATACGTCAACGCACATGGCACTAGCACGACCGTGAATGACAAAGTCGAATCTTTGGCGTGCAAAGAAGTGTTTGGGGAAGACGCTCCCAATATCCCGGTTAGCAGTACGAAGAGCATGATGGGGCACCTGATCGCGGCGGCAGGTGTGACCGAAATGATTGTCTGCCTACTGGCAATTCGGGATTCGGTCCTGCCGCCGACGATCAATTACGAAAATCCTGACCCGGCGTGCGACCTGGATTACGTCCCCAATCAGGCTCGCGAAGCACCCATTCAATACGCACTCAATAACAGCTTTGGATTTGGTGGGCAAAACGTCACGCTTTGTCTAAGTCAATTCCTGGACTAACAAACCAACATGAGATCGTTCTCCGACGCCGAATTGGCCGCCTTCTTGGATGAAGCATTGCCCGCGACCCGATGCAGTGAGTTGGAGCACGAACTGCGAACCAACGCCAAACTGCGAGACCGGTTGGTCGAAGTACGCGGTCGAGAATCTGCCGGGCTCCATACCATCGGAGCGATCTGGCGAAGATCGCGGTTGTCCTGCCCGAGCCGAACGGAATTGGGCCAGTACGCTTTGGGAACACTCGAGTCCGAAGCAGCTGAGTACATTCGCTTTCATCTTGAGGTGATCGGCTGCCGTTACTGCCAAGCGAATCTTGCCGACCTGCAAGCCGCAGCGGAAGTGCAAGATCAGCCGCAACAGCGTCGGCAACGCTACTTCCAAACAAGCGCCGGCTATCTGAAGAAATAGAATCTATCGGTCTGGCCACAACCTTGCTGATCACCGTCCTCGGTTACGTCTACCTTCATGAAATTGACTCACCATGGTGCCCACGAGGGAGTAACCGGTTCATGCCACCAACTCTCATGGGCCAACGGAAAGAGCTTGCTGGTCGACTGCGGGATTTTTCAAGGTGATGATGCGAAGAAGCATGCCAATCCCGAAATTGAGTTTTCGCTCCAGGGGATCGAGTGCCTCCTCTTAACCCACGTTCATATCGATCACGTCGGTCGGGTTCCCTACCTACTTTCAGCCGGTTTTGATCGCCCCATCTACTGCAGCCATCCGACCGCCCGTTTACTCCCACTGGTCATGGAGGATGCCCTGCGAATCGGGTTCACCCGTTCGCGGAACTTGATCAAGAAGTTTCTCGATCACATCGGCAAACTACTTCGGCCGATTCCTTACGGTCAGTGGGAAACAATCGAAGGCGGTGTAAGAATTCGCTTGAACCCGGCTGGTCACGTTTTGGGTTCCACCTATTTCGACGTAGATCTTCCTACCGGTGAGCGTGTCGTTTTCTCCGGTGACATCGGAACTGGCAGCGATCCTTTGTTGCGCAAACCGACACCGCCTGAAAGAGCAGACCTGTTGGTGCTGGAAAGCACTTACGGCGACAAGCTACATCCGACAGCAGAAGATCGACAGACAACGCTGGAAAAAGTGCTGCGACGAACACTGCATGACCGCGGTGTCACCATCATACCTGCGTTCAGTTTGGGTCGCACTCAAGCATTGCTGTATGAGATGGATGCGATTTTCACTCACATTCAACAGATCGAGGGACGTTCACTGATGAAGCAGGTCGACGTGATTGTCGACTCACCGCTCGCCTCTCGATTTACTGAACTCTACAAGGAGATGAAAGACTACTGGGGACTGGAGGCTCAGCATTTATTAAACACAGATGATCAACCGTTGGTGTTTGAGAACCTCACCACCATCAATGACCATCGCGAACATCGCGATACCCTTGACTACATCGAACGTCATCAACTTCCCGCAATCGTGATTGCCGGAAGCGGAATGTGCACGGGCGGACGAGTGGTCAACTACTTGAAACGACTGATCGGTGATCCGACCACTGATCTTGTATTTGTTGGTTATCAAGCAAGTGGCACGCCAGGGCAGATCATCAGCCGAGGAAGCGAATGGGTGCGTCTGGATGGACGCAAATACGATATCGCTGCCGACGTACACCGCATCCACGGCTATTCAGCTCATGGTGATCAAGCGGATCTCATAGGATTTGTCGAGGGCATGGCCGAAGCCCCCAAAGAGATACGGCTCGTTCACGGTGAGTACCAACCAAAGCGCGTACTAGCCGATGAATTGACCAAACGCGGGCATCGAGTTATCTAAATCATCCTTGCCGATCGGCGATCCGACTGGTTTCGCGTTAAGATATGCCGTCGTCTGAGTAGCATGCCGGCCAAGCCCTAACTTATGAGGTTCAAGGAATCCAAGATGGAGTACCAATCCAACTCAGATGTCGTGATTATCGGCGCTGGATTAGCTGGCCTCACGTGTGGCGTCTTGCTCCACGAAGCGGGCAAAAGAGTTCGGATTCTTGAAGCGACAGATCGGGTGGGCGGACGAGTGGTCACCGATGAGTTGGATGGTTTTCGACTCGACTACGGGTTTCAAGTTCTTTTAACCGCCTATCCGGCCTGCAAAAGCATGCTGGACTACGACGCGTTGCAGTTGCGTCTGTTTGAACCCGGTGCTTTGGTGAGGCATCGACAGAGCTGGAAATTGCTGGGAGACCCTTGGCGTCGTCCCGGTCAGGCTTTTTCGACTGCTTTCAATCCAATTGGTTCACTTGGGGACAAGCTTCGCATCGCTCGCTTGAGGCATGATGCACGACGCGGGTCGTTACAGTCGCTGTATGAAAGACCCAATCGATCAACGGAACTTGAACTACGAGCTCGTGGTTTCAGTGATCGAATGATTGATCACTTTTTTCGCCCCTTCATCGGTGGCGTGTTTCTCGACGAGTCGCTGCAGGTTTCCAACCGAATGCTGGAATTCGTTTTTCGAATGTTCTCCGAAGGAAACATCGCGATCCCCGCCAAAGGTATGTCAGCGATCCCAAAACAACTTGCGAGTCGATTGCCGGAAGATACGGTTCAGTTGCGCACCACTGTCCAAAATGTCGATGGAAAACGCATCCGCTTAAGCGATGACGCAACGATCGAATGTGACCATGTCGTGGTTGCAACCGAAAGTAACGCGGCAGGAAGACTGCTGGACCTTCCGGAACTCTCGCGATCATGGGGGTCGACAGCAACACTCTACTATGCGACCGATGAGCTTTCCGAATCACGCAAATTGCTCATGTTGCGTGGTGACGAGTCGGGTCCCATTCAGACGGCGTGTGTGCTGAGTAACGTTGCGCCGGAATACGCACCGCCAGGAAAGCACCTTATCTCGGTAAGTCTGGCCTCAGACCCCACGGTCGGCTCGGATCCAGAAGAAGTCGATCCAGCAGTCAGATCCCAACTACGCGATTGGTTCGGAAACAACACCGATGACTGGGAGCGACTGGGCATCTATCACGTGCCCTACGGACTTCCACAGTCATCACTCGATCCGATTCATCAGTCGATCCGTGGTTCCGATTACGGTCGAGAACAGAACGTTTGGATTGGCGGCGACCACACGGAAACACCCAGCATCCAAGGTGCAATGAACAGCGGAATTCGAATTGCGGAAGCTATCCTTGGTTCAGTTCCGGTTCCCGTGAACTAACTCCGGCTTGCATTGCTACTCTTGGCCGATACGATCGATCGGAAGAAGATCAAAGCCGTGCAGCCCCGCAAGTCTTCGCGACCGTTCTGTGGCAAGCTTATCCAAACGATGGGCTGCAGCCGATTCAGTCTGTGTTGAAACAACACGCGCTTCAATCATCCCAGTGAGTTCGGATGCAGCTTCAGCATGCATCAAAACAGGGGTAGCGGCTTGAGGTCGATTGGCATGCGGTAGAGGCGGAGTCGATAGAGCCGAATTCTTCTCGTCCAGTTCTGGCAACTGGTCCTTTTCATCAACTTTCGGTAGCTGAGGTAGATCATGCGTCGGTGGGGACGATTCAACTTCAACCGTCGCTCTCTTTGTTGATAGCCGTGGGATCACAATGACTTTCGCCTTCGGTCTCGGCAGCAGCACTGGGTCAACGGGCTCTGCAAGCCGTACAAACGAATCCGACTCCAGAAGACCAGTCTCCGACAAATTGGAAATCTCTGGATCGTAGGCTCCTAGCTGAATCCGGCGCACTGTCGGTGCAACGGCGACGCGCATCGAATTACCCGACGAATAACGATCGGACTCCGCGGATCCGTTTGTGGAGATCGTTGTCGACCGGTCCGCATTCGATACTCGGATCAAGTCAGCAAGCTGACGTTTTTGTTTTGGAAGCGGGAGAAGCGATCCGTCCTCGAGCTTTTTCGATTCCTGCCCAGAATCCCCTGGCGCATCCAACTTCCCGCTATTGCCGGCCGTCTCGCGTCGTGAAACTCGAGCAGTGGCTCGACGAGTTGTCGCCCGCTGAACGATTCCTTGATTCGTTCCAGCACCAAATCCGGATGCCAACCGAGCGCGTACGGATTCGCCGCTCGAATCGTAGCCGTAGGAAACGGTACCAACAGAGATTGCAACTAGAAACACGAACCGACGCGACAAACGGTGTTTTCGATCTGGCTCATCCATGATGGCAGCACGACTCCGAGATAGAACGACGGAGAGTTGATTGTCGAACGCGTATTCCTTTACGCATTCCACGAACGAAATCGACGCTTCGGAGCAGTGCCGATGATCGATAGCGTCGCCGTACAAAGAACTTAACAACTGATCAGAAATACAGCTGGCATGACCCCACGGAGCATGACAATTGCCAAAAACCGAACAGATGGTCGGTATGAGCTAGACGTTAAAGTCACCCACGGGGTCGCTGGAGGATCAGTTGAGCTTTCGGATTCGGAGATCACGCCAACGGACTTCTAGCGGACCTGTATCCTTGGGAATTGAGTGAACTTGCAGTCCGATAAATCCACTCTGGTTCGAATCCGAATCGTGGATATCCGAAATAGCAACGCCATTGACCCATGTCTGGATTCGGTCGTCCTTGGCACGCAAGATAAACCGATTCCAACGTCCGTTCTTGTATGCATCCTTGATCGGCTGAGCTTGGGTGATCCAGCCTCTACCCGTTCCTTCACTGTAGAGATAGCCACTTTCGCCGGGTGCATTTTCAATTTCAACTTGCGGGCCATGAACACGACCCTTCTTGAATTCAGCAGTACTCTTTGAGCGAACCTGAACTCCACTATTCAAGCCAGGGCCAACCTTAACTTCGAAGGTCAATTCAAAATCCTTATAGTCAGCATTGCTACACAGAAACGAATTCGGGCTTCCTTCCGCCGTCTTACCGACGATCGTCCCCTCTTCGACTCGATACGTCGCGGTCCCGTTTCGCTGAGTCCAGCCTGCAAGGTCCTTGCCGTTGAAGAGACTTACCCAGCTACCGGAGCGGATATCTGGAATCGCTTCCTGTGAATCATTTTGCGGAGCGGATGGATAGAGCCCTATTCCGAGAATCAACCATCCAAGACACGGGACGGCACGTAGATACATAGAACAATCCTGGTTCCGAAAAACCACTTTGACGGGTTTGAACGCAAGTATTTTGCTGACCTCTCATTCACGCAATCGCCCCTACAAAGCTTACCATCATTCATCGTGACTTCTAAGCTGAAGCGGTTGCTTTTAAGATGCAACGACGAAAAACAGGAGTCATCCAATGACACAATTCCAACGCGGGCCCTATCCCGACACCCGGATGCGACGTTTGCGTCGTCATGCTTGGTCACGGCAGCTTATTCAAGAAACGACCCTCTCGACAAACGACTTGATCTGGCCGTTGTTTGTTTTTGACGGTGTAGGTCGCCAACCGGTCGCGAGTCTGCCGGGTGTGGATCGTTTGGGAACGGATCAAGTCCTCGCCGAAGCGGTACGTGCTTGCGATCTCGGTATTCCCGCTATCGCAATCTTTCCCGCGACACCACAAGAACTCAAGACGGATGACGCAGCGGAAGCCGTCAATCCAAATAACTTGGTGTGCCGGACCGTTAAAGCGGTCAAAGAAGAAGTCGGGGACAAGATCGGCGTTATTTGCGATGTCGCGCTCGACCCGTACAGTAGTCACGGCCAGGATGGACTGGTCCGTGACGGGCAAGTATTGAATGATGAAACCATCGAGGTGCTGTGTCAGCAGTCAATCGTTCAGGCGGAAGCGGGATGTGACATCGTTGCACCCAGCGACATGATGGATGGTCGAGTTGGCGCCATCCGTGCCGCATTGGACAATGTGGGGCATCATGACATTCAAATCATGTCCTACGCCACCAAGTACGCGAGCGCTTTCTACGGTCCATTTCGAGATGCGGTAGGCTCAGCCAAGAATCTAGGGGGGGCGGGAAAATCAACGTACCAACAAGACCCAGCTCAGGGCGATGAATCCCTGCATGAAGTGGCCTTGGATCTTTCCGAAGGTGCCGACAGCGTGATGGTTAAACCGGGTATGCCTTATCTGGACATTGTGCACCGCGTCAAAGAGACCTTTCATGTCCCAACGTTTGTTTACCAGGTGAGTGGCGAGTACGCGATGTTGGCGGCCGCAGCCCAAGCAGGCATGCTGGACAAGCGTGCGACGGTGCTGGAGAGCTTGATCGCGATGAAGCGAGCTGGAGCAGATGGAATCTTGACGTACTACGCGGCAGAAGCTGCACAGTGGCTTGCCGAATGATGAATGGTGACCCAATCCAAGATGAACCGATCACGAGCCTCGAATCGCTCGCCCAACGTGCCGGCGATCGCTTCGCATGGAACTGGTCGACCATTCAAATTGCCGATCAATCCCGCCAACTTGCCGTAGCCTCAGATCCAGAAGGCATGTTGATCGAAGCCTGTGAACGTCAAGATGCTGGTGAATCCGGTGTCATCGATCCATTCTGGGCAACCACTTGGCGTGCCGCCGCCGGATTAGATCGATACTTGGATCGCGTCGATCTTAACGGTACTCGTGTCCTCGAGCTTGGATGCGGTACTGGTCACGCCGGAATCGCAGCAGCACTTCGCGGGGCACACGTTGTCCTTACCGATGGTGTGAACGATCCGCTGCTATTGGTTCAGATGAGTGTTTGGGATCTACGTGACCGCTGCGAAGTCAGAAGGCTTCGATTTGGAATCGACCAATATCCCGGTCCACGATTTCCTCTCATCCTTGGCAGTGACGTGACCTATCTTCGCCAACTTTGGCCCGAACTTAATCAGTGCCTTGATCAACATCTTTGTCCGGGCGGCGAAGTCTTACTGAGCGATCCGTTTCGAATCATCGCAAATGAGTTTCGCGATTGGATCCAACAAGCTGGCTGGCAATATGAAGAACACTCCATCGACTTAGCCGATGACCCCAAACATCCCATTCGCGTGATGAAATTGCATCGACCAAGTTAGTCCGGCGTTCCAGAAAACCACGCTGACTCTATGCAGCGGGTTCAAGCGTGTTCAGATCGAATACTTCGACGGCTGGATCATGTCGTTCAATCAGTTCACAGCCAACTTCAAAACAGCGGCTGGTGATACGTCTCGCGCGGACAACTTGCAATTTGACCCAAAACGTTGGCAGGGCAACGCGGACACACTCTTCGGGATAAATCTCAAACGGAGACAAGAAGCCGGTACCGTGTCGTGAGAAATCGCGTGTGTAGATTCCGACAGGATCATTCGTGCGAGCACAGAATGGCAGCGCTTGATCGAACCACAAGAGTCCATGCGTTCGAACTTTTAGACGCTGATTCTGTCGCTCATCTTGCGCATACGTTGGAATCTCGCCGCGCTGGTCAAAGTAGTCTTTCCACTCGATGGGCAATTCGATGTCCCAATCGATGGATCCGATTACGTCAGCGAATCGCGCTGAATAGTCGACTTCCAGCATTCGAGCATCTCCGAGTCAAACGCGGTCCCGCTATCGCGTTGCTGCAACATCAGTGCCTTGCTGCGGGGCATAGGCGTACGGTACGGACGTTGGCTTGTGAGTGCTTCGTAGACGTCCACCACGGCACAAATCTTTGCCCACGGGTGAATGTCGTCAGCAACCATCCCAACGGGATAGCCTTTACCGTCCAACCTTTCGTGGTGTTGATAGGCCATCATCAGCTGGCCTTCCACAAGGTCTTTACGATGCGCGAGTTTACGAAACCCGAGGGCTGGATGCATCCGAATGCGTCGAAACTCTTGCTCGTTCAAACGACCAGGTTTACAGAGGATCTCTTCCTCAATTTCAAGTTTGCCTAGATCGTGAAGCAGTCCGCCCGTGGTGACGCGTTCGATGTCTTCACGAGAGAAACCGAGCTCAGCGGCTAAGATTCCACAATAAAACGCAACGTTGGCCGAGTGGGTAAACGTTGCGTAGTCGTGATGCAGGACATCAAACAAATCACTCGCGGCGAACTCATCTTTCGTAACGATGTCGGCTGCCAACACACCCAATTGTTCGGCCGCGTTGACGGTCTGATCGACGTTGTCTTTCTTGAACGCGAGGTGCAGTACATCACGCACCACCTCATTCAACGCACCCGTGCGAGCAGACAACGGAATCGATTTTGGATCGTTGGACGTCGCGATCTTGCGAAGATATTTCTGATACTTGGCTCTCGCTTCTCGCGAGATGTAGAGGCGATGAACACCTCGTCCTCGCAGCCGATTCAGGTCATCCAAAGTAATCGGGTACTCGGCACCGCGATAAAGAACCAAGCGTTCGGAATCTTGTTCCTCTTGAAACAGGTCCAGCCCCACGACTTCGGTTGGAAGCAGTGTGGCGACGCTGATCGCGATGAAATCGACGTCCGACATGGTGATTGGGCTTTGGAATAACGAATGGTCCTCCAAACGGTAGATTGCTACCCACACCGCGGAACAACGAAGGCCAGCATTTATTGGAACTCGCCGAGCGGATCATGCTGCATCAGCAGTGAAACCGTCATAGCCCCACGTGGTGGTATTCAACGACCCCCGCGTGTGACGATTATGACTCTTGAAACTCCGCTGGCAGCTCGTACTTTCCGTCTGCAGCCTTACGTGTCGTGATCAAAATCTCGGTTTTGCCGGAAGAGTCTTTGTTTACAACCCAGATCAGCGCCTGCTTCGGATCTTTGGGACCCGTGGATGATTTATCCGGATTGGCACCCACCACCAAGTCAGTGAGGACAGTCCTCAACGGGATGTCGCTCTTCGAAAAATTGACGACTTGCTGGTTTTGCGTAATCCCGCCCGCTTCCAAATCGGCCCCAATGATGCGTGTCGGCGGCATGGTCGAACCTTTAGGAAGGTCCTCTCGGAAAGCTTGTACGATCGCGTCGAGAGCGAATTCGAGTGATTCCTGATCGAAGGAAACGGCCATCTTTCGATCCAGCATCTCTTCAACGGTGAGGGGAGGTTCAGCGGAGACAGTCGCCGTCGATACTGCCTGTCCGGTCGTATTCATGGCGAATGCAACCGCGACACTGACCTGAGGAACAGCTTCGACCGGTAGGTAGGCGTTCGCGATGATCACACTATCGCTAATGCCGTATCGGAATTGATCAGAGACAAATCCCATCATGCCTGGCAACTTGGAGGCCAACAGTCTCCAAGAGGCATCGGGGACGGACGTCACAATAAAATCCTCAGCCCATTGAGGCCATGACTCGATGGTCGACTGTAAGCGTCGCATCAAAGCCGCTTCACTGGTTCCGCCACTTGGAGCCAAGCGTGCTTCGAAGTAGTAGTGATCAGATTGCGTATGGGCGGTCACCAAAATGGCGGCGACATCTGGAATCAAAACCGATTTCAACGGATCAATGAGCTCGGGGAGAGTCGAACGCAACATCTCACGACCATCAGCGAACAGGAAGTTCGGAGTGATGAGAGCGACGACATCGGCCTCGCCGCTCGCGCCATCCCACAGCCTTTGAAGAGAGCTTGCCAGTGGAATGCTGCCGCCCTCGGCTTCAGCCACCTCACTGATTCGCTTAATGGTGCCAACCGCAAACCGACTGACAGTCTCGGATTCGGATGACTCGGAAAAATAGAAGGCCATACTCTCGACTGTATCACCCGCGTAGATCGTTGCGCCGGTTGACGTGCGTGATGCGCCTACTTCCCAAAGATCAATCAGCTCTTTTCGATCCTGCGGTTCACGTAGCTCCACACTTAGTGAAGTCTCTGGCCAACCAGCAGAGCCCGGATGGAGTGCAACGGTACAACGTGACATCTGATCCAACGGTATCTTGGCCATGGTCGCCACGCGTTGCATCAAACGATCCAGATCTGGCGAGAGTGATTCCACCAGATCAGGCCCATGTTCGCCTCGTAGTATCGCATCGACATCCCAGCTCACGATAACAGCAGGACCAGGCGGCAATAATTCTAAGGAGGGCGGTTCCGAGTCAGCATCAAAAGGCGGAACGTACAGCAGACTCGGATCCGAAACCAACTGATATCCCTCGGCAGCTTCCTCTGTCGTCGGTAACGTTTCCTCTTCTGAAGGTTGATTCGTTACGGAAGGAATATTTGCCGGGATCGGCGGACGACGACGGGGTGTTTCGACAACCTCGTCGCCAGACTTCGGAACGACCAGCCCGACGAGCAAGATGAGGACGGCAACACACAAGCCGCCAAGGACAATTGGAGCTTTTCGGTCCTTCTTCTTTCGTCGCCGCCTCGCCGGCGCTACCTCGCGTTTGGGAGACTCGGGATTCGTCGTTGCTGCTTCGTTGCCTGGCTCGCTATTGAGCGAAAACGACATCGCGGACGAATCAGTTGTTTCTACAGCAGGCGGAGAAACCGCGACGTTTGGTGCAAGAGGTGGCTGAGGTGGTTTCGGAGGCTCAGCCTCGACAGGGGGCACCGCATCCGATGGAACTTCGATTGGATTGGTTGCCGCAGATTCACGAACGACCCTAGTCAATCGTTTGCCTTGATTCGGATCGGAGTCCGAAGGCGGGCTTGTCTTTGCAGCGATGCCAGAACCGGGTGTGGTTGAACTTGCTGAAGCTGACGACTTTTTGTCTCGCTCACCGTTTGGTTTCTTCTCCTTCTTTCCTTTTGATTTCTCAACTGCTTTCGCTTTAGAGGATGACTTTCGATCAACTGCATCGGAGGTGTATGTGTTTGACTCTCGTTGCTTTGGCGAGTGCGACTGAGGAGTCCTTTGTTTATCTGAAGATTCCTTTTGCTTTTTGATCTCGCTCGGCGCAGATGACTTGCTCGATCGCGAAGGTTTCTCCGCAGGTCGATACGTTTCCGATTGGGATCTATCCGAACGCTTCGCGGCGACCGATTTCGTTGACGAGTCTTCTCTCGTTGTAACGACTCTCGGTGGAGCCTCCGGTTCGCTGGTCGGCCTTGGTGCTTCCTTAGGCGGCACCGCTGTCTCACTTGGCGGTAATTCTGTTTCCCCAGCTTGCTCACTAACCGTTTCCGACGTCACCAGCGATCGAATTGCGTTCAGTGCAGATGCCAACTGATCGGCCGAAGCAAATCGTGCTTCAGGATTCTTGGACATCGCATAAGCGATCACACGGAAAAACGGATCGCCTGCTTCACGTTGCTGTATTGCGTCATTCAACTCGGCTGGTATTTCAGAAGCATGTTGGGTGATTGCCTCTGGTATCGATGTTGACTCAACGGCGGGTCGTCCCGTCGTGATCCGAAACAACAAACATCCGAGGCTATAGATGTCCGTAGCTACATCGCAGGGACGGGCTTGATCGACGAACTCAGGTGCTGAGTAGCAAGCGGGCGCGTCAGTCGTTTCCAGCCAGGCGGCGGGCTCACTTTCCCATGGACTCAAAGGAGGCCCTGAGGGATCGCGAAGTAAGGTGACCGAGCCATCCTTCCCCATCCAAACGCGATCGAGCCGTGGACCGCCGTGGACCAAGGGGCGCGCGTGCATCACCTGCAAGGCCTCGGCAAGCGCAACCCCTATTTCGATCGCGTTTTCTTTCGAGATGAGTCCCTTACGATCGACCCAATCTTGCAGCGAGCGGCCGTTGGGCAGCGGACTAAAGACGAGTGTCAACGTGGGCTCGGCATCGCACTGAAATTCTTGCAAGTGTGATCCGGAGATTCCCTGGTGAGCATCCAGCCAAAGATCACGCCCACCGGTCAAAGCTTCTGGAGTCGCCTGCAGAAGCATACCCTCGCGCCCGTCAACCAAGTTCCGAACGTTCAGCCAATTTGAGAACGGGACCGAACCCTGCTCATTGATCAACAGCCAATCACCCAAACGAAGCCTGTCTGGATTGTCAGAGAGAAGTGATCTCGCCTGAAACTTACTCAGCTGGGAATCCTGAACAAGGAACTTCGCCAAACTCTTCGCGCTGCTTGGCGGCGTACCCCCATGCGCTCGTTGGTAAGCAGCGGCCAGCTCTCGGCACCTATCGGAATCGGTGATTCCGACACGAACCAATCTCGTCCAAAACTCGCTCAATGCGATTGACATGGGCCTATTAGCGAAAAGAGGGGGCGTGGGGTTCTCCTAACGTTCCAATTTTACTTCATCCATGCGGCAAAGCCGACAGCATCCGAAGCATTGCAATCTGTTTGTTGTCACGCGGTGGTGGGTTTGTCACGGGACACCAGTCAGTTTGTCACGGGACGCCAGTCCGTTTGATACGGGACGTCCGTCCGTTTGTTGCGGGACGAGGGTGGGTTTGATGCGTGCAGCTGTGGTGAATTACGGCGGCCACGACTAAACTTTCGCTCTGTTCGGGCGAACCACGCGTGACGAGTAATGGCCCACCGTTGAATATCGTTTATCTCAGTTCCGAAGCGGTCCCGTTCGCAAAGACCGGTGGCTTGGCCGACGTGTGTGGCACCTTGCCGTCAAGGGTCGCGGCAATGGGCCATCAGACGGCCGTCATCATGCCTGCGTTTCGCAGCGTCCGCCACGCCGAAGTTGATGTGGCCACGACGGACGATAGCTTCGCCGTTTCGATGAGCCCCCGAAAGTTGGTCGGCTGCCGGTTGTTGACCAGCCGCTTACCGGAAGGTGACGTCCCCGTCTGGTTCATCGACCAACCGCAGTATTTTGACCGCGAGTCGTTATACGGCACATCTTCTGGTGACTATCCCGACAATGCGGAAAGATTCGCGTTCTTCTGCCGAGCCGCGTTGCAAGCGATCGAGCGAATCGGGTGGTCAATCGATATTGTCCACTGCAACGATTGGCAAACCGGGCTCATTCCAGCATTGATGACTGCTCAACCAAGAAGATGGATGAAACGATCCGCGAGCGTTTTCACGATCCACAACTTGGCTTACCAAGGTCAGTTTCCCAAGGATTCCTTTCAGTACACCGGACTCGATTGGAAGCACTTCAATCCGAATGAGTTTGAGTACTACGACCAACTGAATTATTTGAAAACGGGAATCGTTACGGCCGACGCGGTGACAACGGTCAGCCCGCGATATTCGCAAGAAATACGAACACCGAAACATGGCTGCGGACTCGACGGAGTCTTGGAAAGCGTTTCGGACCGCTTGGCTGGAATCACGAATGGCATCGATCGAAATGTTTGGGATCCATCGACCGACACCAAACTACCGGCAAAGTACGACATCCAAAATTGGCGGGAAGGAAAGCAACTCAACAAGCGGTCGCTTCAACAGCAATTTAACTTAGAAGTCAGTGATGAAGTTCCGTTGATTGGACTTGTTGGACGGCTGGCAGACCAAAAGGGATGGGACGTTATCCTCCCGGTTCTGCGATGGCACCTTAGTGAGAATCGCCCAACGCAATGGATCGTCTTGGGAAGTGGCGACGCTCGTTACGAACACGAGTTACACGCACTGAGGGAGCAGTTCCCAGGTCGGTTCGCGCTTCATGTTGGGTTCAGTGATGAGCTCGCGCATCAGATCGAAGCGGGTTCGGATATTTTCGTGATGCCCAGTCACTATGAACCTTGCGGATTAAACCAGTTGTACAGCCTTCGCTATGGCGCGGTACCTGTTGTTACACCGACTGGTGGCTTAGCCGACACGGTCGTGGACTGCACGGATCAATCAATCGCGGATGAAACGGCGACGGGATTCTATGTACGCTCGCTTGATCCTGAATCACTCGATGATGCAATCGGGCGAGCATTGAGAATTCGCTATCACCATCCGATCGTTTGGGACCAAATTGTCACCACCGGTATGTCGCAGGATTGGTCCTGGAAGAATAGCGCTGCTCAGTACACTTCACTTTATGCGGAAACGCTGGCCCTTAAATTGGCGTCAAAGTAGAAGGAATTGCGATACGCGGGAAAACACGATTTCCCGCGATTTCCGCGGCGAAAAACGTCGATCTTGCTGTAACATTAGCCCTGCAAATGGCGGCACAACTAGCTGCAAGGAGGTGGGTGCGTTTTGTTGGGGTTCTCGAATCGATGATCGATACAGCCAAGCAGACGCCGCTTGTTGCACCCGCCCGTGAACTTCTTGATCGTCACGGTTCTTCTGCTGCTGAGTCACGTTTAGACCCAATGACGGGTCAATGGACGATCTATTCCCCTCAGCGTATCGGGCGTCCGGAAGAGTTTGTCGAAGCTGCAGCTCGCATTGACCCTAACCTGAATTGCCCATTTTGCCTCGGCAACGAACAGGCAACGCCTGAGCCCGTTTGGGTTGGCTCGATATCCGCCGATGACTCCAGTATCAACATACTGAAGCCTCAAAAAACTTCTGTCGACGAACGAGATTGGTCGGTTCGAGTCGTACCGAACAAATTCCCCGCCGTCGATCCGATGGATTCTGACACGGAGAATCGTGGCAGTTCTGGATTGTTTCAACGCAAGGCAATCAAGGGTGGGCACGAGGTCATCATTGAGTCTCGTCATCATGTTCACTCACTTTCCGATCTGGATTTGGCTGAACTGCGACTCGTGTTTCGAGCATATCGTGATCGTCTGCGATACTGGCGCAAGGTTCCCGGCATTCGCTATTTGAGCGTCTTCAAGAATGTCGGAGTAAAAGCCGGGGCTTCTCTGAGTCATTCACATAGCCAGTTAATTGCGACCGATCGGCTGCCAAGTCACATCAGCCATTCACTCGATTTAATGACAAGGCATCGAGCCACGACCGGATGCTGCTTGCTGACCGATCTGATTCGAGGTGAATTGAAGCAACAAGAGCGCGTCATTTGGTGCGGAAAAAAGCTGATCGCGTATTGCCCGTTCGCAAGTCATCTTCCGATGCTCGTCCGCGTCACGACGCTCGAGCAGGTCGGGTGCTTGGAGGACCTCAGTGATAAACGACTGCAGTCAGTTTCACGGATCGTCGGCCGGGTGATTTCTTGGCTAGAACGTCTCCGTCCTGGCACGTCTTACAATTTCTGCCTGCATACTCGGCCACCTGCAATGGACGATCCTCACGATTCGTTCCACTGGTGGATCGACATTTTTCCCAGGATGACTCAGATGGCGGGCTTCGAATGGAGCAGCCAATGCATGATCAATCCAATCTTGCCCGAAGACGCCGCCGCTCGGCTCCGAGCTGTCGCCCAAGCGGAAGATCCACGCCGCTTGTAAGCCTTACGAGCATCCGTGCAAGTTGAGACCACTTCTGCGGTCTCTAAATCTTCTTTCTCATGACCCCCAGTTTCTCTCTCATGGGCCTCAGTTTCTTTCTCATGGACGCTAGTGCTGCCGTCCGCCAATGCTCAGCACTCGGATCTTGACCCGGTCAGGTTTTTACTTTCGGTTGACTTTGACGTTTAGGTCCGCCGATAAAGAAAGTTGCGTCGCCCTTATCAATTGGGTCGACCTCGGCGGGGATGACGGATACGTCGCGAGCGGTACGCCAGTTTCTCGGACGAACCTCCCAATTCTTTTATCGGGACCATTCGGATCATGGTCCCGCACGCCTACAATCGTTACGCCCAGACTGCCCGACTCGATTCAAGTTTTTCCGAATAAACGCCATGACGTCGCAAGCTTACCTCTGCTTAGTTCTTCACAATCACCAACCGATTGGCAATTTTGATGGCGTGTTTGAGCAGGCCTACCAGGACAGTTATTTGCCGTTTCTGGATGTCTTCGAGAAGTACGAACCGCTCAAGATCTCGCTGCACACTTCCGGTCCACTAATGCTCTGGCTGGCGGATCGGCATCCCGATTACTTAGATCGCGTGCGGATGCTCGTCGATCTCGGTCGCATCGAGATCATTGGTGGTCCGCAATACGAACCGATCATGACCATGCTGCCCAGCGTCGACCGAATCGGTCAGATTCAGTCCTATGCCGAATGGTTGGAACAGAGACTCGGCGTTACCCCCGCTGGCATGTGGACGCCGGAACGAGTTTGGGAATCGTCTTTAACCAGCGACGTCGTTGATGCAGGAATTCAATACACCGTTTTAGATGACTTTCATTTTCGTGCTGCCGGTCTGCGAGACGAACAGCTGTCCAGCTACTTCATCACCGAAGATGAAGGCCGGATCCTTAAGATCTTCCCCGGTTCGGAGCACCTGCGTTACACGATTCCCTTCCGTCCCGCGGAAGAGACCATTCAATACTGTCGAGAAGTGGCTGATCGGAGCCCTGGCGCTGTCCTAACGTTTGGTGATGACGGTGAGAAGTTCGGAACGTGGCCGGACACCAAGTCTCATGTCTACGAACAAGGATGGCTTCGTTCATTCTTTGATGCACTTTGTGACAACCAAGACTGGTTGAAAACTGCGACGCTTGCAGAAGCAACAGAGCAGGCACCACCCGCGGGCAAAATCTATCTGCCCGATTGCAGCTATCGCGAAATGACGGAGTGGGCTTTGCCTGTCGAAGCTCAAGAGCTGTTTGATGACGTCGTCCATGATATGGAAGGACATGCTCGTTGGAGAGACTTGCGTTCGTTTGTCCGTGGTGGTTACTGGCGGAACTTCAAGTCGAAGTATGAAGAAACGAACGAAATGTATGCTCGTATGATGCACGTTAGTCGTCGGCTTCAAGAAGCTGAAGCAGCAGGTGTCGATGTCAACCAGCTAAAAGAGATCCGAGATCATCTCTACCGCGGACAGTGCAACTGCCCATATTGGCACGGTGCATTTGGCGGTATCTATCTTCCACATCTGCGAAACGCGATTTACACGCACCTGATTGAAGCGGACACGCGTCTGGATCAAGCGACAAACTCCGGTGGAGATGATCCCAGCCAAACCGTACAAGCAACGGCGGACGATTACAATTTTGACGGTTTGCAGGAAGTCAAACTAAGCAATGACCAACTGTGCGCTTGGTTCGCACCAGGCTTAGGCGGACGAATGTACGAACTTGATGTCCGCGGCATCAGCCACAACTTACTTGCAACGCTGACACGGCGTCCGGAGAGTTATCATCGCAAGGTGTTAGCTGGACCGAATCAAGGAGGTGACGATGTCTCCAGCATTCATGACCGAGTGGTGTTCAAGCAAGCGGATCTAGACAAACGTTTGCACTACGATCATTTTGCACGCAAGAGCTTGATGGATCATTTTTATGACAATGATGCAAGCCTAGATGCGGTTGCGAAATCAGAAGCTCTGGAGCGTGGCGACTTTGTCGAACTACCCTTCGAAGCCAAGCTGCGACGCGGTTCGGATCGAGTTCAAGTTCAAATGCGTCGTGACGGTAATGCGTGGGGTATCCCGATCACGATCACCAAAGCAGTGACGGTCATCGCGGGTAGCGATCGACTATCGGTTGCCTATCTTCTGGAGAATCTCCCACCGGGTAAGCCACTCCACTTCGCCATCGAATGGAACTTCGCAGGTCTGCCAGCGGGTGCGGACGACCGATACTTCAGTGATGCCGACGGCAATAGGCTCGGTCAACTTGGAACCCAGTTGGATCTGGATGGAGCGCAGCAACTCGGGTTATCCGATCGCTGGCTTGGAATCGACGTCTCACTTCAGTTTGATCGTCCGAGCGGAATTTGGACGTTCCCCATCGAAACGGTCAGTCAAAGCGAAGCGGGATTCGAACTCGTTCACCAGAGTGTGTGCGTGCAGCCTCATTGGATCGTGACGGGAGATGCAGAAGGACGTTGGGCTGTTCAGATAGACCTCACTACCAAATGCGAAGAGAAAGCTGAAACGATCGGACAACAGGAAACGATCCAGCTCTAAGCTTTCGACGGGAGAAATCCTACGAGACCAATCGTTTAGGCAGTGGAAACTCTAAGACGAATTTCGTCCCCCGACCGACTTCACTCTGCACGCTGATGCGGCCACCATGGGCCTCGATGATTCGACGTGCGGTGGGCAGACCCAATCCTGAGCCGCCGTCTTTGGTGCTGTAGAACGGTTCAAACATGTGCAGCACCGTGTTGTCATCAACACCACGACCGGTATCGATCAGGTCAAGGGCGACCGACTCGCGCGTCGAATAGGTGCGCACCATCAGTTGTCCGCCACGATCCATCGCCTCGAGCGCGTTCTTGACTAGGTTCATTAGCGCCGCTTGCAACGAATCACTGTGCAAGGAAATCGCTGGTAGGTCAGGATCCAAATACTGCTCGATGTCGATCCCGTCAGCATCCGCCTGCGCTTGATAAGCTCTCAGGACCGTCTGCACTTGATCGTTCAGACTGCCTGGTAAAAGGTCGATGTCTCTCAGACGCGTGTATCGCAGGAAATCCCGAAGTAACGCTTCCATGCGTTCACACTGTCCGCGAACAATATCGACCCGCTCGAGTGATCGACGACTGATGGGCGAGTCGATTTCCTGCAAGTCTTCGCTTAACAAGTCGATATTCATGTGAATCACCGAAAGCGGATTCTTGATCTCATGTGCCAGTGAACCCGCCAATTCGGCCAGTTCCTCATACCGCACACGCATCGGATCCTTTTCGGCTTCTTCACTTGAATCGCTCATAGCCGCGAATTGTACCGTCCGAGCGGTTGATCGCGGACCTCCCCCGAATCTCAAAACTCGAACGAAAACGGCAATCGAGGCTCGTATTCTGAGTGCGACCAATGTTGCCACACCCTTGTCGAATGATCGCGTAACGGCGTACCCTAGGAAGATCGAAAAACCGCTCATGTCCGTTTGAATGATCTGCCATGTCCACTGCGACCAAAGACCCGTCAGCCGCTGCTGACCCGTATTTCCAATCGTTGTTCGCCGAGCGCATCGGAGGTGCGAGCTACGGTAAAGACACGGAAATTTACAAGTTCGAGAAAATCAAACGAGCCAAGCGAAAAGCATTGAGCGAGCATCCCGATCGCGCTCTGCTCGATTTTGGCATCGGCGAAAATGACTCGATGGCGGACTCTTCCGTTCGCAAGGTCATGGAGTCCGAAATCAATCAACCAGAAAACCGCGGTTATGCTGACAACGGCGTCGCAGAATTTAAACAGGCTGCCGCGAGGTTTATGCAACGACAATTCGGCGTCACTTTGGACCCGAACACGGAGATCAACCACTGCATTGGCAGTAAACCGGCTTACGCCATGCTGCCCGCCTGCTTTATCAATCCCGGTGACGTCACCTTGATGACCGTTCCCGGTTATCCGGTCGCTGGAACGCATACGCGTTACTACGGCGGTGAAGTTTTTAAGCTTCCGCTCACAGAAGAAAACAACTTCTTACCAGATCTCGATGCCGTTCCTGATGATATTTATCGTCGGACAAAGATGCTCGTGATCAATTATCCGAACTCACCGACGGGACGAACGGCGACCCAAGAATTCTTCGAGAAAGTCGTTGCCCTCGCCAAGGAAAAGCAATTCATCGTCGTTCAAGACGCGGCACATATCATGCTGACGTTCGATGGAAAACCGACCAGCTTTTTGGAAACGCCGGGTGCCAAAGACGTCGGAGTCGAAGTTCATTCAATGAGCAAAGGCTATGACATGATCGGCTGGCGGATGGGATTTGTATGCGGCCATGAGCGAATCGTGTCCGCATTTGCGGACGTGAAAGACAACAGCGATAGTGGTCAGTTCATCGCCACTCAAAAGGCGGCTGCGGCCGCACTAGATGACGAATCGATTCCAAAAGCCGTGAACGAAAAGTATCGCAGGCGTCTCGAGAAACTCGTTGCAACGCTTCGTGATTGTGGATTCGAATGCGAGATGCCAGGCGGAACTTATTTCCTCTATGCAAAAGCTCCATTGGGAACAACCTCTGGCGAAACTTTTGCCAAAGCAGAGGACGCAACGCGTTACCTCATCGAGCAATTCGGAATCGTGACCGTTCCTTGGGACGACGCCGGTTCTTATCTACGGTTCAGCGTGACCTATGTCGCCGAAACTCCCGCCGACGAAGACGCGCTGATGGACGAAACGAAAAAGCGGCTCGGGGACGCTGGACTGACGTGGTCCTAACAGGCTAACAATCCACTGTTGCCAAAAACAAACGGCACCCGCATGGGTGCCTTTTGTGTGTCATGTCTTGCTTACGGTAGAAACGCTTATGCGAGCGTTTTTACCAATTTGTTCAAGCGACTCTTCGTTCGCGAAGCCGCATTCTGGTGAATCAGATTCTTGCTGGCGGCTTGATCGATGCTTTTCTGAGCGATCAAGAACTCGGCCTTCGCTTTCTCCGCATCACCCTCTTTCACGGCATCTCTCACCTTTCGGAGCTGAGTTCGCATCGTGCTTTTGGCGGCTCGATTGTGCTGGCGTCGTTTGTCGTTTTGGCGAAGTCGCTTCTTGGCGCTGGCGGTATTTGGCATGGGAGGGGCGAGAAAGGTCGTGATTTGTTGACGAAAGAACTATTTCGTAGAGATTTTCCGAGTCGCGTAGTATGGCGATCCATTGCCGAACTGTCCAGAGTCGATCGGGGTGAGAATACCATCCAGCTTGCCAATGTACATTTCTGCAACCCGAAGCGTCGTTTCAGGCCAGGAGTGTCCGCCATCCCGGTCACGCGTCACAATATCGGCATGAGTGGTCGAGTCTTTCTGATTGGTGCCGGCCCCGGGAATCCGGGCCTTCTCACGCTACGCGGAGCCGAATTGTTGGGCCAATCGGACGTCGTGCTCTACGACGGTTTGTCAAACCCCGAAATGCTGCGGCACGCCGCCTCCGCCGAGCATGTCTGTGTGGGGAAACATGGCCGCACGCGGATCTGGAAACAACATGAGATCATCGACGAAATCTTGCGTCACGCTCGAGCTGGCCGCCGAGTGGCGCGGCTAAAAGGCGGCGATCCCGCGGTCTTTGCTCGAACGGCCGAAGAGGTGGCAGCTGTTCGCGAAGCCGGGATCCCCCTAGAAGTTGTGCCAGGGATCACCGCCGCCCTCGCGGCAGGCTCATTTGCTGGCATCCCGATAACCCACCGAGGCCTCGCCTCCGCGGTCGCGTTGGTGACCGGACACGAGGAGCCCAGCAAAGCCGAATCTGCTCTCGATTGGGGGGCGATCGCCCGTTTCCCAGGCACGGTTGTTGTGTACATGGGGGTGACCACGGCTCGGGCTTGGACCGACGCCCTTCTCTCTGCCGGGAAACCACCCGAGACGCCGGCGGCGATCATTCGACGGTGTAGCCTGCCCGACCAACAGGTGATTCGTTGTGAATTGAATGAGGTCGCCGACCACCTGACGCCGGCGAGCAAATTCCGTCCTCCGGTCATTGTGATTCTTGGAGCCGTTGCGGAGCTTGCCGACACGATTAACTGGGTCCAGTCTCAACCGCTTCTTGGCCAGAACATCTTGGTCACCCGACCTACAGAACAGGCGACAGCCTTAGCGGATTCGCTTTCACAATTAGGCGCTCAGGTCGTGCAGCAGCCAGTCATTGAGATTGGCCCCGTGTCGGATTGGAACAAAGTCGATCAGACCCTCTGCACTCTCGGTGACTTCCAACACATCGTTTTTTGCAGTCACAACGGCGTTCGTTATTTCATGAATCGGTTGTTTGCTCTGGGACGCGACGTCAGGTCCCTCGCCGGAATCGAAATTTCCGTCGTTGGGGAAAAAACAGCGCAAACCCTTCGCGAGTTTTCGCTTATCGCAGATCGGATTCCGGACGATTTTCGCGCTGAATCGCTAGCCCATTCCATGGGTGACGGAGTACGTGACCGGAACGTTCTCATCATTCGTGCTAGCCGAGGTCGTGATGTCCTTGCTGATGCATTAGAAGCGAACGGTGCAAGAGTCCAACAGCTAGTCACGTACGAACACCGTGATGTCGAGAACGTCGATCCAAACGTAATGCAGGCCGTCACAAATGGGCAGATCGAATGGATCACGTTGACGAGCAGTGCAAGCGCAGAAAACGCAGCAAAACTTTTCGGGGATGCGATGAGGAAAATGAAAATCGCCACCTTGAGTCCCGTTACGTCTGAACAAGTTCGAGACCTTGGATTCGAAGTGACTGCAGAAGCCAATCCATACACGATTGAAGCGATGATCCAGTCCATTCAGGAGGCGATGAAATGATTCCCGGATCTTACCGACGCATGCATGAAACCGACCCAACGTTTATGCAGGCCTACGAGTCGTTTGGCCAAGCAGCTCGAGAGGCTGGCCCGCTTTCCGACCGAGAAGTCTCTCTGGTCAAGCTGGCGATTTCGATTGGTGCTGGATTGGAAGGTGCTGCTCATTCGCATTGTCGCAAAGCACTCGAGTCTGGATGCAGTGCTGAGGATCTTCGACATGTCGCGCTCGTTTCGGCACCAACGATCGGTTTCCCAACCATGATGCGGGCGAAATCATGGGTCGAAGACATCATTGACCGAGATTCCCAGTGAATCAGCCCCTACCGATGCGATTGCTGGGAATCGTTCTTTGTGGCGGGCGGTCCAAACGAATGGGTTGTGATAAAGCTTCCTTACAGCATCCAGCTGGAGGAACATATCTCACGCATGCCGTTCATCGATTGGAACCGCTTTGTGAACAAGTCTGCCTGTCCGGACAAAACGCTGCACACTCGAGTCTTGTTACCATCCCTGACGCGATCGCCAGTGCGGGACCGGCCGCAGGTGTTGCCGCTGCATTGCAATTCGCTTGCGTCAACGAGTTTGATGCCGTGCTCGTCACCCCCGTGGACATGCCATCACTAACGACCGATGATCTGCAAGTGTTGCAAAACGAATGGCAACGTGATCATCACCAATTTGTTGTCGCTCAGTCCGACACAGACGAACGACTTCAACCACTCGTTGCGATCTATCCGATACGTTTGTCCTTGAGTATCACAACGTTTGCTCAGGGAGATGATCGAAGTTTGAATCGATGGATTGCTGCAAACAGCCATGTCGCCGTTCCGCTTTCGCAGCAGTCATGCCACAACGTCAATACACCTGAGGATCTCGTGAAACGTGGCCGCTAAATTCCGCTTTCAACATCCAGAACATGCCCTGGAATCACTGGTAGAGAAGTTAGCACCCGTCGTCCAGAAGGAACGGACGTCCGAGTCCACCGGTCGCGTCCTTGCATCGCCCGTGACTGCCGACCGCGACAGCCCGGCTGCCGATGTCTCAGCAATGGATGGTTATGCAATTCGCATGTCCGAATTGCAAACCGATCAACCCGTTTCCATCGAGGGTGAAAGCTCGCCAGGTGCGCCCCCACCAACGTTTCAACCTGGTAAAGCCGTCCGCATTTTTACGGGTGCAATCGTTCCGTTTGGCGCGGAAGCTGTCATCAAACGTGAAGACACCATTGAATCGGGATCTGAGATTCAGTTCCTTGATGCCGCATTGAAGAATCAGTTGGGTCAACACATACGAAGAGCGGGTGAAAACGCGCTTGCGGGAAGCGATGTCGTTGAAGCCGGAACATTGTTGAACGCCGCGCATCAAGCAACGCTTGCGAACTTTGGCTGTTCCGCAGCGGACGTCTATCATCGAGTCCGCGTGGCCGTGCTGACAACGGGTGATGAAGTAGGAATTCCCGAAGGAGAATCTCCCCAACCTTGGCAACTTCGAAACAGCAATCGAGCCTCAATCGCTGCTCTGCTAAATACGTTTCCGTGGATTCGTGTGTGCAAGGTGAGCCATGCTGTCGATCAACGCGAAATTTTGAAAAACGAAATCCAACAATGCCTCACCAGTTCGGACGCCCTTCTGCTAACGGGCGGTGTGTCGATGGGTGATTACGATTACGTTCCAGAGGTCATTCGCGAAGTCGGCGGTGAGATTCTGTTTCATGGCCTTCCGATTCGACCGGGCAAGCCAATCCTCGGTGCGGCAACCGCAGATGGAAAGCTCATTTTGGGGCTGCCTGGAAATCCCGTCAGCGCGACCGTCGGATGTCGCCGTATGGCGCTTCCGCTCCTCGCCAAGATCAGTGGACAGCAGGTTTGGAATCGACCGCGATCTGTCGTCCGCCTATCGAATCCGAGTGACAAGACCATCCCGCTGCATTGGATGAAGCTTGTTCGTTTGACAGAGCCCGGGATTGCCGAGGTGGTTTCCAGCCAGGGTTCGGGTGATTTGGTCGCCCTGGGTCGTAGTGACGGATTTGTAGAGTTGCCTCCCGATCAAACTGGAGAAGGACCGTGGCCCTACTTCAGTTGGTCCGATTAATCGTGCTCTTTGAGGAATTTGATCGTTATGAAACGCGCGTTACTTGTCATCGACGTCCAACGTGAATATTTCGATGGCGCCCTTCCGATTTCGCATCCTGCGGGACACCTCGAAAACATTCTCTCCGTCATGGATGCCGCAACGAAAGCATCGATACCGACGGCAGTCGTTCGGCATCACCAAGCCGATCCAGAATCACCTATCTTTCGTCTCAATTCAGACATGTGGCAACTGCATAAAGAAGTCGAGCAGCGGCCACGCGATGTATTGATCGATAAACAACTGCCTGGTTCATTCACGGAAACCGAACTCGATCAATGGCTAAAGGGAGTCGAAGCTGATACCGTTTCCATCGCCGGTTACATGACGCATATGTGCTGCGATACAACGGCAAGGCAAGCTTTTCACCGTGGCTATCAAGTGGAATTCTTGAAAGATGCAACGGGCACGTTGACGGTTGAAAACGAAGCTGGAAAGGCGACCGCCGAAGACCTGCAAAACTCGATCCTTGTTGCCCAGCAAATGTTTATCAGTCAAGTGATCGATAATGTGCAGTGGCTCGAGTCACTCGACGCATGATCCACTACGCCAAGATGTCCGTGGCAACGTTTCCATGAACGTCGGTTAGTCGGAAATCACGACCGGCGTAACGATAGGTCAATTGCTCGTGATCAAGACCGAGCAAATGCAGAATCGTTGCGTGCCAGTCATGGATATGACATTTGTTTTCGACCGCTTCGTAACCGTGCTCATCGGTGGCTCCGTAGCAGAAACCACCTTTGACTCCACCTCCAGCCATCCAGGTTGTGTAACCACGGTTGTTATGATTTCGGCCGTCACCGTTCTGTGCTGCAGGAGTGCGTCCAAACTCGCCTCCCCAAATGACAAGCGTATCTTTCAGTAAGTCCCGCTGCTTGAGGTCTTGCAGCAACGCTGCGATGGGTTGATCACACGCTTCCGCACGTGCTTGGTGATCGGCAGAAAGATTGGCGTGCTGATCCCAGTTTCCGTGAGTCACTTCAACAAATCGCACACCTGCTTCGACGAATCGTCGTGCCAACAGACATTGCCGTCCAAATCCTTGCGTCGGTCCCGCGTCCGCGCCGTACATTGCCAAAGTTGAATCGCTTTCGCCACTAATATCCATGAGTTCCGGCATCGCGTCTTGCATTCGAAACGCGAGCTCATACGACTCGATCACACCTTCAACACCCGGCTGATACTCGTCGCGACGAAGCTTCTCACGATTAAGCGACTGGATCAGATTCAGTTGATAACGCTGTTTGCGTTCGGAGAGTTTTGGGTTGGAAATGTCGGGCACCGATTCGCCATTAGCCACATTTTGCGCACGTTGCCCGAATCCCGAACGGCCAACTTTTGTACCACCGTAAATCGCAGGCAGAAATGAACTGCCATAGTTGCGGGAGCTTCCAGCTGGCGGGCTCAAAGAGACAAATCCCGGAAGACTATCATTCTCGGTTCCCAATCCATAAAGAGTCCACGCTCCCAAGGACGGTCGAATGAACTGGGCCGTACCCGTGTGCATCTGTGTCATTGCACCTGGATGAACCGGCTGATCACACTGCATCGATCGAATCAAGCACATATCGTCCGCGTGCTTGGCAACATTTGGAAAGAGATCCGAAATCCACAAACCACTGTCACCACGTTGCTTGAATTCCCAGGGAGAACGCAAGAGTGACCCACCGTACTTGCCTCGTTTTCCATGATCGATGGCGAGCTGAGGTTTGTAGTCAAACGTATCAACATGCGATGGACCACCCTGCATGCACAGGAAGATCACACGCTTCGCACTCGCCGGAAAATGTGGCTGCCGTGGGGCCAAAGGATTCTGTGAATCAGCCTGTCCATTTCCATACGCCGATCGACTCGCTGTACTGCTGAGTCCAGCGAAGGCCAGGTAACCAAAACCGGCGGAAAGCGATTGAAGTAGATAACGTCGAGAATACATCAGCAATTTCCCCAGGAACAAAACTAGTCGATGTATCGAAACTCAGCCGAAGCAAAAAGACTCTGGCACAATGCGGACAGAGTCTGCAAACCCGTCGCCCCGTCAGATTGAAACTGTCGAATGAACTCAGCGGTCGCGGATCGTTCGCCTTGTGTCGGCTTACGACCGTACGTCAATCCAAACGCAGCATCTATTCGATCTGCCGTCGACGAATAATCACTGATCAGACGGCGGGCGAAAGCGTCACTCGTGTTAATGACAAACTGATTGTTCATCATGTAGAGAGCTTGATTCGCGGTATTAGAAGATTCACGAGAACCGATCACCGAGCTGGAGTCGGCAAAATCAAAGACCACCATGGAACGTGGCTCTTGGTCGCGAACGATCGGCAAGTAAACACTTCGGAACTCGGCATCTTCCATGTTCAGTTGATTGGTATACCGATTGGTGAATCTCCTGATCGCTTCCCGAGCGGTGGCCTCCGCTGACTCTCGATCAAAGCCGCCATTGCCCGCGCGAAATGTCCCTTGACCCCTTTGGCCAAATCGACCGCGCTGTCCCGCTCCGGCGCGCCCCTGGCTATATCGGCCACGATTACCATCGCGACTTTGGCCATTACGGGAGCCGGCCATACTTTGTCGCATGGAAGCTTGAACTTCTGCCCGAGCCTGCTCTGCAGCTTTTCGTGCCGCTTCACGAGGATCGCCTAAAACGCCGTCACGGACCCGCGTGTAACCTGCCTTCGCAACTTCAGAACCGCGAGGGCGATCCAAGTCAATCTTTCCTGCAACACTCAGCATCGCGTCACGAATTGCTTCCGCGTCCAATCGACGCGGATTCGCTCGCCATAGCAGTGCGTTGTCAGGATCCTGATGGTGACTCGTTTCGTCGTAGTCGGATGAAACGCGATACGTTCGACTGGTGGCGATCTCTTTAACAAGTGTTTTGACCGACCAACCAGAATCAACAAAACGTACGGCCAAATGGTCAAGCAACTCGGGATGGCTCGGTGATTGTCCGGTAACGCCAAAGTTTTCTGTCGATCGTACGAGTCCTTGGCCAATCAAGTGTTGCCAAATACGGTTCACCATCACGCGGGCAGACAGCGTATTTTCATCACTTCCAATCCAGCGGGCCAGTTCCAAGCGACCGCTGCTGCCGGAAGGAATGGTCGCGGAATGCTCTCGCAACACAGTTGGGAAATCACGTCTAACCGTTTGAGCTGGTTGATCGATCTCGCCTCGCACGAGAAGCCGAGCATCTCGAGGTGATGCAGATTCCTGCACTCCCATACAGTACGATCGCGGATTGCCTGATGCGTCCACCACCGCAAGCTTTGCTGATGCCTGAGATAGTTGATTGGTGATCCGCAAACGATCTCGAATCGCATTCTGACCGCCTGACTGTTGTGATCCCCTGCGAAGATTACTGAGCTGGCCGACTAAGTCACTGATCTGTGACTTCACCTGCTCCAATTCAGTCGCTGTGTAAGACTTGTCGTACGGGTTCGGATCGTCGACTGGCAGCACCAGCAGGCTGCTTGAGCGACGGTTCTGTGCGGTCGAAAAAGTCCCGTATTCAGACGGTGGATTTCCGAAGTAGGTCGTCATGCTGCCGAAGATACCGGCCATCGCGTAGTAGTCCGTCTGCGGAATCGCATCAAACTTGTGATCATGGCACCGCGCACATGCGACAGACATGCCCAAAAAGACACGCGTCGTTGCATCGATTTGCTCGTCCACGAGATCGGCAGCGAACTGAACACGGTTCTGTTCGTTAACGTTCTTGGGACCCATCGCCAAAAACGTCGTCGCAACCAAGTTCTCAGCCCACACTTCATCATTCGGAGCGGGCATTAGGTCGCCTGCGATCTGTTCCTGAATGAATTGATCGAACGGCTTGTCAGCGTTAAATGAATCGATCACATAGTCACGGAAACGCCACGCATGTGGAAACGTCATGTTGACTTCGCGGCCAGTCGACTCCGCATATCGAACAACATCCAACCAATGCCGCCCCCAACGCTCACCGAATTGCTCGCTCTCGAGCAATCGATCCACGACCATTGCGATGGCCCGATCCGCATCTTCACGGTAGTGGCTTGCGAAGTAATCGATCTGTGCCGGCGTCGGTGGGAGGCCGGTCAGATCAAAACAAAGCCGACGGAGGATTCGATGCGGTTCCGCATCATCCGCGGGGCGTATGCCCTCTGATTCCAACTTCGCCAATACAAATCGGTCGATCTTTGTTTTTGACCAATCCTCATCCAATACCGCCGGAGCGGGTGAGTCGACAGGATGCTGATAGGCCCAGAAGGACCGTTTGGATTCTGCAATATCTTCCTCGGTGATTGTTGCCTTGATCTCCGCCACTTCGGTCTCGCGCGGATCCGGCGCTCCCATTTCGATCCATTGTCGAAAATCTGACAACACTTCATCGGATAACTTGCGTCGCGGTGGCATTTCGAAATCCAGATGCATCATTGCCGTATACAGCAAGCTGTCGTCAGGATTTCCGGGAACAACTGCGGGCCCCGAGCTTCCACCGAGCACCATCAACTGTTTGGTATCGAGCCTCAAACCACCGCGAACATTGCCCGCCTTGTTGCTGTGGCAACCGTAACATTCCTTGACCAAGACTGGTCGGATCTTCGATTCGAAGAAGGCGACTTGTTCAGCCGACAGAGGCTCTGCCCCACTTACCGATCCAACCGTGATCACGGTGATCGCAATGGTGCAAATGAAAATCCAAGACGCTTGGAAAGGATGTCGAATCTTTACCGTCATCAGGTCTCATCCTGGCTAGCGATGGCTTGAATGTGTCTGAATAAGATTACAACACGCAGAACAGTGCAAAGTGCCGGTTTTGGCGGCTAGTTTCCGCCGTGATAGTCTTAAACGCGTTGCCGACTCGGGCGAGGACCATGAATTTGGTTGTTTTTTGATCGCCGGGCTCAGAAACTGCAGAAAGCGGCCGCTGGCGGGGGGAAACTCCGTTTTCATCCGGTTTTCCCGCAATCGCCTGCTGATCGCTCAGCTTTTCCCAAACACCGTGATTGTCGGAACATCAAACGACGCTGAGCGTTGAAACGAACGAACCGCCCTTCTCTCCCCTGACCTGTTATGTCGGATATGGAACTCGCCGCCGATCTCGTCGAACGCATGCGTGGCGGAGATCCCCAAGCCTTGGCAGATGTTTTCTCACACTTCCGGCAGCGGCTCGCTCGAATTGTTCAGTTTCGGCTCGATTACCGATTGACCGCTCGAGTTTCCGATTCGGACGTGCTGCAGGAAACGTATCTGGCGGCGGCCGATCGATTGGATCACTTTGGAAAACATCCGGAGATGTCGCCATTCCTGTGGCTGCGATTGTTGGTCAGCCAACAACTCATCGATCTCCATCGCAGGCATCTCAAGACCGAGATGCGTGATGTACGGAAAGAGATCTCGTTGCAACAGGATGTTTCTCCTCACACGTCGCTCGCGTTAGCCGCACAACTAGCCGGACCACTGACCGCCGTCACCGAAATCGTCGCTCGGGCTGAACGAATCGATCGATTGGAGAAGACACTGAATGAGATGGATGACCTTGATCGCGAGGTGATTGCGTTGCGGCACTTCGAAGAACTTTCAAACATCGAAACGGCCAAAGTGCTTGGTATTGCGCCTTCGGCCGCAAGCAAGCGATACCTCCGAGCGATGACGCGACTGAGTGACTTGATGAAACGATTCCGATCCGAAATGGACTCTATTGCTCGGAACTCGGGTACGTCCATTGATCGAACCGGGAAGGACCAGTGAATCAATGCCCGCAGATGACCCGCAACAGGAACAGCTCGACGCCATTGCTGAATCGTTCTCCGATGCGTTGCGTCGAGGCGACAGACCCTCCATCGATGCGATCGTCGCGAAGTACAACCAGCGTTTTCCAGAGTTGCGATCGTTACTGGAATCAATCTTGATGATCGAAGGACTAAAATCCTCGACGCATCCGCCAGCGACGAGTGAATCAACGGTCGGTTGGGATCAACTCGATCAGCTTGATGAATACAAGATCCTGAGACAGATCGGTCGTGGGGGCATGGGTGTTGTGTTCGAAGCGATTCATCAGCCGCTATCAAGACGCGTTGCGATCAAGGTGCTCGCCACACGAACGCTGGATGAGACTAAGGAGGTGCAACGCTTCCGTCGCGAAGCGCGTGCTGCCGCACGGCTGAGACACTCAAACATTGTCCCAGTCTTCGGTGTCGGGCATGCCTGCAATCACCACTACTACGTGATGGATTACATCGATGGGATCAGCCTTCGTGATTGGATTGAGAACCAGCATGCCGGTCACCGAAGGGATGCAGATCCGCCAACCATCGACGATCGAATCGATCAAACGGCAGGTAGTTTCGTGCTTAACGAGAGTCGTCCGGATTCGAGCATTGAGGCGACGAGTGACAATCGCAACATTCATTCGCCGCAATTCCATCGCTGGATCGCGCGGCAGGGTGAATCAGTTTGCGATGCCCTTCACTATGCGCATCAACAGGGCGTTCTGCATCGAGATATCAAGCCCGCCAATCTGCTGATCGACCGAAAAGATCAGATTTGGATTGCCGATTTCGGTTTGGCAAAACTATCCGAAAACCAAGAGATTACACGAACCGGCGACTTGGTGGGTACACCGCAGTACATGGCACCTGAGTCGCTCACTGGAACATACGACGAACGTAGCGAAGTTTATGGAACAGGACTAACTCTGTATGAGTTGTTGACGGGACAACCAGCGATCGAAGGACGAACCACGGCTGAGGTGATTCGCAACGCGACCACCGGCGTCTCGACGTCACCTCGTAAGATCAATCCCTCGATTCCGCGCGACCTCGAAACGATTGTCCTTAAATCACTCGCGCACGAGCCAAGCTTGCGTTACCAAACGGCCGCGGCGATGCGAGACGACCTTTCAATGTTCCTCTCTAACCGACCCATTAACGCACGACGAATCAGTCCTATTGAAAGACTCGTCCGTTGGAGCAATCGGGAACCGGCAGCCGCTGCGATGACGTTTGCAACGTTTTTTCTGTTGCTCGCTTTGGCTGTTGTATCAGCACTCGGATACTGGCGAACCCGCGAGTCACTTTCGATTGCCAATGCAGCCGGTGAATCTGCTCGACAGTCTTTGCAACAAAGAACCGAAGCATTGGAACTGGCAGAATCCCAGCGCATTCGCGCACAGGGAAATCTGAATGTCGCGTTGAACGCATTCGACCAGATCATGCAAAACATCGCGGATCGCGGTGTGCATGCAGAAGCAGACTTTCTCGGCGAGATCACTGATCGCACAACCCCAAATGTGACGCCAGATGACGCGAGGCTGCTGCAATCATTGCTAGGTTTTTTCGATGAACTGGCAACGAACAATTCCGAAGATCTACTCGCCGAAGCAGCTTTGGCAGCACGGCGAACCGGCGACGTGTATGCGAGCTTAGGGCAACTCGCCGCGGCCGATCGTGCCTATACCGAGGCAATGTCGCGATACAAACGTGTGACAGACGATGGCCAACAGGATCCGTCTTCCATTCTGGCCCAAGCCGAGATCATGAATGAACTCGCTGCAATCTTAACACTGCGTGGCCAGGTCGGTCGCGGCATCGAACTCTTTGCTCAAACGGTCGTTACACTCGAGAGTTCTGAAGCCGTTTTAAATTCCAACGAAGGTGCCTTTCAGTACGCGCGTGCGCATCGAATCTACGCGTCGATGAGTCATCGTGTTGGATTGAACGAGTCATTCACTCAACCGCGTTCGGCAACCTATCGATTTAAGACAAGTCCAATGGGAGCGATGTTGCGGTTACGATCAGAAGACGAACTCGCTGCTGCAAACGAAGCCATTAAGACTCTCGAACGACTCGTTGAAGAGGAATCGGGTGAGCCAAAATTCCTCGCCGAATTGGCTCGCAGCTATCGAATCAAATCACGTGTCAGCTTACGGACGAACAAACGGCTTGAATCGGAGCGAGCCATTCTAGAGTCCGTTGAAATTTTTGAAGAACTACTCCGCGACCATCCTGAATCGGACGATATCCGTTACGAACTTGCCATGACACTCTCGAGCGCCGAAGCGTTCGGCTGGAACCAGATGCGTCGTGCCAGACGTTCGGTAGAACTCAGTAGTGCATTGCTGAAAGACCATCCCGATCAAAATCGTTATCTCGCACTTCAAGCGAGGTCTCTTGAAGTTCTCTCACGACATCAGCGACGCGTTGGTTCGATTGAACAAGCAGAAGACAACCTCAAGAAAGCGATCGACCATTACCAATCCGTGATCGCAGCAGCACCTGATCTTCGTGTCTACGCGACCTATCAAGCGACCGCTTTGGAATCAATGGCTGACCTCAAACTACAACAGAAACAAACCGAGGCGGCGCGTCGTTACCTGATGCGGTCTGTCAATCTACTGCGTAGTCGACCCAATGCGCCACCGGCGTCGCCACTCGCACGCATGCAACTTCAGCGCGTCCGTCAAAAGCTGGATCGTATCGCACCGGCGGGAAGTAACCGAAATTAGGTGCTGCTTTCTCTTCTGAGAGATATCGGTGGTTAAAATGAGCGGCCTGCTGAACGCTCTCTCTCCCATTGGTTGCCGAATATGCTCTCCCGCTTTCCTCATCGACGCCACTTTCTTGCCGCCGCAGTTTGTTTATGGACATGCTTGCTTTGTCATTCCCGGGGATTCGCACAGGTAAGCGACAAGCGAGTCCCGATTATTTTCGACACGGACATTGGCAACGACGTTGACGATGTTCTCGCACTCGGAATGATTCACGCATTGCAATGCCGAGGCGAATGCGAATTGCTCGCTGTCACGATTACGAAGGACAATGAACTTGCAGCCCCGTTTACGGATGCAGTGAATACGTTTTACGGTCGAGGTGAAATCCCCATCGGTGTCTGCCGTAGTGATGTGACGCCGGAGCCGGGAAAATTTAATCCACTATCGCAAAAGAAAGACGGGGATCAGCCGCGCTATCCACACGACCTGACATCTGGCAAGGACGCGCCGGACGCCGTCGACGTCCTTCGACGTGTGCTTGCCGATGCGGAAGATGCATCTGTCGTCATCGCGCAAGTTGGCTTTTCAACAAATCTTGCGAACCTGATAAGATCGCAACCGGACGATATCAGTTCGTTAATCGGTATCGAACTAGTCATGAAGAAAGTGCGACTCCTGTCCATCATGGCTGGCGCGTTCAAACAGATTCCAGGCCGTGACGGCAAATCGTATGACCATCGTGAATACAACGTGGTTAAAGATATCCCGTCGGCTCAGATCCTCGCTAAAGCGTGGCCCACACCTATTGTTTGGAGCGGTTTTGAAATTGGAATCGCCATCCCTTATCCGAGTGAGAGCATCCTCAACGACTATCGGTACGTATCGCACCATCCACTCGCTGAAGCTTACGTCGCGTACAACCCACCACCACATAATCGACCCACATGGGATCTCACCAGTGTCTTGTATGGTGTCCGACCAAATCGCGGCTACTTTGACCTTTCTCCCACGGGGACGGTCAAGATTGCAGATGATGGACTTACGACATTCGATGAGGACGAATCTGGTCGGCATCGCTTCATGATCGTGAACAAGGAACAGATCATTCGGGTCACTGCGACGCTCGTTGCGTTGTCCAGCCAACCTCCATGCAAGAAGTAAGACTGAGAACTCTCGACTACTTGGCGTTTTGCTTCTTCTTGGCTTTGGCTCGCTTGAGGCGTGCTTCTTGTGCACGCGCGTCCTCTTTCGCCATAAACGCCTCACGAAGCTCGGCGTTGTCAAAATCCTCAAGCAAGGGAGCGAGAGGATCGTCCATGGCCGCCAGTGATTTGGCTAATTCCGTTCGAAGTTCCTGCTTAATCTGCTGAAACTCTGGACTGTCGGCTAGGTTGTCCAAGCAATTTGGATCTTGAGAGACATCGTAAAGCTCTTCCAAAACCCGCTGATCAAATAAGCGTAGTCGTGCTGCGATTTCGGGTTCGCTTGCGGCGCGCTTCACCATCTGCCGATACGTGACGGTGCCGGTCGTCGCTGTTTTGAATTTTCTCTCTCCGTTACTCCATGCGTTGTAAAGGTAGAGGTAATTCGGCGTGTGGATACCCCGCATTGGGTGCCGGTTGCGTCCTGAGTTCTCGTTGTACTGCAAGATGACCGAACCCCGGTCTGGCTGAGATTCGCCACGAAGCAACGATGCAAAAGAGGTGCCATGCAACCGTTTCGGCTCAGGATGTTTATGTTGCATCACTTCCAGGAGCGTGGGCAAAAAATCAATCGCTGACACCATGTGTTGATCATCAATGGAATTCGGCTTCGTTACACCCGGCCAGCGAACCATCAAGGGTGTTCGGGTGCTGTGGTAATAGAGTTGCGTCTTCGCAAATGGCAGAGGCATCCCATGATCAGACAGAAACATCACGAAGGTATTGTTGCTCTGACCTGACTCATCAAGTGCCATCATCACTTCTCGAAAACAATCGTCCGCTCTTCGTACGGACGAGTAATAGTGGGCTAGCTCCTTGCGGATGGGTTGATCGCTCGGGAGAAACCCGGGCACAGGCACATCGTTCGCGGTGAAAACTCGACTAGGAACATGTCGATCCTCAACAGTCGCTCCCGATTTCCCCTGCGCATAAAACGGTTTGTGGGGATCGGAAATATTGATCATTAAACAAAACGGCTTTCCCGCTGATTTTGCCAAAGCGATTCCCTGTCTCGTCGATTCGCCGTATCCCACTGCATCCTTGACATGGAATTTCTTACCGGAACTGTCCACATCGAGCACGGCATTCCAAGCGTACGGATGATACGGCGTCGAATGACTCACCTTTCCTCGAATCGCAGCGAAGTACCCAGCAGATTTTGCCAAGTCGCAGAGCACCGGATAGTCGGGCTGACGGTTCTGCACAAAGCCCTCCACACCATTGACATGTGAGAACAACCCCGACCACATCAGGTTACGTCCGGGCATGCAGTTTCCCACTTGCACATGGGCGTGATTGAACCGCAACGCTTGCTTGGCGAACGCATCGATGCCAGGTGACGTTCCCTCCAAAGAACATCCGTAGGCACCAAGGGAGTCCGCACTCATATCATCCACCGTGATGATCAGAATGTTCGGCGGATCCGCTGCCAGGATTGAAATGACGGGCGCCAGTATGCAGCAAACTGCGAGAGAAATCCGCTTCACGAAATCAAACATCAGGCAAAAACTCCAGGGAATTCAACGAAGGCAACCGCTTGGCAAACGCCTCATGGTAGGCCAAACGCGAAACCCCGATTGGTGATTGCAAAGCACCTGATAAACCCGATTTTCGCGCTGTTAAGCACCGCGTTCCCGAACGAACTTTTGCTTGTTTGAGATCTTTCCCAAGTACTTACCAGTGAACAACTTGAGCATTAGCTATCACCCACAAGACGGGCACAAAACCGAGGGCTTTTTCACGATTCGTTCTATAATAGATGTGGTTGGTGGAACTGCTCTCTCTTTGATTCTGGTGACGTTCGTCGCGGGTCAGCCTTAGCGGTGTTGGGATGCCCGCGCGGATACAGGTTTTTCAATGTGGATGGCGCATGCGCGTTGAGAACATGCGCATTGAGAACCTGGGCGTCTTTCTCCTGCACCGCGGTGGTCATCGCTATGAGTGAATCCGATATCCTTCGCCTGTATACCGAAAGCTATGAGCGTGAGAAGCAAGTTTCTTACACGCTTAAGGAGTACCTCGAGCAGGCACGCAATGAGCCCTCGCTGTACGCCAGTGCTTCGGAACGCATGGTCAAGGCGATCGGCGAACCAAGAACGATCGACACGGCAGCGGATTCGCGTCTTGGACGCATTTTTATGAACCGCACCATCCAGCTTTACCCAGCCTTTGATTCGTTCTTTGGACTTGAAGAAACCATCGAACGAATCGTCGGCTACTTTCGACATGCGGCGCAGGGATTGGAAGAACGCAAACAGATTCTCTATCTGCTCGGCCCAGTCGGTGGTGGCAAGAGCTCGCTCGCGGAAGCTTTAAAAAAACTCATGCAGGCTCAGCCGATCTACGTGCTTTGCGCAAACGATGAGATGAGTCCCATTTTAGAGAGCCCACTTGGACTGTTTGATCCCGACTCAATGGGCAGTCTCTTAGAAGAGGATTATGGCATTCCACAGCGCCGACTGACGGGATACATGTCACCTTGGGCCTTGAAGCGACTAGACGAATTTGGAGGCGACATCTCCAAGTTCTCCGTCGTCCGTGTTATCCCCTCGCAGCAGCGACGTCTCGGTGTTGCAAAAACAGAACCCGGCGACGAGAACAACCAAGACATATCTTCATTGGTTGGGAAAGTCGATATTCGCCGCTTGGAGCACTTCTCCCAAGATGATGCCGATGCATACGCATACACCGGCGGTCTCAATCGAACGACCCAAGGACTGCTCGAATTTGTCGAGATGTTCAAGGCACCACTCAAGATGCTACATCCGCTTCTGACGGCGACCCAAGATGGAACGTACGTCGGTACCGAAAATGTTGGTGCAATGCCCTACCAAGGAATCATCGTTGCCCATAGCAACGAGTCCGAATGGGAGTCATTCAAAGCTAATCGGAACAACGAGGCGTTTCTCGATCGAATCTGTGTCGTCAAAGTTCCTTACTGCTTGCGCGTCACCGAAGAACGGATGATTTACGACAAGCTCATTCAGAATTCGAAATTGGGCGAAGCACCATGCGCGCCTGATACGTTAGAGATGATGGCTCGATTTTCCGTCCTCACCCGATTGAAGGAACACGAAAACTCGAGTTTGTATTCCAAGATGCGTGTCTATGACGGTGAATCGCTAAAAGACACTGATCCCAACGCGCGCACGGTGCAGGAATACCGTGATTCTGCAGGTGTGAATGAAGGCATGGAGGGTATCTCAACACGCTTCGCATACAAAATCCTGTCCGAGACCTTTAACTTTGATACCGACGAAGTTGCAGCGGATCCGGTACACCTGATGTACGTGTTGGAAAAAGCGATTCGGCGTGAGCAATTACCCGAGGAGACCGAGAAACGCTATCTCGAGTTCGTGAAGGAAGAGCTTGCCACTCGATATTCCGAGTTCATTGGCAACGAGATCCGCAAGGCTTACCTCGAGTCCTATCACAGCTACGGCCAGAATCTCTTCGATCGTTACATCGCGTATGCAGACGCATGGATCGATGACCAGGACTACAAAGATCCGGATACTGGTCAATTGATGGATCGCGACATTCTCAATGACGAACTGGAGAAAATTGAGCATCCGGCCGGAATCGCCAATGCGAAGGACTTCCGGTATGAGGTCGTCAAATTCGCATTACGGGCGAGAGCGAAGAATGATGGCCGAAACCCTGAATGGAATTCGTATGAAAAGATCCGCGACGTGATTGAGAAACGGATGTTCTCACAAATTGAAGAGCTCCTACCCGTCATCAGCTTCGGTGCGAAGAAAGACAGCGAAGCGGAGCAAAAGCACAATGAGTTTGTAGATCGCATGACGCAGCGCGGATACACGCGACGCCAAGTGCGACGGCTTGTCGATTGGTACATGCGCGTCAGCAAATCGGGCTAACGGCTCGACTCACACTCGACACGATTCCAATCATGCCCATTGATCCGTTTTGGTAGGAATTTTTTCTATGCACGTCATTGATCGTCGGCGCAATCCAACCGCAAAGAGCTTGGGAAATCGGCAACGGTTCGTGCGCCGCGTGAAATCTCACATCCGAGAATCCGTCAAGAAGGCGATTCAGCATCGCAAGGTTTCCGACCTTGGTGGAGGAGAGGAAGTTACGATCAGCTCTGGAGATATCAGCGAGCCGTCGTTCAATCTCGATCGCAAAGCCGGACGGCGAGACTACGTTTTACCGGGAAACCATGGTTACCAAAGAGGCGATCGAATTCGCAAACCGGATGGTGGAGGGCGCGGCCGTGGGAAAGACGGATCGGCTGACGGGGATGGTGAAGACGCATTCGTTTTCACACTCACCCGAGAGGAGTTCCTGGATCTGTTTTTTGAAGACCTTGAGCTTCCCAATCTTGCCAAGAAGAAACTGAAAACGATCGCATCGAAAGCAATGTACCGAGCCGGCTATGCCAATGACGGTTCACCGCAGCGCTTAAATAAACGCGAAACCATGCGTCGCAGCTTGGCTCGACGTTTGACACTGCGGCGCCCAAAGACGGAGGAATTGGAGGCGTTGGAAGCTCAGCTTGCAAAAGCTATCGAGGAAGAAGACGAAGACGCAATCGCACGGCTTCGACCATTGATCGACGCGATGAAATCGCGGATGAGGAGCGTACCGTATCTAGATGAGGTTGATCTTCGATTCAATCGATTTGAACAACTTCCCAAACCGAGCACGCAAGCCGTGATGTTCTGCCTCATGGATACGTCGGCATCGATGACGGAACCTCTTAAGGATCTTGCCAAGCGTTTCTACATGTTGCTGCATCTGTTTTTGATTCGGCACTATCGATCCGTTGACATTGTCTTTATTCGTCACACCTATACTGCGCAAGAGGTTGACGAAGACACGTTCTTTCACGGACGCGAAACAGGAGGCACAGTGGTATCTTCCGCGCTCATTGAGATGTTGCGGATTGTCGAACAACGTTACCCCGCGGATGACTGGAACATCTACGCTGCTCAAGCCTCCGACGGTCATAACTTTGATCACGACATGTCAGCAACGATGAGTTTACTCGACCAGAAGATCCTGCCGCTCTGTCAGTACTACGCATACATCGAAGTCGGCGATGAGCAAATCTTAACTGAAAGTGTCCTCTGGGAAGGCTATTCGATTCTCGCTGACATTCATCCTCATTTTGCTCGTGCCCACGTTTACGATCCGGCAGATATCTACCCTGTCTTTCACAACTTGTTTACTTCCAGCAGGCAAGCATCCTAACCCTGTTCGGAGCAAAGATAATCGATGGGCGAAAAGCAACTGATCTACCGAGGCTCGGAATGGAATTTCGAAACGCTGAGGCGAGCACACGATGCAATAGAGGAGATCGCCCTCGGTGAACTCGGATTGGACGTCTATCGCAATCAGATCGAGGTGATCACAAGCGAACAAATGCTCGACGCGTACGCATCGGTCGGCATGCCACTGATGTACTCACATTGGTCGTTTGGCAAGCAGTTCGCGCGGGAAGAACTACTGTATCGAAAAGGGGCGCAATCGCTCGCGTACGAACTCGTGATCAATTCCGACCCATGCGTTTCATACGTCATGGAAGAGAATACGATGACGATGCAAGCGCTGGTAATTGCCCACGCTGCTTTTGGTCACAATCATTTCTTCAAGAACAATCATCTCTTTCAACAGTGGACCCGTGCTGAGAGAGTCTTGGATGAACTTTCCTACGGCAAACGCTTTATCGCTGAATGCGAACGACGATATGGGCTCGCCGCCGTGGAAGGTATTCTCGACTCCGCACACGCGTTGATGTCGCAGGGTGTCAGTCGCTACGCCGGTCGACGCCCCAGTTCTCCTCACGAGGCCTTGATTAAGGCACGAGTGAGAGAACAGCACAGGGAATCGACCTACAACGATCTCTGGCGAACACTGCCGGTCACGCATCGTGAAGAGGATACCGATCCATCAGCCGCCACGGAGACTTCGAATGACAATCCATCACTCCCCGAGGAGAACCTCTTAAAGTTTCTCGCTGAACACGCACCAAAACTAAAAGACTGGCAAAGGGAGATCTTACAAGTCGTTCGGAATCTCGCTCAATACTTTTATCCTCAGCGTCAGACAAAGCTGATGAACGAGGGCTGTGCGACATTCACTCATTACGAAATCATGCATAGGCTCTACGATTCCGGGCAGGTCAATGAAGGAGCCATGCTGGAATTCGTGCAGATGCACTCCGCAGTCGTACGGCAACCCGATTTTGATTCTCCACGATTCGGCGGAATCAATCCTTATGCGCTTGGGTTCGCCATGATGCGTGACATCCAACGTATCTGCGAAAACCCAGATGACGAAGACAAGGACTGGTTTCCTAGCATCGCGGGCAACGGCAAACCGCTCGAAACACTTCGTGACGCTTGGGCTGAGTATCGCGATGAAAGTTTTGTTTTGCAGTTTCTTTCACCCAGATTAATCCGCGAGATGCGTCTATTCAGTGTGTGTGACCCCGCAGAGGCTCCGTACGTCTCTGTGGAAGCGATCCATGATGAGGCGGGCTATCGTTCGATCCGTCGAAAGCTCGCCGAGCAATACGATTTATCAAAACGTGAACCCGAAATCGAAGTCACCGAAGCGGACTTAAAAGGGAACCGTCGACTGGTCCTGACCCATCGCGTACGAGATGGACGCTTACTGGGAAAAGAAGACTGCAACCGGACGCTGCGCCATATCGCAAATCTCTGGGGCTACCGCGTTCGTCTTCTCGAAGTCGATGCCGACAGCGGTACGACCATCAACGAGTATGATGTGGTTGCGATGCCGTGAGATCCTGGGCCTCCCCATCTCATCAGTATTCCACTTTCCCGCAAGCGAGGCGACGAACATGCCGAGTCCCGGTGTCCGGGCATCAAGACGAATATTCAGGCGTGTGTTAAGATCTCCGATCCCCTATCCGGCACTGCGACCGGCGATTGCATCTCCCTTTACGTCTGTCCCGCGAGATCCTTGATGAAAGCGCTACTGCTTACCGAATACAAGAACATGGAGCTAACCGAGGTTGATGAGCCCGCCGTCGGCCCGGATGACGTATTGATTCAAGTCGAAGCGTGCGGGATTTGCGGAAGCGATATCCACGGATATGACGGAAGCACGGGGCGTCGGATCCCGCCGCTCGTCATGGGGCACGAGGCCGCCGGAATAGTCGTTGCCACGGGAGAGAACGTTACCGACTTGCCCGAAGGGACGAGGGTGACGTTCGATTCGATGGTCTCTTGCGGTGACTGTTGGTTTTGTCGCCGTGGACAAGCCAATCTGTGCGATAACCGAATGGTATTGGGAGTTTCCTGTGGAGACTATCGCCGGCATGGAGCTTTCGCCGAACGCATCAGTGTGCCCCGTCGAATTGTGTACGAACTCCCAGAGACGTTGCCTTTCGAACATGCTGCTTTGGTCGAAGCGGTTTCCGTAGCCGTTCACGCAGTGAACGTCACACCGACGCGACTTGGCGACACAGCCGTTATCGTTGGCGCGGGGATGATCGGGCTGCTCACATTGCAAGCCGCTCGCGCTGCAGGTGCATCGCAGATCATCGCTATCGATGTCAATGACAAACGACTGGAAGTCGCTCGTGAACTTGGCGCCGATCACGGTCTTCGTGGTGACCAGGGAGATGTTGCTTCGAAGGTTCGCGAACTCACCCAAGGGAGAGGCGCAGATATCTCTTACGAAGTGGTTGGCGCCACACCAACAATCAAGACTGCGATCGAGTCCGTTCGTAAAGGAGGGTCCGTCACGCTGGTCGGCAATGTCTCACCAACAGTTGAGCTACCTCTTCAATCTGTTGTGACTCGCGAAGTAGCTCTGCGAGGAACGTGCGGGTGCAACGGCGAGTACCCCGAATGCATCGACCTAATGAATCGTGGCATCATCCGCGTTGAGCCTTTGATTACAGCGAAGATTTCTCTTGCTGATGGTCCACAGTGGTTCGAACGCTTGTACGCTGGCGATCCTGAACAGATGAAAGTGGTGGTCCAACCGCAGCGTGCTTGAATTCGAAATGCGCTGGCTCAGAATTGGCCTTTTCGCGACGATTTCCAGCTAGTCATTGTTCGACTAAGCGTTCGTACGGAGACCGTGACGTTTGATCATCACCACCGCGGTGTAATCCGAATCGAAACTGACCTCGTCCATAAAACTGGTAATCAGCATCAAACCGCGACACTGTTCCAATTCGAACGATTCGGGTGTTCCAGGTGCCGGAACCAATCGCGTCAGTCTCCCAGGGCCCGAATGCGAAACCAACACCCGCGTGTCTTCTGAACCAATGGAGACTTTCAGCGATACTTTTCGATCGCGATAAACCTCCTCCTTCGCCCGATCTTGCATTTCTTGGCGCCCACTGGTGTCACCGGACAACATCCGACTGACCAAGGTTTCATCGTCCGTGATTTCCAAGTTTCCAAAACAGATGGCATTAAACAACGCGCAGTAGGTGGCTGTTGCCACGCGAACCCGCTGTGTGCGATCCATGCATTTTGCTGCGGCCAACGTTTGAATCAGATACAACACAGCCGGCTGAATGGATGAAACGTGATTGTCCAGCGTGATGCTAAATTCAGGTCGGTGCAATTCGCCAGTAAAGTCAGCGTACATCCCATCCAGTTGCGCCATCTGCAACGTTTCTTGGACGACGTGACCAAGCAATGTCCGTAGCGAATTCTTCGGTACAAAGTTCGCCGCCCCAAGGGCTAATGCGTCAACAGCTAGGTTCTCTGACCCTGGGGCAGTCACGACGACTGTCGGAACGGTGGCATGTTCCGAAGCTATCTGCTGAACGACCTCCATCCCATTCATCTCTGGCATGCGAAGATCTGTGACAACCAGATCTGGAACTCGCTCTTCAAGAGACTCAATTGCCTGCCGTCCGTCACTTACACAACAGACTTCATGCGATGCCTCCTGCAGCAACGAACGCATCAGCGCCGTGTGGGTTGGGCTATCTTCGGCAAGTAGGATTACAGCCATTGATGACTCATGACGTCCATCTTCGAAAACAACGAGCATTAAACGTCCGCTCGTGGTCTATGATGACTCTTTTGTTTTAGCTGATCATCGATGCTCCATGGGGATGCTCCATGGGAAGCAGCCAGTAAAAAAGCCAGACGGCCCGTGCCGTGGCCGGCAACATATTCGGGATAGACTCATGTCGCTTCGTACTTCGCTCGGAATTCTGGTGATATTCGTCGTCGGTCTCTCATTGCAGAATCGCTCCCCCGCGGATGGACCCGAAGACAACCTTCCGGAGAATGTACGACCGATCCCCCCGGTTGGTCTCGAAATTCCGACGACACTTTTGGAGGCACTGAATTGGCGATGCCGCGCTGTCCGTGCCCAATGGGAGTCCGCCGTCAACCGTGATCCCTCCATTTCTGGATTGCGAAGTGAGATACTCGTCTTTCCAAGAGCTGTTGAACTAGCGATTGAGTTTCGACAGTTCTACAAGCCAGACGAACCTGAGCATGCGTCAGCGTTGCTGGATGAAGCCGCGCGACGCATGAGCATTGCGGTGCGAGGCGGTTCTTGGGCGGACGTCGTCGGGATCAAAACTTCTAGCGAACCACAACTGATCGTTGGTGGCTACGAAAGCAGTATCGATGGGTCCATTCAACCCTATGGACTGGTCGTGCCGGCGGGGCTGAATCCATCGGACGGTCAATCACGAAGATTGGATCTCTGGTTTCATGGTCGCGGTGAAAAACTGAGCGAGGTTGCGTTCCTCCACAAGCAACAACGCGATCAAGGACAGTACACCCCAAACAACACGATCGTCTTGCATCCTTATGGGCGCTACAGCAACGCTTTCAAATTCGCGGGTGAAGTCGATGTGTTGGAAGCACTCGGACACATTCAGTCAAGGCTCTCAATCGATGCAAGTCGGATCGGTGTCCGTGGATTCTCGATGGGTGGTGCCGCTTGTTGGCAATTCGCAACGCACTACGCCGACCGTTGGTTTGCCGCGAATCCAGGTGCGGGCTTCTCCGAAACTCCTGAGTTTTTAGCAACGTTTCAAAAGGAAAATGTCCGTACGACCGCGCCCGACTTTCAACAACGACTTTGGCAACTGTACGACTGTCCGCACTGGGCGATCAACTTGGTGCATTGTCCAACCATCGCCTACAGCGGTGAACTGGATCGCCAAAAACAGGCTGCCGATGTGATGCAGAATCGTTTGAGAACGCTGGGCATCGATCTTGTTCACGTGATCGGGCCACAGACGGCTCACAAGATTCACCCGGATTCGAAGATAGAAATCGAAGCAAGGATGGATGCGCTTGCGAAAACCGCGTTGAATCGAATGCCAGATCGAGTGCAGTTCACGACCGTCACCTTACGTTACCCAAACATGCACTGGGTTGAACTTAAGGGGTTACAAGAACACTGGATTCCAGCGGAAGTGGAAGCGGCGATTCAAGGCGGTTCTCAAATCACGGCGACAACAAAAAACATCACTCGCTTGAAATTTAATTTTCCACCAGGTCAATGGCTTGGCCATCCAAGGGGCGCAGTGGATGTCGTTATCGATGATGATCGGGTACAGGGGCCACTGGTTCGATCTGATAGATCTTGGAGCTGCGAACTCATGAAAGTCGATAGCGAATGGAAGCTTGCTACACCTGCCCCGGGACTCCAAAAACGCCCTGGTCTTCAAGGTCCAATCGACGATGCCTTTTTGAGTTCCTTTCTGTTCGTTCTCCCCAGTAAACAATCAACGGATGAAGTGATCGATCGTTGGGTGGAATCTGAATCCCTGCACGCGATGCTGCACTGGAGGAAACACTTTCGAGGCGACATTCGACAAAAGATCGACACGGATGTCACACCCGAAGATATCGCGACATCAAACTTGATTCTATTCGGTGATCCAGATTCCAATCAGTTGATCAAGAAGCTCCTTCCACAGCTTCCGGTTCAATGGGACGAAGACACGATCTCAATCGGTGAAGCCCGCGTCAAAAAGACAGACCACGTGCCAGTGCTCATCTATCCCAACCCACTCAACGTTAATCGTTACATCGTGATCAATAGTGGATTCACATTCAGAGAATACGATTACCTAAACAACGCACGTCAAACACCCAAACTGCCTGATTGGGCGTTGATCGATGTAAGCGATGGAGCCACGACGCAGTTGCCTGGGATGATCAAAGAGGCAGGTTTCTTTAACGAATCTTGGCAGCCGTGACGTGAAGCATGGCGCGGTCGGTTTTTGAGCAGTAAAGGAAGTTTGAGAATTGAATGCCTAGGACTGCAAAGCGTAGGGATTAGGATGCGAGTAAAGTCGGGTCCTAAAACAGCTTCCGTTACGATCACGGAGCGATCGACGAAGATGCGCCCAGCCGAATGGGAAGAACCGTCTTCCGAAAACTGGGCAGCGTAATTCTGATCGATTGTTTCATCGAAAAGGGATCAATCAGCGACGCACTCCACCGGCGCTGGTAGGTTCCGTTCACGCAGACGGTCTAAGACTTCGGCCCGGATTCTGACCAAATCCGCGATGGGTTGAAGCTCGGCTCTCTGCCGCAGCTTCATCTTTACCGAACGACCGATCCCTTCGATCCGTTGAAGTGCGTTGTTGGCAACACTCTGGCCAATCTCGCGATTGTCCGCATCTACAAGCTCGGCCAATGCAGACACTTCAGCCTCTAACCGAACAAGCTCATCGAGCACGCGATTGGCTTCTGCCCGCGTGAAAAGATCCGAGGACTCGGAACACCGTGGTTCTGGCAATTCTCCTCTCGCCGCCAGCTCACGTGCCCGTTCGCCCCGATGGACGGTAATTCTCTCGGGTGCTTCGATTCCCAATTGCACCCGACACCTCTTGACTGAGATGACGCGAACGACGATTTCTTGTTCCGGAAACTCGATCGTCTGCCCCTGTTTTCGCGACAAAACCAACATAGCTACCTCCAGTGTGAAATGTGGTTGACGCCTCATAAACTACTGCGCCAGGGTAGTGAACACAAGTCCACCTACCTCCTTTTTGTTCATCATCACAGAAAGAATCCGTTACTGGATCCTTGGCGGGTCGACGATCAATGACGTGGCGGTGCCAACGACTTTCGCCTGACAGCTGTGCTGGTCATACTCGGGCGGTCGATCCAACCCTCTCCATGGAATGCCCTTCGGGAACTGCGCATGTGCGGAATCACCGGTGCTGTCTGGCGTGAGCAACGTCATGCGATCTCGCCTGAGTTGCTGGGCCGGATGACCGATGCCCTCTCGCATCGTGGACCCGATGATTCACAAACCTGGATGGGAACCGATTACCGCGATGCTTATGGACATCCCGTTTGCGTCGGACTTGGTTTTCGAAGACTCAGCATTATTGATGTCGATGGTGCTCGTCAGCCGATCGCAAATGAAGACGGCACCGTACGGATGGTCTTCAATGGCGAGATCTATAATTACCAGACGTTGCGTCGTCGCTTAGAAGGTCGAGGTCATCGCTTCACCACGCATGGTGACGGCGAGACGATCTTGCATTTGTACGAAGACGAAGGCACCGATTGCTTCAAACAGCTAAACGGTATGTTTGCCGTTGCTATCTGGGACGCCGGGCGTAATCGCCTCGTACTCGCGCGTGATCGAATCGGCCAAAAGCCCTTGTACTACGCCGTAAAGGACGAACGGCTTGTCTTCGGCAGTGAGCTGAAGAGTTTGAGGGAAGTTGATGGTGTTTGCTCGGAAATCGATCCCGGCGCGATCGACGAGTTTCTGCTCTACGAGTACATCCCACATCCTGGCACGATTTGGAAAGGTGTTCGAAAACTAGCACCCGGCCATTTTGCCGTTTTCGAAAATGGGCAAGTTTCCGTCCATCGCTACTGGGACTTTGATCCCACCGTTGAGCATCCAATCCATCCGTCCGATGCGTGCGATCGGTTGCGTGAATTATTAACGGATTCGGTGAACTTGCGTCTTCAAAGTGATGTTCCGCTAGGTGCGTTTCTTTCCGGTGGAATTGACTCTTCCCTGATCACAGCGATCGCGCAATCCCAGAGTAACGACCCAGTACGAACGTTCAGCATCGGTTTCCCTGTTTCCGACTTTGATGAAACGGGTTACGCCGCTCAGGTCGCAGATCACCTGGGCACGCAGCATAAACGATTTGAAGTAACACCCAGCGGTGTCGATGTGATCGACAAATTGGTTTGGCACTATGACGAACCGTTCGCCGATTCATCGGCCGTCCCCACTTGGTATCTCTCGGAACTAACACGCAAAGAAGTCACTGTCGCTTTATCAGGCGATGGAGGGGACGAGCTGTTTGCCGGCTACGAGCGTTACTACGCGCTTTGGCTCAGTCGTAAGCTCAGAAGCATATTCCCGATTCACAAAGTACCAGGCATCGGCCTCGCACAACGCTTACCGGATTCGAAACGACGCCGATCGTTGATCCGTCGCGGCAAGCGTTTTTTAGAAGCGATCGAACAATCAGACGCTCGCCGCTATCTCAATTGGCTGCAGATATTCCCTGAAAACATGCGTGCCGCCATGTACACGGATGATTTCTTAGGACAGCTTCCAGGCGAAGATCCATTCGAGTTCCTCAATTCGATTTGGCACCGCAGCGACGGACGTGACGTCGTCACCAGAGCGTCCATCACTGACATGCTCTCCTATCTGCCGTGTGATCTCTGTACAAAAGTTGACATCGCTTCAATGGCCCATGGCTTAGAAGTGCGTCAGCCAATGTTGGATCATCGCCTCGTTGAATTCGCCGCTTCGTTACCGGTGCATCTGAAGTTTCGTGGACGACAAGGCAAGCTATTACTACGTGACACGTTTGGCTCGATGATTCCGCCATCAATCTTTCGACGGAAGAAGATGGGATTCGGGATCCCGATCGCAGGTTGGTTCCGCAACGAGCTCAAACCAATGGTTCATGAAACACTTTTGGCAGAAGACGCCAGAATCGCACCCTATTTTCGAAGTGAGTTTGTCGCCGACTTAGTCCAAGCTCATGAAAGTGGTCGACAGAATCATGGTTACCGCCTGTGGAGCTTGTTGATCCTGGAGAAGTGGCTTCGACACTGGACGTAGGTCAGTCACCGGTCGACCAACAAGATCAACGAACAACAAGATCAACGAATGATCACAACGTTGCGTCTGTCATCTTCTCTACGATCACGAAGTGATCGGTATTGATGAAGCGTAAACGACGAGCCCTACGAGGCACCACTCCGACAGCCCGGGCTCGAGGCCGCAGGCTGACGGATTGGCGTCACTCACGACTCTCTGTTTCCAAGTCGGGCTTGTTGGAACGTCGCAACACGACACCCAATAACGCAGAACTTCCCATCAACGTCACGAGTCCTCCTACGGTCAAGACACCGATCGCGCTCAACCGATCACGCACTTCAATATTGTCGAGGGAAGCGAGTATTTCTTCGCGACGATTGTTGTCCAAGCGAATCTCGACAGCATGTTCGTATTTCGTCGATCCACCCTGCGAGACTTCTCCTTCATAGCGACGTGTCACCAATTCACGATCAATCTCTTCATCACTGAGTCGATAAATCGTGACCGCATCGGCATCTCCGGTCACTTCCGTGATGAACGTTTCAAGCGCGGCACGCCGAATCAGAACCATCTCTTTCAGGCTTTCATCCAGAGAATCCGTTGGACCAGAAACCACGACGATCGTTGTTGCTTGATCATCTACCGTCACAGATGGTTCCACCCAATCGGGACGATGCTCGGGATACTCCACGTGATCAAGAGGAGCGACTGATAACGGTACGGATTCGTCTTCGACCACTTCCACATCAGCTGGCTCATCACCCATCGCAAATGCTTGATTTCCCTGCCATGCGACACTTGTGACCAGCGACGCGCCGGGGGCAATCATCAAAACGATCAACCAAGGAGAATGTTTTTTCATCGGAATACTCATACAACTTGACTCGCAACTGGAGCCTTAACTGCCGGGCGACGTGGTACGCGTGGATTGATCCAAGGAGCTGAAAGCTGAACAACGATTGCGGTTCCGCCAGCGATCAGCATGCCTGCGGGTTGCGGAATTGGGATGAATTGATGAACCACCCACTCTGCCACAACGGCAACCGCAACAGCCCAAAGGCTCAATCGTGTGCGACGAAGCGGATCAACCGGTTTCCACCATCGCAACATCGAAAACAGTAAAGCGAAGTGAGCCATCATCCCAGATGCAACAGGTACGCCGTCTTGGTACAGAGCCTGAGGAAGTTTTGTCGCGTCGACGTCGCGTGCCAAACCTTCACCCATTGGCAACATCAAGAATTCGTTCAATGTGTAAGCCGCAGCACCGATACCTGCACCAACACCGGCCAAGACAAATCGTCGGGGAAGCGACTCGCCGTCTTCCCGCTCCCACAATTTACCTAGAGCCAGAATGCCGAGAGATGCAACCAGTACAACAACCGCCATCCAACCGTAAGGAGCGATCGACATTGCGTCTAATGGACCATTGCGAAGTCCCACGACTGCCGCAGCAGCTGCCAAACCCGCTGCGGTGAAGGTTGCCGCGATCCAAGATGTATTCAATTCGGCCATGCGAAGCAGCGAACGTTTCGCACGGAGATCATTTCTCATCGTGCTACGCCACTGACGTCGCGTAATGGGGCGAGCAGGGGCACCCGCAACGGCGGCGATGCGTTGGGCCTCCGCATACGTTGGTTGCTGCCGCACATGCAAAATCATCTGACGCGCGATGTAGTACGGAACGTAAAACACAGCGATGCATGAAAGCAGCGGCAACAGCCAGCTCGTGTTGATCACCAAGACGAAAACGCCGATGACCAACAAAAAGATCTTTGCACCCGGTGACCGATCGAGGGTCGCCCACCAACGATTTAAATCGGAAAGACTCTGCTTGACGGCACGAGCGACTGGTTCCTCGGGTGTCGCTGGTCGGGCAGCAGAAGGTGAAGGGCTGTTCGCTGGTGCTTTGGGTGAAACATTCTCCACCACGACCGCCTTGAGCGGTTCCTCAACATCGACCACTTCGGCCGTCATGATTTGTTCGGACGGTTCGACGCTGCCGCCCTCACCAAGCCCAAGTGCCGCCAACATCTCTGTGACGTTTGAGTATCGCTGAGCTGGATCTTTTGCCAAACACTTGGAGATCACACTTCGATACGGCTGTCGGATTTCGGACAGTTCGGCGGTTGCTGTTAAGTGCTTGACGATGATCTCGTGGCAGCTTTCACCATCAAACGGAACTCGGCCAGTGAGCAACTCATATAGGATGACGCCAAGTGCATAGATATCAATCTCGCGACCGTACTGACCGCGGCCGATCTCAGGTGCCATGTAATGGAACGTTCCAACACTTTCCGTGTGGCCGCCTCGGTGAGAGGCTGAAATGAATTTGCTCAACCCGTAGTCACCAACTTTGACCATCCCAAGATCATCGAAGATGTTTCCTGGCTTTAGGTCTCGGTGCACCAAACCTGCCGAGTGCAGATGATTCACACCGGCTGCGATACCGGCGATCCATCGTCGAGCTTCTTCTTCAGGCAGTCCGTCGGGTGAACCATCGAGGACTTCTCGCAAGTTGGCACCTGCGACGTACTCCATGACAACCCATGATTGTCCATTATCGTCCTGACAGATGTCATAGAGCGAAACAAGGTTGGGATGCTTCAGATTCAAGCAGTGTGATACACCACGTATCTCAACTTCCAGATTCCGCTGAATGCGTTTGAGAGCGACCTCTTTCCCGGCCTGACTAACGGCGAAGTAGACTTCGCCAAATCCACCCAACCCAATCCCACGACGGATCGTGTATGGCGAAAGTGGCTGTGCTCCGGGCGGGTAAGTGAATGTCATCGGTCGCGGTGCTGGAGAAGAACTGTCCAACACGTGGGTTTCCTGAAGGACATCAACACGTGATGGCGTGTCACGATCGGTCGACGCGAACCCAGCCGCGCCGGTGCCAAATTGCTTTGCGGTTCGCTCGTCTTGAACACCTTTGCCGACGTCATTCCCACGCACTTTCAGTTTATCGAGTAGTAGGGTCATGAATCGGTTTTTCGTGGGTGAAGATTCCGCCGGTGAGCCGGCGGCCGTGAGACTTGTTTCCATTTTGTAGGCACCCTCTTCAGACGACTTGGGCGCTGTGGCATCTGCGGTAGGCATTTCTTGGCCAAACTGCTCTTTGCGTGGCGTATTCATGCCTTTTCCAATGTGATTGCGAGATTTCCCAACATCATTCGTTCACAAGGCTCCAGTGACTGAAAGTCCCCGGAAAGCCCTACCTTCGCTAGCCATCGGTCGTCCCTCCGTGTGATGATCGCTCGTTCCGTGCATGCTCGATGCTGGATGTGACAATCAGCACCAGGTCCGATCAACACCGTGTCTCCCGTTAGCACGACAGCATCGATGTGGTCGACAAATCGATGGGGTGCTCGGAGTCTCAAAACGGCGGAATTGCTGAGTGGACTTGGGTTTTGCAAAGTCATTTCGGCTGAGCCGTCCACAGGAAGCACCTGTCCGCTTTGAATGAGCTCTCGCCGACTTGGCTTTTTCTCATCTTTCCAAAAATAGTCTTCGCCGGTTCGCTCGATCATTCCGGCCATTCGCGGCCAATCGGCTCGCACACAAACATCTGCCCTAGGCCCCTGGCTTAATCCTCCAACCGACCATCGGTCACCGGACAACAATAAAAAGCCTCCGCAACCGTCTACCCAAAGCCTCCAGCATGATGCTGGAGGTGTGACATTCGATTCGGAGGCGTGTGTTGCTGACACGGATCAGCCTACTGTGTCAGAGGAATCTTCGGGTTTAGGACAATTCAGTCCAACTCAGTCCAACTGGATCGAAACCATGCTGCCAGCCGCAGGCGACTGGTGCGATTCTTGGAAGTAGCTCGAGATCTCATCGAGCAGAGCTTCTTCGGTTGGTTCGTCCAGATCGATCTCACCAAAGTACTCGACATCGACTCGCACAGTTTCTTCTTCCACGTCAATTCGCGTCGCAATCTCATCGAGCAATTCACGGGTCTTCGAAAGCTGGCTGTCATCGAGATTCAACTGACTGCTAGTCTGGGCGACTCGCAATGCCCCCAAACGGGCCTGCAGGTTCTCCACTTCCACTTCTAATTGACGCTTCGCGTTCAGCATCGCATCCATTCGCTCATTGGCTGCACGCAGAGAAGACTGCCGTGCCGTCAACATTTGCTCCAATTTGTCAGCGGTCGCTCGACGGGTCTTGAAGCGTTTGAATCGGTTGGCCAGGTCGTTCTTTACCTGCACCGATGTGTACGTTCGACCAGCGTAGGTGTAGTACTGGTTTTCGCTCTCCAGGTCAGCGGTCAAACGAGTGATGTCGGATTGAGCTTTTGCGAGACGCTCGTCGGAGTCTTGCAGCTGCTTTTCCAAGCGTGCGACTTCCACCTTCTCGTGGGCGATTCGCTTCGCATTGTTTTGAATTTCTGGTCGCAAATCTGCGATCATTTGTCGGGCTCGTTTCAGCTCCCACTCGACGGGCATCGCTTCGTTGGCCGAGCTTCGCAGCCAATCAACTCCGCATCGGGCATAGCTGAACAGAGGTACACCCAGCGTTACGCTGGACAGAAGTGCGACAACACCTCCGGTTAACATGGCTTTCTTGAGCATTCTTTCTTCCCTCAAAATGGTGGCTGATTTGGGCGGTTTAATCGGGGCCGTGATAACTGGGTCGTGTTCCCGTCCGCCTCACAAACCAGCATTCGCGGCCTCTCGGCCGATCTTGGGACAATCTGCGGCAAATTCTGTCGTTTGCCGAACAAGTCACAGAACGCGACCCGCAGCCCTTTCCTGACTGAATCGAACCCCATCACCGCGAGCGAACCGACCAGATCAGGCGGGGAATTTGGGAAGTGGTAGATGGCCCCCGAGATATAATTAGGAAGGCAGTGAAATGCCGCCGATTTCAGCGTAGAGGGCTGTCTTGTTGGCATTTCGCGACGCGTTGTGTTTCGGAAACGCGACACGAGCTGTGAATGGGACCGCGAGAGCAATAACCCTAAGCCCTTGCCAGAAAACAACTTAAGGAACAAACACTGAAATAATCCGGTGTTCGGCATCTTGCTTGCAATGAACCTATTGCAGCAAAGCTGACTCTCACACGGAGGGAGGGACACCGCAAGGAAACTCAGCGTCTTCGTTGGCGAAGGCCTGACCTTATCCAACTAACCGGCGATGGATCGCATCACAACGGAGCGATACTCCGATGACTACTTCAAGCGAAAACCGAACACCCGCACCAGAGCCGAATGAGGATCACTGGTCGGAATTAATTGCAACCTTACCGGACGAGACCACGCAGGTTTTCGGCGACTGGCTAGGAGATCGCCTTGAAGAAATGGTCACGGAGCTAGACGCATTCGTGACGCCGGATTCTCTTCGCAAGTCGTTACGTCGGTAGTTGCTGAGCGTCCACGATGCAAACCGCAGCCCGCATCGCGATTAATTCCTGAAAGCGGCTTTCCGTTAATTCGCTTGCCGTTCGATCAATTGCATCAGTTCCTGCGATGGACTCGCTAACGTCATTACTTTCGCATTGCTAGCCGGTCGGGAGCGATCGCGGATGATCACAATGACTTCCTGATTCGAACTGGCAACCTGTGCCGCAGGCTGATTCATCGCCGCTGGCTGTGTGCTCGCCGCCAGCATCGAAGTGTTTCCAACGAATTGATTCTGCGTTGGACGGCTGGGTTGTACCGGGGCCGAGGATGACGGAGGAGTGGATCTCGCAAGAAGGTCTGTCATTCCGATCCGTTGCAGTTGCCACTGGATGTTACCGGGCCCCGCATAGATCCCGACATCTCCTTGATAATCGGCTGAGTTGCAAACACCGATCAAACGTCCCTGGCTATCGAACAAACCTCCGCCGCTCCGTCCATCGATTGGTGCACCTGCAATCTCCAAGTTAGAGACTCCAAGGTGCTGATTGTATTTATTGATTCCCGTGATTCGCGTATCGCGGCGTGAAGGGTCCGCCCCTCGATCGCAACCGAAGCTAAACGCTGTTTGCCCGTTCTGTATCTGACCATCGGATCCGATCACCTGCACGGGTGTCACATTGAAACCTGGCCGAATCGAAACCAACGCGATATCACGAGAATCCGCGTCATAGTCGATGACTTGGCCAGCGACGGTTCTTGTTTGTCCACCGACAAACAAGTCGACCTCGATTTTGCCTTTTCCTTGGTTCTCTCGGAACAGGTGTCCGCAAGTGAGCACCAACGCTTCTTCACCGTGTGTATCGATGATCGTTCCAGTTCCGGCTCCATACCCATTTCCATCATGAACACGGAGTCGGACCGTAGCAGCTTGAGCTCTTTCAACGGCGTCAGCCAGCGAGAGACTTGGCATCGGCTCGCTTCGAGCGGATGGAGCCGATACGTATTGTCCGCTCGGCCCGCCCATCGAGTTCACTGGAGCGAGTCGAGTTTGTGGCGCGTTAAGCGAAGTTTCCGCAGGTGCTTGTACAGCTTGTGAAGTCGAGCGTGTTTGAATCAGCGGGCCCGTCGGATCGATCGCCAATGCGGCACGCAACTGATCGGCTGATTGCATACCAACCAATCGAGTGACTTCTCGCCCGGAACTGACGACAACAAAGGTGGGTGTTTTGCGGATACCAAATCGCGACACAAGTTGCGGCTCCGCCTGAACATCCACTCGTCGGATTGGAATTCCGGCCTGTTCGAGCGATGCCAATGTCGGCTTCATCGCTTCGCAAGGTGGGCAATGGCTACTCGAAAATGCGACCAAAATGGAATCAGCAGCGGTGAGCGAATTCATGCTCACCATAATCAGCCATCCAGCGACTATCGCCGCGAACATTCGCTTCGTCACGCTCGTCCCTCCATGGACCGTGCCTACGATTAAGTGATTGACCACGGACCGTACCGCTTCCTGCTGTAGGGATCCATGTTCAGCCACCGCTTCATGACCTCCGTGCCTCGAAACAGTGGTGACCGGATGGTCCTTGACGCCGCTAGGTCAGGGCAAGGTCAAACGGCCGGGCAGGTCTGGAACTTGAGTCATTTTTCAGTTTCACACGTGTTTTCCGCAATTTTCTTTAGCGAAATCGAAAAGCAACAAGTGCCTCCGAAAAACGAGCGGCGTCGTCGAAAAGGACTCAGATGATTACAATTCGCTCGCTTGAAAACGCCATGTCGTGCCACTCGGAAGCGTATTTCACGATTCCCCCTTCCTCCTGAGCTTTTTGCCCATCAACCAACCTATGTCACGTCAAATCCTCGTCACCAGTGCCCTGCCCTACGCGAACGGTCCGATCCACATCGGGCACTTGGTTGAGTACATCCAGACGGATATTTGGGTGCGATTCCAAAAGCTGCGAGGGCATCAGTGCATTTACATATGCGCCGATGATACGCACGGAACAGCGATCATGATTCGCGCACGCAAAGAGGGCCGCAGTGAAGAAGATCTGATCGAATCGATGAGCTTCGCCCATCAACGAGATTTCGTTGGCTTCGGCATCAACTTTGATCACTACGGAAGTACAAACAGCGAAGCGAATCGAAAACTCTGCGGCGAATTCTGGACAGCTCTTCGTGAAGCCGACCTTATCACGGAACGAGACGTTGAACAGCTGTTTGATCCGGAGGCGCAGACGTTTCTTGCCGATCGATTTGTTCGCGGCACGTGTCCAACGTGCGGGCTTCCCGATCAACCGGGCGACAATTGCACGTGTGGTGCCACGTACAACGCCATCGATCTGAAAAATCCAAAGAGTACGCTAACAGGTGCAACACCAGTCGTTCGAGAAGCGAAACACTTGTTTGTGCAACTTGACAAGTTGCACAACTGGTTAGCTGATTGGGTTGATTCAAGTGGAGCTTTGCAAACCGAAGTTGCCAATTACCTCAAAGGGCATTTCCTCGCAAACCCATTGAAAGATTGGGACGTGAGTCGTCCTGCTCCGTACTTTGGTTTTGAAATTCCTGATTCACCGGGCAACTACTGGTACGTTTGGTTCGATGCGCCCATCGGCTACATCGCCAGCACTCAGCAGTGGTGCGACGGTCACGGCGAAAGACTGGAACACTGGTGGAAGAATCCGGAATGTGAAGTGCATCACTTCATCGGAAAGGACATTACGTACTTCCACACTCTGTTTTGGCCCGGCATGCTGAAAACCGCTGGTTATAGCCTGCCAACGAAAGTCCACATCCACGGCTTCTTGAATGTGGATGGTAAAAAAATGTCCAAGAGCGAAGGAACACTCATCTCCGCGGAGAATTACCTCAAGCATTCGAATCCTTCCTACCTGCGATACTTCTACGCTACTAAACTCACACCGCGCGTGGAGGATTTGGATCTGGGCATCGAAGAGTTTGCGGAGAAAGTCAACAGTGACTTGGTAGGCAAAGTCGTCAACTTGGCAAGTCGAGTGGGCAAGTTCGCGCACTCGACAGGGCTTTCGGCGGACTACCCAGACGATGGAGGACTGTTCCAAGCTGCGGCCGATGCCGGTGAAGAGATCGCAGCCGCATATGAAGCTTGTGATTTCGCGCGCGCGATGCGACGCATCATGGAGTTGGCGGACGCGGCGAATCCCTACGTGGAACACGCCAAGCCTTGGGAGATGAAAAAGGACCCCGATCGACAAGACGAACTTCGTGACGTTTGCACAGTTGCGTTGAATTTGTTTCGTCAACTCGCCGTTTATCTGGCTCCGGTCCTTCCGGATCTGGCAAAACAATGCAGCGAATTACTCGGCGAAGAAATCGTCTCTTGGGATCAGAGTCAAAAACCGCTGCTGGGAAGTCCAGTCGCGAAATTCAAACGCATGTTGGATCGATTACAAACAGAGGATTTGCAAAAGATGATCGAGGAAAGCAAGGAACAGTCCGCCGCGGAGGCAGAAGCGGGCGAAGCAAGCAAGTTCAACGACAGTGCTCAGCCAATGCAAGACGAACCGTTGGCGGACGAGATCACGATCGATGATTTTGCAAAAGTCGATTTTCGTGTCGCTCGAGTTCTGACCGCTGAACACGTTCCCGAAGCGAATAAACTGCTAAAGCTAACTCTAGGTTTGGGTGGAGATGAGCAACGCCAAGTATTCGCGGGCATTAAGGCCGCCTATGAACCTGAGGAACTCGTCGGGCGACTAGTCGTGATGGTTGCCAACCTCAAACCACGCAAGATGCGATTTGGAATGAGTGAGGGAATGGTAGCTGCTGCCGGCCCCGGAAAAGCGGATGTATTTCTACTGGCCGTTGACGAGGGTGCGCAGCCCGGCCAAAGAGTCCACTGATAAGAGTTTGAGTCGACAGGATCATGATCCACAGACCTATCGAATCATTTCAACGATATCTGTTGGATCGAATGGTCCTTCGACCCTCACGACATCCGATCGCTTTCACACCGCAAAAGCGAATAATGCTGGACAAGGGTCGGAGACAGATCGAGTGCTTCGTTCAATCAAACTTCGATGAGCGAAGCACTCGTCCAGATCTATTGATCCTGAAGTTTCCGGGAACGGCTGGTCGAGCCGAGCGATCAAGCGATTTTCCAATGTCGACGCTGGACCACTTGCGAGTCTCGATGTGGACGTGGAATCCACCGGGATACGGACGGAGCGAAGGCAGCGCGACGCTTGGCCGCATCGCAAACGCCGCTATCGAGTTTTGGCATCAGGTAATGGAATTCTATGACCAACAGCCTGACCGCGATTCATCACTTCGCCGCCCATTACGCATCTGCTTGTGCGGAAACAGCCTTGGATGCGTTACCGCATTGAATGTGGTCGCAAATGTGCAACCAGATTCGGATCGGACAGGCATCGTCTTGCGGAACCCTCCACCGCTCAAACCCGTGATCAAGCGTGTCGCCAGGCGATATCCGCTTGGTGCTTGGTTTGGTCCCGTTACGAATCATTTGTGCGATTCGATGGATGCTATGAACACAGCGCGACGGTGTCGCTTACCGGCCGTGTTCCTTCAATCGGAACTGGACTCTCTCGTTCCAGTCATTTATCAGAATCGGCTGATACGCACTTACAGGGGTCCGAAACAAGTCGTGCTGCTGGAAGGACTGGAACATGGAGGCATTACGACTGATTCTCACCAACCAAGGATTAAAGAATCACTCCAGTGGTTGTGGACAATGCTTGAGATTGAATCCGATTCGAACTAGCGGCTGGCCGCCCGTGATTCTTCCAACATGCTCAATAGTTCGGGCAACAACAATTCCGAAGGGAGCGCGTAAGTCACGACTCGTCCTGCGCGTGCAATGTTGATGCCCACAACGCGTCCCAATGAATCTAACAACGGCCCGCCACACTGAGCGCGATCAAGTACGGTGTCGTGCTGAATGACCCGATCGAAGCCACTCAGTCGCGTATTTCGCGGTCCGTTGACCATGGTATCACTAGCGGATTCTCGCAAGATCGTCATGTCACGAATCAGTGCATCGACCTCAAGCGTATCGAGGCCTTTGGAGTCGTTGGAGCGCAGGATCGTTAGCCGCACACGCTCTCCGGGGAACATCCCACGCAGACGATCAATCACTTGTCGACGCGTGTTCTCCTCGCGTCCATTGATCGCAACGATCAAATCGCCCGGAACAATCCCCGCTTGATCTGCACCACTCTTCTCGACGACATCGTTGACGAGAGCTCGGCCATCAACATCATCTTGAAGCAAGACACCAAGACGGCCTTGGTGTCCAACGGGGCGCGCTTTGTTCACACCTACCACACCGATTCCGAGCGGACGACCGGTTCTTCCCACACTTACGAGGAAGCTCGCGGTGGGTGGGACGTTCGTGGCGAACTCCACGGGTGATAATGTTACGTCGCCTTCGATTCGCAACATTGCCAAATCGTTCTGACGGCGAACGGCAGAAACACGAGCTGGTACGAGTCGTCCATCGCTCAGGCGAACTCGAATGGGGTCACCACTTAACTCACTTCGCTTGGTCAGCACGTAGCCGTCTTCCGCAACAACGGTGCCGAGCGCAACAGGCGTCCATGTTTGATCGGACCTGCCAGCGGCATTTTCACGTCCACTTGCATTTGGAGGGTACGCGGGCCGGCGACTTAGAACTTGAACAACCGATCCTTTCGCTTTCGCGGCGATCGGCTCTACCAACCGAAGCATATCCGAGTTATCGCGACGTTCATCTGTTTGTGCGGCTGCAAAATTTGAACCCGTGAACAGGAGAGCGATGAGCAAACCAATCTGTCGCATAACAATTTCCGAGTGATGATGCTTGATGTACCTACGTGCTGTCTCGATTAGCTGGGTCACTGATCGGACGCTCTCCCAACTTCCAAAGTGATTCCTCGTCGTTCTCCTTCCCGAATCACCCAGACTCTCAAACGCTCTCCTGGCATTGTTTGTGCGACGGCTTCACGAAGTGAAGCGAAATTCGTCACCGTGATTCCGCCAAATTCGACGATGATGTCACCGACCTTGATCCCGGCTCTCTCAGCCGGTGAATTCGGAGTCACAACCGATACTTCGGCTTTTGGTGACTTTGAATCTCCGCGGACACCGATGACTGGTTTGAAACCAGGCAAATACCCCCAGGCTTCACCTGCTTGCATGCGATCCCACGAATCATCGTAGTAATCGATGGGTACATGAAGATTGTCAGCAACATCATTGCCGATGCGACTGTGGACCGCGATTAACTTTCCTTTCAAGTCGAACAACGGGCCTCCGCTGTCACCCCCGACCAATGCACAGTCGGTCACAATCGCAGTATCCGCAACGGCCAGGATTCGGCCGATCCGTGTCACTGGGCCACGACGGCCGTCGTATCCACCTGGATGTCCCGTTGCGACACACCACATTCCCGGGGCCAAATTCTCACTCGTGCCGAGTGTCGCGTGCGGGTACGGCTCTCCGTCGTTTTGACCCGGATTGATTTTGATTAATCCCGCATCGACGTTCCGATTCATCCCCAGCGTCGTTGCTCGTAGCCGCCGGCCATTTGAAAGTGTGACGATCGCTGGCTTTCCAGGGCGCATGGCGACGTGGGCAGCTGTGAGGATATAACCACTCTCCGTCACAATCACGCCACCACCCTGGGCAGGACCGATCGAGATACTCACCGCACACGCCACAGCCGCATCGGCGACTCGTCGCTGTTGTTCTTCCAGTTTCCGGAGTTGTTCGATCGATTCGGGAGTTCCGCCCCGCTCCACCAATCTGACCAGATCGGTCGCGATCGAGATTTCGGTACCGCCAGAATCTGTTTGGCTTGCCTCGGCCTCAACCGAAGGCGATTCCTGAGCGAGAAGGGCCGAGCCTAGAAACAGATACGTGACCGAGAGCAAAACACCTCGAAAGAGGGGATTCAAGGTCGTGGGTCGAGGGTCTCGAAAACGCAAAATGGGCTCGCCTCCCTATAGTGGTTGGTGTCAGCCAGGACCGGCCGACCCATTGTAGCCCCAATTTAGATGAGCGGAAAAAGTGACGTCTTACGGTACAAAACCGGAAACCGTGCCGGAAGTTTCGTCCCAGACGACGCATGCAACCGGCCCGCAAGAAAAGACGTTGGTGTTTGGATGCGGCTATCTGGGCAAATGTGTCGCGAAATCCCTCCTTTTTTCCGGCGAGCGTGTTTGGGCAACAACCCGCAGCCCCCAAAGGGCGGATGCTCTCGCCGTGGACGGAATCGAACCGGTCATCGCCGACTGGTGTGATCCTGCGACACTTGGGCAACTGCCCACCGTCAACAAGCTCTTGATCGCTGTCAGCTTTGACCGCAATGGTGCGTTCTCTCGCCGACAGTCCCAGATCGAGGGTCTGCAAAACCTTCTCCATCAAACCCACCATTCGACGCGACTTTGCTACATCAGCACGACCGGCGTCTACCACCAAACGGATGGGCGTTGGGTCGATGAATCCTCGCCTGCGATACCGGTACGCGAGGGCGGCCAGGTGCACCTGGAAGCCGAGTCATTCATCAACGCTTGGCCCGGACATTCGACGGTATTGCGACTTTCCGGAATCTACGGACCTGGCCGTGTACCACGGGCGGCGGATGTCATCGCCGGTCGATCGATCCCCTCAATGGAAAAAGGCTACCTGAACCTGATCCATGTCCATGACGCAGCTCGGGCGGTGATCCAGTCGTGGTTATCAGCAAAACATTCGCTCTATCTGGTCAGTGATGACGAGCCCGTCCAGCGCCGAGAGTTCTACATGGAAATCGCGAGACAAACCAAGTCCCCCGAGCCTGCCTTTGTGACGCCCGAGACGGGTTCTAGCAAGTCAAATCGATCCGATAGCAGTAAACGGATTCGTAACGAGCGTATGAAGGCGGAATTGTTACCTTCCCTTCGCTATCCAACCTATCGCGAAGGCCTTCTGGACGTTCTCGGTTCGGACATCGCAACGTAGTGCACGTGCCTCTCGTCGGGATTTGCTGCACCCGCGCTCCTGACGCTCTTGCGACTCAATATCGACAGGCAATTTTCCCACAGAACGTGACGTTTTTGTCGCAAGACAGAACACTCAAAGGCGCTGTCGGAAACTGACTTTAGCCTTACAATACGTTCACAAAATCGCACTCTATCTGAACTGACATGATCAATCGAAAACCAATCTTTCCGGGCATTATTGAGCTCAACTTTCAAGCCGGTGAAGTGCTTGGCTGCAATGTCTATTTGGTTTATGACGCTGGCGAATGGGTTCTCATCGATATCGGCTATGAAGAAACGGTCGACGACTTTATCGACATCATTCGCCAACTTGACTTCCCGTTGTCCCAGTGCAAAACACTGATCGCGACGCACGCGGATGTCGATCACATTCAAGGCCTAGCTAAGACGAAGCAGATTGTGAAGACGACCGCAACCGCTCACCCGAATGCCGTCAAACCATTAGAGAGTGGTGACACGCTACTAACGCTTGCGGAGATTGAAGCCCAGGATCTGAAACTTGCAATGCCGGCCGTCAAGATCGATAACCAAGTCAACGACGGTGACATCATCAAAGTGGGCTCTCTGGAACTCGAGGTGTGGCACACTCCTGGCCACACGGATAGTCAGCTGGCGTTTCGAATGGGCGATGTGTTGCTGAGCGGTGACAACATCTATCGAGACGGTTGTATCGGAGCCATTGACGCCCATCATGGCAGCGATATCAAGGCATTCGTGAAATCACTCGAACGCATTCGCGACAGCGATGTGAAGTGGCTCGCTCCAAGTCATGGTCCGATTTTCCGCAATGAACCCGACCTGTTGAATGACACCATTCAGCGAGTCAGAGGCTACTTGAGCATGGCCGATTTCGGGACACTTGCCGAGAAATGGCCGCTCATGGATCAATGGGACGATGAAGTTGCTGAGGGGATTCTGCCCGAGGGTCTGCAGCAATTAAAATAGGGATCCGGTTCCGGCTGATTGGTTGATTCACGACCGGACCAAACGATCCCTTTCCCTCTCAGTCCCGCCGCATGACGCATCACGCTGCCACTTCAGAAAAAGAAGCCAAGCTTGGTCCGTTGTTCCTGGGGATCGACGTGGGCGGCACCAACGTCAAACTCGGCTTGGTCGATGATGACGGTACAGTTCGATGCCGGGCGACGACACCCACGCCTGACCTGAAAACACCGCGTCGAATCTTCGACTACGCCATGGAATTTGCCTGGCAAGAATTGAAGTGCCTGTCGCGTTCGACAGCGGATCTCGCTGGTGTCGGTTTGGCGGTACCAGGTGTTTTAGACACACGGGCGTATGTTCTTCGTGAAGTGGTCAATCTGCCGGGTTGGCATGGTGAACCGCTGATGGAGATTCTGAGCAACGCTGCAAAACTGCCGGCTGCCGTCGTCAACGATGCGAACTCGGCCGCGTATGCCGAACACTCGTTGCGCCGACTCGGTGATCGATCGCTCGCACTGGTGACACTCGGCACGGGAATCGGATGTGGTTTGGTGATTGGTGGGAAACCGTATGGCGGCGACCATGGCTGTGCCGGCGAACTGGGTCACATCGCTATTCGCTTTGGGGACGACGCGCTTCCATGCACGTGTGGAAGCCGCGGGCATTTGGAAACGTATGCCGGCGCAGGTGGTTTGATTCGTCGGCTTCGTTTAACGATGCAAGAAAATCCTACCGCCACGTTCCCCGATGTCCTGCAGTCTTCGGACGTCACACCACTAATGATTGCGGAACATGCCGAACAGGGCTCGACATTCTGTCAGCAACTGATTGATGAAACGGCTCAGTATGTTGGTCAAGCGATTGGGATGATTGGCCAGGTGATCGACCCCGAAGTCGTCTTGCTCGGCGGTGCGATGACGTTTGGTGGTTCGGCCTCCCCTATTGGCCGAAGGTTTCTCGAGCACGTTCGAGAATCTGTGAGAGCGACGACGCTGGTTCAAGTTGGAACAAAGATGCAAATTGACTTCGCCACACTCGGTAACGACGCTGGAGTCCTGGGCGCCGCGATGATTGCCAAACAGGTCTGCCAACCGTGAAAAACTACCCGAACGAACGAGTTCCCTGCCACATCTTCGCGCGAGCATCGGATGCAAGTGTTGCGGCAGCAAAAGAAATCGCTGATTTAATCCGTTGGAAAGCGGAGCGCGGACAAATGTGCGTGCTTGGTCTCGTGGCCGGCTCATCGCCAGCCAATGTCTACAACGAACTGGTGCGGATGCATCGCGAAGAGGGACTTTCTTTCGCGAATGTGATTACGTTCAACCTGACCGAGTACTTTCCGATGCAACCGTTTGAGTTGCAGAGTATTGCGCGGTTTATGCACGAACATCTGTTCGACCATGTTGATATTCAACCGAGCAATGTTCATATCCCAGATGGATCAGCACCGCGACAGGAGATCGCCGATTTCTGTCACCAATACGAGCAGCACATTCTGGATGCCGGAGGGATCGACATTCAATTGGTTGGCATTAGTCGTACAGGACACATTGGAATCAACGAACCGGGTTCCGATCGTACTTCGCGAACGCGAATGATCACCTTGGATCGAGTCACACGCACGGATGCTGCGAGTGACTTTTTCGGTGCCGAAAATGTTCCACGCCATGGAATCACGATGGGTGTCGGCACGATTTTGGAATCGAAACGCATCCTCGTTTTGGCCTTTGGCGAAGGCAAAGCGGAAATCGTTTCTCGCACAGTCGAGGGTTACGTCAACGCTTCTGTCCCCGCAACGTTTATCCAAGATCATCCCAACGCAGCGTTCCTGCTGGACGATGCGGCCGCGTCACTGCTGACGCGATTTCAAGCCCCGTGGCTGTTAGGAGACGTCGCATGGAACGACGAAACAACACGTCGCGCCGTGATTGATTTGGCACAAGACGTCGGCAAGGCGATTCTTAAATTGACGGACACGGATTACAACGAACAGGGATTACAAGATCTGTTGGCCGCTCACGGAAGCGCGTACGACATTAACCTACGAGTCTTTCGCCACCTGCAATCGACGATCACCGGTTGGCCGGGAGGAAAACCCGAGCACGCCAAACAAGTTGGCGATCGACCTGGTCACCGCGATGACATCTTCCCTAAACGTGTGATCGTGTTTTCACCGCATCCAGATGACGACGTGATCTCAATGGGAGGTACACTGATTCGTTTGGTCGATCAGAAGCACGAAGTTCATATCGCCTACCAAACCTCGGGCAACATCGCCGTGTTCGATGAGGACGCGCTTCGCTTTGCCGAATTCGTTGACGATTTCTGTGACGAATTCCAAATCAAAACACAGGGATTGGAGCAACTTGAATCCCACATCGATGAGTTCCTGCGGAATAAAAAAGCTGGACAAATTGATAGCCCACAAGTTCAGCACCTGAAGGGCCTAATCCGTCGCGGCGAAGCCCGAGAAGGCGCCAGATGCTGTGGCGTCAAAGACGAACACCTACACTTTCTCGACTTGCCCTTCTATCAGACTGGCCGAGTCACCAAGAGCCCGATCTCTGATGAAGATCTTCGGTTAACGGTCGATTTGCTACGGAGAGTTCAACCGCACCAAATCTACGCTGCGGGTGACTTATCCGACCCGCACGGGACGCATCGTACGTGTCTTTCAATCATCCTACAGTCCTGCCTCATTTGCCAGGACGACCCGTGGTACGACGCCTGCGCGGTTTGGCTTTATCGAGGCGCCTGGCAGGAATGGGCTCCCCATGAAATCGAGATGGCAGTGCCGCTAAGCCCCGAAGAAGTCGAACGTAAACGCGCCGCTATCTTCAAGCATGAGTCGCAAAAGGATCGTGCTCTCTTTCCCGGTTCCGACGTTCGTGAGTTTTGGCAACGCGCTGAAGCGAGAAATGCCGATACCGCTCGCTGCTACGATGCCCTTGGATTAGCCGAATACGCGGCCATTGAAGGATTCGTACGTTGGGATGGAAGCTCAGGCCTGGAACTCTAATCGGCAGCCGCGAAACACCGCACGATAACCGTGAAGCGAACGGTTGTTTGAGTTGACAACTTTTCGCACGCTGGTTTCCGAATTCACTCGCACGGCTAGAATACGCCCATGACATTGACGAGTCATGCGATTGTTCTGTTGGCCAAACTATTCAGCGGATTCACAGTGCGCTGGATCGATTGCCAACCAGATACCTGCCAGCGAATCTACTTTGCCAATCACACGAGCCACTTGGATGCCGTTGTGTTGTGGTCAGCGCTGCCCCGAGAGTTAAGACGGGTAACGAGACCCGTCGCCGCAAAAGACTATTGGTCGAGCGGATGGCTCAAGCCTCACATGGCGAAGAGCTTCAATGCACTGCTGGTCGATCGCAAAGAAATCAAAGTGCACAAAAGCCCGATCGACATCATGTTGAACCAAATGGGCGATATCTACTCGTTGATCATGTTCCCTGAAGGCGGCCGTTCATCGAGTGATGATCAAATGGGCGAATTCAAAAGCGGCCTGTATTACATGGGTAAGAAGCGTCCCGATTTGGAACTCGTACCGGTCTACATTGACAACGTAAACCGGATTTTGCCGCGTGGCGAAGTTCTACCCGTTCCGCTCCTAAGCTGTATCACCATTGGACCGCCGATCTTTTTGGAATCAGGCGAACCGAAGACCGACTTTCTCGTCCGCGCTCGGGAAGCCGTTCAGCGGTTAAAGGACCGCTGACGCTTACGTGTGGCCCAAGCACGTTCCGCGCTACGCGAGCACAGGTTGGTCGGTGTACAGCTCCAAAATCTGACTCTGGACTTTGACGGCCCTTAACAAGACCCAAAGCTGGTCAGAGTTGAATTGGATGGGAACCTCGTTGCACATCGCGTCCAACTCGTTGGCCACGGCGGCGTGCTGGTCCGACACAGATTCCAAGCGAAACGCTGCACTCTGCCATGCTTCCCTGAGGACATCGTCATCTCGCAAGCTCTCGGGGTCTTCCGATTGCACGAGCACCATCAGAGTTAGACGCGCGATATCGATCTGGGTCAGATCGGGATTGAACGTTGCGAGCCGGTTGGCGATTTCTTGACACGTCATAATGAAATTCGCCGATTATCAGACTTGTGCCGTCCGATATTCGGGGGATGCTCTCACAAATTCGGAGAAGAGATGGGGTATTCGCCCATTCACGTCACTTGTGACCAAAATCCCCCGCGGAGGTCACATCAACTGAATGAGTTCACGAAACGCTAGGTCATGAACTCCACGACGGCAAAGGCAATCACCCACCAGAATGACTATTCGACCTCGCCCGCACCGCGCTGACTAGCCTGAAGACTTGCCAAATAGGCAATCAGGTCCCGTAATTCCCGTGGCGTCATGAACTGAACGAGGTCATTCGGCATAGAAGACTGGCCCTTTCTTCGACCGATGATCTCTTCCTGAAGCACTCGGACCTGACTGCCGTCATTTTGAATCAACTCGATGAAGTCATCCGTTTCGGCTTTTACGATTCCGGTAAAGACATTTCCGAAATCGTCCGCGATAACTGCCGTTTCATACCCTTTCGCCACCTGCGCATTGGGCAGACAGATCGATTCGAGCAGATACCGGCGGTCTTTCTGCTTACCAATCGAAGTCAATTCCGGACCGACTTCTCCACCCGCGCGATCTACTTTGTGGCATCGCACGCATGACAATTTGGTGTTTTCAAAGAACAGACGTTTTCCGGATTCGATATCGCCGCCTTCTAGAGACACGAGCCATTTTCCAAGCGGATCAGTTTCCTCGACCTTCATGAGGTGGTTGTCTAGTTTTGCTTGAAGCGATTCGTCCAATTTTCCTTTCGCTGCTTCCAAGACATTCAATTGCACGTCCGCGGCGAGTTGGTCAGAAACGAAACCATTCACCGCAGCACGAATCGTTTCTTTCGCTTTGGGTTGTTTACAGCCGGAAAGAATATCCCACGCGAGTTGCCGGATTCCTGTGTCGCGGCTTTCGGTGGCTTCGATAAAACGGTCGATTGAGTTCTCAAGATCGTGATCCGCAAGGACTTTCAGCGAAGCTGGCACAACGGCGGAGGTTGGCAAGATCTTGACTTGTTTGGCCAAACGAACAGCGGCTTTGGAATCCAGTCTCGCGAGACTGATCAGTGCGTTGGCACGTTGTTTTGGTTGAAGCTTCTCTTCGCCAAATCGCTTCGCAAGCATGGGTGCGATCTTGCGGATGCCCAGAGAAGCGGCAACTTCGATGGCAGCTTCACGAACTGCGTCTTCCGCATTCATCAAGCTTTCAATGTGTGGCTCGAGTGCCTTAGCCGCATTAACGGGATCACGTTTTGCTAAAGGTCGATACGCGTTGATCACGCGATCGCGTGGGTCAGGTGACGCCCAATCAGCCAACATTCGCAGACTCTCAATTCGCATTTCCGGAGGAGCCGAAATACGAGCTGCATACTTTCCTAACCCTTCCGCGGATGCAGCCGTCCCCAATCGAAAATTGGCATTTAAGACTCTGCGTATCAACTCGCCTTGCAGCGATTCTTGATCGATCAATCCTGCGAGGTCACTCATCGCAACAGGAACGGGTGTGTCATGAATGGCCCGTGCGGCTTCGGCAACAACAGCGGGTCGATCATTGCTTAGAAAGGAAGCAAGCTCACCGCTACCAAGCCGCCTTAGTGCAACGACTGCTGCTAAACGAACCGCTTCGCTGGGATGTTGTCGCAAAGCAGAGATCTTGGAGGGTTGGTTGAGGCTCTTTAGGTACATCACGCCGGCGTGACGGATTGCCGGGTCGCGATTTTCATTCTTCGCAATCAAGCCGATCACCCCGCCCATCGCGGAGGCAGCTTGCAATCGAGCGAGCGATAGACAAGCAAAATACTGAACTCGGGGCGATGAGTCCCCGAGCAGCTTGACTAGCGCCGTTGCTGACTTCTCATCCATCCTCTCGCCCAGAGCTTTGGCAGCCGCGGCTCGCAAGGTTGGATCCTCGTCGCCTAGCAGCGGTCGAATCGCTTCCAACACGGGCTCGCGACGATTCGATTCCAAACGCGCCAGTTGATCTGCGCCCCAAACGGCGTGCAAACGGGCCAGTGTTCCGGCTCCTTCATCCTTCAAGAGCTGGACAAGCGTCTCCACATCACCACGACGTGCCAACTCCCACTGTGCTTCCAACCGCACTCGGCGATCGACGTGACCGATATGACTGATCAATTGCTCTGTCGTCTGTCCCGACCATTGCGAAGCGAGCAACTGTTGCACTTCCTTAACGATGGGTGTGTCGATGTGCTTCGGGTCGGTGAGACGATAAATCCGACCTTTGCCAAGCCCGTCCCAGCCGTTGACCCAATCACTCACATACAGTCCTCCGTCGGGGCCAAACGCGACATCCGTTGCCAGTACCGTCCAGATCGGATCAGAATCCGAAGCCAATCGATAAAAAGCTCCTTCTGGGTCCAGTTGAAAAGAACGGATACCGCTGTTCGCTGGGCCACCACGAAAGTCACAGATCAAGAAGTTGTCTTTCAGTGCTTCGCCAAAACCGGTTCCTGGATAATACGCTAACCCACTGGGTCCATCGGTGAAATTTGCAATCGGCGGCACGATGTATGCCGGCTGTTCAGCGTGAAACGGCTCCCAGATTTTTTCGCGATTAAATGGGCCACGGTCTGGCAGGTACTGGTAGTACATTCGCCACCCCGAATCGCCGCCTTCCAACAGATGCACAATCCGCGCGCGGTCTCCGCTGTCGCTGTTGTTGTCGACGGAAAATAAATCGCCGACATCATTGAATGCGAGCTCTTGTGGATTTCGCAAACCGGTTGCAAAGACTTCTAAATTCGAACCATCTAATTCACATCGAAAGACAGCTCCCGAAGCAGGATCCGAAAGCAAGCGACCGTCGTCGGTGGTCACGTGATAGCCACGGTCGCCAATACTGAAATAGAGTCGACCGTCGTGCCCAATGACAAAGCCATGCATGTCATGCCCACGAAAGGCAACACGAACGCCAAATCCATCCGCCAACACGTTGCGTTCGTCAGCGTTACCATCATCATCAAGATCCGACAGCTTCCAAAGTTTTGGAATGCAGGCGTAGTAGATCTCGTTTCCTCGGACAAGCACGCCAGCGCCAGTGCCGTCTTCCAACCGATTGAAACCGTTCGCGACAACGTAACTCAGATCGACTTTCCCATCGCCATCGGAATCTTCTAAACGACGTATTCGATCGTCATGCTGAGCATAGGTAACAGCGGCGTCACCCAGCAATCGTTTGTGATAGTCAATTCGATCCTGAACCGTCTCGGCCGCCAAATCGGCCAATAACCATTGTTCGTCATGCGCCCGGTTATCGGTCACGCCCCGGTTTTGCCGAAACGTCTCGCACGCAAAAATTCGTCCGCGATGATCAATGTCGAATGCAACGACATTGGCAACATCCGGTTCCGCCGCAAACAGCTCGATCGTCCAACCTTCGGGGATCCGAATCCCGGTCATGGATTCGGCCGCCTCGTCAGATGCCTCGGCAATCTCTGGTTCTAGTGGTTCTGTTTGATCCGGATCGGCCGCCCGTACGCCTATCGAAAGAGGGCTGAACGAGAACCCAAGAAAAACCAAACAAAAACGAAGCAAATGTTTCATTCGAAGACACAACTCGGACAAGTAAAATCGCACAGGGCAACACGATTCAAGCGACGCGTGATGGGGCAATATCCGCTAGAATCCGGAGGTCGCTATCGAATGCAGGATACTCAGAGACGCGATTCAATTGCAACCAAGAACAGCCGTGCCAACACGGCGTGGTCCACCACCGTTCCGGATACTGTGAGCAGAACTCATTTCTATGAATGATCGCACTGAACAGCCGGAAAGTGAGCCTGAGGGTCCGGCCGGGGAAGAAATGGAAACTTCCTACGCCGATCCACCGCCGGTTGATTCGGTCGATCCGGAAAGTCCGACGGAAGTCTCGTCAAACAACGACTCATCAGCTGATACGACGGAGGCACCAGAACGGATTGAGATTGCAACCGTTGTTTCCGAAGGTGACGTCTCATCGCAACCATCCAACATGCCCGAGGTCGAAATACGGTATGGCTCACCATTCGCCATCGACCCGTTATTCGCTGCGACAAATCGCCCCATCGAGCCCTTTTATGATGTGGGCCCCATTCGCTACACAGCGATGGGTGCGGTCGCGGCGTCCGTGATGGTCATGGTTTTTGGACTCGTCGCCGTTTGGTGGTTCCCAAGCGGGGGCGCTTTGATCGCCGCGCTCGGTTGTGTCTTATCAATCTTTGGGATGTACTCCGCGTTTCGCGGCACTGCCGTCGGGCTACTTGCCGTTCATTTGATCTTGTTTGTGCTCAGTTACGGTCGCTCAATCGGTTGAGTCATTGGGCGCAACGTGCACCGGGTGGCTGCGCTGGACAATACCGAGTGGCTGCGAAGGGGAATGTCGTATGATCCTCCGTTTGGTTGGTGTCTTAGGTGCGTGTCTGTTGCTTCGCGTTGCGACCGCCGAATCTCCTCCGGATCAGATTCGGATCCTGAGCTACAACATTCATCATGGTGCTGGAACGGATGGACAGCTGGACCTTCCACGGATCGCCCACGTCATCCGGTCAGCAGATCCCGATGTAGTGATGTTGCAAGAAGTCGACCGCAATGCTCGCCGCAGCGGCTCGGTTGACCAGGCTCAGCGCTTGGCATCATTGACAGGGATGCAGTCCGTTTTCGGCGGTAACATTCCTTTGCAGGGTGGTCAGTACGGCAACGCAATTCTGACTCGATTGCCGATAACGAATTACGAGAACCATCGGTTGCCCAATATCGATCAAGGGGAACAACGTGGAGTGTTGGATGCAACGCTTTGGTTCTTTGGTAACCCGTTGCGGGTTCTCTGCACACACTTCGATCATCGGCGAGACGATCGTGAACGGATTGCTTCTGCCAAATCGGTCAATCAACTCGCATCACAGAGACCGTCCACTCCGACCCTACTCGCGGGAGACATCAACGCGACACGTGATTCCAAAGTTCTGAATCTACTTGAACAGGCATGGACCATCGCTGGTTCGGAGATTCCAACAATCCCGGCACTTAGTCCGCAAAAGCAAATCGACTTTGTTTTCTTTCGATCACAACCGAACTGGAAGGTGATTGATGTACAAGTCTTGGATGCCCCAATCGCATCTGATCACTGTCCGATCCTGGCCGTTCTGGAATGGATCGAAGACGAATCGGCACGCAATCGGCGACATCAATTTCGTCGAGACATATTGGCTCTCCCAAAACAGAATTCCAGAGGATTAACTCGAACGTCCAAGACGGCCTCAAATCCTTCCGAGTGGACGGCTAGGGCTGCGTCGATCCGACTAGGCATGGAAGCCATCATGGGTCGATTACCGAGCGAGGACCGGAATACACCTCCTCCCTATAAGATCATGGGTGAAACGGATTGCGGAAACTACGTTCGCCAGGAAATCCGATACGAGTCCGAGCTCGATGGCCAGACACCCGCGTATTTGTGTGTACCGAAGGGCCTGCCATCCGACGGAACGAAGAAAGTTCCGGCGATTCTATGCCTTCACCCAACCGACGATCGAATCGGACATGACGTTGTCGTTGGATTGGGCGGGAAACCAAACCGACAGTATGCCAGCGAGTTGGCCGAACGAGGATTCGTAACGCTGTCGCCCAGCTATCCGCTGCTCGCTAGGTACCAGCCCGACTTGGTAAAAGGCAACTGGAAGAGCGGGACATTAAAAGCAGTTTGGGACAACATCCGCGGAATCGATCTCTTGCAATCACTGCCCTACGTGGATGAACAATCGATCGGTGCGATTGGACATTCGCTGGGTGGCCACAATGCGATCTACACAGCCGCGCACGACGAGCGAATTCGAGTGATTGTCTCAAGTTGTGGGCTGGATTCTTTTCTGGACTACTACGACGGTGACCCAACTAATTGGCTTCCTGAGCGTGGCTGGACTCAAACCCGCTACATGCCGAGGCTGGCTCAATATCGAGAACGCCTTAAAGACATACCATTTGATTTTCATGAATTGATCGCCTTGCTCGCGCCACGTCACGTCATGATCGTCGCCCCATTGCACGATTCGAATTTCCAAGTCGACAGCGTTCGCAACTTAACCAGCGATGCTCGTAGAGTCTTTTCACTTCATGGTCTCGAAAACCATCTAGTGGTTCGTCACCCAGATTGCGAACACGATTTCCCAACTCCAGAACGAGAAGCCGCTTATGAGCTCTTCGCTTCTGTTTTCGAGCTGACGGTCGATCAGTGATACCGTTAGTTTGATTGACTCTGGCACACGGCAATCCTCTGCTCCGATTGGCGCGCCTCCTGTGACGATCCGTCGCGCTGCGGATGATCGTTCTCTGCGAAGGAAATAAACGGTCGCGCCCCGAGACTCCAGTCACCGCCCTTTTCAGATCGTCTCAGACGCTTTTCTGATCGATCAGGTGTTATGGCATCCGCTTTGCGTTCCATTCCATTAACGCAAAAGCTGGAGCATAAATCATGTCTGGACTGCATCCGAAAAAGACCATCGTCCCAATGGACTTTAGTGATCGTTCCTTCGATGCGCTTGATCGAGCGGTTGAGATTGCCGGCGACGGTGAAGTGCATGTCATCCATGCTTTGATTGAGATGACGACCATGGAGCCAGGTAATCTCTACGGCACGGTCACCGATGAAACTCGGATCAAGTCCGTTCATGAAAAACTGAAAGAGAGGCTGAGTGACGAAAAATACGAGCGTGTCCGAATTCACGCAAAGGTTGGCGATGCGGGACGAGAGATCGTGGGCCTTGCCGACCGCGAAGATGCCGACTTGATCATTATGTCGTCGCACGGTTACGGGTTTGTCAAACACATGCTGCTTGGATCAGTCGCGGAGCGTGTCATCCGCATAGCCAGTTGCCCCGTGCTCATCCTGCGCAACTGAACTCGGCTTGTATTGTGAAGCGGTGGCACTTGTTTCCACCACCCAGGTTTTTCCATCACCCACTGCGATTCACTCACCGCAATCCACCCTGGCAAATGAAATTTGATAAGTGGCTCGCTTGCATTGAGCTAGACGAGGCAGTGCGAAACGCTGCTGCTATTTCCCTGAAACATCGCATTCGAGCGGTATCGCATTTTCTACCGCTGGCAGCGAAGCGACATCGCGAATCGACGGAGTACGTTCACCAACTTCGTGTCTGGTGTCGTCGCTCAGGAGCCGCGATTCATCTCTACAAGCGCAGTCTCAATGGAAAAGAAACGAAGTGGTTTCTCAAGACGCTAAATCGAATCCGAAAGTCAGCGGGACAAGCGAGGGATTTGGACGTCTTATTAGCACGCTACGAAGACCGGCTGAATCGGCCGTCTTGTCAATCACTGCTATCCGTCCTTCTCCGGGCGCGGAACAGATCACAAAAGCCCATTGAGGCCATCCACAGATCGGTCGCGAAAAGCCACGGCCTTGATCGTCGAGCCGGAAGATTGATCGGAAAAAAGAAACACGTGAAGGACATTGCGTGCTTCCAAATCTGGGCTGAACAGCAATTCGATCGAGCCATTGCCGACTTCTACTCGCGATTCCCAAAGCCTCAACCGACGATCGGCCAGCTACATCGCTTTCGCATCGGTGGAAAGAACTTGCGATACACCATTGAGATGCTGGCTGCCGCCTTCCCTCAGTGCGTTCGAACCGAGTTGTATCCGCTGATCTCCACTCTACAGATTGAGCTGGGCGACATGAATGATCACTCTGTCGCTGTCCAACAACTGCAACGTCTAGCCAATTCGCACAACTCCAAACAGCTAAGAAAGCTGATCAAGATCGAAGAGCGAGCGATGGACGCCTCAATCAGTTCATTTTGCAAACGCTGGTCGCAGAAACGCAAGCGACAGTTTTCCAAAACACTTGACCACATCCGCGGCGATCCCGACGCGGGATGAGTCGTTCCGTCGAACTCGGAAAAGCAGGTTTCGCTTAAGCCGAAAAAACGGAGTCGATATCGTCCAGTATCTCACGTTCAGTTTGTGAAATCTTTCCGAAACCAAGCGTTCCACCAGAAGCTTCCGCTACGGTTTTGGCTTGCTGGCGGATTTCATTTGCCAACGCCTCGCCGGATTCAGAGGGAACTGACTGGTAGACGGCTTCGACGTATTCCTTCCAGAGCTTCCAAAGCGGTCTTGGTGGATGCTTTTGTAGCCAAGACTCAAGCAACTGCATCGCTGTTGGCTGTTCTTCGACGCCACGATGCAACGCGGCATTCATCACCTCTTGCCGCTCTTGAGACGTCACCGATCCATCGGCCCAGGCAACAAACACAGCAGGAACAAGCGCCAATGCGGCAAGCGAAGCGGGTTGGAACCCAGCATCGACCAAGTGTTCGAGCAGCTGATCATCTTTGAAACCCGTGACGGAAGAAAATTGCTCTTTCAGCTTTTCACGTTCCTCGGCAGCCTTCATGTCGGCGATGAGTTTCTGGTCCACCTGTCGAAAGAATTCGTCTTCTAACGCTTTGCCTCGTTGATGAAGGGCATCCTGATCAAACATGCTTGGCTCCAATCTATATTCTTCGTCTCACCACGATTCAGCTCGCATTTTACAATGCTCGCAATCAGTGTGCCTATCGTGCCGGAATCCGCGAAGGACACGTTCTCCACAGACAGCAAACCAGAATCCACGCTGATTAACCGGTGCCGGGCGTTTACCTTACGAGCAACCCGTGACATTTCATAACCTTTATTCGTAAGATGGCCAAGCCGCGAGATTAGATCCTTGCACTGCGGTCGGATCTCCGCCTCGGCATGACGGCGTTCAATGCGCGAACCATTTACTTCTTAAGTGTCCGATTGAAATGGATCAGTTTCTTCTCATACAAGTCCGCAACCCCGACGATCCGATGCGTCACCAGGAGGTCGAGTGCTTTGCCAGAGCATTGAGATGTCAGCCTGATCAGATTGGCGTTTTCGATCTGCTGAGTGGTGTGCCCACTGTTAGCCAGCTGAAGGAGTTCGATGTCGTGCTTTTGGGCGGCAGCGGAGACTACTCCGTTGCGGAGGGAGGTCCCTGGTTGCCAGCTGCTCTCGAAGCCATGCGTGAACTGCATGACTTAAACAAACCGACGTTCGCATCCTGTTGGGGTTTTCAAGCAATGGCCAAGGCTCTAGGAGGTGAGGTCATCACAGATCGAAGTCGAGCGGAACTCGGTGCAGTCGAGATTCAACTTACAGACGCTGGACGTGCGGATCCAATCTTTGGCGGTTTGGATGATCGCTTTCTCGCGCCAATGGGACACCAAGACTGCGTCACAAAACTTCCCCCCAAGGCGGTGCTTCTGGCGTCGTCAGAGAAGGTTGAAAATCAAGCGTTTTGCATTGAGGGGAAACCCATCTACTGCACGCAATTTCATCCCGAACTCGATCGCGCTTCCTTGCTGCAACGCCTGCGCGCTTATCCGAAGTACGTGAAAGAGATCAGCGGAAAAACGATTGATGCTTTTGAAGAAACTCTCGGACCGACACCAGCGACCGACACACTTCTCACCCGATTCATGCAACATCTGCGGACAACACCCGCATTTTCCAAACCGGAACCCGTATCGACCCGCGAAAGCTCTCCTTGACTCGAAGCGCGCCGTAAACGAGTGCGTGCAGCAAACGAGTGCGTGCAGTAAACGAGTGCGTGCAGTGAATGAAAGTGTGCGTGACGCGAAAGCCATCGCGAGATTTAGGTAGCCAATCTGTAGGAAAGTCCATGAAGTCAACCCACGTTTATTCGATCGCGATTCTATCCCTGGCTCTCTTCCCTTCTCTCTCCTCAGCGCAGTCACTCCCCAGATGTACGCCGGAATCGAAGGGAGTTTCGACCATAGCCGTACAGAATTTTTTAACGGCCGCTGACCAACAGGTTGATTCGATGCATAGCTTCATGCTGCTACGTGATGGGCACGTGCTTGCAGAAGCTTGGTGGTCACCGGAATCTGCAGATAAACCGCACATCCTTTGGTCATTGAGCAAGAGCTTCACGTCCACGGCCGTCGGGTTGGCGGTGGAAGATGGCAAGCTATCCATCGATGACTTCGTACTGTCCTTCTTTCCTGAGAAAGCCCCTGAAAAGCCGTCTCGCAATCTAGCCAAAATGCGTGTTCGAGATTTGCTGACGATGTCGACAGGGCATCAAACACAACCCAATCTCAAGGAAGCACACGATTGGCTGGGAACCTTCTTCGCTCATGAGGTCCCACATAGGCCAGGCACCCATTTTCAATACAACACTCCCGCCACTTTCATGCAATCGGCCATTGTCCAGCGAGTCACCGGTCAAACCGTACGTGACTATTTGAACGAACGCCTCTTCCAGCCACTCGGAATCGAAACGCCCACCTGGGACGGAAGCCCCGAAGGCATCTCTGTCGGTGGCTATGGACTCTATCTTCGCACAGAGGATATCGCCAAATTTGGCCAGCTCTATTTACAGAAGGGCAATTGGCAAGGAAAACAACTTGTTCCGTCAAAATGGATTGACATGGCAACCGGTAAGCACATGTCCAACGGCAGCGATCCCGACAGCGATTGGGAGCAAGGATACGGTTTTCAATTCTGGCGTTGTCGTCACAACGCCTACCGAGGTGACGGCAAAGATGGACAGTTTTGCATTGTGATGCCAGATCAAAACGCTGTCGTCGTGATGACCGCGAAATCGAGAAACTTGGGAGAACAGTTGGATCTCGTTTGGCAACACCTCCTGCCTGCGTTCGAAGATGACACGCTTCCCGAAAACCCGACAGCACAACGAAATCTTCAATCGACCATCAAGAATCTGAAAGCCTCTCGCTGATTGCATGCTGCATCAACCGACTCGAACGACTCTTCAAGTGAGAGTTCGTCACAAGATGCGTTTGGGTGAAACGAGCTGGTTGGCTAGTAGCAAACCACCGACGAGTGCGACTCCAAGGATGGACATCGAGAAAGCCAACTCAATGCCTCGGATAGTGTCGTGATCAATCATCGCAGTGAGCGCAGAATAACCAATCGATCCTGGGACGAGAATGAGGAGCCCTGGTGTCTGCAAGATCATCGCGGGACGGTTGAATAGACGCGCGTAGATATTGCTTCCACAACCAACGACCAACGCTCCAACAAGAGCACCTAACTCGGGACCAGCAGCGTCGGTCATGCAACGGCTTGCGAGAAATCCACAGATCACGAGTCCAACGATTGCGGGCCACTGCGAGACGGGAGCTTTGAATACGACTCCAAACGCAAGCGGTGTTACCGAAACGGCAACCCAGAGACACCAATCAGGAAGGGGCTCTAATCGTACGGGGTTCGCGATGCCCCACTGCTCGGTCAACCGCCAGGCGATAGCAACTCCCACGACCAACGTAAACAAACTCACCATTGCGCCCGCCAAACGCGCAGCGCCCGAAGACAAATGACGCAACGCCAATTCGGTCAAGGCGATCGTCAGTGATAAACCGGGGATTGGAAGAATCAGCGCGGCCAACGTGATTAGTCGATCGTTGATTGGCAGCCAACGCGACAGAGCCACCGTCAAAATCGCGACGGTGAATCCCAACAGTGGTTCCAATAATCCTTGCTGCGCATAACTGGCGGTTGCCATTGTCACGTAGGCAATCACCACACCAAACAGTCCCGCGATAGCTGCTTCCAAGCCGTTACCGCCAAAGATGATGGCGACACCAACACAAGCCACCGCTGAAGCGGACAACGTGCTGAGCATTCCGAACGGGGGCGATGCTGACGCGATTTGCTCCAAACGCTCGGATGCTTCCGGCAAAAGGATCTTTCCTGCTTCTAACTCCTCAAGCACCTGATCAAGCGCCAGTATCTTGCTGATATCGGTGTCGCCAGAATGAACTCGACGGACATAAGTTCTTTCCTCGTTACCATCATCCAGTCCGATAACCAACGCGGTTGGCGTATACAGAAAATCGCCGCTGATTCCCAACGTCGTCGCGACTTTGGTCATCACGCCTTCCAAGCGAAAAGATGGCGTTCCGTAGCAATGCAGCAACTCGGCCGCGCGCAGCACAAAATCATCGACCTGCTGCTTTCCGTATGAAACCGCGTCAGACTCGTTCAACCAACGTCACCGCGAGACCACGGTGCCTCGCACAAATTTCATCATGAGCTTCATCGCTAGACCCAAATATCGGAGGTGCTGTCACCTCCCGGAAAACGAATCTCGTGCGCGCGAGCGGGTCCACCCGGCTCTTTGCCGAAATCGACCAAAAAGTCCTGATTGAGTTCCATGCCGCCTTTGTCCGTGTCGCAGTCAATCTGCAACATCCAAGACCCCTTACTGGCCATCTCGGGATAAAACTGATCATCCCAAACACTGTAAAGAGAACTCGTCACGTACAAACGCTTGCCATCGAGACTGAGTTGCAGCATCTGCGGCCCGCCCGTCAAATCTTGATCGCCCCATGACGCGGTACGACCTATCACACCTCCCAACCAAACCTGTCCCGTGAGTTTCGGATTGTTCGGATCAGAAATGTCGTACTGACGAAGATCTCCATGTAGCCAATTCGAAAAGTACAAGAATCGATCATCAAGCGATAAGACGATATCGGTAATCAATCCAGGGACAGGGAATGGCCAACCCTCCGTCTCTACCGAGTCGACTTGGATGATTTTTTCCGCACTCCATTGCCCACCTTTACGATGCCAATGGAAAATTGCACTGCTGAGTGCCGCGCCGACAAAGCCGTGGGTGCTATCAGGATTGTGATGGAATCGAACTTCCAAAGGGATCAATCCTTCGTTACCCAAATCGACCGACTGAGCGATCTTTCGTTCGGACCAATCCCAAAAATGAAGGTGATGCCCGTACTTGCCTGCCTCAACATCTTCGAGCTGAAAGCCGCGGCGCACCGTATTGGGTGCGGCCCACTCGCTGCTGATCATCACGTTGTGCCGCGGCTGGTACCAGAAGTCATAGTTGAAGTTCATTCCATCTAACGACTTCTCCCAACGACCCTTGATTTGAAAATCAGAATCTAGCTCCAGAAAACCGCCCGGCGCGTCTCCCTTGGCATCACCCAACATCGAAATCATGACGACGCCATCAGCGCGGCAATGAACCGTGTGAGGGGTGGAAAGACCGGTCTTTTCAGCGATGTCGGCTGCCGGGACTGTTTTGTACAGCTTCAAATTGACGGGATCAGCCGCATCCACAATGTAGATGTTTCCGGAAACCAGTCCTGGAACAATGAGGTACCTGCGATGTCCTTCTCCGTGACAACTGCTGCACGCATTCCAACCATAATGATGCAGTTCGTCACCCTTCTGCGGCATCGAAAAGCGTCCGACGACCTTACTAAAAGTCGGCGATGCCGGATCGACATCTACCGTAGCCATGTAGTCCGGTCGCGGCGTTTTCGAGCCAACGCAAATTGCCGGGACAAAGGCAAATCGCTCACGCGGTGAAGCCATCGCATCTTTGATACTGGCGTAAGTCGGATGACATTCCTCGTGATCATGGCGATGTTCCTCGGCACGCAAATCCACTAACTGGCTAGCGATCGTCGCTGCAGCCGCACCCGCAACAAAATCTCGGCGTTTCATGTTTCTATCCCCTGGCAAACAAAGCGGAAAAGCACGATCGGTAAACTCGCGCCCATCACCTTAGGCTACGATCGTACACGTCTTTGCGAAAGAACCGGCAGCCACGAACACTCCCCTCGTGATCATAAATACTGCACGGTAGATCTCTAGATGGCATCAGATCGCCAGATGGTATCCGGAGCGATTTGCCGCGCTGCGATCTTCCCATCGCTTCGCGCAAACTTGACCACTCCGTCAGAAATCTATACCCTCAAGTATACTATTCCCTGCCGGTTGATCCCAACACCCGTCCTGCATGCCTTCCCGATCCTTGCCTCGGCCATGATGTTTCATCGCTTGTTATTCATCACTTGTTTACTGTGCGCCGTCTGCACATCAGTCGAAGCACAGTATTTCGACTATGAGCAATCGCCCATCAATTACAGCAACGCCGATGTAAGTGATGCGGTGGCGGAATTATCCGAGAAGATTCAGTCGGGCGATGTCTCTTTGCAGTTTGAACCGGATACAGGTTACCTCGGTTCGTTACTCGAAAAGTTAGACATTCCTGTCAATTCGCAGACGCTGGTCTTTTCTAAAACCAGCCTTCAGTTGCAACGAATCTCACCGCGTCGGCCAAGAGCCATCTACTTTTCGGACGATGCGTACGTCGGTTTCTGTCAGCAGGGAGACGTCATTGAAATCGCCGTAACCGATGCGAAGCAAGGCGCGATCTTCTACACGCTGGATCAAAAAGAAAACGCGAAACCGGAGTTCATTCGTGATCGCGGAGTCTGCCTTGCCTGCCACGCATCGAGTCGGACCCAAGGAGTGCCAGGTTACCTCGTGAGAAGTGTGTTTGCGGACGCTTCGGGTCGTCCAAAGTTTGGTAGCGGAACGTTCCTAACCGACCACACGAGCGATTTTCGTGACCGATGGGGAGGTTGGTATGTGACGGGGCAACATGGTGATATGCGGCACATGGGCAACACCATTTGTCGCGGTGATGAAACGACGTTCGATCGAGATCCGGGGGCAAACCAAGATCAACTGACAGATTATTTCATGACCGAAGACTATCTAACGCCCCATAGCGATATTGTGGCGCTGATGGTTCTGGAACATCAGACACAAATGCACAATGCGATTGCTGCGGCCAATTACGAAACGAGGATGGCATTGCACCAGTGTCGGGAAATGAACAAGCTGCTCGAACGCCCTGCTGATCATCTGTCTGACAGCGCAAAACGCCGCATTACGTCTTCGGTCGATCGTGTTCTGAAATATCTGTTGATGTGCGAAGAATTTAACTTGACCGATCGCGTTTCCGGTTCCTCAGATTTTGCTCGCGAATTCACCGCACGTGGTTTGGCTGATTCACGCGGCCGATCGCTACGTGAATTCGATTTACAGAAGCGTCTATTCAAATACCCCTGCAGTTTTCTGATTCACTCTCCTGCATTTGCTGGTCTTCCCGACGAAGTGCGTGCACCCATTCTCGCTCGCTTGCACGACATCTTGCACGGAGAGGACGACACGGACCAATTCAATCATCTTTCCGCCTCCGATCGGAAAAATATCGCGACGATCCTTCGTGAAACGATGCCCGCGTTTGCAAGCCTTGATTAAAACGGCGTCTGCACGCGGCGTATCTCGTGATCAGTTATCTCATTGTCAGTTATCTCATGATCTGGGAGTTAAAACTGGGTGTGGATCTGCGGGATAGCGTGGTCAGAGTTGGGGATTCCACTTGTCACTTCGACAAAATTGGGGCACCCTAGTAGCTGAAGCAAGGCACGTCTCTCTCGCAAACGCATGACCATGACTGATCAATCTGCCGTTGATTTTCCCGGCCAATATAGACTTCACGTTGCATTGAATGTCTCCAACCTAGAAACATCCAAGCGATTCTATGAGTTGTTGTTCGGTGTCGCGCCCAGTAAGGAAAGGCCTCGTTACGCGAAATTTGAACCCACTGATCCGTCGGTCAATCTGACGTTGAATGAAGTGGAAGAGTCATTTTCGGTCGAAGGAGGCTCCTCTCACTTTGGCGTGCAAGTGAAATCAGTTGCTGAAGTTCATCGAGCGATTGAACGATTCACGGAAGCTGGTATCGAAACGATCACGGAAGAAGCGACCACTTGCTGCTACGCTGTACAGGACAAAGTGTGGGTGATCGATCCAGACGGTCACCGCTGGGAAGTCTTTGTCGTCCTACAGGCAGACGCAAAGGACGCGTTGTATGAAGAGTCCGGTTGCTGCGGCCCGGATGTCGTTGGGTTCGACGCTTGTTCAGTGACAGCGAACAAATCTAAGTCTTAGCAACCGTTCCATGATCTCGAGCAGATATCCCTAGCTGAGTCGTCACACCATGAAATTTTCCATGGCCGAATTTTGGGGAATGGTGACGCTTCTAACCTTCACGTTCGCCGGATTGCGACTGCTGTTCTCCCTTCCAGAGGCAATTGCGGCTGTGTTGATCGTGGCTTTCCCGATCCACGCCATCGTGAACGATCTGATTCAACAGATGCAAGGTAGAGCCGCAAGTAAGAGTCGCTTGCGATAAACGCAGCAAAAGGCTCAGTTGTTCAGGTAATCGATTAAGAATGCATCGATGTGTCGGATCATTGCCTCATCGAATGGCGACACGCCGAAATGAGGCCAGCGATTCTCTTGTTGAATCTGTAATTCAGCTAACGCCTCATTACGCTCGTCCGCGGTGGATGATGTGCTTCGAATCTTGCATAGCCATGCAAACGTGACGCCTCGCTGATCCGGTGGTCTTCCATCAAATCCATTCGGCAGCATTTCGAAAGCAGCGGCCGCCTGGCGATAACGACCCTTCGAGTAATCAACGAGAGCTTCGGCAAATTGATACACCGCTGGTGGGAGCTTTCGTTGATCGCGTGTCAACAATTTGCTCGCTAGCTCCACATCCGGATCCGGAAAGAACAAAAGCGCCGGGAACAGCTTGCTGGCAACGTATCCGCTGCCAGGCCGAAACTCATACGCTTTCTTTAAATCGTCAACAGCGTCCTCGAAGTGGAACAGGTCCGCGGACAAAACACCTCTTGTGGTCAGGATGACTTCATCGGCAGGTGAAATCTCAACAGCTTTGTTTACAAGCTCGAGGGCATCTTCCGTTCTGCCTTGTCGATGTCGTGCCCAGGCCAAGCCCTGCAATGCGAGCACATGATTGGGGTCAATCTGAAGACAACGCTCGTAATTCTTTGCCGCTTCGTCGATCTCGTCCAAATGCATTTGAATCGCAGCGAGATTTCGAAGGCAATAAGCGCTTTCCGGATTTTCGACCGCACAGGTGGCAGCGATGGGCAACGCTTCTCGATACCGACCCATCATCCGGTAAGCGGTCGCCAACGCGAGCAGCGTCGAGTTTCTAGCCGTATCTCCGGACGCCGCGATCTCTAAGTGATCAACCGCATCCTTAAAATTCTCTTGCGCAAGCAGCGTTATACCGACGATTTCATGTAAACGCGCAGCTGTTTCTTCGTCCATGTCATCGCTGAGCAGGTAAGGACCAGCCAGCTGAAGGACTCGCTCATAAGCGCTCTCCGCGTGACCATATCCAAACCGCCGATGCTGCCAATTCGCCCGATGGTAAGCAATCCAGCAGCGTTCTATGGCTGCGTTGGGTCCGATACTACCGAGTCCAACCAGTAGACCATCCGCTTCCTTGTATAGTTCTTCAGCGTCGTGCGAGAATCCACTGGATTCCAGAACAAAGCCGATCCGCCCGATGGTTTGGGCGATCCGCAGAATCGTGGGAGGGTTGTCTGAGTGAGTTACAGCAAGCTGCCGCAGGTGGCCGATTCCTTCTAACAACTCCCCGCGCTTCTCATCATCGACAGGCGTTGTCTGTAAGGGGCGGCCTCCCCTTCCACCACCGATCGCAGATTGCACAAGGTCATCGACGAATCGAAGGTAAACCGAATCTACCATGTCCATAAAAATGGTCGCGGTAGCATCGCTTTGACTGGATGCCAGTCGCTCTTTTTCCTTGGTCTGAATATTCTCAACGATCAAATAGGAAACCGAAGCGACTAGCACCATAAAGCAAACAGCGACCAGAGCGCGTTGGAACTTTGGTCCACGCATCGCTGAGATCCACGCATCCAGACGGCTCTGCGCTCCGATAAGCACAGGATCACCGATCGCAAACCGCCGGAGATCTTTCGCAAATTCACCTGCCGATTCATAACGTTGGTTCAAGTCCTCTGCCGTCGCCGCTTTAATGATCCGGCGAAGAGGTTTTGGTACCGCATTCAATGAATCGAATCTTTGAGAATCATCAGTGGTGGATTCTGTCAAAGGACTCTGGTTCGAAAGCGTAACGAGTTGTTCCAGTACCAAACCGAGTGCATAGATATCCGACCTTGGATCGATCGATGATTGTCCCCTTAGTCGTTCGGGGGCGATGTATCCAGGCGTTCCGACGCAAGCAGTGGATTGATCACTCTGGGGATCATGGATCTTCGCCAAGCCAAAGTCAGCCAGATAGAACTTCCCATGGCCGTCGACCAGGATATTTCCTGGTTTCACATCTCGATGGACAACGCCTTCATCACTTGCGTACTGCAATGCATCCGCGATCTGAGCAATCTTCTCTGCGAAGCTGCGATAAACGGTAATTGGAAAATGCTGATGAGCGACCTTGCCGGACTCGGTAATCGATAATGTTTTGTGCTCTGGAGTCAAATGTATGGGAGTATCATCGCCCTGATCGATCCGAGTAGGAATCTCTTCTTCGATCGACGGAGACTCTGACTGATTCGAATCCCTATTTCTTGGAGTCGGATTTGCGTCGTCGACCAAGTTGATGGATAGCGTTGGGCTCTCGCAAAGCAACTCGATGCTTTTATCAACCTGTTCCAGAGACAGCGAAGGCGTCGCGCGTTGCTTGATCTGACGAAGGAGCGCATTCAACAATCGATTGATACTGACACCATGGATCAGCTGCATGGTGTAGAACGAAAAGCCATCACCGTGCCCAACGGAATAAATCGGCACGATGTTAGGATGTTGTAACCGTGCGGTCGCTTTCACTTCGATTTCGAAGCGCTGTGAAGTTTCCTTCCCTTCATTCAAAAGATCGAGTCGAGGAGAAACCTGCGGAACGACTTTCAACGCGACCATTCGACCAGTTGAGGACTCGAATGCCTTGACGACCGTCCCCATCCCGCCTTCGCCGAGTGTTTCCAGTGGCTTATATCCACTCAACGCTGGATCGGAAACAAAGAGGTGCCTAACGGAGCGCACCTTTGGATTCTCGGAAACCGTATCTGGATTGTTTGCTCCCTCCGACGCAGAAAAATCGGCAGATGAATCGGAGCTCATGGCGGGTACATCGTTCTAGTTGACCATCCTCTCTCGTCCACGGAATGATGGTCAAGACAAAACTCGGAACTGATGATTCTGCCCCGCGCTCTCGTTCACCAGATGACTAAAACCATGCTACCGCAAGCTACCACCCGAGGCCACGGTCAATTTCTGAGGATAAACCGCTCTACGTTCGCGTCAATTTGAGGCACTCGAGCGGTCGCCTCCGCAAATCCGGCAACAAGAGGATTTCGCGAGCCACAGGAGACGAAATCTCGCTTTTTCCGGTCGACGACGAGCGGGATGACGGACGATTAAAATGATCTGAAGATTGTGAGTTCTTTCTTCAAACAATGGATTATCTGTGATGGACATCGTCCGTATCATCCTTTCGGTCATCATTCCCCCACTAGGTGTTTTTCTCCAGGTTGGATTTGGATTGCACTTCTGGCTGAATATCGTATTAACGATCTGTGGATACGTTCCCGGTCTCGTTCACGCTGTTTGGATCATCGCTCGGACCCCATGAACGTAGTTGAATTCCGTCTGACATCGCTCCGACAATTCTCCGCGATACTCTGTGTAATTATCTTGGCACGTACGTCTGCAAATGCGGATGAGTCGCGTGACGCCATGATGTTTCTCAGCAGTTATTGCGTGGACTGTCATCAAGGTGAGGATGCGGAATCCGGATTTCGTTTAGATCGCGTTGGATCCGAGTTTGATCTTCGTGGCGAGGTTAAGGAGTGGAAGATCGTTCTCGGTCGTGTCCGAGACCATACGATGCCGCCGCAGGATTCCGACGAACCTACGCCGAGCGAACGCGAGGCCTTCGTCGAATTTCTACGTAATCGAATGATTGCAGCCATCGCCGAAACCGGGCCACAACCGGGCCCCGCTCGACTAAGGCGACTGAACCGAACAGAGTACGCCAACACGGTTCGCGATCTGTTGGGAATTCATGTCAGCGTGGGGCACGCGCTGCCCGCCGATGGTGCTGGCGGAGAGGGTTTCGACAATGCATCGGAGACGCTTTTCATCTCGCCCATCTATGCAGAAAAATACATGGAGGCGGCAGACTCGGCACTCCGCCATGCGCTTAGAGATCCGGACTCCCGCAACCAAATTCTGCATGTTCGACCAACGGATGATCGACTCCCACACGATGCGGCACGATTCGTTCTTGAGCGATTTTTACCACGCGCTTTTCGACGCCCCGTTTCCAAACAGGAGGTCGATGACTACGTGTGGCTGTTTCAGAAAGCTTTCGATGAAGATCCATCCTATGAAAACGCAGTTCGATTCGCTCTGCAAGCGGCGATGGTATCCCCCAAATTCTTGATGTTATTTGAAGAGGCAAATGAAACAAACGAACCTGTTTTAATCACGCAGCATGAAATGGCGTCGCGACTTTCCTACTTCCTTTGGAACTCGATGCCAGACGATGAATTAATGCGGCTTGCAAACGACGGCAAACTTCATGACCCCGAAGTATTGCAAGAACAAGTTGCTCGAATGTTGTTCAGTCGCATTGATAGACGAGGACTGCGTCGCAGTGCCAAGGTGCGCGACTTTTCCGAAAACTTTGTCGAGCAATGGCTGGGGACCCGCGCACTCGGTCGCGAATTCAAGCCAGACCCTAGCGTCGTGCCTCGTTACAGTTCCGAATTGGAAGGGGGACTGAAGTACGAGCCCGTTTTCTTCTTTGAAGAGATTTTCGCTGAAAACCGATCGCTACTGAATTTCATTGATTCTGACTTCACCTATGCGAATCGAGCGGTCGCACGTCACTATCGGATTCGGGGAGAGTTTCGAGAGCAGCCCAAACGGGTCGACTTGAAACCGGAGCATCATCGAGGTGGACTACTAACGATGGGTGCTGTCCTGGCCATTTCATCACATCCCTACCGCACAAGTCCTGTGTTGCGCGGCAAGTGGATTCTGGAGACCATGCTCGGAACACCCCCTCCCCCGCCACCACCAGATGTCCCAACGCTTGAAGAATCAGGCGAAGAAGATGAATCGGCTTCATTGCGCGACAAACTAAAGATTCATCGATCGGCAGCTGCGTGTGCAACCTGTCATCGGATGATTGACCCGCTCGGATTTGGATTGGACAACTACGATATTGTTGGACAATGGCGAACAAAACATCAGGGGACCGAGATCGACGCGAGTGGTGAACTCCCCGACGGGACTCGCTTTGAGGGTCCGGAACAGCTGAAAGAGCAATTGATGAAGAGGAAGGATCAGTTCATTCGCCACTTCACAGCCAAGACACTCGGATACGCACTATCGCGCGGGTTGACCGAACAGGACGATTACGTTGTCGAACAGGTCGCAACGGTTCTGGCCGAAAATGACTACAAATCACAGACTTTGATTTCTGAGATCGTGAAGAGCGTCCCGTTCCGCTATAAGAGTCCCGCAGTTAATCCGGTGCCAACATCCAACGCCGAGTCGAGCATTCAAGCGACGTCCGAAGCGACCGAGAGAGGTTTCGAGCGATGATTCACAACAGCTCCCGTCCTAAGTATGCGAGACATCCTGTCTTTCTTGATGATCTGCCCAGAGGAAGGTGGCCCATTTCCCGGCGCACGTTGTTGCGCGGGGCGGGTGTAGCGCTCGCTTTGCCCTGGTTGGAAGCGATGACATCGACCGCTTCCTCACAATCACCCGAAAACAGCTCAGATGACTCACCGACGCGGATGGCCGCTCTGTTTGTTCCCAACGGCGTTCGACAGGACATGTGGACACCTCAAGGCGAGGGAACCGAGTTTGAACTCTCTCCAACCCTCATGCCACTGCAATCATTGAAGAGCAAGATCCTCGTGCTCTCCAATCTATGGAACCAAGCCAGTAATGTCGGAGACGGTCATTACGTGAAGTGCTCTGGATTTCTCACGTGCACGACTATCAACAAATCGCTTGGCATTGATCTGAACTGCAATGGCCGGTCAATGGACCAAGTTGCAGCGGACCACACCGAGTCAATCACTCCCCTTCGATCATTGGAACTAGGCATCGATCCGGTTTCGACTGGAGTCGACACGAATGTCGGTTACACACGCGTCTATGGATCTCACATCGCTTGGAATGGTCCTCGAAGTCCATTGGCGAAAGAACTTCAGCCTCGCTCCGTGTTTGATCGATTGGTCCGAGCTTCAAAGCCTTCGAAGGCCTCTTGGCGAGAACGATTAATGCTGGATCGAGTCATGGATGACGCGAAGGAATTGAATCGTCGACTCGGTTCCTCGGATCGGCAGCGGATGGATGAGTACTTGCAGTCGATTCGTTCCATCGAAAAACGGCTCGACAAGCAATCCGATGCGTCCGCGTCCAAATGGCATCCGCGGTCGGATGTCGATCCATCTATGCGACCACCGGAGGAAAACCCGCACGAACATGAAGATCACGTTCGACTGATGATGGATATGATCGCCTTGGCGTTCCAAACGGACACCACACGCGTCTGCACATTCATGTTTGGTAATGCAGTCAGCGGTCGCAATTTCTCGTTTTTAGATGGCGTCTCCGGCGGGCATCACGACATCTCGCATCACGAGAGTAAGGAAAGCAAGCTGAAGCAGTACCAACTGATTAATCAATGGCACATCGAGCAGTATGCCTATCTGCTTGGCAAACTCGATTCAATGAAAGAGGGTGAGGGTTCCGTCCTGGATCACAGCATGATTCTTTACGGATCAGGTTTGCGCGATGGCAACAGCCACAATCCTCGCAACCTGCCGATCGTCGTTGGTGGAAAAGGTGGTGGGAGAATTCAGTCAGGGCAGCATTTACGTTTCTCCGGTGACACGCCACTCGCCAATCTTTACGCTTCCCTACTGTCCGCTTTCGGCACAGGGCACGAGCAATTCGCTGACAGCACGGGACTGTTGCCGGGCATGCTTACAGAGAGTTGACTTTCGTTGCGTTGAATCATCAGTCCCGTTTCATCTCGAGGCGAAGACGGGGTTTCCGTCGGCGGGGATCGACGAGAGTTAACACTCCGAATCCAACGCCTCCCGGCCGCAGACAACTTGGTAAGTACCATGCGTTTTGCGAAATGAAAGAAAAATGAGGTTTTCCTGACAGATTCGGCCCAAAGCGTTCGTGTAGGTTTTTAGACGACACGTTTTCTCTGGACTGAACCTCATGTTTTCGCAGCTTCCCGAAACACGACCGAGCATTTTGATTCGCGTTTGCGAATCTTCGGACGAGGAAGCATGGACCACGTTCGTTGCGGTCTATCGCCCCGCGATCTACCGAATCGCACGGGGCATGAGATTGCAGGATGCGGACGCCAATGACGTCTCACAATCAGTTCTGTCTAAGTTAGCTCAGCGTTCTTGGAAGTTCGAACCTTCGAGCGAGGGAGTGAAATTCCGTTCATGGTTAGCGACCGTCACGCGTAATGCCGTCGTCGACCATCTTCGTGCACAACCCTCCCTTGGTGACTTGCAACCTGATTCGCAATCAATTGAGGACCACCATCCCGTCGGCGAAGCTTTTGAACTGGAGTATCGCCGTCAGGTGTTTCACTGGGCGGCGAAAATCATTCAAGACGAATTCTCCGTTGGGACTTGGCGGGCGTTCTGGTTGACATCCGTCGAACACCGATCCGTCGAAGAGGTTGCACGAGAACTCGATCGTTCGATCGGATCGATCTACACGAGTCGATCCCGTGTGATGCGACGTCTGCGTGCACAAGTTCTTCGTTTTGATGACAAGTTGGGAGGCGAACTGTGAACCATCCCGCCACACACGTCGGTGAAGAAGAACTCGTGCAATTGCTCGAAGAGACGCTGACGGACAATGATCGACAACGCGTCGAATCTCACCTCGAAACTTGCTCAATGTGCCAAGCAAAGCTGGCGGCGACCGCAGGTACCGATGCTTGGTGGAATGCGGCAAGCAGCTATCTGGGATTGGAGCGACCAACACAATCTGAAGACGAGCATGTCGATCTTCACGAAATTCAATCAATTCTCGCACCGTCTGATGATCCTCGCATGATGGGCAGGATCGGAACGTACGAGATTGCAGGCGTGGTCGGAAGTGGTGCGACGGGAATCGTCGTCAAAGCTCTGGATCCCGCGTTGAACCGCTTTGTCGCTCTCAAGTTGCTCCGTCCCAGCTTGGCGGTTTCACCTGCAGCAAGATCACGCTTCGAACGAGAGGGGCGAGCCGCGGCATCAATTGTTCACGAGAACGTAATCGCTGTTCATGGCGTTTCTGAATTCAACGGAGTTCCCTATTTGGCGATGCCTTATATCGCTGGAGAATCACTCGGTGCTCGTATTCGACGAAGCGGTCCGATGAATCTGGATGAAATTCTGCGGGTCGGACTGCAAGTAGCCAGTGGCCTCGCCGCTGCCCACGAACAAGGGATCGTGCATCGAGACGTGAAGCCAGGAAACATTCTCTTGGAAACGGGAGTCGAACGCCTCAAGTTAACCGACTTTGGTCTCGCACGCGTGATTGGAGATAACGGATTAACGGTCACCGGAATGCTCGCAGGGACACCGGAATACATGTCTCCTGAACAAGCAAAAAGCGAAGACGTCGACGCGCGAAGCGATCTGTTCTGCTTGGGTAGCGTCTTGTGGACGATGAGCGTCGGTCGGCCTCCATTTGTCGGTGACTCGTGCTACGCCGTCATTCGAAAAATTGTTGAGTGCAACCCAACACCGCTACGGCACCTGGATCCCCGACTGCCATCGTGGTGGCAGGATGTTGTTTCAACGCTGATGCAAAAGTCACCTGCGAAACGTTTTCGATCAGCGAACGAAGTCGCCGAAACGCTTCGTACGTGTTTGGCGCATGTTCAAGACACGGCGAACCCGCTTCCCAAGGGACTCGGGCATACAACTCGGTCTCAATCATGGAAAACAATCGGCTGGACACTCGCAGTCGCAATCGGATTGGCCATCATGGGTTCTCTCGTCGTTCAGCCATGGGCCAAGTCAACCGTTTCAGATCCACCCGCTATCCAGGCTGACGCACCAGCACCCGATCTCGATCTGCATGCTTGGGAAGACGGCACCGACGAATCACTCAAGCGAGTTCAGGCGATGCTTGATTCGCTCAATTCCATCGACGACTGAAAGCACTTCAATCTGTATCTCCACGAGGGAAATATCATGGCCTCACGAAAAAACGTCTCTACACGATGCACTGCAATTACCCTGTTCGTCCTGCTGCCAATATCTGTGCCAGCGCAGGACGTGATCGCCCTCCCGAGCGATCAAGCGAACTTGGATGGTGAATCAATTTCCATCTCAATCACTTCGTCTTACAGCATGATGATGAACGAAGCATCACGCATCAGCAGCAAGTTGAAGGCGCTAGAACAGGATTCTGATCAACACAAAGAACTCAAACAGAAACTCGCTGAAACGCTCGAGCAGGCATTTGACCTTCGACAGAAACTCCAGCGGCAAAAAATCGCCACGGCCCGCAAGCAACTCGATCTCGTTCAAAAACGTATCGATGAAAGAGAAAAGTTTCGCGCGGAAATCATTAGACGCAAGCTTGAAGATCTGATGACCGGTCAAAGCCTTCAATGGCCGGCGGAGGAAGAGACTCCAACTACGACAAAAAAGTTCGACGATCAGATTCGCTCAGGTGACGTCATCGCTTGCGTCATAGAAGGCGTTCTGCCGGGTACCTCTGCCGGTCAGCCAAGCTCGCCTCCCGTGACACGACTCGATTCAGGGCGCATCGTAACGGGGTTCCCGTTGACGGTTGCAAGCGACGGAACACTCAGCCTGCCATTGATCGGTTCGGTCCATGTCGAAGGGCTGACCATTCGCCAAGCTGAGTCCAGAATATCCGAAACCTACGTTGAGCGTAACATTCTAAAAAGGGAACGGGCAACGACCATGCTAACTCTCGTGCGTCAAGACGATGCTCGTCGACGCGATCCCGCCTACACGCGATGACGCGCAACTCTGAACTCACTCCCAAAGTCGCCGATCGCTTCGCGACCGTAGCGGGGTCCGTCACCGACCCGCGGCCCCGGCTCTCGACAACGCTCGCGGGCTCGTTCACTACACTTTCGATGATGGGTAAGTGATGCCAAGATGTCTGGATGCGAAATCCGGTCGTGGATCCCCCATCGTGAAAGGTCTGAATTGGTGAACGATGATCTGTCCAAGTCATTGAAGCTTTGGGTCGACGCCGACGCGTGCCCGATCGCGATTAAGGAGATTCTATTTCGAGTAGCGGAGCGTCGGAGAATCGAGACAACGCTGGTGGCCAACCAATCAATCGCCATCCCACGCTCCGATTTCATCCGGCGAGTAACCGTTCGAGATGGAGCAGATATCGCGGACAATGCCATCGTGGAGATGATGCGTCCAGGTGACGTGGTGATCACGGGCGATATTCCACTTGCCGCTCGCGTCGTGGACAAAGATGGCTTCGCCATCAGCCCGCGCGGAGAGCTCTACGACGACAAGAGTGTCCGAGACCGATTAGCGACGCGTAACTTGATGGAACAGTTTCGTTCCGCAGGAATCGAAACGTCTGGACCCAAACCCATCGACCAAAAAGACATTCAGAAGTTTTCCAATCAACTCGATCGGTTGCTAACGCGACTGATGAAACGTCTGGAACGGGATCAACCAGACGCGAGTAGGTCATAGCACTGCACGCGTGAAAATCTCGCTTAGCCTACATCCCAACCATTTCTTCGATTACCTCGCCACCGTTGATGGTGATAAGCGAATTGAAGAGCTGTTGATCGATATCGGGAACAACAGCAATGACGGCTCCGTCGGCCATTAGAAGATGCCCCACATCTCCACCCTCGAGTTGCTGCAGTGCCGCGTAGGCTTCATCTGCCGTCATGTTGTCATTCGATGCCCAGTTGGTCGAGCGATTCGGTAACTCTATTGCGATAGCAGTATTGGCTAGTCCATCCACGATGCTACTGAATCGGACTTTCGTGTTGGGAGTGGGTGGGAAAGCACTGTTTGGTCCAACCAATGCAAAAATGTTCGTGTCGCCAGGCGCAGCTTCCATGCCTTGAAATGATGCGGGAGGATCGCTCGCTATGATATCCCGAGACTGGTTGTTGCTCATGTAGTTGTCCCATTGCTGCTGACCTTCTGCGAACGGTGACACGCCGACGCGCCAGCCTCCAATTTCCTCACCATTCGAATTCGTCACGATGGTGAACGGTAGTTGTTTGTACGCGGAGTGGTAGTTGTGGATCGCAAGCCCAATCAGCTTCAAATCGTTCGATCGACTCATGCGTTGTGCCGCCTTTCGCGCTGCACTCACCGCTGGCAAAAGCAATCCAGCCAAGACGCCCCCGCACACGAGCACGATCGCTAATAAAACACCAACGAGTATCAACATCGAATTCGATTTAGACTGCCGCGGCTGACCTTGATCAGGTTGAATTCCGTAGGGGCTAGGTTGCTGGGGAGGCAAATTCGACATGGTGATTGACTAAAAAAGGGAATCGCGATCGACCGACGAGTCATTAGTTTATCCGCTCCCGACCGGTAAGAACACAAGCGATCACCGTTTCGACTACCGCTTTGAATCAGGAAAAGCGCGAGAACAACGTCGGTTCGCAGCATTGGCGCACCCGCTCACACGGTCAGATTGGAATGCGTGGTCGAGGTGTCAGTTTGCACCAGGATCGTGAACCGCTTCATCAAAATCACCCGAATACGGCGTCCCATCAATGACACCCGTAATAACTCCTTGGTAATTCTGATCGACTCCCAACATTTCGTTGCTACCGATAAACCTAGACGTTGAACCCTCAGGGTCACCTTCCTGCGGCGCCGTTTTCAGCACGACCAACATCTCCGGATCAGAAACCGTGAGTTCGATCTCTTCAACAGCAATCGGCGTGGGGGTCTTCTCGTCACCTCCCAACACGTAAGCGGTTGCCTCTTTCTTGTCATGATCAACAATCAACTCGACGTGATACTTTCCCCCTCCCCAATCCGCGATAGTCCCATCATGTGGACCGATTCCGTGAGCATGCCCGGCAACACTGTGATCATGTGAATGGTCGTGCGCGTGGTCATGACCGACTTGTGCAGACGCTGAAGAATCCTGCTGTTGACAGCCTCCAACTGCGACGGCGCATGCGGTGATCAAAACGGTGAATAAACTTGAAAGCTTCATTGAACTCATCCTTTGAAACAGGTCTATCTAATCCGCGCTAACGGACAGAACGTAAAACAATCAATCAATCAGCAGCAGTTCATCTTCCGACGTTCCTTGCTGAGCCAAACGTGCGGCATCTCTGCCGCTGAATTTCCAAAACAGGCCTGGGTGAATCAGAAACTCACAAAATGTAGATGTCGTTAATCCACCCAGGATTACGGTCGCTACCGGATACAGAATCTCTCTGCCCGGTTCGTATCCACCGAGCACAAGCGGTATGAGTCCGATGCCCGCGGTGAGTGCTGTCATCAGTACGGGAGCCAGTCGCTCAAGGCTTCCGCGAAGAATCATCTCCTGCGAGAAGCTCTCGTCTTCCTCCTTCATCAAATGGAAATAGTGCGTCACGAGTAAGACGCCGTTGCGCACCGCAATTCCACCCAGTGAAATGAATCCAACAAGACTCGCCACCGTTAGGTCTTGTTGTGTAATGACGAGTGCGATCACACCACCGATAAAGGCTGTTGGTACCGCATTCAGAATCTGCAAGACAATTCGGACCGAAGGAAACAGAATCATCAGGACAACAAACATCCCGATCACAGACGCGAACGCCAAAATCACAATCCGTCGCGTTGCTCTCTTCTGATTTTCGAATTGTCCGCCGTATTCAATGAAATAGCCGACGGGGAACTGAATTCGCTGATCGATTCTGCGTTCGATCTCACGAACAGCGCTTCCCAAGTCTCTTCCTTGTGTGTTGCAGCGGATAACAATTCTGCGACGAGCGTTTTCACGATTCACTGCGTTTGGGCCGGTACCCTTTCCGATATCCGCTACTTCCTGCAACTCAATCTGGCGACGTTCTTCGTCTCCCTCGATCATTGGCAAGTCGATCCGGAGCCTTCCCAGATTGGGATAGTCCGTTCGGTACTGCTCTTCCATCCGCACGAGCAGATCGAATCGACGTTGACCTTCAAGGACTTGAGAAACAACTTCACCTTGCAGCGCCGTTTGCAAGACGTTGGCAACATAAGCTCGAGTGATTCCATAGAATGCGAGATCTTCACTACGCAGGTTGATGTGCAACTCTTCTGTCTGCCTAATCGGCTCCACCACGGGCGGAGTGAGACCGTCCAGCCCTTCGATCGTCGCTTTTACTTCTTCCGCTAACATGCGTAGCGTATCGAGATCGTCACCGTAGATCTTGATTGCGATCTGCGCATACACACCAGAGACCATGTGGCTGATCAGATGCGCAAGCGGCTGCTCAACTTCGATGTCAACACCGGGAACTTCATCTCGGAGCTGTTCAAGCAGGCTTGTAATGACGTCCTCCCTGTTACGTCTCGCATCTGGGTTCATGCTGAGAATGTATTCACCAGTATTCACCGGTGCGGCATGCTCATCCATCTCAGCGCGTCCCGTTCTGCGGACAAAATTCAGTATCTCTCCGTCGGGATTATCTGCCGACTTTTGCATGGAGCGAATCCGCGCGTCAATCAGGTCTGAGACCTGGTTAGAGGCACTAAGGGATGATCCTGGTGGGAGCGTCACGTTCACTTGAACACTCCCCTCATCGAACGGTGGCAAGAACGCTTGTCCGAGTTGAGTTAGCTTCGCGCCCGCCACGACGACACCAATCCAAGTGATAACCAGGAGGGTACCCGGCATCGCCATACTCAGCCGAATGAGTGGTGTGGCGAGCGATTTCAGCCCCCGCAGCATCAGGCCGTCGCGCTCTCGCTGCGTCGCCTTTGAACGCGGGAGCAAGTAATAAGAAAGAACCGGTGTTACCGTCAAAGAAACAAGGAATGACGCAAGAATTGAAACGATGTACGCCACACCAAGTGGTGTGAATAACCTCCCTTCAACACCAGACAGTGCAAAGAGAGGTAGGAAAACTAAGATCACAACGAGTGTTCCGAAAAGGATCGCACTGCGTATTTCAATACTGGCGTCGAGAACGACCCGGATCGCTGGTTTCGGCGACACGGAGGCGTTGTTCATTCTGAGACGCCGAAAAATGTTTTCCACATCAACGATCGCATCATCGACCAATTCACCCATGGCAACTGCAATGCCACCGAGTGTCATGACGTTGATCGACAGTTCGCTACCACTGATCCATCCGATCATCCTAAAGACAAGCGTTGTGAGCACCAACGACAGAGGGATGGCGGTCAACGTGATAAACGTTGTGCGAAAATTCAGCAGAAACAAAAACAAGATGATGATGACGAGTGTGGCACCGATCACGAGTGCTTCGGCAACATTAAAGATACCTCGGTCGATAAAATTCTTCAGTCGAAACAGCTCGGAATTAACGACGATATCTGCCGGCAGTGACGCTTCGACCTCATCCAAGGCCGCTGCGACGGAATCGGTCAGCACTCGCGTATCAACGTGTGGTTGTTTGACAATTGTAAATACAATGCCGGGCAAACCATTAACGCTTCCGTCACCACGCTTGAACTGAGGCCCCTCCGTAACACGAGCGACTTGCTCAAGAAGTACCGCACGCTTCTTATGAGTGTGGACAGGTATTCGCTTCAGCTCATCGACAACGACTCGGGAGTCGGGCCCCAAACGACCAAGAATTCGAATCGGTCGCTCTGTTTCTCCAGTAACGGCAAAACCACCACTTGTATTGATGTTGCTTTCACGGAGAGCTTGCTCAACCTCTTGTAACGTGACGTCATACTCAAGCAGTGCGGTAGGATCGATCAGAATCTGATATTGCTTGCGATCGCCACCTTGCAAAAACACCTCCGCAATGCCAGTCGTCTTAAGAAGTCTCGGTCGAATGATCCAATCCCCTACCGAGCGAAGCTCCATCTGCTGTTGTGCTGCCGAAAGGAACCGAACTTCTTGTTGATCGCCATCGATTCTCAAGTTGATGCTGAACGTTTCACCGAGTTGATTGATCTGTTCGATGGATTCCGTTACGTACTGGAATTCAATCGATTCCCATGATTCCAAATCGTGGCGATCGGCCGGTTTCCAAACCTTGATTTGCGAAGGTCGATCCGCTTCATCAACCAACTCTGCCAGCATTTCCGTATCACCGACTCGCGCGAGCTTGCCTCCACTTGGACCCTGCTGGCGATACACACCGGCAATCACGATCTGTCCCATGATCGATGCGGTTGGTGTCATCTGCGGGCGCATGCCTTCCGGCAGAATACCCTCCAATGTTGCTAATCGCTCTCCTACCGTTTGCCTGGCCGTTTTGATCTCGGTCGTCCAATCGAACTCGACGTAGATCACATTGAGACCAGATGTTGTTTGACTCCGCACCGCCTGGACGCCCGCAGCCCCAAGCAACGCAATCTCAATCTGCTGTGTTACCAGTGTTTCGACTTCTTCTGTTGCCAGCCCAGGGCATTCGGTAATGATCACGACACGCGGCCGGTCGAGATCCGGAAAGACATCGATTGGCAGTTGTGTCGCCAGATACGAACCATAAACGAGCACAACCAAACTGATCACAACGATCAGCATGCGATAGCGAAGCGAAAAACGAATGACAGAATCAAGCATGATGGCAACTCTCAGTGTGCCGCGTGAACGGTGCCATCTGGATGAACATGTAGGCCAGGCATCTCGCCGCTTGCCGATTGAGCTTTCAAGACCCGATTGAGCGAGGCTGCCGCACTCTGGGCTAAGTAGCTTCCTGGTGGGACACTGCCATCATTGGCGATCACGACTGACTGACGATCTTCGTGGATTACATGGATCGGAAAGCGTTTAAAGAGATCACCGTTTTGACGAAACACGTACGCTTCCGGTCCTTCTCGAACGACCGCTTCGGCCGGAACGACAAAAACGTTCTCGTATTTCGCAACGGGCACGCGAATTCGCGTGCGTTGTCCCGGGCGAAAACGCCAAACAAAGAACATCTCGCCGTTCTTCTCGTAAGCACGCGACTGATTCGTCAACGGAATGTAAAAATCAAACGTTCGGCTGTCGGCATCGATTGAGTTGGATAGGTGACGGATCTCAAACGGATGCTTGAGATTCGGCCAGTGGTCGACACTATCTTCGGCAAACTCAACATGGACGGGTCGCTGTTCCTGCGCCGCCGTTTCTAAAAATACCGCCTCCCGTTTGAAAGCGTGCCCGACGACGTAAAGCGAGTGATGGTTCGAAAGCTTGGCCAACAGTTGGCCTGATTGGACTTGCTGACCAAGTTCGACCGAAAGTTCCTGAAGTTCGTAAGCAATCTCTTCCGTCAATGAAGCATCATTGACGAACCCAACCTGCTGGACGCTGCTTTGCGTGTCGACATTTGTCTGTGGGCGACGGAGTTCGGGAGTTTTCACTTCAACGCTTGAAACAAACCGCCCCTTCTCAATCTGTTCAATCTGATCTGGCATCAAACCGCGAGTCAGCAATTCCTGCTTTGCCGACTGAATGAGAGTCTGTTCGCGCACGATGTCATTGCGTAACTGAATGAGCGTGTTCTTTGCGACTCCCCCAATCGACGCCAATGCCGAGATGCGTTCGATCTCCGCCTGGATGATCTCGACCTCCTGCGTGGACTTGTAAAGCTGAGTCTGCGTTGACTGCAGGTATTCACTGAAAAGCTGCAAGGTGAACAGTGAGTCACCCGGACGCATCGTGTCGCCAGGAAACGCGTGAATCTTGGTGACGATCCCTACCGCGGGCGAGATCACACCGCGATCTGAATAACCCGGCCGATCGGCGATCTCACCCGGAATCAGAATGGACCGCCAATACGCTTGCGGACGTACTGGCTTCGCTACCAGGTTCAGGTTCTTTCGCGCCTGCGGACTAATTTCCAAAACCGTTTGCGGTTCATTTGTTTGACCGGAATTCTCATTCGCTTCTTCAACAACGGTTTCCCCCGTATTGAGAATACGGTCGCGGTACACCCACGAGATTCCCAGTACCGCCAAAACGATGACGGGACCGAGTAGAGATTTTGTGATTTGCGTAAAACGATTCATGGGATCGCGCGCAGCGAATAGCAAGGAAAGACCACGCGACGAAACCGAACGCGCAGACAGAGGGGAGAAAGCCACCAACACCGGATCAGACTTTGCCGGTATTGCACAAGCTCGAAGAAGTGCGTCCGCTAAAGCCGTAGCGACGCTATGAGCAAATAGACCGGTAGCGCAGCGGCTAGATCCATCGGGTGAGAAGCGATCGAGATGCAGTGACTCCGGACAAAAAGCTGTCCGTCAGAAGCCATATTCCGAGGAACCGCCAGCAAGTCGATTTCGGTGGATAACACCCGAATCGCCAACCCTCGTGATTCTGGCAGGTAAATAGCATCAGAGTCATGCCCGAGCGATGTGATCACCAAATTTGCAGTCTGCAAATCATCGATTTCGTGATCTTCATGATGTCGATCATGAGCGCCACCGTGATGGTGCGTGACGCCATGATGATGGTGTCCACCAAAATGAAGATGTGGCCGATTTGCATGCCCATCGGCTTCAAATGCATGGCTTCCCGCATGCGAAGGCAATACCTGCCCCAGCACAAATAAGGGAAGTAGCAGCAAAGAAACCAGCGAGCGCATCACTTTCTCCAAAAGGGTCAATCTAGAAGCTTAACTCAGCGCCGAACAAACGAATAGGGTCATCACGATGCTCGACCAGAAGGGTTGTATCGCGTGGCAATTCCGTTCGGGTTCCCTGCTCCGGCAAGAATGCCTGTTTCCCGCTACTCCCCATTGCGGCGGATCCCCATTTACTGCGATTTTCTGGGAAGTGCCTCCGCATCGGCACACGCTTGAATGGCGGTTTCGGTCCTCAATGGATGCAATGTCGCAGGCTTCACCGCGAGCAACAACGATCGCCGACTCGCGTCGTTACCAGTCGGTTTGAACGCGAACACCAAGTGCCAATGCGTCGCGAACGATACCCGAGGGTGACGCGATGTACTGCAGATCGGGTTGAATAATCAGTGACGATGTGGCAGCGATTCGATAGTACAACTCAAAGATGCTCTCCCGATTCGTTCCTCCTCGAAAGAGCTCTGCGGTGGCGTACCCCGCACCAAGAGAGTCATCCTCGCGTCCCGGAACCAATCCTCGGTAAACGAGTCCGGCAACGAAACTGCTGCCAATGGACTCGTCGACTTTCTGTTCTCCGGGAAAGCGAGGGTAGTAACCACAGAACAAAGACAGACCTTCTTCGGTGATCGTACTGTTGTGCTTACGAAAAACGAGTTGCTCCCATTGAAAAATGTACTCATGCACATCCGAAATCGGCTGGCCATCGATCCGTCCATTGGATTCGTAGATTGCTCCTACAGCGACCGTTCCTGGTAGGTCTGCCCAGGAATAGCACAGCTCCAATTCGGTCGCGAGCAAGACCGAGTCGCTCCCCGAAAGTCCCCATGAACTGCCAGAAGCAAAAGCGTTCCAAACTCCCGCTTTAAACCGCAACTGTTCTGTCAGATCAACCAACGCGATAGCTCCCATCGCCTGGTTGGGATACGTTGGAAAAGCCGTCGATGGACTCAACCCAAACGTCGATTGCACAAAGTCACCAGCTGACTCAATGAACGCGAACTCAGTGTTGAAGTCTTGTTTACCCAAGCGCAGCGTGACGTCATCGTGAGGTGAAAACTCCCACCAGTATTCACTGACCTGCATGACATTGCGAGACGCATCAAGATTGCTGAGAACGAGTGTGTCGCCAACAAACTCATCGGTGATACCCTGGCCATGCGTATTCTGACCGAGAAGAAAAAACGTTCCAGGAACGATACAACCAAGTCGCGCGAGATCAACGGTTAGACCGAGATCCAACAATCCCTGATAGTGGGTCGCATTCTTGGAGGAGACACCGCCACGAGCGTTCGTAAAGACTTCGCCCGTGTAGACTGAGTCGACGGTTAACCAAGGCACGTTCCTAGCAAGCCAGTCATTCGATAAATCGTCCGCCCAAACGCGACTCGAACCGACCCGCAATGCCAGTGCGAATAGCACACAGGCAGCAACGATACGTCTCGAATACGAATAGCCACCCCAACGATTCGTCACGTCCTTACGCAACGGACCTCTATTTGAACGAGCGGATGTTGGTTGTCGAAACATGTTTTCGATTCGTGACCGACGACGGCCAAACCCTACAACGTCGCGCCGAGGCGAATCCCATAGATGAACGAGTCATCGGCGATCGCTCCGCCTCCGGGCCGAACGTACTGCACATCCGGCGTCAAGTTGAGCCAAGGGGTAATTTGGCGATTGTAGAAAACCTCAACACCCGTCCCATCTCGCGGGCCGATCAAGGCTTCGGGTGCGGGACCAAACTCATTGCTCACGCCAACGTAGTACCAACCGACACCCCAATTGTCATTGTGATTGTTCATGGGACTATTTCCGCCAACGCCCAAACTCAGGAAGTATTGGATTGGCGTTGGGTTCGCATCGCTAATCGAAGCTCGGCCGAAGATTCCCCAACCCCGCGGATTCTTGTTAGGAAGTGCACTTGGACGTGCACCGTTGTACTGCTTTATGTACTGATCAAAACCGTAGTAGATGGTGTATGAATCACGTTTGGTAACCAGAGTCGGGTCGTCATCGTAGGGATATTCACCAGGTGGATTCACGCTGAATTCCAAGTCTGGCAAATCAACATGTTTCCAGATTGCACCAACGTGCTGCTCTCCCGGTAAGTCAAAGAAATCGGTGTTTAATTTGACTTCACCACCAACGATGACACCTGCGGCAAACAGATCATCAAGGTTAAAGAAATTGGCGGTGCGATCTTTGGGATCATAAACGAAAGCCGAAAAGGCTCCCCATTCCTGTGGCGACACGAAGCCAACAGTGAATCCTGTGTAGGGAAGTGCAAGTAAGAAGGCTGGGTTCGCGATCAAGGCTTGATTGACAAACTGTTTCGTTCCATCGCCGCCGGCAAAGATTGTTTGATCGGCGGCTCCAAGGACATCCTTTTTGCCCGCGAAGACAACAAAGTTCTCTGACAACGGTTGCGTGAACAAAAAGTTGGTCATGTACAACGCACCCGGATCATTGGGGCGCGGGGGAAGTGCGGCAGGGAACACAGCCGGAGCGAATGCCCCAGTACTCGTGGAGACATTGGCGAATTCCCCGTACCAATGCTCCCATCGCATTAAAAGACGACCCATTGGCAGCCCACCAAACTTTTCCAGATCGAAGAGAAAGTCGTATTCACCGCGACCGGTGTACTTGAACGTGTCACCGGGGCTTAAAGGTGCGGGAGCAGCCGCCGTATTGATGCCACCGTCCACGCCAAAGCCAAACTGCGTGACGCGTCCCGCAAAGGTCACTCCCTGCTCCTGAAGGCAGGTTCGAAGTCCTCCCCAGTCACCGGTGAGCGTTTGACGAGAGCAGATGCCTTTGTGTCGGCAAACTCCAATGGCATCGCAGCCTTCGTCGCACAAACCTTGATAGTCGTCGCAAGAATGAATTGGGGACGCAGAATCATCATTGGCGAATTGTGCATTTGCGACAGCGACTGCGCTAACCGCGATCAAATAAGCCGATATACAGCGAGCAAGACAATCAAACATCCCACTAAATCCCTTCCAAGAACGTAAGCGTTGATAATGCTTGAACGGATATGGAATTTATCGGATTCGGGTAGGCGGGCTGGGACAGATTTTTGCTGCGCCGCTACATTCCGGTTCTTGTACCAATGGCGAACCCATATTCTCCCAATGATGGCTGTACCATTGCGAATACAAATAATAACTAGCACGACTGAAACAGATCGTCACAACAGGGTGTTCAGCGCTGTCACTCCAATGTGCATCATGAGCAAGAACGATAGGGTCGCATGAATGACGAACCGTTTTTCCAACCCATACAAGTGGATCAGATCATGTCACACTAGAGGACTTTTGGTTGACCGGGTGCCTTTCATCCAAACGTCCCTCACTGAGTTTCCTTGCTTGGTTTAGCTGCCTTGGTCAAAGACATCGTTGCCAAGACGATGACATTATTGCAGCCATCGACACTCTCGTTGATAGAAGTGCGTTGGTTAGCCCAAGTCTCATTCCAGCATCATGATGTTGCCACGATGCTGGGGCCATCCTTTTTCCCAAAATGCTGTCGTTTATCGAACGATGACGCCGGTAATACGGTGCAGATGAAGTGCCTCTTTCCACGTTTTGTCGACCGGCAGCACCATCACGACGAATGTAAAACCGTCGCCCACTTTATCTGGATATTCGTTCAGTGATAGCGAGAGTTTGATATCACCCCTTCCGGAATCGACCGTTTTTCTGACGCCACCGTATTTCTTGCCTGACTTTACAAACACGACGTAAATGTCTCGACTTTCCGACACGTTGTATTTTGCAACGATCTCGATTTTTCCATCCGGCGTGATGGACATAGGTGCCGTAGCGGAAAGGATCAGGTCTCGGTTCTCTTTATGGTTTTGAGGCGACGACTCATTCCGCATTCTGCGAGCGACTCTCTCCGCCTTTACCGATCCACCGGGATCGAGATGGCCATATTCCACTTGCAGACCGGCCAAATCTTGGACTCCATACTCTGTCAGCGGCTTTATACCGAGTCTCAGCGCAGGTGATCCCTCCTTGAATCGAAAATCACCGTTGTCTGGATCAACGAACATCGGATCAGCAGCAACGGAATAGCGATCATGTCCGAGTGCTCGAGCTTGCGCAAGTGCTGCGTCAGCGATGGACGGATCATCAGGACAGAACAAAAGGTTGTTTTCGATCAACGGATGCGTGAGAAGATCATCGTCCTGGGCATCATAAAAAGCTGGAATCCTCGAGTTCTTTCCGGTGATCATGCGAGAACGCTGCACCATGATATTTCTTCGCACGGTTGTGCCATGATGAGGTTCGTCCAACGGTGTCTGTCCCGGTGGAGTCCAGTCCGTCTTAAAGTTGAAGCAGACGTCGTCACAATCGATCACAACGTTGTTTACAAATTCATTCACCTGTTTGATGTTGAAAGCCGGTCCCCTGATATCGCGTATGACGTTTTCATACACTCGAAAAAACCACATCCAGTCGTCTGATCGATAGGCACAGTTCGTTCCTGCTCCGTGCATGTCATGGACGTAATTTCTCCTGTAAACGTTGCCTCGGCCCGTCGCATGCGAATACAGACTATTGACATCGGACATTCGATCACCGTGCGCAGCATGATGGATCTCGTTGTATTCCACCATGTTGCTGTTGGTATGAACGTAGGACTGCCGGTGATACCAGGTGTCGTCCTCAGCCGGAATCTTGAAGTCACGCCACCGTGTGTACGGCTTCTGCACGGCCATCCTTCGAACTCGAGCATCCTTCGTCGCATCATCGCTTGGTTCGAGTGGAAACTTTCCATCGCCAATCATTGCGATTCCATGATTGGCAGTATGGTGAATCAGATTGTTATGCACGTGGTTGTACGCTGATCCACAGAGGAGAAGACCGATTCCACATGCGTGTATCTCACCGCAATGGCTAATGATGTTGTGAGAAACAACATTGTGATTGTTATCCGCGATGTTCCCTGGACCATGACCGATCAAGCTGATGCCACCGTGTCCCATATTCCTGACGATGTTGTTGCGAAATGTATTGTTTGCTGAGTAGATACCGCTCTTGATTCCGCATCCGCCAGCATTCTCTATCACACAGTTCTCAATGGTGACATGCTGGGCGCCCTTCATACGTACAACCCCGTTCCTGCCTTCAAAAACATCCCACTGAGCCATCAGATGAACGGTGTCCGATGCGTCGAGCATTCTTTCGGTATTCCGCAGCACGAGCCCGCGTAGAACGATGTTGCGAACCCACTCTTTGTTTTCTACATCCCCACGAAGACTGACCAGTTCATCCATCACCGGATAGCAGACATCTTCACCAGGTTGATTGCCTTTGATCGGCCAGTAATAGAGTCGCCCTTGTTTCGCATGTATCACCCATTCTCCAGGCTGGTCGAGATGTTCGATAACGTTGGCGATCCGATAGTAGGTCTGGAAATTGGGATTTGGCAACTTGCTGGCATGCAGGCGGAATCCAGTCGGATTCTTGACGGTAAGTGTCTTGTTCGCTTCGTTGATTGAATCCACTCGCAGCACGTTGTAGACGAATGCATACGTTGGAAGGATATGAAGGATGGCCTCACTCGTCTGACTGAGATTCGCTAAATCATCATCACGCCATGTCATCGTACGAGTGGTTTGCACTTCCTGCGAACGATTGTCGGTATAGAACTTTCCCGGGATCGCTTGTGGCAGCAATCCTAAATCATCGAACAGCGAGTAGAACGTCGTACCTTTCTCAAGGTCGGTGTACCAAACCGCTCCTACCGCATTGGGTGGCAACCCAGGAACGTCCTCCGTGACTCTCTTCCAATCAGAGATACGTTTGCCACCGCTGACAATCACACGTTCGCCGGGGTACGAAGTCCAAACAACAGGCATCTCCTGTTTGCCCGAGTCTTGTGGCTCTAGCACAAGTGGATTTTCCAATTGATAAATGCCGCCGCGGATGACGACCTCAATCGCCGTCGTCTGATCACCCAAGATGGAGCGGACTTTTTTCTGTGCAGCATGCAGCGTAGCGAGCGGACCGTCCGTTCCGTTTGCGTTCGGAGCGGCAATTTCACCCGACCATTGATCATGACCCAATTGAGAGACATAGATCTTCACTGGCTGGTGGTCATCCTCGGCATGAAGCAACGATTGCCAAGAAACCAAAAAGATGCCAAAGATGGCGATTGCGTATTTCATGGCCGAAATTCCCCACGGTTCGTTGCTGCCTGAACCGGCAGCAGAATCAGCTTACTGCCACACCGGCATGATGAGCGACCGAAGTGCCACTATGTTTCCGCAGAAGAATGATTGGGTCGATTTCAATCGAAATATTTCGCGACAATCACTCGCGGAAGAAACATTGGAGAATGAAACGCCAAAGAAAGACGTATCGTCGATTCCCGGCGGATACCCTCGCGAGTGCCCAGGGCGGGATTTGAACCCGCACAGCCTAAAGCGGCCGGGGGATTTTAAATCCCCTGTGTCTGCCAATTCCACCACCTGGGCATTTCTTATAAGGAATGTTTCACTTTCAGAATCGCGATCAACAGGGAACTACACTTGTTGACTACACTCGGTCGATTCGCGATGTCGTGAGAACATTTCAAACAAGAGCCTCGCCAGTGCGCTAACACCGACAAGGGCAAGTCACGTTGCTGTAACGGAGCAACCATGACGAGGACCAATGTATCTCAACGTGCGAATTCACGCACTAAGGCATTCAAAAAGCCGGCGATCCAAACAACTCTCTGTTCTCCGCTTCGTTATTAACCCAAGCAAGCTCATTTTTTTTCGCGCGCCCGACAGAACACAATACTGTCCCCTGATGCTCCGGTTTTGCGGAACTGAAACAGATTGCATTTTCGTCTATCGATCCTTCGAATTCAGCTAGGGGCAAGACGAACCCCAAAAAACCAAGTGTGATAGCTGATCATCGGAGGGACTGCTATTCGAGGTTTTCCACCGTTAAACCGAAACGTCAACGGCGTCGACTGACACTTTACGAGAAGTGGAGCAACATACTCTGTGTGACCATAAATCGAGTTGTGCTGCCAATAATAGTCGGCTACATCGTCAAGCCCCGAGCGTTTTGTCGGCGTTCCAAGAGCGAAGTAGACAGCGACGAGCAGCGTCATTATCAGCAACGTCTTGACCGAGAATCGCGGTCGCAGTCGCTTGAGGAGGCTTGGTCGCTGCTTCATCAATGTCGTTCGCTGTACATGGCGGTGACTGTTTGGGCTAGACCATTGCCTGATGCGGTAGATGCACAGTCTTTCGTCCTAATGGGTCGGACTATCGGGCGTTAGTCGTCGGTTTCTTCGGAGAATCTTCGAAACCCGTAATCAGGCTGGTCGTGACGGATTCGGATTGCGGCTCTCGCCCACGAACGCAATTCTACGTTTGAAATTCCTTCTCGTTCGAGTTGCAGGAGCAATTTCTTGCAAGCTAGAAAGCCTGCCGCCAATCCTTTTTCCGTGTAACGTTCGACGACCGCAAAGGACATTGTGCCAAGTGCAAGACTCTGAACGGAATTGTCTCCTTCTGAAAAAACTCTTAAGCACTCCTGCCATCCATCGTAGTGCTTCATGCAGTAGATTGAAGAAGGAAAAATCACATACTCTTCGTCTGTCTTCAAGTGAACAAGAATTTCACATGAAGCTATTTCTTTCGGAATGGCGATGCGTTTTTTATGTATGCACGGGTTGTCCTCAGACCACGCTGTGCTAACCCCAATCGCTGAGATCGTCTCAGAGTTGTTCTCTTGGCCAAGGGAGAACACGCACAGCGGGATGAGAAAAACGATAAATGCTATCGCACGCTTCATAATGATCTTCCGTTCCTATGGGGTGGCGGGGAATAGACTATCAAGAATCAAAAACTCACTAAATGCGTATTTGAATGGCGGCTCTAACATGAAGTTTCCCGCCAACTTTCAGATTCCGTCCCATTCACGCCACGGATCCGCTACGGTGAGTTCCTTTTCTGACCCATTCGATATCGCCTCAAATTTCGATGGTCAGCCATGGTTGCAACACGGGTGTTTGGAGATCTTGAGATCGGTGATTTCTTTCAGCACGAAGGCTCGGTCTATAGAAAGTTGAGTGACCGCCAGGCCGTTTTGCTCCGCGACCCAAGAGGTAACATCACGACCGAGCTGACCGATTTCCAGATGTCGGATGAAGTCGTTCGATTGGTGAAGTGGTGATCAGGATATCACCTCTAGTTCTTCGTCTTCTTCTAGCTGAAATCGTGGTGAGTAATCCCCGTCCTCAATCTTCTGTCGGATCAAGACACTCTCTCTGTATTCTTCCGCTGGATGATCGACCACAAAGGTTACTTCCCCAGTGTGGCACTCTTTAATCGCTTCGCGAATCTCATCCAAAGTAACCTCAAAATACTCTTTACGTCTGTTTACTTGATTTACTCGCCGTGAGTCAAAGTGCCGGTGCAGCCGCTTCTCAAGGGAGGGCGCGTTCTCAGTGTAGATCATTGCGTGAATGTCGAACGGAAACGGCACGGAAGCATCTCCAAGCTCTTTGACCCGCTCGTCCGGGACCAATCGCCGGGTCATTCCAATCTTGTAAACCCGCTCTCCCATCGTACCGACGTTGCTCAGAACATAGACGTGTCCGCTACGGGTGAGCTGCGCTCGAGCGATTGCTTTTGCCTTCCGGTCAATTGCTTCCTGGAGTTCACCTTCAAGTTTGGCAACCAATGACTCAAGTTTCTCGTTGTGCTTGCCATGTTCATCGGCCAGTTCCTTGCGGGCCTTCTCAAGCGCCTTGGCTTTCAGTGATTCCTCCTTCTCCGCCTTCTTTCTAGCATCTGCGATTTCCTTCTCCGCTTTTGCTTCTTCACGCATCTGCTCACGGATTTCTCGCTCTCGGTCTTTCTGCTCCTTTTTGACAATCTCTAACTCGTTCGTCAGCCGCAGTTCCTGAATCTTGAGTGTTAGGTACTCTGGCTCCAGGAAAATTTCCTTCGTTTTGCCGAGTTTGTTTAGCGCATCGAAAGCCGAGCGTATCCTCTTCTCCTGAGTGACAAAGTTTCCGTGTTTAACTTTTGAGATCGCCGCCGCGCATTCGCCATTGAATGCGCGAAGCATTAGGTTGACCTGCTCCTTTGTCATCTGCTCGCCTTTCTTAACTGAGTCCCCAACGACCCACATCTTCTGGGCGACGCAAGCTGTCCCGTCCTTCACCATCTCTTTTTGACGCCGAACACACTCGTCCATATCTCGCTTAAAGAAAGCAGGGTCATCGTAGTCGTAAACGCGCTCATAGACGCCTACTGCTTCCATCTCAGCCGCACCACGCACGTGAACTAACTGTTGCTCTAGCTCTTGCGTTTCCGTGGCTAGTGACTGCATCCGGTCGTTGAGGTGTTCGATTGACTGAAATTTCCCCAACACTTCGGTGTATTTAAGATACTGCTTTTTCGCCGTGTCAATTTTTTGCCCGAGACTCTGAGCTTCAGACTTCTTGGCGTCAGCGATTCTCTTCTGCTCATCAACGTGCCTCTCAATATTCGTGATGCTCTCGTAGCCAGCCAATTGTTGTTTCGAGTCGCGCAACTGCGTCCCCAAAACAAAAAGCGCAACACCAAGTCCGACGACGGCGATGAGCAGAACAATTATCGCGGCTGTCATGAATTACCCCACACTGTTGTTTGCGTTTAGCCCGTTAGAAGAAGCCAATACATGGTAGCAACAGGATGTCGGGATCGGGCGTCAAAATCGCATCTAGCTAGATCCTGGTGCCGGTAAATCTGCGGGGACAGACCGCTCGCGCTAGGCGCAGGCGACCGAAGGAACGAAGTTTTTCTCGACGCATGACCAACCTCGCCATCGAATCGGCTAGCCTGGTGAAATCGTTGCCTGTCATTCGTGCTTGAAAACACGGGCGACTTGACGGCTGGATTCTTGACCAGCCGCGACAACAGCCAAGAGTACATTCTTGAATAGGAATTTGCAGAAGCCCATCAGTTCGGGATCCTCAACGAAGCTTTGATCCGCCTGCAGTGGCGGGGAGCGACGCGGTCGGCGTGGAGTCTAACCGCTCATCTTGCACCCATGGCCAACGGGTTGACGTTGCGCGAGCTCTGGGAGGCGATGCAGGCCGAATGCGGCGTTCACGAACGCACGATCCGCCGAGACATGGAGTTGCTCAGCGGTATCGGACTGATTCATGTCGTCGAACGGGATGCAAAGACGTTCTACTGCTGGAATGATCGATCCGTTCGCGGTGCGATCTTCCGGCACATGGCCCGCATGCAAGAAATGATCTGGTGATGACACTGCGAGTCGTTGGTTAACTGCATCTTTTGGTGCAGTTTGTGGACCGAGGCCGGGATTCCGGCTTCGGTCTTCTTCGTGGAGGCTAACGCGAGATCCACATGCGGCAGTGAGCGTGATCCACTATTTTGCTTTCACCAATCTAACTTGTGCGTCTGTATCTGCGATCGGTCGCCCACTGACCACATCGAACCAATGACCTATTAGCTCCGTTGTCTCGTTGTTGGTAACTTCCCCAATGAACTGCTCTTCTCGCATAGTAATGTTGCTGAAGCCGGTGACGCTTATCTTCATGCCATCAAAATGACCCTGACCCTGGAAAGCCGCCCCCTGAGGGTACACCGGGCTGAAAACAGCTAATGTTACGACGGTGCCCGTAGCAACGATGTCATATTTAACACCGGTCGCCTCGTTCACCCAGTTCCCGGAAACGGTCGTCAAAGGACTTCGTGATGGCTGTGGATCTGCATCACAACCTCTTGTTAGGGCCGCCAATATTAGGCCACCAACAACAGTGACGAAGATTCCGGTCATGATCTTTTGCGTCGCTGTTTCCATTTGGGTCTCCGATTCAGATGGGAGCCGCCGGATTCAGGGATGATTGTAGCCTACACTCGCACCATCATATCCGAGCCAGATACATCGGGTCTGCACCGGCTTGGATCGATGATTTTCCCATAAAGAAGTGGCGTGATTTTGGGACTTTAAATCCCCTGTGTCTGCCAATTCCACCACCTGGGCAGGCGTTTTTCGCAAAGCGGTCAGTGGAACGGTCAGTACATTGACGCCACTGAAGAAGAAATCTAACACGGGCAGGTAATCGAAAACAGATATAGACGCATTCACTATCCAATATCTTCTCTCTTTGCCGCCCATTGCTGGCTGTGCTGTTTTCACTCGGCAAATAACTCGGATGTGTCCAATAAAATGCGGCTCAGGACGAAGAGCTACCAATCACACACTGATCAAAAGGCGAATCGATGGTTAGTCGAATCCGAGGCAATCAGAACCTCAACCCAGCAGAGGCAAAAACCTTGATTCGGAAAGGAAACCGTACACCGATTGGCGAGCCATCATCCAACCGCAAGTTCCTGGTCACTGGTTTGGTGATTGGATTCGCCAGTTTGGCCGCTGCATTCGCCAGTTGGACCGTTGGGCTCGACGCTAGGGATGAAGCAAGACAGGCGATGTCGCCAGTTTTCGAGCCGAAAGCATCCAAATCACTCGAAGGCGGGCAGGCAATTGTGTTTGTCAACAGTGGTCCAAGAGTTAAGAACATCTCATATGAGCAGATCCCCTTTGTTCGGTCTACTGTAAGCCATCAGACATGTGAGCTTGCTGGTGCATGGGAGGCAGGAGACGGACTGAACTCTGAACTGCAAGTGTTGCTGGACCAAGATCTACTTGAGAACGCGTTGAATAGATTCTGTTGCGAATCACATTACGAAGCGGACGACATTAGCGGTGCGGCAACGGAACTTTTCATGGCGGAGCTTCATGAAAAGTGGACGATTCATCTGTTAGTGAAATTCAGCTTCATAAACCACCTCGGTGAGCCAAAATCACAGCACTATGTCATTGACTTTGAAACTGGCAAGGCTGAGTTCTACGACACATTCGAGTTTGACCACACGATCGCTTGGAGTGACTGGAATCAAGATGTCAGGGTACCAGGCTTTGGTTGTTCTGATCTGAATGACCACCTAACCGACCTTCTCTCTGTTTCTACGACGCGTCCCTAGCATGGGAGGGAGTCCGGCGGGGCACGCGGGCTCCAGTCGATTTGCAAAGCCACGACGCAGTTTCGGCCTAACCTGAGCTACGTCGTCTCGGTATCGTCAATGACCCTCACATGATGAAGTCCGCCGCATGACATGCATTTCAGCGGCTTCTCAAAATCATCCCAATAGAGTGGAGTAAACGGGTGCGGGTCGTTTTCGAGAAAGATGTTTTGGTCGCAGTATTTGCAGTTTAGATCCCAACGCAGTCGAACGAAACCGTCTTCTGCCGGAACAGAAATACGCGATAACAAACACACCAGACGTGCAGCACATGGCAAGTATCCAAAAGCCCCACACGAACCACATGTACCAACGGCTTAATTCAGGATCGAACTTATAGATGGCGAGGCAAACGAAGAGCCAGGTAAGTAAGCCCCCAAGTATATTACGCCAAACCAACCTGCGCCGACTTTGGCTCTTAAGTAGCTCAATATTCCCTTTGTCTGAAACAACAGTGGGAGGTTGCGTCAAAGACCATGCCAACGCGATCGCCCACCCCACTATCGACCACCCGCTCAGGATGTTGACCGCGACAATTGCGTAGCGGTTCATCCTCTTTCTTCGCAGAGCGATAATCGACGGCGATAAATAAATCGGCAGCAGAACGAGCGTGAGAATGAAATGCGTCTCAGCAGTCCCAAACTTCTCGTAAAGCGGTCTAAGGATCTGGTCCATCTTGTCTCATTAAAGTTGTGGAAGGATCACAGAAGTGGAGAAAAAGATACCTGGCCAGGGAAGCCGGGGGCATGAACTACGGAAACCAACCCGTATCAACGATGCCCGGCCCTTTACAAGAATCCAACCACCGGACGATGAGCCGTTAGTCTTCGGGGAGACTGGCGGCTTTTTTGTGTATGCGACACTTGCCAGATATACCCAATAAGGTATAAAGCAATCATCGGCAATGGGTTGGCCGAAACAACCCTCTATCCCATGACCCGGCGATGCCGGGAAGGAGAGAAAAGATGGTTCGATTACCTGGTGAGTTGCCTTTGGATCTTGGTCGCGTTGTTGCGACCCCGGGCGCTCCGGCGGCATTGGAAGAAGCTGAGGCGACTCCGTTGCCATTCTTGATTCGCCATGCTTCGGGCGATTGGGGCGACGTTCCCGAAGAGGACGCCGAGCTCAACAACGAAGCAGTTCGCGATTTCTTGCGAGTGCTTAGTAGCTACACGCTGCATACTGGCCAACGCATCTGCGTGATTACCGAAGCGGATCGAAGCTCGACGAAGATCCTTCTACCCGGCGAGTACTGATTGTATTCGACGACAATTCAGAGCCAGTCGCTTTCGGGCGACTGGCTGCCTGTGATGGAGCTTAAACCATGAAACTTACGACGGGACAACTCGGCCAGTTACTTCACAAGAGTCGCAACCAACCGCGGCGAAATCAAAAACGATTCCTGAAAGATCTTGGTGGTAGCGGGTCCGCCGACGAACTAGATGAGATGCTCGCTGTTGCAGCCGCGGACCCGGACGCTGTGATAGAGGCCAACCGTCTCGATCGAGAAAGGGAGATCACCGCGAAGACAATCGAAGCCGGCGTCGACGCACGAGTTGCCGAGATGATCGCAGCCATCAAAGTAAAGATGCAAACCGAAGGCATGACGCAAGAAGACATGGCCGAGTCCTGCGGCTGGAACCAATCGCTCGTTGCGAAGTACCTCACAGGTAAAGCAGAGCCGGGCTCGCGCAATCTGGCGAAGATGGCTGATGCGCTTGGATGCCGGTGGCGATTGGAGTGATGTTTTTTTGATTCTTAACACCACAACCGACCCTCCCCGTCAGGTACCATCGAACCGATCAGAGTTTCACTCGCGGTCTAGGGGGCAGTCATGGCGACGACGGTAACGCATGCGTTTATTAGTATCGAGGTCGGCACTCTTTTCGAAGCCGACGGGGCCATCTACCGGAAGATCGGGAGTCGCGAGGCTCTGCTGCTTCGTAACGGGAAAGGCCAGGTTAGACCGGAACTGGTCAGCATCGGGCTGTTTTTTGCAGTGAAGCCGCTGGAGCGGTGATCATCAAACTCGACCACCTGACAGTGAGCCGTTCGTCTCGGGGACTGACGGCGTCTTTGTTGAAAGGGTCGCCTGTAATCGATTTTGGGGTAGATGGCCCGCGCATCCCGTTCACTTTTGCGTGGACAATTGAAAATTTGGCTGTAGCAACCGCAGATGCTGAGGCTAGGTGAAGCCTTCTCTTAGCTGCGGTTGTTGCAAGAGTTGGCGGTGCACATCGCTTGGCCGAGATTCGTGAGTCGAAGGCTGGGCAATGGAGAATGGAAGCGAATCCAGAGACTCAGGAAGCCTCAGTTCGCGAACTGGGTGAACTGCTGGCCAATCTGAGAGCTCAAGGAATATCGGCTGCGATTGTCGAACTGACCTGCGGGAAGCTCGCAACAAAAGTCGTTCGCCCGAATCCTGAGTCGAGTGCATCAGACATGGCTCAGAAGGCAATTGCGGACTACAGTTCGGACCAGCCTGACATCGACCGCGAGGATCCGGACGACGAGGAATTCGGCGTGGCACTGTAGAGGGCGAGAGACCGGCGGGGCTCGGTGTCTCGCCCTCGTTTCCCTTCACCAATGAAGCTCATGGTTAACACACGGTACAACATTCCGCGTTCGCTCAAGCTCCAATGCAAGGAAGGCTCGGTTTTTCTTCAGCAGTTCTATCAGTCACACTTCGTGAATGACATCGCAGCGATGCGTGACGGAACAAATTTAGCGTGTCTCGAATCGATGTCGCGTGAAGAGCTTCAAATCGCGAAAGCTCTGGCAGAACTCAACCGAAATCATCTGCACGTGAATGAGGCAAGAAAGCTGATTTTAGATCGGCTCCGCGAGACCTAGCCGAGGTTTTCTAGACCAGATTACGCCATGCGAGGCCGTTTTGCTCCGCGACCCGAAGGTAACATCATGACTTAGCTGACGGACTTCCAGATGTCAGATGAAGTCGTTTGGTTAGTGAAGTGGTGATCAGGATATCACCTCTCGTTCTTCGTCTTCTTCTAGCTGAAGTCGTGGTGAGTAATCCCCGTCCTCAATCCTCTGTCGGATCAAGACACTCTCTCTGTATTCTTCCACTGGATAATCGACCACAAAGGTTACTTCCCCAGTGTGGCACTCTTAAATCGCTTCGCGAATCTCATATGAGCGGTTTAGAATGGCAATTCACCGAAGAATCGACGGACACAGAGACCCGAATCTCCGTGTTCGAGTTCGGAACCGCCGAACGCCAGTGAATAAATGCCTCCGCGATATTAATTGAGCTTAGCAATCGCAGTGAACCCTTTCGCTACCAAACAAACGTCGGGGTCGCTTCCATCGTGGCGGTTTTGCGTGTCCAGCTTTGCTTCGTTACTTTACTGACACAGGTTTCATCCAAAGGATCACTTTCTTTACCGGCACGGAACCACTCTCTGTCATTCACACGTAACTTCTGTTTGAGATCCCCTGGGGGTGAAAATCGTTCCAACGACACCTCCCTATTCTCGGTCGCGCCACGTCGCTGCATGGGGCGTTCATTTGCTCACCGCGAGCGGCGCTGTTTGCTGCCTACTTTCAATCGATGCTGGGATTGAAAGTCTTTGGCGACAAGCCATTGGATGGCTAGTGCTAGCGGTCTTTATCGATGCGATCGACGGAACACTCGCGAGAGCCGTCGATGTGAAACGAGTCTTACCGAATTTCAGCGGCGACCATCTGGACAACATGGTTGACTACGCGAGTTACGTGCTAGTCCCCGCGTTTCTGATTCATCGGGCAGCGCTGCTTCCGGATCAATGGTCCTGGGTTGGAACAGCCGGTATCACTTTGGCCTCGGCCTATCAGTTTTGTCAGTCAGATGCCAAGACTCCGGATCACTATTTCAAGGGCTTCCCATCGTATTGGAACATCGCGGTCCTTTATCTGTTGGCATTGCAGCTTCCGCAAGCAGCCAACTTAGCAATCATCCTGACATTAATCGTGTTGGTATTCATTCCCATCAAGTACGTCTACCCATCGCGAACGCCCGACTTCCGAACGCTCACGCTCACGCTCACTTCTGCCTGGGGAATCGCGTTAATGGTCATCGTTCTTCAGTTGCCGAATCCATCGATGTGGGTCGTTTACGTTTCTTTGCTCTTTGTCGTTTACTACGTCGGGCTCAGCCTCTATTTGACGCTACGAAAACACGGCAAGACCGATATTGAGAAAGACGATTGATCCTGGCGCTGGGGGCAAGACTTAGCCAGCAGTCAACGACCTTGGAGGATCGATCTTTTCTGTCGCCTTGGATACGAACCAGATCGTTATCAAGCCGGACACCATTGCGAGCGTCCGGAATGGGAAGTCACTCCCTGCCGGTCCCTGCCATGGGTAAGGAATAAACGCGGGTAATCCGAGTAACGGCTCGCCACCTCCCAAACGCAGAACCAAACCAACCAGCGCGCCTGCGATTGCCCCCGTACGATTCGCCTGCTTCCAAAACAAAACGGAAACCAACTGAGGAAACAAGATCACGTAGACAAGATCGGCACACAGATACCACAAGACGTAAACGCTCTGAACCGAAAGCGCCAAAGTGGTTGCTGCCGCCCCAATGAAGAGAATGGCTGCCCGAATCACGATCCTCAATTCTCGGTCGCTCGCCGAGGGACGAAAGAGTGGTCGATAGACGTTCCAGGCAAACATTGAAGATGCCGAGAGAATCGATGAATCCACTGACGACATCACCGCGGCTGCGACAGCGCCCAAACCAATGGTTGCCACGATCGGAGGCGTCAAGTAACGCAACACATATGGCAGTATCATGGTGGGTTGATCCGATGGACTCACTTCCGTGACGGACCAATCTGCAACGGCTCCAACGGCACCGATCACAACAGCTGGGACTGCCATTAGCAAACATCCCAGTGCACCAACAAGAGAAAGTCGCACGGCAGTCTTTTCATCTTTGGATGCCAGCACGCGCTGGAAATAGACCTGCCAAGGAAGACCACCCAAGATCAACAACAAGGCTGTGTCGACCCAGAGCCAAACGCTCGTCCCTTGTGGAAAGCTCGGCATCTGAGACCAATACGTCGTCGTGACAAACTCAACGCCCCCAACTGCTTTTGTGGCAAATGGAATCGCCAGACAAAGACCGAGTACCAAACACAATAACTGAACGATATCGGTGTATGCGACCGATCGGAGTCCGCCCACCATCGTGTAACCAACAGCGATCGTCGCAGAGATCAAAATAGAAATCGGAACGTCAAACTCCATCACCGTTCCGAAGGTGGTACCCAAAGCGACCAGAATGGCAGCACTCCAAAAGACCTCTCCAACCAAAGCGGGTAAGAACAACGCAGATGCCACCCGTTTCCCGTATCGGATTTGAAACGGATCAAGAAGGGTCGTGAAATTCATGCGGCGCATGCGTCGCGCGAAAAACAGACCTCCAACCACCATGCTGAGCGCATAGCCCCATGGCGCCATCGCCCAAACCAACCCGCGTTCAGGATTGAATACGGCCTCAGCGGTCCCATTGATGTAACCACCACCCACCCAGGTCGCGATCATGGTGAAGACGCCAATCCACAAAGGCAATCCACGGTTCGCGAGCATCAAACCGCTGGACGTATCGTCGTCACCCTTCCGGCCCGCCCAAACACCGACCGCCAGGATCAACACGTAAAAAATGCCGATGCTTAGGAACTGCCAAACCAACGCGATTTCCTGTCCAATATGGGTCTTTGTCGGCCCACAAGTCTCAAGCACAGAAGCGTTGTTGTAAAGTCACTGGCAGATCAACGACGCCCGAGACCATACAAAGATTCGAGCAGTTCTTCGCTCGTTTCCAGCACCTGCAAGTTTGCTCGAAACATCACGCCGGACTTCGTCAAACTAACCAGATCGCCTGCGATATCGGTATTGGACAACCGCCTTGCACCACTAACGATTCTCGACGAGCCGTCGGCTGAGAACGTTGCCAGACCAGATCCCAGTCCCTCCGTGAATCGCGTATCCGGTATTTCGCGCAGATTCGAAGCATCAGCAAATTCAGTCATTCGAATTTGACCCATGATCCGCGATACGCCGTCCGAGTAGCTCCCACGCACCTCTCCGTTTTCACTAACCTCGACTCGATTCAAGCGAGCATTCGGCGCAGGCGACCGAGCAAGCGGCAACTGGATCGCTTCTATTTCCGTTCGGTCCAATCGAAAATTGGCGTCCACATTGTTTCCCAGAACGCGCGCACCCTTGCGGTCGACCAATTGCCCATCTGCGTCGATCCCTAGCCGCACGTTCTGGGTGTAAACGCGTTGCCCATCTTCAGCCAGCAACGCAAAGAAAGCGTTCCCTTCAATGGCCATCTGAAGTGGATCACGGTCAAGGACAATCGCCCCACCTGTTTGATTGCGATCGATCGAAGCAACTTGAACACCTCCGCCGGCTGCTTGGCTTTCTGAATTCAATCGACCGGGCGTCTGCTCCGCGAAGACCACACTGGAAGCTTGAAAGCCGTCCGTTTGTGCGTTCGCGAGATTATTTGCTGACGTGCGAATCGCGATTCCAGCCGCGTTGAGGCCGGAGAGAGAAGTACGGAGCACGGAGTTCAACATGCGACAGTCCGTGAAAGGAAAACGTCGTCATCCGTTCCGCTAGTTGCGATCCTGCCAATTGAAATCGTAGCTCACGATTCCGACTTGCGCTGACATCCGTGGCGACTAGCTCAGCAAATCGCCGGTAACAGCTTTACGATTCGTTTGCGCCTGGGCACGCCGCACGCAGGTCGATGGGTGCTTCGTCACGTAAAAAGACTGTGTCTTAGGACGATTGTGTCGCCTGTACGTCCATGTTTACTTGATGCAACGGACGGATCAAGCGATCCCTCCATAGAACAACATCTGCTTCGGAGCTGTGCGTTCTAGTGTTTCTGTGTGCAAGCTTCTCTTCTCGAATGATTCCACCAGGAATGTCACCATGAAAATCGTCGAGTCGCAAAAACGGCGTCCGTTGGTCATCACGCCCCTTCTCTTGATAATCGTCGCGAGTCTTTTCGTTGGATGTGACAAACTGACGGGAACTGCATTGGAAACAGCACTTGAACAAGGTGCTGACGACGCTGTTCCGGGCTCTTTGTTCGCTCGATTAAAGGCGGAGAAGGCGACGTGCCCCAAACAGATCAACGAGCACACCGTCCTGAAGGATGTTTCCCTGCAAGGCGTCGACAGGATTCGTTACACCTACGAAGTCAGCGAATCGGGACGCCCCGAAGTGAATATGCTACACACCGGAAAGATTCGAAAAGAAGCTCTCAAGCGTGCCGAATCGAGTCATCTTGGTCCAGCCATTGCCGAAAAGGGTTTCGGTGTTGATCACTTTTTTGAAGATGCTGACGGCAAGTGCTTACTGTGGGTTGAGATGACCGGCAAGGAATACGCCAACCTGGACTTCGTTGATCCAAACTCGGTGACAATCACCAATGTGTCTTTCTCCAGTCAACCGACGGAAGCCGATCGCGAAGCGATGCTCGCACAGCTGAAGCAGGAACAAGCAAAGTGCCCCGTCCAATTGAACAGCCACACTTCGCTCAAAAGCATCACGTTGAAAGGAAAGAACCGAATCAAGTACTCGTACGTGGTGACGAAGGACGGTCTGCAAGACATCAACATGGACATGGAGGAGCAGGTCAAAGAAGCCGTCCTCGAAAGGACCAAGTCCACACCGCTTGGAGAGTCCGTCGTGAAGCTGGACATGGGTGTTGAACACTTCTACCAAGACACCGATGGAAAATGCATGCTGTGGTTGCAGTTGACCAAACGAGACTTTGTTGGCTCGGATGCGACACCATTGGAATCGAGCCTTAAAAACTCAGGCGAAAACGGACCGTCCGATCCAGAAGTACCGGAAGCCGCTCCGACGCAGCTCGATGCGTACATTCCGGACAAGGCCACACCGGCATTTGGCAACCCAATCACACCGCCCGGTGTGCAAAATAACCCGTATGTGAAGTAGTCTCGAACGCATTTGCGTCGGTCGAAATGCACTGAGACGACTCCAACCGATGAGAGCCAACAAGCGAGGAAATAGCGAATTCGTAGATTCGCACCCCCACCACTGATATGATCTTGAGATCCCCCTTTGGCCCCGGTGAGCTCCGCTTATCGGGGACTCCGATTCTCCTGATGGTTCAGTGCGATGTGGTTTCGTTCGGTTTTCTGCTTTTGCCTGGTCGCCCTTCTCTGCTCCGCTTCGGTCGCTCAACGACGTGGCCGAAGCACCGAGCGCAAATTCAATGAAGGCGACGAAATCGAATACCTGTGGGGATCGAAATGGTACCCGGGAACCGTTTTGCAGGTCGGAAATGGACAGGTGGCCATCGAATACACATGGGGAAACTCTCCTCGCCGTGATGAGGTCCCGGCGTACAAACTTCGATTTGCATGGGAAGCAAAGGCGATCACTCCCATGCGGTTCTGGAGTGACGAGAGCAAACAGTTCCGCGTGAAAGCGGCCGCCATCGGAATCAAGGACGGATATGTTCGCTTGCATAAAGAAGACGGCACAGAAGTAAGTGTCCCAATCGAAAAACTGAGTTCGTCTGATCAACGGCTGCTTAAGCAAGCGAGATCACAGGCCGGTCCAGAGGTTCCCGAACTACCAGCGGTTGTCGAGTTTCAGCGAAACAACTCCGGTTGGTCAGCATCATGGAATAATGCATCCGATTTGAGCCAAGTTGCGCCAGACTCTCCGCCTTCGTTTGCGAGCGTCCCGATGAAAGGCGTTGGCTTTATGAAAGGACACTTCTTTGAAGACTTGATCCGAGTGGAACCGATTGGTGGATCGGACGGCTGGATGTTAGCCGGCACGGTCGATGGACACGGTGATCTTCCAAGTCGTTTGCTATGGGCATCGTTGTCAGCTGGAAAAGTAAAACGCATTCAGTTCCTTCCGAACGGTGAACGAGTGGCTGCGGTCGATCCTCCCAATCGGCTCGTTCTATCGTTGAACAAAGAAGGTCCTCGACTGACACTCTGGAAAGCCGATCCGACGATGGAGATGGTCGAACCGATCAAATCATGGATCAGCATTTCGGAAGATAACTGGGGCTCGTGGAACAACTGGGCAGAGATTGTCGCGAGCACTCGCGTGCTGCATGAATGGGGCAAGCACCGCTATGTCGTCTGGGACACGGACAAGCAAGTCGAGGTTTATCGAATCGATCAAGAGTCTTTTTTCAGCGCCCAGCCAGTCTTGAGCCCGGGAAAGCGTTACTTGGCACTTCCCGAAGATGAGCGTGTTCGCGTTATCGAATCGGCGACAGGAAACACACTTGCCGTTTTGCCTATTGAAGGTGGGCGATCGTCGGGCGCTGGATTCAGCCCGGATGGAAAACAACTGGCTGTGTTGACCAAGAATCAATTGGCAGTGTGGACACTCGGCAGTAGCCAGCCTCCCGCTCGCTACCGCGCGGACACCGTTGGGACGCCATTCACCGCGACCGTGGAATGGGTCGATGAGAACTTGCTATTGATTGATCGAAGCACACTGTTTGATCTAAGGCTGGAATTACCGGTGTGGAATTACGCCGCCAAAACGTTCGAGGTACAGTCGGACAGCTGGGGAGAACGCACTCAATCCGTTCTCGGTAGCAAATTGTGTTACGCAGTAGAAGTCCGCTCGGGCTCAAACAGCGGATTCATTGTAGGAGCCGTTGAATTGCCTGGGCCAGGCGTACGTGAGGCCGTCGATAACCTGGATCCGGAGAGCTTATACATCATTCGACGCGGCCATCCCGTTGGCATCGAAGTCAATTGTGGATCGTTTGACTCGCAAGTTCGGCAGGCATTGATGAAGCAGATCACGGATAACGGTTGGGTTTACGATCAATCATCCACGACCGTTTTAACCGCGGAAATGGGCAGAAGTGAAACGCAAACCATCGAGTACAAGTCGATGCGAGGAGGTGGTGCCACACAACGTGTGACGGTGACTCCGTTCTACAGCACAATGAAGCTGATGTATGGAACGCAAGTGGCTTGGCAACGTGGTGGCGGGTCCGGCGCACCGAGTGTGATGTTCTTAAACGAAGGCGAAACGGCGCAATCGAGAGCCAACGCCATGCAAAAACCCTATCCGGGACTGTTCAGTGATGTCGACGTACCGGAGAAGATCTTCGATCCGGCAAAGAAGAAAGGAATCGGCAGCAGTCTAATCAGCTCTCAAGGTCTGACGCCTCAATAGGCTTCGTCTCCTCCAACAACGGCTGCGGATCGTTCCATCCCCACAACATCAGTCAACTGACAACACTAGTTGATTGGCAACACTAGTTGATTGGCAACACTAGTTGATTGGCAACACTAGTTGGTTGGCAACGTTAGTTAATTGACAATGAGTTAGTTGTTGGGGCGTTGGTTGGTCGGTCATGCTCGCGAACGTGAAATCCAAGATCCAAAACCGTCTTTCCGAAAATCAACAAGATGACGACCAACATTGGACTTCCCAACGCGATCACCGCAAATGCGCCAATCAGAATCGCGATGTGCAGCACGACGATGCGAACGTAGGGCTGGAACATCAAAAAGATCGGCAAGCATTTGCGGTACTCACCTTTGCCGATGTAGTTGACAAAAAAGGAGATCGTGTGGCTAACGGCTAATGCTCCAACGCCCCACCACAAGTGTTCCTCGGTAAACAAACGAAACATCTGACTGGGATCAGGTCCTGCATTGTCGAACGGGCCATCTCCTCCGAGCAGAACCATGACGAAAACTCCATGGACGGTGCAAAAGAGTCCATAGTGAAAGATAAAGAACGGCACCAAAAAGAACTTCATTCCATGGAGAAGCTTAGTGCTTTGATCGCCATCCTGTATCAACTGTTGCATCAGTTCACGTTGTTCTCCCGTTTTAGGAACGAACGGCATCTTGACTTGACTTAGATCTGGATTGGCAAAGATGATTTTGAAGACGTTCAGAATGCCAATCACGACGTTCTCTGCCCAGTAGATTGCGACCACCGCAAACGTACTCCATCCAAAAAAGATCACTCCAAGCAATGGGATCGCATTGGCGATCACCAAACTGATCGTGGATGGGCCGAACTCCGTTGCACGTTCGATCCATGATGATGGAGTTTGATGCTTCGGTGCAACTTGTTCGATTTGTTCGGCTGGTTTCTTCACAGGTAAAAAGTGCTCTTTCGTTGGAAATCACGACGCGAGTCTCACGGACACTTCTGCGACTCAATTGGACGAGGGAATGAGCAAGGGTGGCATCGGGCAATCCAATAGATCTGAAATCCCACGTAGTAATTCAGCTTCCTGCCATGTTACGTGACCATCAGCACTAATCGCGGCTGCGCACGCATCCACCAAACGCCCGCGGTGTTTGGCTGAAACTTGGTCGAGTGTCTCCAAAACACTACTCAACGCACTGAGATGGCACTGCTCGGCCGGAAGGCGCGATAACTTGATTTCCGTGAGATGTGAAGCACCTGCGGAAAAGGCTTGAGCCGCCTGTTCCTCGGAGTTCCCCGCCGAAGCAACGATTGAAAGTAACGCGGCGCATTCATTCGCCAGTTGTTGCAATCCGTAGAAGCGAATACGCGGGCTGCGAATCTTCTCGAATTGTGGCCGCAGGTGTCGCATCAATACTTGTGACAGCATCCATTCAAACAGACTGATCTGATCATCCGCTTTCGCGAGACTGATGAAGCAGCGCATGAAATCCTGATACTGCGAAGGCGACATCGCACGTAGCGAGGGCAACGCAAGGTCCACCAGTGGCAGACGCGCTTTCACATCAATCGAGTCCATTTCCGGTTGCAATTTCGCGACCAGTTGAACGACGTCTGCACTGGCATACTGCTGCAACGTCTGGAATTGTGCTTTGCGGATCTCTGGCTGTTCGTCCAACAACAACCCGTACACGACCGCACGCGCACCGTATGGCTCCCGAACCGTCGACAAGATCGACGGCGGTAGTTGCGAGATGACTTCGGCTGCATAGTGTTGATGATCGGTCGTTGGTTCACCGACGTGCTGATAAGCGTCATCGATCACCGCAATAGGCACTTCCCCAGCAAGTTCGGTTGCGCCCGTTGCACCAGCAAATCCAGACGCAACATCGGAGGGAGCGGAAGAAGCCGCAGCGGGTCCCTGTAAAAACTTTCCATCCCAATTTGGTTCGATGGCTCGAATCCGTTTCTGCAGGGGCGGGTGTGTTGCCCAAAGTCCGGCAATTCCTTGCCAAACACCTTGGGAGAAATACATGTGACTAACTTCGGCAGCATTGGCGGCTTGTAATCGTGATCCGGCAACGGAGCCACCGATGCGTTTCAAAGCACCTGAAATCCCAGATGGATCACGAGTGAATTGAACAGCCGATGCATCCGCTAGATACTCGCGCTGGCGCGAGACAGCAGCTTTGATCAAGTTGCCAAAGAACATGCCAATAAAGCCGAGTACGATCGCGGCGATTGCAACCGCCAAGATTACCAAAATCGCGTTTCCGCCACCTCCATCTTTATTGCTACGTGAACGAGACCGACCAGCACCGCCGTAGACAAACGTGCGAAGGATCAATTGTCCCGTCAATCCGATCAACAAGATGCCATGCAGAATGCCGATGAGCTTGATGCTCAACCGCATATCACCGTTCAGGATGTGGCTGAACTCATGTGCGATAACACCCTGCAATTCATCGCGTGATAGACTTTCAGCACAGCCACGCGTAATACCCAACACGGCATCACTCGGTGAGTAACCCGCAGCGAAGGCATTAATGCCTTCTTCTTCCAATAGAAAGACCGGTGGAACAGGTGTACCGGACGCGATCGCCATTTCCTCAACAACGTTCATTAAACGCCGTTCCATAGGATCCTTGGTACTGGGATAGATCCGACGACCGCCCAAACTTTCGGCGACTTGCGTGCCTCCCCCGCGCCGCAATTGCCCAACTTTGAATAGCGAACCGCATCCAATGATTAGCAGCGAAATCAAACCGGCCGCAGCCGGGATGGTGTATCGCTTCGACCCGATGGGCTGCTCGGCGTTCATGAACTGCGTTTCAACGACCGCCGAAGCGATCGCTACGACCGCGGCCACGATCATCACGACGGCAATCGTGAACAAGACAACCAGGCGAAGGGTGCTACGTCGTGCGTCTGATTGACGCTGATAGAAGTCCGTAGCCATTTAGTCAAACGAAACTTTCGGAGCCTCTGCAATCGCCTCGCTGTCAAACTCCAACAGCTGTGCATTCTGGGAATGGCCAAAGATACCGGCAACGGCAACAGGTGGAAACGTTTCTTTGTAAGTGTTGTAAGCCGTCACAGAATCGTTGTAGGCTTGGCGGGCAAAGGCGACCTTGTTTTCCGTTGACGTGATCTCTTCAGTCAATTGTGCCATGTTTTGGTTCGCCTTCAGGTCTGGGTAAGATTCAGACAAAGCGAACAATCGACTCAATGCGCCCGTCAGTCCCTGCTCGGCTCCCGCCAGTGCCTGAATTGCAGCCGCGTTACTTGGATCGGCAGCCGCAGCCTCTAATCCAGTGACAGCCTGATTTCGCGCCTTGATGACAGCTTCCAAGGTGTCCCGTTCGTGGGACATGTAACCCTTGACCGTTTCGACAAGATTCGGGATTAAGTCGTAGCGGCGCTTTAGTTGCACCTCAATCTGCGAGAACGCGTTCTCGTATCGATTCTCGAGCCGGACCAGTTGGTTGTAGATCCCGATCACAAAGAACACCACAACCAATGCCAATGCAAACAGGGCAATGGCAATCCCGATAAACACGTACATTCTCTAGGCTCCGAATCTCGAATGAATCACCCGCCGGTAGTGCACATCGTATCAGCGCACGCAGGCTCAAAGAACCAAGGCAAAAAGCAACACGGTTCGGGGCGCGCGGTTTTACCGCAATCCTGGTACCATGGCGTCTCAAGAACGACCGGGACGAGCGAAATCAAGATAGAACAGAGAAGCCATGCAAACGCGGTAAAGACTCAGTTTCCTTCAACTGGCCTGAAGCAAAGCATGGTGCCGTTCTCCATCACTACATAAATGCGACCATCGTGTCCGATCGACGTGCCACCCTTCACGACACCCGCAGGTGTCTTTGCGATCCATTGATCGTTGCCATCGGCCGTATTGATTGCGACCAGAAATGACTGGTCCTCTGCTCCATCTGGATGACCGGTAGCCAGCAGTGTTTCATCCGTAACGACGAAACTGGTGAACCGCCGATTCCGTCGGTCTTGCCACAGATTTTCGGGCATCTTGCCACCTCGTCGAACCCATCTTGCCACTTCCTTGGCCGGCTTGGGCACGCCCTCGGGCAACGGCGACTGTCGAGCCAAGTTGACAAACAGGCTGCCCTCGTAACTTGCATCGTGTGTCAACTGGCAGCCGTCTTCACACTGATGATCAAGTGAGACGTATTTTCCGTAGGCCGGATAGTAGGGATAGAACGCTGTTCGGAACTGAGACGAAACTTGATTACGTGGCGTATTCAAACAACGCAATGTTTCCAGGTCGTACCGCGCGGTCTCATAGACGCCACCAGCCAAGAATCGAAGTTCACCGTTCACAACGGTGAGATTTCCTTGCATGCTGATCCCGTTGTTTACTTCCTCCTCAAGTGTTCCCGAACTCGAATTGGACATCTTCAATGCACCCGTGAAGGCGTCCAGTGCAACGACGTGTGTACCGTCGTAGTGAGCGATGCCTCCCGCGGCGTAGACCGTCTCGTCTTCGACCACCACTCCACCGGCAACCGGCCATGCGGAAATCAGGTGATCATAAACAGGAAGCCAGTAATCCTCTGGACCCACTCGGAATGACCAAAGGAAGCGACCGTCTTTGGCAGCCAACGCGTAAACGCGACCGTCGGCTGATCCAACGTAAACCCGATCATTTGCAATGGTGGGAGGGTAATAGATCGGTCCAGCCGTGAAGTACTCCCAAACCAGATCACCTTTTTGGTCTAGGGCTCGGATCGCACCGCTGCGATCTGCGACAAAGACCCAACCGCCAGCCGTCACCGGCGCGGTTGGCAAGACGCCCTTAGAAACACTTGTCCGCCAATCCAATTGAACGTTTCCGGGAATTCTAACCCTCGAGACGTCTGAACGCGCATTGCCACCTCGATAGACCGTCCAGTCATTCCCTTGCGTTTCGATCGACTCAACAGCCAGCGATAAGTCGCCGGTAATAAGCCGCTCACTGGTGGATCTTGAAGACGTTTCATCAGCTTTTGGTCGCAACGCGATGTTCCCGTAAAGCGACAATTGGCAGCCACACATCCAAGGTCCCCAATAGAGATGCCCACCGGCGACCAAAACGCCGTCTTGGCAGGGTGGACGCATTGGGTCGATGTGTTGTGCCTGATTCGATTCGGTTATCACGCGAACCGTTCCGCCACTCGCACGATAGAAGATACTGTCAGCACATCCCGTGGCACGGGTACACGCTCTTCGCGCGGGAAACGTCGCAAGCACATTTCCCGTTTGATAATCAAACATCATCCCATTCTCGGACTTTTGCGGACCGGCCGCCCACACTCCATCATCGCGCAGTACTAACTGCAGATTACCCGTGGGATGTGTCCAAGCGAGACTGCCATCTTTGGCTGATGCAACAACCATCTGTGAGCGCTGGGGTCCTGCGAAAAACAGAAACTCTTCGTTGCACTTGATGTAACACGTGGTCGCATAGCCGGTTGTGTAATGCTGCGCCTTTTCGTTGTCACCGATCGCATCAAGCAATTTTCGATCGGCCGTCTTCCATTGCAATTTCCCGGTATAGCGATCAATCGAAGCGAGAAATTTTCCAGGGCAGTAGCAAAAGATCTGTGTGTCATTCATGCAGACGGCACGAGCGTCCAAAAACTCTTCGTCCCGAAAATGCCAAATCCGTTCCTTCGTGTTCAAATCGATTGCCACCAAGGTGCGCCCAAACCCGAACGAGGTTCGCGGATCGGAGTAGTCGTGACCTTCCCACATTCCCCATGGCCAATGACCCAACCCGCGACGAACTGCCCGTTGCGTTTGAATCTCCATCTCCGGATTTCCGACTAACGCGTAAAGCACATCGCCACGCATTGCCATCCATTTCCAAACGGGACCGTCGCTAATGTCGGTTGTGACACGAATCTCATCTCGTAGCTCGCCGGATTCGCCATCAAAGACTTTGCACGATTCCTGATCACCCATGTACAAGGCGTCTTCGGTTGCGACCATCGTATTGCGATGAATCATGAAGCCATCCGGTAAAGGACGTCGCCACAAGATCGTGCCGTTAAAGGCATTGATACAAAGCAGCGTATTCAGCATTTCATTCTGATTGGCTTTATGCGCGATGTGGCCCATCGCTTTGTAGATTCGCCCTCCCGCGATCACGGATTGCTCAGGCATCGGACTGAACTTGGGATATCCGATGAACTGAGTTCGTAACTCGCCGCGAACGATCTGGTCATCCGACTGCGGGTTGTTGTCGGGCCCGTGGTAAGGATGACTCCAATCGTCTGCGCCGACAGGAACTGGCTTGGTCACCGACTCTTCTGCTATCCAACCGATGCCTCGAGGTCGAAGTGCTCGTAAGACTTCGCTGCGTGGCAATGACTTTGCCGCTTGCTTGGATACTAAGACTCGGTCGGCAACGTTGTCGCCCAGGTGAATCGATGTCAGATCACCCGATTGAACAAAAAAACGTTGGCCGAGAATTTCGGCATCGGCGGCAACACGACGAATGGCGGACGCCGTCGTCGGATCATCCGTCTGGAGAAAGATCGTCCATTCGGTTTGGCGGCAGAGATCGACGATGCCTTCCGGATTGTTGTCATCAAGTCCAATGATACAAACGATTCCGCGTTCTAGATCGATATTCGCAAGATCAGCTTCTGCCGCGGACACATAAGTTGGTGTGACGAGCCATATCGAACCACACACCAGCGCCCATTGAATTGCCTTGAGCATCATTCACCTCGGTAGGGAGTGAAAGGTCAAGACGACAGTATAAGACCTGGGTCGATGGCTCGGTTGTCCTTCTTCTCAACGCATTTTGCATCTCCCCCATTCAGATCTCGATCCAGCAAGTGGACGCCCCAGAGTCACCTGCAAAGGCGAATGCCGCTGAACTGCCAACGTGTATCCGGAGGAAAGAAGTTTCGATAGGTTGAGCGAATATGGTTCGAGGACGTTGCGACGGATCCGCCTCGCAAAACAAACTGGTTACACATGAATTTTCCGTTGTACTCACCCAGGGCACCGTCGGCTGGCCGATAACCGGGATAGGCGACATAGGGACTGGATGTCCACTGCCAAACATCGCCGTAGATCGACCCCGTCGATACACCATCCGGAGAATTTCCAGGCGCGCCGGGATGGATCGCGAGCCCGCGATTCAACAAGTTGTCGACAAAATTTCCTTCGATCGGCATCGACTGAGCAGCAACCTCCCATTCCGCCTCGGTCGGCAAACGAGCGCCACTCCATCGAGCAAAAGCATCGGCTTCGAAGTAGCTGATGTGAGTAACTGGCCGAAGTCGATCCACTGGACGACGTCCCGCCAAAGTGAATTCTGTCCAAGCGTCCTTCTCTCGCTGCCAATACAGAGGCGCCTGCCATTGGTTATCCAGGACGGCTTGCCATCCCATTGATAGCCAGTATTCCGGCCGTTGGTATCCGCCGTCCTCAATGAAGCGTAGGTACTCACCACATGTTACGAGTCGATCAGACAGTTGAAACGACTCCAGAAACACGCGGTGTCGGGGCGATTCATTGTCGTAGCTAAAACCCTGTCCGTCGAACCCGACGTGATGAATTCCCTCCTCGTGATCGACCCAACTCGAAGAATCACCAGATCCCGAATTCATCTCACCCGGCTGATAAACCGGCCAACACGGGTTCTGCGAAAGCACGTGCTTAATGTCCGTCAGAATCAATTCCTGGTGTTGCTGCTCGTGCTGCAAACCAATTTCGACGACGTTCGAGAGTTTCGACAGTGCGTCTTCATCAGCGATCAACCATTCACGTAAATGTTCATCAACGTGTCGACGATACTCGATCACTTCGATAAGCGAGGGTCGAGAGATCATTCCGCGATTGGGTCTCGGATATTGTTCTCCCACCGTGTTGTAGTAGGAGTTAAACAAGTAACCAAATCGCTCGTCATGCACTTGATAGCCATCACCGTGCTGCAATACGAACGTCTCGAAGAACCAAGTTGTATGCGCGAGATGCCACTTCGTGGGACTGACATCGGGCATCGATTGAATCATACAATCTTCTTCGGACAACGGTTCTGCTAACCGCTCGGAGAAGCGACGGATCTCAAGAAATCGCTTCAGCAAATCACTGGTTTGGTCAGTAGGTGCCAGACTCATCCTTGGCTCCGATCCTCAAAAGTGGTCAGTCAGTTACTTCGACGCCCTTCCAGAAAGCGACGTGGCCCTTGATGTTTTCAACCGCTTGCTTTGGCTCAGCATAGTACCATGCCGCCTGCTGATTCACTTTCTCGTCGACCACGACATCGTAGTAGTTAGCTGTTCCTTTCCAACCGCACACACTTGTTGCCTCGCTCGGCTGAAAGAATTCGTTATTGATGGAATCCGGTGGAAAGTAGTGGTTACCCTCCACCATTTCCGTTGAGTCACTCTCGGCCAACACTGCGCCGTTCCAGATTGCCTTTGCCATTGCTCTTCCTTTTGTCTCAAAAAACAGATCGTATTCAGGGCGTCGCTTTGATTCTGAGCCCTCGAGGTACGAACCATTTTTCGAACAAGTCAAATCCGAGCTGCACGAGTAGGGCGAGCAATGCAGCAGGGATGGCTCCTTCTAAAATCAAATACATCTTATTCAGACGGATTCCCGTGATGATGGGTTGGCCATATCCACCAGCCCCGATCAACGCCCCCAACGTGGCAAACCCGATGTTCAGCACAGCCGCCGTTTTGATGCCAGCCAGAATACTCGGTGAAGCGAGCGGCAACTCGATACGCAATAGTCTGACCATCGATGGCAAACCGATCGCCAATGCCGATTCGTGGTACTGAGGCGCGATTCCATTCAATCCTGAATGCGTGTTGCGAACGATTGGCAACAAACTGTAGAGCAGAAGTGCCGCAACAGCTGTCGTCGATCCCAGTCCCACGCTGCGCAACCCAAGCCACGCGATCAGTGGCATTAACATGACTAGTAGTGCAAGAGACGGAATCGTTTGCACGATCCCGGTGACCCCCAAGATGATCTGACCGGTACGCGGTCGTTTCGCGGCCACGATTCCAAGTGGGATCGCAATCAGAATTGCCGGAATGAGTGAACGACGAACGAGGTCCAAGTGTTCAATCGATCGTGCTGCGATCCGCTGCGATCGAGTCGAATCGATTACTTCACGATCCACGTCAATTTGATCGCGTAAGAACTCTGTCGCGGCGCGACCTTCGCTGATTTGGTCGATCTCTACACGCTTGTTCATGACGGTCATCTGATCCGCACGAATGAGGTCCTCCAAACGCAGTACGGATGCGACCAACTCAGGCGTACGTGCAGGCAAGTCACTCCGGTAGAGGATGACAGCGTCGTAACGCGGAAAGTAACCGCGGTCGTCTTCCAATATGGTTAAGTCGTAATCCTCGATCTTGGCATCGGTTGAATAGGCGTCTATCAAATCGATCTTGCCATCTCGCAATTGACGGTAAGCCACATCATGGTCCAAGCCGGTCACTGTTCGTTGAGGTAGATCGTAGTATTTTGGCAGGTTCTTCCAACCGTCCTTACGATCCAAGAACTCATTACTGAATCCGAACGCAAGATCGGGAAAGCGACTCAGATCAGAGATCTTGCTGATTCCAAGTTCAGCGGCTCGCGGCTTGAGCATCGCCAAGGCATATGTGTTGTTGAATCCAATCGTTGCACTGATCTCGACGCCTTGTTTGTTCAGTGCCGCGCGCAACTCAGTCATGTTCGAGAATTCTTGGCCCGAAAAGATCTCTTCGGCAATTGTCCCGGTGTATTCGGGATAGAGATCGATATCACCCTGGAGCAATGCCTGGTAGACGAGCTTCGTGCCACCTAGTTCTCGATAGTGTGTCGCTTCGACGCCAACATCCTCGCACAGCAAACGAATCATCTCGCCCAACACGACGGACTCGGTAAACTTTTTTGATCCAATGCGAATCTGTTTTGTCCGAACGGACAATGGCACAAATCCAATGATCAACAATACGACGGTGATCCCAATTAAACGAGTCACGTTGCACGACTCCCCTGAGGACCGCTTTCCGCGCCTCGACCGTGTTGCGTCTGTGGTCCGCGCTGCGCTTGTATAAAACGGGTCACAAACGGATCAACCGGTTGATCGATCAACTGCTGCATGGATCCGGTTTGAAGGATCTTCCCGTCGGAAAGCAACATGATCTCATCACCCAAAAAAGACGCCTCTTGGAGATCATGGGTTACGAGAACAACCGACTTTCCGAGTGATTGAAAGATCTCTTTCAGTTCATTTTGTAAGTCGTTTCGAATGATGGGATCCAAAGCACCGAGTGGCTCGTCGAGTAGCAACCAATCAGGATCCAGCATCAATGCTCGAATCAAAGCAACACGTTGTTGTTGCCCTCCGGACAATTGACTTGGGTACCGGCCCAGTACGGAAGTAGGCAGCCGCGTCAGCGAAGTCAATTGCTCAACTCGCTGACGGATATCTACCGTAGACCAATTGAGAAACTCCGCCATCAACGTCACGTTCTGACGAGCTGTCAGATGTGGAAACAATCCGCCACTCTGAATCACATAACCAATCTTCTGGCGAATCTGAAGCACGTTGTCCGGCGACAGAGTTTGACCTTCAAATTGCACCGTGCCAGTATCTGGTTTAATTAAGCCGAGAGAAATCTTCAGAAGTGTGGATTTTCCGCAGCCACTTGTTCCCAGCAGCACGTAGGTGCGACCCGGTGACAACTGTCGTGTTGTCGGCTGAAGAGCAACAACGTCACCGTACCGTTTCGAAACTCCACAGAGCTCAAGCAAGCTCTACTCCACCACAAGATGTAACACAGCAAACAGATCATCCGAATCCGTCCAATGTGCCTTTAACGTCAGACCGGCTTCACTCGCCAGCTTCGCGAATCCTTCGACAGTGTACTTGTGCGAATACTCCGTCTGGATCAATTCACCTTCGGACAACTGAAAACGGTGGTCCCCAATCTTCACTTCCTGGTCCGAACGACTCACCAGACCGATCTCTACCCGATGCGATTGCGTGTTATAGGTTGCTTGATGTTTAAAGTCCGAGGTCTGGATCTCAACGCCCAAATCTCTCCGCATTCGATTGACCAAATTCAAATTGAATTCAGCCGTCACACCCGACGAGTCGTTGTACGCGGACTCAATCATCTGAGGATCTTTTTGAAGATCGATACCGATTAACAATCCACCACCACAACCGCACAATCGCACGATTCTCTGCAGCAGCTCACTAGCTGCTTCGGGCTGGAAATTACCGATCGTAGAGCCAGGAAAATAGACAGCGTCGTGCGTTGGCTCACGTTTCGATAACGGCAATTCGAAATCCTGAGTGAAGTCTGCACAAACCGGAAGGATCTCGATATTGGGATAGCGTTGCCGCAAGGTCGCAGCAGTCTTTTGCAGATGGTCCTGTGAGATATCGACCGGCACGTATGCGATTGGTTCGTGCAGATGGTCTAGCAAGATGCGTGTTTTGACACTGCTACCGCTACCGAATTCCACCAACATGACACCACCACCGATGCAATCCGCCATCTCACCGGCATATTGCTCCATGATCGAAAGTTCGGTGCGAGTGAGGTAATACTCATCGAGGTCACAGATTTGATCGAACAGCTGTGACCCGCGTTCATCGTAGAAGTACTTGCAAGGAATCGAACGCGGTGTTTGACCCAGGCCATCGATCACATCATCGTGAAAACTGGCAAGATCGGGCGGACAGGTAGTCAAAAATCTTCTCCATCAAAGCAACTGAAACCGCAGTTTATCAGAAACGGCTTCTGCCGTTGATTGCCCTTGATGAATGCTGATTGGTCCTACGCGAGTTTGATGCCACCTCCTCATCGATGGAAAAGAAATCGCCCAACCAGCGATTGGTTGGGCGATTCGTGACAAGCCTGTCTTAGCGACGATCAGTCGACCTCAGGTGCCTCAGCCACAAAGCCCAACTCCTCGGCACCGGCGAGTGTGTCAACATTCGTGAACAGAATGTAGTCGAAGTTTCCACCGGCGCTCGCGATTTTGACGGCAAAGGAAGTCTTCGATAGACCGATCAATTCCACGTTGTTGACTCCGTGAGTATTGCCATTTCGTCCATTTCCACTTACCAGTGCTTCAAATAGATCCAAGACTTCGTCTCGATGGAACTAGCCGCCGACGATGTCGTTGATCTCGCCACTGGTACCGCCGATGAACTCACTCGTTTCACTTGAAACGTCAAATACATCGAACGCCGTGTTTCCATCTTTTAGGTCGGTCGTCCGCTCAGCATCGGCATCATTGATCGCCTGGATGGCTGCGGAGCCCGTCACGATAATCGTATCAATCGTTGCTCCGTTCCCTTCGATTCGCAGAGTGAACCCGGTGTCCGTCAATCCGACCAGCTCAACGCCTTCGACTCCCGCCGTACCGTTGCTTTCCTGACCGCTAACCACTGCTTTGAAGAGATTGATCACTTCGTTGGTCTTCAAACTCGAACCGCCGATGAGCGCTTTTGCTTCATCACTGGCGGCACTGGACGAGCCGGTGAAAACCTTGTTCTGGGCATCCGTATCGAACAGTGTCACTTGACTGTTCTTATTCTTAAGATCGACGTGCTTGAACAGCACGCTGTAACGATGATAAAGGAATCAGGTGTAATCGACTTTTGAGAATTACCGTCTCACCAGAGTTGCTAGACAACGTGGCGTTTAACGTTGCTCAGTGAGAAACATATGCACGCCACAGACGCGCCACCATTCCAGTATTGAGCATGACGTGTGCTGGCAGATTATCTCCAACTCACCATCCGTATCGAAAAACAAAACAACAATGCTCTTCAACGGATAATGGTCGAGCCTAGCGAAGGAATGCGATAGCAGTAGGAGAGCAACAGCCAGCCCGTCAATCGTCGCGGCGATAACGAGACTTCTCGTCACCATCGCGACCCCGACGCCAGCGATCGCCACCGTCTTTTTCTTCCTTCTCGCCCTTTGAATCTCGGGCGCTTTTGATCTTGATCCAAGCTTGACGAACTTGGTCTTCCGTCATTTTCCCTTCCTGGACAGCCGCTTGGAATCTCTCGTTCAGTGCTCGGTAGTCGATTCCACCTCCAGAACCACCCCCACTGAAACTGAAGGTCGAAGACGAACTACGGCGATCAGCTTCAGGTTCGGATTTGGGCGGCGGGCTGGATGCGACCGCTGATTGTGGCCCATCATTTTCCACGGATGCTGTTTCAGACATCATGTCATCGATAGGAGTCACCTGGAGACTCCAATTGTGCAGCATGCCAAACCGATCGCTTCGGGTTGCCCGAATCACCAGTTGCCAGACACCCTTCACGCTCTTCCCGTTGAAGTGATTCAAACTCGGTTGCCGCTTAGACAAAGCCTCGGGCATGAATGTGCCCTTGAAAGGAGGCCGCGCTTTGGTGATGGGATACTGCGACTGGTCATCGAATACCGTGTTATCGAAGTTATCATCCCTTCCACCAACCGCAGTGAACAACTCGATTCGCTGACCGTCGGGACCCGTTAAGTAAGCATCTAAAGCGGACGCGCTTGTGTGGGTAATGGACAACTTCACATTCAAGTCACCAATTTCGTAGTCTTCGTCGATGTCAATCTCGGAAATCACTGTACGACCAGGTGGCAAGACTTCAGCGATAGTATTTCGATAGCTTCCGCCAACGAGTGCCTTGGATCTCAACACTTCGCCGGACGTCAAAAGTCCGTCGCCGTTGATATCGTACGCATTGAACTCGCGCAGTTTGTCATCGGACCAATCGGTGGCAAACTCGGACATCGAAACCTGTTTATCTCGATTCGTATCCAGTTCATAGAACCACCCGGGGATCCCTTCAACGAGAGCTCCCGATTGATCTTGCAGTTCATTCAGGTAGGCGAACAATTCCTCGCGCGAAAGTTCTCCGTCCAAATCGACATCGATCTGAGAAGTCGGCATACCCATCTCTGCGGCTTCGTTCGCTTCCAATCGACCATTTTTGTTGGCATCAAATCGACCCAACACGCTAGCGGTTAGCCAGTAGCCGCTTCCGCCCCGTCGCCACCAAGAATCGCCACCACGTTCTTCACGTTCATCTTCATAAGAACGAATTTCATTGCCACCTCGCCATGCTTTTCGACGCAGCTCATCCGATGATTGATCCAGCAATCGGCGTCGCGCATAGCGTTGAGTCAATTCAAGCAGACTGATCCGACCGTCTTTGTCCATGTCGTCATCGAACGGATCGCGGTGAGTCCACCGTTCTTCGAGTGCTTCCTCTCGGTCGATATACCCGTCGCGATCATCGTCGTATCGACGCATCATGCGCTTGGCGAAATCGAGATCGTCTTGGGTGTAGGGATACTTCACTTCGGCGAGCCCAAAGGCCGGGATGACGGGCTCATCATCACTCGGTCCAAACGATTTGATGCCGTCATCTGGATCGGGCTCAATATCGCGTTCGTAAGCACCATTCCGCTGAGAGTAGTAACGACGGGCTGCCTCTTGAATGTCCTCGATTTCAACTGAACGACGTCCGATGTACATCCGGCCCGAGGTGATTCGATCCAAATAGGGACGCGAAAGAGGCGTTACCTCTTCGGGGTCGATTTCGCCATTCTTGTTGACATCAAGCCGTTCGAGCGATTCTCGTAGTCCAGCCTGACCGTATGCCTCAATCTGTTCGATGAAACTTCCCGCAACAAAGACGATTGCGAGGGCAGCGAGCATGCGTCGAGTCATGAGCTTCTCTTTTGGTAGGCATTGAAAGGCGGGAGCGACGACAATCCATTATCGACGGTGTTCAACCATGACTCGCGGGGCGGGTGGAAAGGCGAGCCTGAGAGGTCTGAGGAGCTACCTAATCTCGCCGACTCGGCAGAAAAATCAAGTCAGATCCGAGAAAAACCCCTCTGCAGGGTAGTTTGTTTGCGATCGATCGCTGCTCAGCTTTCCAGCGTCATGCCCCCAGCGCTGTCGATCAACAAAACTCGCGGCAAATCACCGGCAAGTTCTTCCATCCGTTGGTACAACGCGACTTCATCGCCTGGTTCCGGCGTTTGGAACCCGAGCAGCACCAAGGCGGCACTCGCTGAGGCTGTCTGGATAACGCTTGCCGCGGAGTCATTCGACACGATCACCTTCGGTTCAATCTCAATCCGAGCGGCAGTCCCCAATTCGATTAAATGCTGATTGACCTCTTCTTCACCTTTTGCATTTGGGACGACGCGGAGAACGCGTATCCGATTGCCACGCCAGCGCTCATTCCGATGAAGCAAGTGGGCGAGCAACAACATCAGGGCCCCGTTATCCATCCCTCTCCACCAGACATCGATCGTTCCGGACGGGACAGCCCAGTGTTCATCGATTTCCGAGGACTCAACCTCGTCTGATCGCTGGGCCAGGAATCGGGCGGCGACGATACTGCGTTTCATTCGCGCCAACAAACGGATGTTTGCGCCGAATGACTCGGCCTTCGACACATCTCCGGGCCAGCCCAAGAGGATCGTGTTGGGTCGCAAACCACCGATACCATGGCACTGCACAAGAGCCTCTATTCCATCCGACAGAAACTCATTGCAAGTAACCACCGGGAACGCTTCCAACCGCTCGCTTGCGATGAAACCGCGTAGGGTGTTTTCGTATTGATCTCGGCGTTCCGCGTGATCTTCCAAGTCACCGGAGACGACATGTGCCAAGGTCAGAATGCCATGGCCTGATGTCAGCCAATGCCCGTAAATGGGAATGTGCGGTCGTGTCCAGCCGGTCCCGCTAAGAGCCATGACAATCGGACGCCAGTTTTTAGGGTGATAAACCTCCTCTTCCAACTTCAACAATGACTTGCGTGTTCGCTCAAAAATCATCCCGCTCTGCAAGTCGCCCCATCGTGATTCGATCTCGCGATAACGGATGAACCAATGAAGTACGCCGATCAACACGATCGATATCGTTGCCCAGATCCAGTTGATCAGAAACATCACGGCCAAGCAGCTGACCGCGCCGAGCAGCGAAGTGCTCCAGTGGCAGTACTTAAACGTTGGCCGATAGCTGGGGTTCTTTGTGACGGACTCATAGAACGTCGCGAGATTCAACAAGCCGTAGGTGATCATAAAGAACATCGTGATGATCGGAGCGATCGCGTTCAGATCACCCAACACGATAAAGACCTGAGCAATCCCAAACGTCAAAACACACGCACGACGAGGCTCATTAGAAAGACCGCTGCCGACCGAAAAGAAGCGAAGCGATTTGAAGACTTCGTCTCGCGCAAAGGCCTGCAGAATACGAGGCGCTCCCATCATGCTGCCAAGTGCTGACGAGAGCGTCGCGGCGAATACACCCGCCGTAATCAACATCGGCCAAACGGCGATATCCCTTATCACCAAAGTATCGCTGGTCACCAAGTTGCTGCCAGTCAACTCATTGGCCGGTCGAGCGCCACCCAGGAAGATCGCCATGGAAAGATAGACCAAGCCCGTCGCAACCACAGCTGCAAGTGTGCCACGTGGTATCGACTTGGATGGGTTGGCAAGATCACCAGACATATTCGCTCCTGCCATGATCCCGGTCACAGCAGGAAAGAACAGTGCGAACATCGTAAAGACGTTCTGATCGACCTCGAATCGCGGCAAAAGATTCTGGGACAACAACTCCGGTTGAAAATCCAGGTACGCGCCAACGTAAAAGGACGCAAGGGAACCAGCCAGAACAGCCAGAATCGCGTACTGCACCCTGATCGTCCATCCAGCACCTACATAGACACAGATGAACACCAACAGATTCACCAAGCTCGCAATGGCGATTGACCCCGATTGCAGCGCAGGAAACGTCTTCAGCAATGCCTCCGTGAACCCGATGATGTACAGAGCGACAGAGATCGCTTGGGCCAAGAAGAACAGGATGCCAATCGCACCACCAAACTCTACACCGAGCGAACGGCTGATCAGGTAATACGCGCCGCCCCCACGAACACGCGTATTGGTGGCGATTGCAGAAAGCGACAGCGTGGTCAGTATCGTGATGGACTTCGCGACCAACACGATGGCCAATGCGTACCAAACCCCCGATTGCCCAACGACCTCTCCAAATCGCAGGAACATGATCACGCCCAGAATTGTCAGCGTGCAGGGCGTAAAGACACCCCCAAAAGTTCCAAACTTGCCCGTCTGCAGGCCCGACGTTTTCTTTGACAAGTCAGCTTGCCCGTGTGGGGCACCCGCAGGAAAAAATTAAACTAGTTGTCCGCTAAGCAATATCGTCCAGGCGCTGTCAGCCAAGCGTTTGCGACTCGACAATTGCGGCTCGCCGCAACGCATGGGCAAAAGATGCATCACCCACATTCGCCTTCGATCGTCTTATCAACGTTCCGGAATTGTGAGGGATTAGCCGAGACGGCGATATTTAAATAAGGGAGGTACCCAGACTCAAGGTTAAGTTTTTGCGAACCAGGCAGCTGGTTGATTATCGAGCATTCCGCGGCAATCCAGGCGAGAATTCGGCCCCCAAGAATGCAAGAAGGGCGACGTGAGAGACGGATTCGCGAACTCTTTGGCATTTTTTTCGGTTTTTCGCGAAACCCTGGCCTCCTCAGTACTCTACTTGCGCATTGAAAGCGGAATCGCAACGACTCATGCTACGGATGGTCTGGCGACCGATTGTCGTTCACGGCAGTCCTCGCAGACGCCGGTCGAAGAAAGCACTGCGATACGATCGGTAATGGACTTCAGGTAAAGGTTATTGCACTGCCCGCACGGGCACCGACTCCACTCTGGGATACGAAATCCAGCCTTGGACGGACTTCAAACTTATCGACCCACCGCCGGTGTCATCGATGTTCTTTGGCTCTTGGAACATGCCGAGATGCCAAGAATCGATGTGCGCTCTCCCGGGGAATATCGACGCGGCCACATCCCTGGAGCGATCAACATTCCGTTGTTTGACGATGACGAGCGCGCCATCGTCGGGACACTCTACAAACAACAGGGACGAGAGATAGCCATCCAGCGAGGTTTAGATCTGGCAACGAGCAAAATGGATGCTTTGGCAGAGTCAATTGCCGAGGTCGCCGGGGATCAACCGTTCGTCATTCACTGTTGGCGTGGTGGCATGCGAAGTCGTGGCGTCGCGTGGTTATGCGACCAGCGGGGATTGAATCCGACACTCTTAAAAGGTGGATATAAGTCGTTTCGCCGATCCGTTCTCCAGAGTTTCGAACAGCGTCGAAACATCATTCTGCTCGCCGGGAAGACGGGTACTGGCAAAACACTACTGCTTGAAATGCTGCGGGATGCCGGTGAACAAACGATCGACCTTGAAGGATTAGCGGTTCATCGAGGTAGTGTCTTTGGTGCAATCCCGAATCGCCCCCAGCCAACGACCGAGCACTTTGAGAACCTGTTATTTGTTGAATGGAGAAAACTGAATCCACTGCGTCACGTTTGGATTGAGGGTGAGAATCAAGCAATTGGGCATGTTCATCTACCAAGCTCCGTTTACAAACAAATGATCTCGGCACCTATCGCCTTGGTTGAAGCAGATCGGGAATCACGCATCGCCTTTTTGCTCGACCAATACGCTGTCTTGGATGACGAATTTCTGACCAACGCAGTCAAACGAATCCACAAACGACTCGGTGGATTACGTTTGCAGCAAGCTCTGGACGCAGTCGAAGCAGGTGATCGTTACCAATTCGCAAGCCTGACGTTGGACTACTACGACAAAAGCTACGGAAAGGCACTGCGGAATCGCACGGAAGAAGATCTCTTTCAGGTTGACCTTTCACGACCTGCCGATCCCTCCGCCGTCGATAAGCTAATCGAACTCGCGCGAGTCGTCACGAAACCGACGCTCTCACGATTCTCGAAAGAGTACTCTCGAGTTTGACGGGCTGGTCTGGCAACGAGCGGCGCGCGGCAAAAATTGCATTGTGCGATTGAATTGGGCTAACATGGGGATCGCGACAGTGATGTTGCGCCCTGCCTCCTGAAGATTGGCCCAGCTGCCTCTGCCCTGCCTTGCCTCCAAAACTGCCCGCCCTGGTCTCGCATGGTCCGCCAACTGCTTTCTGTCTTTGCTAGTTTGCTGCTTGCGCTAACCGCCAGCGCTACGTCGCCCCAGGAGCTGGCTCGAGAGATCGACCGCCTGATCGATGCGAACTGTCCAAAGGAATTGCAGGCCGATTTGATCAACGAGTCGGCATTCATTCGACGCGTCACACTGGATCTCGCTGGTCGCATTCCGACTGCGTCGGAACTCATGGCGTTTCGAGACTCCGATAGCTTGACCAAACGCGAGGACGTGATCGAACGATTGATCGAGTCGGTTGACTTTACGTTTCATCACAGAAACGAGCTGGACACACTGCTACTTCGTCGGTTGGAGCATAACGACAAATGGCGAGGATTTTTATTAGAAGCAACACAAGAGAATCGGTCTTGGGATCACTTGTTTCGTCAAATCATGGTGCCCGAAGATGGAGAAGACACACGGCCCGCTGCGTTTTTGCGCAAGCGACTTCGTGATCTTGATTCGACAACCAATGATTCCAGCATCATTTGGTTTGGCGTGAACATCGGCTGTGCGAAATGTCACGACCATCCGCTCGTGGAAGATTGGACACAAGAACACTACTACGGTTTGGCTTCTTTTTTTAAACGCACGTACCAAACTCGTGCGGGTTCGGTTGGAGAACGATTTGACGGATCCATCAACTACACAACGGTCTACGGGGAATCGCTGAAGTCGAAGTTCATGTTTTTGACCGGCACAACGTTGCCTGAACCCGACTTGAAACTGGCAGAGAACGAGCTTAAGGAAATCGCCGCGGCCATCAAGAAAGTGGAGCGCGAAGATAAAGCACCCGCGGCTCCTCGACCCGAATTCCGGCCGCGATCGCAGTTAGTCGAAGCAGCCCTATCCGACACGGAGCAAGACTTCTTCGCGAGAAACATCGCCAACCGACTTTGGGCGCGAATGTTTGGACGAGGTTTAATTCATCCGCTCGATCAAGGTCACTCCGAGAACCCACCTAGCCATCCCGATTTGCTCGATGTTCTTGCGCGCGACCTTCGAGATCACGGTTTTGACATGCGTCGGACTCTGCAAGCGATGGCGCTATCGAATACCTATGCTCGTGGCGCTCATGCAGTCGATCCGCCACCAGAAAAACTGTTCGCCAGTTCGTTACCTCGTCCTCTTTCACCCCATCAATATTCACTCTCTCTGTTAATCGCTAGTTCTGATCCCAACAAAACGCTTGGCTTGGAGAGCGATCTCGATTGGGATCGCCATCGAGAAGAATTGGAACGACGAAGCGAAAGCGTTGCTCGCCAGTTAGAGATTCCCGAAGACGGTTTCCAAGTATCCGTCACCGAAACGCTCTGGTTCAGCAATCACCCCCAAATTCAGAGTGACTACTTGCAGCCTCGGAAAGATCGTTTGGTGGGATTCCTGACATCTTTGGAATCGGATGAAGACATTGTTCGTACGGCGATGCGATCTGTTCTTTCACGCGATCCATCATCAGAAGAACTCGAAGCGATGACGTCGTACCTGCAAGACCGAACCGATCGTCGCGATGATGCGATCGGGCAGATTGTGTGGGCGATGTTCAGTTCACCTGAATTCCGATTCAACCACTGACCTTTTTGTTTTGGATCCAAGTTCATGAATGCATCGAACAATCCAAGCCTCAGCCGACGCTCTTGGATGCGTCTGGCGGGAACCGCATCGGCAGCCACACTGGCTTCTGATCTGTCGGGGCTGGAAGCGCTCGGTTCCCCTGAATTGAGCCAATCCCTTCGCCACTCCGGCAAGCGCGTCATTCTGCTGTGGTTGGCCGGTGGTGCAAGTCAGCTGGAGACGTGGGATCCAAAACCGGGACGCGCCACGGGAGGTCCGTTCAGCAAGATTCAAACGTCCGTACCGGGCATTGAGATTTCCGAACTGCTTCCAAAAATGTCTTCCCGACTCAAGGAAACAGCAATCATTCGGTCACTCAATACGAAGATCGCCGATCATGGCAACGCTTACCAATTGATGGACACCGGTCGCATTGCCGAACCCAGTCTAAAATTTCCACATTTGGGCGCAATGATCGCTCACGAACTGGGGCAACGTGACAGCCAGGTCCCGGATTACGTGTCAATGTACACCTCCACCGAAGGTCGCCGACAAGGCACGGCAGGTTTCCTTGGCGGACGATATAACCCGATGTTTTTGACGGATCAGATGATGCCGGCCAACATCAAGCGATTGGAGCGTATTTCTGATGTAGACCATCGTGATCGTGCCGAGCTTCGCAACCTGATGGCATCAATATTTGAAAGGAAGAACACGCATCCAATGTACGATGCTCACAACAGCGCGTACGAACGTGTTCGTGGATTAATGGCCAGTGATCATTTGTTCGACATCGATCGCGAACCGCAGTCGACTCGCAACCACTACGGCCCAACGCAGTTTGGCCAACAGTGTTTAATCGCTCGCCGTTTGATCGAAGCCGGTGTCCCATTTGTGAAAGTCGCACGCGCCTGGTGGGACAGCCACGGACAAAACTTTGAAACCCACCAAGAACTTTGTGCCGACTTAGATCATTGCATGGCAGCGCTCCTGGACGACCTCAAGTCGAGAGGTTTATTGGATTCAACATTGGTCATCACGCTGGGAGAGTTCGGACGCACACCTACGATCAATGGAAGCCTAGGACGTGACCACTTTGCGAGCGCCTGGAGTTGCACACTCAGTGGTTGCGGTATTCAAGGCGGTACCGTCTTTGGAAAAACCGATGAGGACGGTCAGAAGGTTGCTGAAGGCGAAATGAACGCTGGTGATCTATTCGCGACCATCTTTGCCGCATTGGGGATTGATCACCACAAGGAATACATGGTGGGAAGTCGCCCGATCCCCATTGCCGACTTCGATAGTGAGCCTTGTCACGACATTCTTGTCTAGGGACTACCCATGCAACCATCGAACCTCCACCGATTGAGTCAATGGCCGTGTCAGGACATTCTCTTTTGTCTGACGGCTAACCAACAAGGAAACAGAATCTGGTTTGGCTCCTCGGACGCTGGCGTCTACCAGTTGGATTTGAACGAAGAGAAACCTTCGCGTCAGAAGCTCCAAGGTGAAGGTCACACCAGCTATGTAACGTCGATCGCAAATTGTGGTCATTCACTTGTCACGGGTGGTTATGACCGCAAGCTGATTTGGTGGGATGCTGAGTCTGGAAATCAGATCCGTCGAATTCAGGCCCACGAAAAGTGGATTCGCCGCGTCATCGTGACACCGGACTCGAAACATGTTTTAAGTGTTGCCGATGACATGCAGTGTCGTTTATGGGATGCAGCGACCGGGCAACAGGTCGCCGAGTTCACCGATCACGCCGAAATGACACCTCATCACTATCCATCAATGCTGTATGCCGTTGCGGTCTCACCAGAAGGAAGCCATTTCGCAACAGGTGACAAAGTCGGCCATGTTGCTATTTGGGATGCCCAAACGTTGCAGAAAGTCGCGGAATTGGAAACGCCGGTGATGTACACGTGGGATCCAAAACAGCGACGCCATTCGATTGGTGGAATTCGATCCGTGGCTTTCTCTTCCGATGGTCGACGGCTCGCCGTTGGTGGGATCGGAAAAATTGGCAACATCGATCATCTGGGCGGCCCTGCACGACTGGAAGTTTTCGATTGGCACTCCGGTGAAAGGCAACTTGAACTCGAAGACACGAAATGGAAAGGGCTCATTGAGCAGATCGTCTGGGGTCCCGATGACCAGTGGATTCTCACTACCGGTGGTGACCATAAAGGATTTACAACGTTTTATGACGCAAAATCTGGCGAGCTCGTTCATCAGGAACAGCAACCAGGTCACGTGCACGCGCTGTGGCACGATGACGCTTACGAATCGCTCTTTCTTGCATCGCATAAGCAGCTAAGCCACTGGTCAATGCGTGAGAAAGAAGCGTAGTGCGCACGAAATAAGCGGAAACATGAAGGTCAAATGATCGCCGTGAAGGCAATCAAATGATCATGTTCCCGCTTCTGAATGCTCGTTTATGATCCTTCGCGATTATTGATCGAAGGTGACGAACATCTGATCAATACCGTGTCGCAAAGTCCACGCCCGGTCGGTCGCACTGTGTTGATGTTTCGCTGAGGTCATGAACTTATGCATCTGCAGCTTCATCGACACATCCAAGTCAGTGGTCATAACTTCCTCGAGCGTATCCATGTATAGCTTGGCGCAGGCAGAGTGATGCCCAGCATTGAACATGGCTGATCCCTTAACCACAGCGTCGTACAGTTTCTTGCGAGCTTGCGCTTGATCGGTCGGTGGAAGCAACACTTCGTCGATAACGTGGATCACACCGTTCGACGCATCGATATCCGTTGCTACCAACTTGGAATCATTGATCATCGCGCCAGCAGACGTCGCTCGAATGCGGACGCTTGCACCCTGCAGAGTTTTCGCCGTCTTGGCCTCAAGTGCTTGATCTGAATAAACACGACCAGAGACGACGTGGTATTTCAGAATCGCCACCAACTTGTCTTTGTTCTCTGGCTTCAGCAAGCTCCCAACCGTGCCCTTGGGTAGTTTTGCAAACGCTTCATCCGTTGGAGCGAAGACGGTGAACGGTCCATCCTTCGCCAAAACGCCAGCGAGCCCTGCGGCTTTTGCAGCTGCAAGCAGCGTCGAGAAACTTCCTGCTTCACTCGCCGTTTCGACGATCGATTTATCGGCCGGCAAAATGACGGAATCGATGATATGGATCACGCCATTGTCACACTCGATATCGGTGGCCACGACAGTTGCGCCATCAATCATGACCGACGATCCATCCAACTTGATATCGACTCTTTGACCATTCACGGTCGTTGCACCGTTCAGCTTAACCACGTCTTTGGCGAGCACTTTTCCGGCAACCACATGGTAGGTCAGAATTCCGGTGAGAGTGTCTTTATTCTCCGGCTTCAGAAGCGTTGGGATCGTGCCTTCGGGGAGCTTCGCGAAAGCTTCGTCGGTGGGAGCGAATACAGTGAAGGGCCCTTTGCCCTGCAATGTGTCCACGAGATTCGCCGCCTCAAGTGCAGCCGCCAACGTCTTAAACTTGCCAGCTTGCACGGCCGTTTCGACGATGTCCGCCCCGCGAGCCGGAACCGACACGGAAACTGCCAACAGCAATGTGAGGCAGCCTGTTGCAAACCACTTCATGTTCGTTTTTCCTTTTATCAATGAAACAAGGGGACCCGGATTATCCGTGAATCACAGTATTTTCGGCTGGCAAGTGGACAGCCCGTCATGCGGTATCACCTGTTCTCTGGCCTCTCGAGGACGTTTCGTCCGGGCTGCCCGGAAGCAGATTCCGAAATGACAGCAAACTTTCGTTAACCTGAAGAGTCTCCTTGCTCCTCTCGTCGCTGTGAGACCTTCCTATGCAACGTGCTGTCTACGCGATCGCCACCATGGATACGAAAGCGGATGAGATTGAATTTGTCGCACAGTGCTTACGAGCGGCTGGCGTGGAAGTGCAAACGGTTGACGTCGGGACGGCAACGCCTCCGAGCCGTCTGCCCGATATTCCGAGATCCGATATTCTGGATCCGGACTCACTGCCATCCCAAGCAGATCGTGGTGAGTCCATCGCGGCGATGAGCCGATCGTTGACGCGATTCCTTTCACAACGCGTTGATGCCGGTGTCGTAGCGGGCGTGATCGGGATTGGAGGAAGTGGTGGCACGGCACTGATCACCGCCGCGATGCGATCCATGCCGATCGGACTTCCAAAGTTGATGGTTTCGACGGTTGCGAGCGGAAACGTGGAACCTTACATCGACTGCTGCGACATCACCATGATGTACTCAGTCGTTGATGTTGCTGGTTTAAACGTTGTATCTCATCAGATTCTCTCGAATGCTGCGCACGCGATGGCGGGCATGGTGCAACATGCGGCCCCAGTCCGTACATCGCAAACTTGTCTTGGCATGACCATGTTCGGAGTCACCACGCCTTGTGTGACGACGGTACGTGAATCGTTGGAGGAACAAGGCTTTGACTGTTTGGTCTTTCACGCGACGGGAACAGGTGGGCGTGCAATGGAAAACCTGGTGCGTCACGGGAGGATTCGCGGCATTCTGGATATCACGACCACGGAAGTCGCTGACGAAATTGTCGGTGGCATCTTTCCAGCTGGACCAGATCGTTTTGATTCCACGATTCGGTCGAAACTCCCATTCGTTCTCAGCGTTGGGGCGATAGACATGGTCAATTTTGGGGCACTCCAGACCTTGCCGGCGAAGTTCCTCAAACGAAATCTACATATCCACAACGATCAGATCACCTTGATGCGAACATCGGTCAGTGAGAACGTCGCCATTGCAAAGTGGATCGCCCAAAAACTCAATCAATCGAATTCGGCGTTCACGTTTTTGCTGCCTGAAGGCGGTGTCTCAATGTTGGATGCTCCAGGCGCACCTTTTCATGATCCTGAAGCCAATCGTGCACTCTTTGAAACGCTAGAATCCGAACTCAACTTGGATCACCATCGAACACTCATCCGATGTCCGTATCACATCAACGAACCAGCATTCGCGCAGGAAATCGTTAATGCCTTTCTGACGATGTCCGAGTAGCAACAATGGCGACGAACCAACGAACTCCTAAAGTGAATCCCGTGACACGCGAATCCATTTTGCAACGATTGAGGGAAAAGATCGCGCGTGGCATCCCAATCATTGGTGGAGGGGCCGGGACCGGCATCAGCGCCAAGTGTGAGGAGGCTGGCGGAATCGACCTCATCGTGATTTACAACTCGGGTCGCTATCGCATGGCGGGACGTGGTTCATTGGCTGGTTTGATGCCGTATGGAAATGCGAATGAGATTGTGCGGGAGATGGCACGTGAGGTTCTCACTGCGGTGACGGAGACGCCCGTCCTTGCCGGTGTCTGCGGGACCGATCCATTCATGCTGCGAGATTCCTTTCTCACTGAACTGAAAGAAATGGGGTTCGCTGGGATTCAGAATTTCCCAACGGTCGGTCTGATTGATGGCGTGTTTCGGGCGAACCTGGAAGAAACTGGAATGGGCTTTTCCCTTGAGGTGGATTGCATCGCCTCTGCTCATCAGTTGGGACTACTCACGACACCCTACGCATTCAACCCTGATCAATCCGCGGCATTGACAGCTGCGGGTGCCGACATCATCGTCGCGCACATGGGATTGACGACCAGTGGCACGATCGGCGCCGATACAGCACTAACACTGGAGAACTGCATTCCGCGTATCGCGGCCATCGCCGATGCGGCGAGAAATATCCGAGACGACGTGATTGTGCTCTGCCACGGCGGCCCCATAGCGATGCCCGCAGACGCCGCTTTTGTATTACAGAATCTCCCATCAATCGACGGATTCTACGGAGCCAGTTCGATGGAACGTTTGCCAACGGAGGTGGCTTTAACACAACGCGTCCGCGAGTTCACACAAATCACGCGTTAGCTGCTGTTTTGTCCGCATGCTGAGCTTGATTTCTGAGCTCGATTTCTGAGCTTGTTTGCTGAGCTCGCGCAAATGAGATGCCGCACCAGAACGAGGACCGATCTGATCTCCGGCATGATCGGAATCAATGCTTCGACGTCTATCATCGATATTCGTGGACCACCTGCACCGCTTGAGCGTTTAGAATGTCGGGTCCTGCGCTTGTCGATTTCGGAGCATCGCGTGGACTCTAGTGACAGCTATGACCCGGGTGAAACTCGGGAATCTGACACCGTCTTTCAACAGACCGGCCAGATCTCGTTTGATGACGTCCTGGAATCGGTAGAGGAATTCTCTGTCCTCAGTGTGCTCGGACGGGGCGGATTCGGAACCGTCTATCTCGCGTTCGACACAACGCTGGAACGTGAAGTTGCATTAAAAGTTCCCCACCGGAATCTGGTCCAGAAAAAGCGCGCGGCGGACAATTATCTTCGTGAAGCCCGTGCGATCGCCAGCTTGGATCACCATGCGATCATTCCCGTCTATCGCGTGTCCAGAACGCCCGAGATTCCGTGTTATATCGTGACGAAACGAATTCGAGGTTGTCACCTTGGAAAGTATCGCGAGCAGTCACGACCGCCGTTTCGAAAAATCGCCGAGATCATGGCGACGGTCGCTGATGCTTTAGGGTACGCGCATCAACACGGAATCGTGCACCGAGATGTCAAACCAGGGAACATCCTGATCGATGAAGAAGAGCGACCCTACGTAGCGGATTTCGGTCTTGCACTCCGTGATGCAGATCCGCAAGCCAGCTCGAGCTATGCTGGCACGCCATCATACATGAGCCCCGAACAAGCTCGCGGCGAAGGACATCGAGTCGACGGTCGATCCGATCTGTTTTCGTTCGGTTCGGTCCTCTATGAAATGCTCACCGGTCAACGACCGTTTCGATCAGCCGATCGCGCTGAGCTGTACGAGAAAATCTTGTACAGTGAGCCCGATCATCCCAGCGAATTGAATCCGCAAATTCCGCTGGAGCTTGCTCGGATCTGCATGAAGTTGTTGTCGAAGTCCGTTTCGGATCGGTACAGCACCGCCGAATTGGTTGCCGCCGAACTTCGCTCAGTAGGTGAATCGGAATCACTCAGCCGAACATCGCCATCACTGCATTCTGAATCGACTGTTTCCGGCCGCACCGAACAGACGCAACAGTCTTCACAGGGTGATACGTTGCCGACCGTCATTCCGAAGGGACTGCGTTCCTTCAGCATGCACGACGCCGACTTTTATCCGCAGTTGTTGCCGGGGCCGTACGATCGCGAAGGCGTCCCAGAGAGCATTCGGTTTTGGCTAGCGAAGCTAGATCCTAATGGAACGGAAAACAATGTTTCCGTCGGCCTAGTCTATGGCCCAAGTGGATGCGGAAAGACGTCGCTTGTTCGCGCGGGGATCCTGCCGCGTTTGCCAACCGACGTTCATGCAATTTATGTACAGGCGACAGCACACGAGACGGAAAAGGAGCTAATCGCCCAGATCGAATCGCGTATCGGACCCAGCGAATCACATCGGTCGGCAAATGATGTGCATGAGTCCTTCGCCGCGCTACGGCGCTCGCAACGGTCGCATACCGTCATCTTCATTGACCAGTTTGAGCAATGGCTATTCACTCACCCGGACAGTGCACGCACATCACTCACTCGCGCGCTCCGGCAGTGTGACGGTGTGTACTTGCAATGCATTCTGATGGTTCGTGATGACTTTTGGATGGGTGTAACGCGTCTAATGCAAGCGTTGGACATTCCCATCGTTGAACATCAAAACGTCATGGCGGCCGATCTGTTTGACCAACAACATGCGCGACGTGTGCTCGCAAAGTTTGGTGCGGCGTACGGAAAACTTCCCGAGTCTCCAGAACTGTTATCTGCCACTCAAAACAAATTCCTGGATGCCGCGGTTGGTTACCTGGAATCGAATGGACGCGTGATATGCGTTCAGTTAGCGCTTCTCACTGAGATGTTGAAGAATCGAACGTGGGACAACACCGCCGGTCTGTTCGGAGACGGTGGGACAGGACTGGGCATGCGGTTCTTCGAGGAGACGTTCGACAGTGACTCCACACCCCGTCGAATCCAGATTCATGCCGACGGTAGTCTTCGCGTGCTCCGTGCATTGCTGCCCGATGTTGGCTCGCCGTTGAAAGGCACTGTCCGTTCCGAGGACGACTTGTGGGCAGCGTCGGGCTATGGTGATCGATCTCACTTTCGTCAACTCGTCACGATTCTCGATCGAGAGCTGCATCTTATCACGCCGACCGATCGCCAAGACGATGAGAGTTTGAGTGGTGATTCATCAAGTTCCGAATTGATGACGACCGGCTATCAGTTGACGCATGATTTTTTGGTCGCCCCGATTCAGCAATGGGTCGACTATCACAGTCGCTCAACCAAATCTGGCAAAGCACGCCTGCGATTGGAAGAGTTTTCCGAGCTGTACCGGTTTCATCCCCGGCCACAGTCTTTACCTACTTTCAACGAGTATTTGGAAATTCGTCGATTTACGAATCGATCATCGTACAACGAATCGCAACAAAGCATGATGTCGGCCGCAACCAAGCGACACGGCCGCACTGCGTTGCTATTTCTTGCCTGCAGTGCACTCTTGATTGCATCTGTGATTTGGTTTCGCAACCAATTCAATCGCCATCAGATGGAAATGGCAAATCGATCATTTACAGAGCAATTGCTCGTTGCCGAAACATCGGATGCGATCGAAATGGTTCCTACAGCGCGTGAGAATCCAGCGGTGCGCGCTCAGATTCAAGTCCTCTTCAATGGTGAGGATGTGACCAAACAGGAGCGCATGAGGGCGGCTCTCGTACTAGCGGATCAAGACGCTGAAGCCTCCAAACAGCTGATCGACGGCTTGCTCAACGCATCCGCTGATGAAGTCAGCGCGATCACATCGCAATTGAGCGTTGTCAACGAACAGGGTCGTACGTATCTGCTTTCACTTTGGAACTCGTCAACGCTTTCGCCTGCTCAAACCATTCGAGCTGCCTCGATCATGGCAAACGAGCCATCACTGCTGCATCACATTGAAAACGAGGAAGTCGCTGATCAAATAACACGGTGGCTGCTGAAGGAAAACCCAATCTGGATCAGCGACTGGGCTCAAGCGCTGCGGCCTGCTTCGAAAGCTCTTGTTTCGTCAGCTGCTTCATTCCTGCGTTCCGGAAACGAAAGAGAAGCATCCGTCAACGCCGTCAATCTGATCGTTGATTGGGCAGGTGAAGATAGTGAGCTTCTCGTTTCGCTGGTCCCGCACGCCCGTACGACGGAACTATCCGTGCTTTGTGACTCGCTGAAGCAGCGATCTTCCGAAAGTCTCACACTCTTGCAACGTGCTTGGAATGATTTTCAGCTGATCACTGCGCCCCAAGCTGACCCGACACTGCCCTGGGGATCACCCTGGTGGTGCGTGGGAAATCGAGCACCAATTGACTTGGCCACCGGCGACTCCATCGCGGAACAATTATCTAAAACTCTCAAAAACTACGAGTGGATCGGTGGCAACCACGCCGTGATGGTGCAACAAATCCCTTTAGGCGAGCTCGAAACAACGAACGATCAACTCATCGAAATTGGATATCGCATTGCCAGTGTATCCACCTACGGTTCATCGGGAAGTTCGTTTTTATTCGGCCTCTGGGTACGTGATGGGATCGCATCACGACATGCCATTGGATGCACAGCACAGGAACTGCGAGAAATAAATGATAAGAATCGCAGCGATCGATTCTTGCCCGACGCAATCACCGCCTATCGCACCGAGACGGGCGATAAGCGATACAACGGATTTTGGATTTCCGTGCCAAACAACAATCTGATTGACGCAGACATTTATGTCGATGTCGTGGCCAATCAACATGAACAGCAGGGATGGCAACGTTTAGGTGATCGCGGAATGTGGCTCAATCGCTGTGCCGTTTTCGCAAGAGAAGCTGACGGTAGTGATTACTTCACGTCGGTTCGATGGAAAACGGCGAAAGACATTGGCTACACGGATGACTGGAATCAAAACGCGTTAGAACACAAGCAGATGCAGACTCATGCGCGAAGTTTAAAGCTGGTAAGTGGTCAACGTGGACTGGTTGTGCCGGGCCTGGCCGATCAGAACAATGATGAAAGTGGTGTCGTCGCCATTTGGTGGAAGGATCTTCCAGTCGAAGCGGAAATGATCGACTACTGTGCAAGGCGGGAACACTTGCGGTTGGCTCGCAAACGAATCGCCGAAGGTTGGTATCCCGTTTCAATCGATGCAACAACACTCAGCGAAGATCTCACACCGTTATTTCGAAGTAATTGGTGGAGAGGCTTGCCGTCGTACGCGGAACGGACACTCAATGGCAACCAGCGCAGAAACATCGCAGTCGCTTGCTTTTTGCTGGGCGATCCGGAGCCGCTCTCCTCAGCTTTGAAAGCAGATAATGATCCTGAACTCCGCGGGGCCGCGATCGAGTCATTCCGTAAGTATCGATTGGATCCCGAATGGCTATTGATTCAAATTCAAAATATTGAAGCTTCCGAAACGCTTCGTCGAGCGTGCGCCATGGCGCTGGCACTTGTCGAAACAGATGGTATTTCCAATCTCCTTCGCGATCAGGTTAATGCCTGCCTGCGTTCGCACTATCACTCGAGTGGCCCTGGATTAAGGTCGGCATTGGAGTCGGTTGCAACTGCTTGGGGACTGCAGGTTGAAGACGACACATCAGCGTTGATCGACGGCGAGATACAGTCAGTGATGGGCGACCGTTTAGTCGTGATCCAACCCGATCAACCCATTTGGCTCGGTTCTCCTGAGAATGAGCCGGGACGAGATGGTCAAAAAGAACCGCTTGTTCCGGTCGAACTTAGTCATGCGTACGCAGTTGCCACCAAGCATGTGACCGTCGATCAGTTCATGCAGTTTCAACCGGATCATGCGTATGCAAAGGATTACGCGCCAACGACTGACTGTCCAATGGTCGATGTGAGTTGGTTTGACGCCGTCCGTTATTGTCGCTGGTTGAGCGAAAAGGAAGGCATTCCCGAATCCGAAATGTGCTACCCGCCGATCGACCAAATCAAACCCGGCATGCAACTAGAAACGAACTTCCTCGATCGAATTGGCTATCGACTGCCAACAGAAGCGGAATGGGAGTACGCGTGCCGGGGTGGCTCCACGTCGAGTCGTTGGTTTGGATTCGACCCTGATCGCTTAGACGATCATGCCTGGACGGCTAAAAACAGTGGCTACATCCTCCATCCTGTCGCAGCAAAACTTCCCAATGACTACGGCCTGTTTGACATGCTCGGTAATGCGATGGACTACTGTCACACAAAGAAAGCGGCGTTTCCCATTCGTCCAATCGGACCCATCTCGGATCCCGGAGCTCAAGATTTATTCGTTAATGAAAATGATTTGATGATCAACCGCGGAGGTGCCGTGCTGTACCAGCCGCTCGATGCGCGAGCGGCGCAACGTGATTCCCATGGGGTGAAAGCGCGTCGTGTCTATCTCACTTTCCGCATCGTACGAACCGTTCATCAAGACTGATTTCTTCGTCTCTCGCAGAAGCAAAGACAATCAGTGAACAGATGAAACCGAACATGACTCCGGCCAAATGCGCTTCGACCAATGGAGTGAATCCGGAAGAGTCAACGAAAAGTGTCTGCCCCGTAACGGTTTCGAAAACAAGCTTTCCAGTCAAACCAATTAACGCGAGCAGCCAAGCGAATGCTGTCACGCGTTCCCGATCGATACAGCTTCGGAACACCCGTTCGGAAGCGAGCCAGACAAACAGTCCCGTATCGATCCCACTCAACCCTCGATAGGAACCGATGCCATCACAGAACATGGCAAGTCCAAGAGTCACACCGGTTGCAAGAACGAACCACGCAATGGGAAAAAGTCTCGGATGCTGCCTTTCGCAGACTGATCCGAGAGCAACAAACATCATCAGATCCCAGAACAGATGGCCGCCATCAAAGTGAACCAAATGGCCGGTCCAAATCCGCCACCACTGCCCTTCCCCGATCAAGGCGAAATTTGTTTCCAACAACGATCCCAAACTGGGAACCGCCCACACAAGTAAGGCAAGAGTTGTGACCACAAGCGTCGATGGGTAATTCCGGAGAACACTGATCATGAGTTGACTCCATCATGAGGAGAGCGCGATCGCACTCGTTTTCGCCATGATTCCGTTTTCACCATGATTCCGCTTAGGCACTCTTCTTTTTTCTACGACCGGCGAAAGCCGCTCCGCCTGCCGTTCCCAAGGCGATGATCGCGGTGACTGGATCGATCGCGCCACCTCCAGGGAGTCCGACATCTAAGTCCACACCACGACTCGGCGCCGGGTTTGACGTCGTTGTCTGCGGCGACGGTCTTGAGGGTGCGGTTATTGGGTTGTTTGGTGCCCGATTTGGTCCACCGCTTTGCTCCGACATTCTTTCACGGCTCACCTCGAAATTGTCGCTTGCTTGTCTTCGCATCTCCGCCAGCTTTTCCTGAACCGATGCGCGAGACGCGCGGTCTCGCTCAATCCGCACGGCGTTTCTTTGCTCGATCTTCCAGCGCTGATACTCATCGTTGTTCTCGAGTACGAGCATCGACGCATAGGGCGAGACGATGGAATATGCTTCACACAATCGCACGATCTCATCACGGTGGTTAGCACTGAGTGCCCGTTCATCTGCGAGCAATTGCTTGACGCGCATGAACGCCCACATCCTTTCGATCTCGCTGTTTCCTTCATCGTTATTGGGTAGATCGAGCTCAACGGTCTGTTTCCAAGGCCCACCTTGCACCGTTCCCGTCAACGAAACTGAAATGGCACCTCCGTTTCCATAACGACCAAACAAACGCAAGGGTGTCCCGTAGAACAGATCACCCATTTCGACGGGCTCGACATCCGTCACGCGCCCACCATCAAACGCCACTCGCACATTCTCAATCGCAGGGCGCACCAGTTTTTGTCGCATCAACTGTGCTTGCCGGCGGAAACTATCCTCCGTGGAAACAAAAGCGGCCAACCCGCCCGCCTGATCCGCCATTTGTTCCAGCAGCGGACGATTAACTTCATTCCCAACTCCGATGCAAAACACTCGGACTCCGGCAGGACGTGCTTGGATGAGTTGCAGGAGCTCGGATTGCTCTCCCGTCTCCGTCATGCCGTCACTTAATAGAACGACATTCAATGGTCTATCGTTGTCACGGTACGCGTAGGCCGCAGAAACAGCCGGTTGAAGAACGGTGCCACCCCGTGCTCGTTGCGATTGGAGAAACTCCGTTGCCAGTTGCAAGTTCTCGGTGCTGGCTGGCTTCATCGATTGAAACAGAGGGATCGGAGTCATGTTAAACGCGAGACATTCGAATCGATCATCTGGTCCGAGTGAATCGATGAATGCGGAAGCACTTCGTCTGCTAATCGTAAGCTTGTCATCTCGTGACATACTTCCAGAGATGTCGAGCAGAAACACATAATCCATCGGCTCCGACGTACTACTTAAGTCTGCGCCTGGTGTCAGTGTCAGCATGAAGTAGCCGTCTTCTCCCTTCGGGCGACTGGTTATCAGATCCAACCCCGTTCTCGCTCGGTGAGTCTGGAATGCCATTACGATGTCACGTGAAAGATCTCCTTCGGTTAACTCCATCGATGCCTGAGCGTAGTTGGATTGATGGGAGACAACGACGAAATCATCCGGATGAGATTCGCTCTTAAGTTCTTTAATCGGCACCTCGCTTTTGACGTCAACGGTCATTGAGAATCGACCGGTCACTTGTGAGTCAATCGGCTTTCCCTGCACGTTGGTTGCCAGCGGATACACATAGGTGCCCCAATCGTGATCGACGTCCAGCTGCTGGTAGTATTCGATTCGAATGCGTTGCTCCGCGCCGGCTGCAATGGGAAAGATCCGCATCTCAAACTGCTTGAAATCGACCTGTTCAAGCAATCCCGGGTCACGTCGTTGTTGTTTGTAACTGTTGTAAATCTGTCTGGCTCGCTCCTTTTCAACCACTTCACCGATCATCTCTTTGCCATTAACCCACATGCTGAAATTGGATACACTCGCCTCGCGCGGAACAGGAAAAAGGTACAAGGCCTCCACTTGGCGATTCTCGGTGTTGACAAAGACTTGATCGACTTGCGTAACAGCAATGGCATTATTGATAGTCACGCGGACATCTTGTTGTTGAATCTTCAGTACACCACCGAAACCACCATCGGCGACGAGCAGGCCTGCTGCCGACGCCCGTTCGCTTGTTGCTGCGGTCAACAAAGTGATGGCCGCGGTAACAGCAAGAAACGGCTTCCATAAGCGTTTCCATGTTCGATTGATGAAATACATCGCAACTCTCCTCACCTATTTGGATTGACTGCGACACGCATTGGTCGCATGCGGAAGAGAGCCCTCGATCGTGAGTGCAGTTCAGAATTTCTGCCAGATCATTTCGCGCGTGAGCAGACTATTTCCCGCGCAACCAACACAACCAAAAAGGCTCCGTAGCGAATGAGGCTACGAACCCTTCTGCTAAAGTCTCGTTGCGCTCGTTGCCCGCAAACATTCAAGTCTCGTCGAAGGGTCCATTTCGGACCCATTTCGATCGCAGCACATCAAAGGAGACTGCGAGGATGATCACGGCACCTGTGATGATCTGCTTGTTGGCATCCGTAACGCCCAACTGAGCCAACCCGGACTGCAGCACGGCGATGATCAACACTCCCAAAAACGTGCATATCACGCTGCCACGACCGCCCATCAAACTGGTTCCACCGATCACGCAGGCAGCGATCGCCAATAATTCCATCCCAACCCCAGCGTTCGGATCAGAACTCGACAAACGTGAGACGTGCGCCAGTCCGGCGAGCCCACAGAGGAATCCACTGATGACGAACACGCTAATGGAGTACGGTGCCGAACGAACCCCTGACATTCGTACCGCTTCACGGTTGGTGCCTATGGCAATGCAGTAGCGTCCGAAGACGGTATGCGTCAGGACCCACTGTGAAAACATGACAACAAAAAATGCGGCAAGAAACGCTGGGGACAATTGGATCCACGCAAGAGGCTCACCAAATGGCTCTACTCTTGATCCGATAAATTTCGTTTGGGAGTTCGTCACGAGTTTTGTCAGCCCGCGTACGATCTCAAGCATCCCGAGCGTGACGATAAATGAAGGAATGCCGAGTCCAAAAGAAATCACTCCGTTGCAGAAGCCGCAAAGCGATGTCACCAACAAACATGCCGCTAATGCCAACCACATAGAAAATCCATGGTCGACCATCATGAATCCCACCACGGCGGACCCGAGTGCCAACATTGAACCGACCGAAAGATCGATACCACCAATGATCAACACCCAAGTCATCCCGACGGAAACGAAGATGAGGGCGGGGATTTGATTTGCAATAGAAACAAACGTCGAGACCTGGATAAACCTGTCGCTTCGAATTCCGAAGATCAACACAAGCATGACCAGTACGGCAAGCAAACCGGCATACTCGATAAGCGACTGTTTCCATACGGACCGTAATGCCTTCACGAATCACATCCGGTGTCTTTCAGAGGAATTCAATGCGCCAGGATCACCGGCAAACGCCGCTCGCATGATTGCGTCGTCCGACCACGTTTCGCGATCGAATACTTCAACAAGTCGTCCAGCAGACATCACCGCGATCCGGTCACAAATCTGCAACAACTCATCTAAGTCACTGCTCACGATCATCATGGCTTTTTGTGCTTTCGCGAGCGACTCCAGCACTTCATAGATACGTCGGCGAGCCGCAACATCAATCCCACGTGTCGGCTCATCAAACAGCAGGAGGCTCGAGTCGCGCACGAGCCATTTGGACACGGCCACTTTCTGTTGGTTACCACCGCTCAATGTCGCGACATCATCCTCGATACTGTTACAACGAGTATCCATGGAGGCGCACATGGCGTTGACAACACTTGACTCTTTTGTGTGATGAAGGATTCCCAGGTTCGAAAACTGCTGCCATAGGGAATTCAATGTCGTGTTGTTCCGAACCGATTGCGTCATCAATAATCCGTTCGACTTGCGGTCTTCCGTCACCATTGCCATCCCAGCTGCGACGGCTTGGCTGGGATGTCGGAACCGAATGGTTGCTTCGGATGGAGGCAGAAAAAGGTGCCCTCGGTAGCATTGATCCGCGCCAAAAATGGCACGCAACAATTCGGTGCGACCCGAACCGACCAATCCCGCAATCCCGAGCCGCTCGCCGCGGTACACCGTCAACGAAATATCTTTCACGGACGCAGATGACAGCCCATGTACACGCAAAGCTGGCTGAGTTGTGGCATACGATCGGTATTGATCGGTTTGCCGTGTCGCCGATTCACCACTCATCAACTCAACCATCTTTTCGGTTGAGAGTTTAGGAGTATCTACTGTCGTGATTTGACGGCCATCGCGTAACACGGTGACGCGATCGGAGATTTCGGCGACTTCTTTCAGACGATGACTGATGTAGATCATCCCGACGCCAGCATTTCGCAAGCGTCGCAACCAATGAAATAGCGTTTCGGTTTCAGCGGCACTCAACGCAGCTGTCGGTTCATCAAGAATCAAAAGCTTGCAGTCACGGTTGAGTGCTTTGGCAATCTCAACCATCTGTTGACGACCGATCCCAAGTGACCCAACCGGTACATCCACACGAACGTCATGGAGTCCAACCCGATCCAACGCGTCACGCGCACGATCGAAGAGTGTTCGACGACGAATCACTCCTAATGTGGAAGGCATGATTCCGAAGAACACGTTCTCCGCCACGCTAAGAGTTGGAATCAGCTCCAATTCCTGTTGAACAATTTGAACTCCACGCGTTTCGGCCTGCTGTTTTGTGTTCGGCGTGTATGCGACGCCTTGGATCGACATCGATCCAGAAGTAGCTGGCACCAACCCCGCGATGATCTTGCAAAGCGTGCTCTTCCCTGCCCCATTCGCACCCAACAAGGCATGAATTTCGCCAGACCTTACCGCGAAGTCACAGCGATCCAATACGGTGCTCGCATACCGTTTTGTGAGCGAAGAAACGGACAGCACGTTTTCAGCGGCGTCCATCGCTTCAACCATCGGAAGCTTTGGAAATTGACTCAGCGGTGATCAATTCAACTGGCGTTTCGACGTCATCCGGCAATACATCATCCGAAGACAACATCCGCAAGGCTGCTTCGATACCAAAAACGGCTAGCTGGCTACCGTACTGATCCGCCGTCGCCAACATCTTACCTTCTCGAATCGCCTGCTGAGCGGCGGAGATATTGTCGAATCCAACGACCTGAATCTCGCCCGCGCGGCCAGCACTCTTCACGGCGGCAATGGCACCCAACGCCATGCTGTCGTTTGCTGCCAGGATCGCTTTGATGTCGGGATGCTCGCTAATCATTGAGGATGCGATGGTGTTCGCCTGTCCCATTTCCCATTCCGCCGACTGGCTGTCAACGATCGAAATACCGGCTGCATCCATGGCTTCCTCAAAACCTGCCCGGCGCTGCGTTGCGTTAAACGAAGTTCGAATCCCCTCCAGGATCGCTACAGACTCACCAGCCTGCAGTGATTGCACGAGGAATGCTCCAACTTTTTTCGCACCTGCTTTGTTATCAGGTCCAACGAATGGAATAGAGATTCCTTCTTCTTTTAGAACTTCGGTATCTAGTCGGTTATCGATATTGACGATGACGATACCGCTCTGTTGCGCACGGCGGAGGACGGGTACAAGTGCTTTAGAATCAGCCGGTGCAATCACGATGGCGTCAACACCAGCGGCAACCATCTCTTCGACCAAGGCGACCTGCCGACTCAAATCGCGTTCATCCTTGATACCGTTGACGATCAAATCGTACTGATCTGAGTGTTCGGTTTGGTGCTCGTGAGCACCATCGGACATCGTTGAGAAAAACTCATTGGCCAGCGACTTCATTATGAGCGCGATCTCTGGCTTCGCGGTCGGATCAACACTGCTGGTGAAACTGGTTTCAGTCTTACTGGAACAGCCGATCGAAAGTACCACCGTGAAAACGGCGAAAAGCTTCAGTTTCATGTTTCAAGTCTTCTATCAGAGGTGAGCTGGATCACATCCAAGCTTCGATTTCATCTCGATACGGCATGCCCGGTTGGGCGCCTGGTCTGGAGGCTGCAATCGCACCGGCACGATTGGCGAACCGCACTGCGTCTGGAAGCGGATGGCCTTCCGCCCAATAAACCGCCAACGCACCGGCAAATGCATCACCTGCCGCCGTCGTGTCTACGGCCTCGATCGAAACGGCTGGAATGTGCGTCAGGTTTCCGGGCGATTCCACCAACATCGTACCTCGTTCGCCCAGCGTGATGGCGACTCGGCATTGCCCACTTTCACCCAATGCCTCGGCTGCTGCCTGCAACTCGGAAAGTGTCTCAACTGGACGACCCGTCAAAGCTGCAGTTTCCGATTCATTGGGACAGATCACATCAACGGTTAACAGCTCTTCCGGCAAGTGACTTGGAGCGGGTGCGGGATCGAGTATGACTCGCACGTTCGCCTGCTTCGCCACTTCAACGGCTGCCAGGATCGTTGGTACGGGAACCTCCAATTGAACCAACAAGACATCCGCTGATTCGATCTGGCTTCGTGACTGAGCGACATCGTCAACGGTCAGTCGTCCGTTGGCACCTGGGACGACGACGATCGAATTCTGTCCACTTGATTCAACTGCTACAACGGCAAGTCCACTGGCACAATCATCTGTCCTTCGTACCGAAGAGCAATCGACGCCCTCATTCATAAGATTTTTGAGCAAAACATCTGCGAAAGCGTCATCACCAACGCGACCAATCATCCGCACGTTACCACCAACACGTGACGCAGCAACTGCTTGATTGGCTCCTTTACCACCGCAGATCTCTGCTGATGACTCCGCCAGAATCGTCTCTCCCGGTCGCGGCAAATCCATGCAGCGAACGACGAGATCCATATTGATCGATCCGAGCACGGTGATTTGCGGTTGTGTCGATACCATGTCGTGCCGGCAATCGTCAGTGTTAGAAAGTTGAGGTAAGAGTTATTTCAGACAGATCATTTGTAGAACTCAACTGATCGCGGCTGCACACCCAGCTTCTCGTAATTGAATCCTGCTTTCAGTGGCTCATACTTTCCGATGATATCGACGGGCAATTCCGGAGTGATCATGTCCTCCATTTTCAGGCCCCATAAGACCGCATTGACCGTGAGTCGTCGCACACCTTCATTTTGAAGATCTACGGCCGAACCCATCGTGAAATGAAAAATCCTCGAAGGAAGACCTTGATCACCGATCCACGTTTTCGTCCAAGCAACCGGCAGTGGTTCTTTGTCCGTGTTGGGTTCCGCATCTCGTTCAAGATTCACCAACGGTTGGCCGAGCACTAAGGCTTTGCAATCTGATGGGAAAGGGAATCGATCGTTGTGGCACCGGTAAACGTCCGATGTTCCCCAAATATCTGTGACACCTTTCAGGATTGGATGATTTTTATTCTCCTCCACAGGGATACCCCGAGTCGCTTCTCGATGCCAACCACCATGGTGTCCCATGAATGTTCCTCCTAGCATGTCACGCAACGACACTTTCTTCCCGTCAACTTGATAGGGTTTACCACCCCAAAAACCATGGTTCGCTGTTCGCAGGGCGATCAGCGGTTTACCCGAGTCGAAGTAATCATGGAATAATTGTTTTTGATCGTCTGGTAGCTGCATAAATCGAGAGAGCCAGATGACGCAATCGGCATCGGCAAGATACTGCAGGCCAGGAATACGATGACGCTTTGTCTTATCCTTGAATGGAGCTGGAAGCGTCGGATCGACTTGATTTTGATCATTCACCGAAAACAGAACGGTGCAATGAAAACCGTGATGTTGTGATAGCACTCTCGCCAGCATTGGCATCGATTGCTCGCTTCGATATTCCTGATCCGCTGCGATCAATACGACGTGCTTTCCTTTCCCCGGACCATCGTTCCCAAGGTACGTGAGCCATTGGTTGCTGGCCGGTACGGGATGTTCACGACGGGTTGGTTTTGTGGCACTTCCTTGAGTTGCTCGGGCGATGACAAAGTCGGTGAGTCTTTGACTCTGAAACCAACCCGACCACATGTTATGCCCTTGGCCCTCAACGATCTCCAAGTCAATCTTTCCTCCGAGTTGCTTGTATCGGTCGGCTAACAATCCCGAATTCGCTTCGAGCGGAACGACTCGGTCTTGATCACCATGGATGTGAAAGATGGGAACACCGGATTTCGCAAGTGACTCGAGTCGATCGATTGGATTGAACTCGGTCAGCCGATCAGTCAGCTCCTTTTCAGACAACTCGAAAGCCGGGCTTGCGTTCTTCAATCCTGGATAACTCTGCAAGTTGCACACGGGATAGATCCCAGCGATACCCGCAACGCAATCCGTGTGCTCAGCCGCCCAGCTGTACAGCATCAAGCCTCCGCGACTTCGGGCTAGAAGAACGGGCCGAGGATGGAACTGCCTCTGCTCGACGAGATAGTTGTAATACGCTTGATACTTCTCGCGGCCCTTCGGACTTCCGTAAGACTCACCCACGTCGATCCCGACGACGGCGATGCCGGCAGCTAAAAACTGCTCGAACATCCATTTTTCTGCTGCACCGGGCAAGCCGTTTAACGTCGGTGCGTACCAAACCCATGGTGCGTCTACAGTGATGTCCGGAGGTGGAATGATAAAGGCGTCCGAGCCGTCAAACCGAAAAGCTTCACCTGAAAGTGGAAGGGCCTTATTGCCTTCGGAAATGACCTGTGCTGATCCAATACTGGCACCGCAAAAAACGATCAAAACCATCATCAATGGGAAAGCGAATCGACTCATGAGGTTGCTTCAACGTCGGGAGTTTTTTGGATGGGGGATCGACACTTTTCAATGGCAATTTGCCGGTCGGACAGAATGATTTTGATCCCGTTGGTATGCTAGAGGGGCCACGAAAAACCGTCAGCTTGGAATATCTGACCAGATTTTCGGACGGCCGTGTTCCGATGTGCTGCGATGGGCACGTCGGCATTTGGAGAAAGACCAATACGCTTATTGCATTGTGGATGGAGATGCACCGAAAGACGCGACAATTGACTGCCCTGGTTATCGCAAGTTGTTGCGTGATCGCCGGCGTCATTTGGGGACAGGATCCGCCGACGAACCCCGTCGCCAACGAGAACGCAACTCCAACAACACTTGTTTCCGAGATCGACGGGCAACCGACACTGGAAGAACTAAAGGAAGCCGGTGCGCAGCGGTCCAGCTACCGACGTGAACAGAATCTTCCCGCTACGGGGGAAGCGCCGAAGCCACAACTCGAAACGTTCCAGCAGACGATCCGCCCCATCCTGGCCAATGCTTGTTTCGATTGTCACGGTCCCGATATCCAAGAAGGAAACATCCAAGTCGATACTCTCGACCCCGACTTGGCTCACGGTGAAGACGTTGCTTGGTGGCTGGAAGTCTTTGCCGTCTTGAGCAATGGAGAGATGCCGCCCGCCGATGATGTAGAGCTATCAGATGAAGATCGGGCGAAAATCATCGATTGGCTATCGACAGAACTTCAAACAGCATCACGGATCCGTCGTGATAGTAAGGGCGAAACGTCATTTCGCCGGATGACTCGATACGAATACAACTACGCGCTACAGGATTTATTAAGGCTACCCTACAACTTTGCGAAAGACCTGCCACCGGAGGCCGTTGAGGAAGGAGGATTCGAGAATAACGCCGAGACGCTTCACATGTCGATCTCGCAATTCTCAACCTATCGTGAATTGGCTCGAAAGGCATTGGACCGCGCAACGGTTCGAGGTGATCGCCCAGAACCTATCTACTGGGGTGTTTCTATGAAGGAAGCCGCCGCTTCCGAATGGGCTCAACAAGAGTCCGAAATCGCGAAAGTGCGCGAGAAACATCAAGATGATCCAGAAAAGACCGAGCGAGAAGTTCAACGCGTTCTCAAGAAATTTCAAAATCGTCACTCACGAACGTATTTCCAAAATCAAACGACCCATCGGACCGCGCTCGTCAACTGGAGATATCCGGGCGCGAAGTATGCTTGGAAACCAGTCGATGCGAGACCGCCTGTTCCTGAGATGTCAGATACGGTTGCAATCCTCCCTCCCCGCCAACGACTGATCGTTGAATTGGGTGACCGAATCCCGGAGCGAGGAATACTTCGTGTCCGTGCTCGCGCTGCAAGCCTGAGAACCGAGGGTCAACAGGTTCCCAGCCTGCAACTCGAATTCGGTTGGCAAGCGAGTAACGACTCCCACGCGTCGGTTCGAATCAGTTCAGCCGACACCCCAATCGAAGCGACTCCTGAACATCCAGAGTTTTATCAATGGGATGTTCCGATCTCGGAAATCTATCCACGCAACCTTGTTCGCAACGTCAACAAGCTAGGAGATCTTCCGAGTCCTTCTGAATACGTCAAGTTCATCAACAGTTCGGTATCTCGCGGTGACATTCAAATCGATTACGTTGAGGTCATCGCACCGGTCTATGAAGCTTGGCCACCCGATTCGCATACGCGGCTCTTTGGCAGTACCGTAGCTCTGGCAGATGAAACAGCATCCGCTAAGCGGATCTTGGGTGAATTCATGCCGCGTGCATGGCGGCGACCAATTCGTGATTCCGAACTTGATCGGAAACTCGTTCTGTTTCAGACCATCCGAAATCAATGTGATGATTTCGAAACCGCGATAACAGAAGTACTGGCGACGGTGCTTTCTTCGCCGCAGTTCCTCTACTTAGCGCAGCCGACTGCACCATCCGAGGGCAACACTTCCAATCAATTCGCTTTGGCGACACGGCTGGCGATGTTTCTATGGTGCAGTTTGCCGGATCAACGCCTGCGAGAGCTTGCTCGCGATCAACGATTGAATGATCCAGCCACGTTAGCCGCTGAAGTTGACCGCATGCTGGCTGATGATCGATCCATGCGTTTTTCGGAACACTTTGTCTATCAATGGCTCGGCATGCAACTGCTCGATTATCTGAAAGTGGACCGGAAAGTTTATCCGGGGTTTGATCCGACGCTGAAAGAAGCGATGCAGCAGGAACCCGTCGTTTTCTTTCACGAAGTGCTCCGACAGAATCACAGTGTGCTCGATTTCCTGCATGCAGACTACGTGTTGGTCAACGAACGATTGGCCCAACACTATGGGATACAGAATGTCTATGGGAACCACTTTCGACGCGTTACCTTGCCGCCCGAATACGAACGCGGTGGCCTGTTGACGTTACCCGGCTTGTTGGCGATGAATTCGGACGGAAAGGACTCACACCCGCTTAAGCGTAGCATTTGGATATTGGAAAACCTTCTTAATGATCCGCCACCACCTCCACCGCCTGCCGTCCCACAGATCGATCTAGCAGATCCAGAGATTGCGAAGCTAACGCTGAAAGAACGGATGGCCGATCACCGCAACCAAGCGGCTTGTCGTTCCTGTCACATGAAGATCGACCCATGGGGAATCGCGCTGGAGAACTTCGACGCGATTGGCGGTTGGCGCACTCACGTTAACAAACAACTGGTCGATGCAAGTAGCACGCTGTTCAATCAACAAGAATTGTCCGGCGTCGACGGATTAAAGCGTTTCTTGCTCGAACAGCGGCAAGATCAGTTTTCAAGAGCGCTCGTGGAAAAACTAACGATGTACGCCATCGGCCGACCAACCACATTCGCCGATCGGGCCGAGTTGGAACGAATCACCGCGGACGTTCGAAAACAAGACGACGGTTTAAAAACCATGATCAAGCAAATTGTTCTGAGTTCCCTGTTTCGAGAGTAATGAAGACTCAGCCGGACGCAGTGTCTCAACAGCAATTCGATTACGAATCATCCCATTTGGAACATCACTATTGATCACGGAGCTTCCGCGTAGGAAACTCAGGTGATACTCATATGATGCATCGCAACGCCATGACTCGCCCCATGTCACTCCACAAACTCGATCGTCGTCGCTTTCTCCGAGGAACCGGCCTGGCGTTAGCACTCCCATGGTTGGAATGCTCCACTAGCCGAGCAGCGGATGCAGCGGAGTCGCCACGTAAACGATTGGCTTGTTTTTACCAACCGGATGGCGTACCGATGCCTCTGTCGGAAGATCCGTCCTTCCAAGATTGGGCTTGGTTCCCACACGGATCTGGCGAAGAGTTCAAACTCACAAAGTGTCTCGATCCTCTCGAACCGCACCGCGATGAATTGACAATCCTTTCCGGTTTCTCCCATCCGGCTGCACGCAGCATTCATGGTCATTCGAATGCCGATCAGTTCTTAACAGCTGCATCCACGGGTGCGACCGGCGAATATCAGAATTCGATTTCACTCGATCAGGAGTACGCTTCTTTTGTTGGTGATCAGACGCGATTTTCTTCGCTGGTGCTGAGTACGGATGGTGGTACCGGGACGCCGCGCGGTGCCCACACCCTTTCTTTCAATCGAAGCGGTCGCGCCATTCAAGCCGAACATCGTCCGAAACGTGTCTTCGACAAGTTATTCGTCAAAAGTGATGCGAATGCAGCACGTCAGCTGTCGCTCAGCACGAGTGCACTCGATGACCTGTTGGCCGATGCAAATGATTTCCGTCGCACGTTGTCTCAACAGGATCAGCATTCGCTGGACGAGTATCTGCAATCCGTCCGCGAAGCTGAGGTTAAAGTCGAGAAAGCGAAACGATGGATGGACATCCCACTGCCGGAAGTGGGTGTCGATCATTTAAAACTTGATATCACGATGGATGATCCGCGGGTTTATCTGCAGACGGTATTCGAACTCATTTATCTCGCGTTCAAAACGGATTCGACGCGCGTCGCCACCTATCAACTCGGACGAGAAAATGGCATCGGCGTCAGCGACTATTTGGCAAGAGCAGTTGGATTTAACCTGACGCACCAATTATCGCATCAGACCAAAGAAGCGGACGGATGGAAGAACTTTGGCGTCTACTGTCGATTCTTAAGTGAGGAATACGCCCGATTCATCAAACGCCTAAAGGACACTCCAGAACCTGCGGGTGAAGGAAGCATGCTTGACCATACCGTGCTGTTGTATGGATCTGCATCGAGTGCGTTCCATTTGTCTCGCAACTATCCACTGATCTTGGCGGGCGGAAAGAAACTCGGCTTCCGTCATGGTCAGTATCTCAATCGTGCAGGGATGAATCCTCAAGGAGGCGCATGGCTGGGCGGGCAAGAGCCATGGCAAAAGGAAGTAGCACACGAAGACGTTCCGTTGTCCAACCTGTTTGTCACGATGCTGCAGCGCCTTGGAATGGAAACGGACAGCTTTGCTGACAGTACGGGCACGGTTGACGAGGTCTAAACCTCACATGCGTGCGATGTCTCGACGATGCGCATGGCTTCGTCGCAAAAATCGCGTGATCGAGCATTGATGCCGGCCGAAAATCGCGACGGCCTTTCCAGTCTTCGCTTAACTGTTTTGCTAGTCTCTTGGGGCAATGCTATTCGGTTATCGTCTCCGAAGCGCATTTATGGCCTCCAGGTTGATGTCGAGGCCAGATAGACCTGTCTCCCATCCTGCCGAGTCGTGAATGTTGAATCTCACTGAAGAACGCCCGACGTTTGTTTCGCATCTGGAATGTGGGTTGAAGGGTGATCACTACCCAGCCGATCAGATTCATGGCCTTTCCAGAGCAGGTCGACCCCTGTTGGTTAAGTACGACCTTTCTCGGCTTAGCCAATCGATCAGTCAATCAGATCTAATCGGTCGCCCATCGGATCTATGGCGGTATCGTGAATTCCTTCCTGTCCGTCGTGTTGAAAACATCGTCAGCCTGGGCGAGACGATGACCCCATTAATCTCTGTTCCGCAATTAAGCACTGGTAGCGGTAGCATCTATGTAAAAGACGAGGGTCGACTGCCAACAGGTTCATTCAAGTCGCGCGGACTCTGCATGGCCGTATCGATGGCGAAGGAACTGGGGATCGCGAAGATCGCGATGCCTACTAATGGCAATGCCGGGGCTGCGTTGGCGGCTTATGCTTCACGAGCGCGAATTGAATCCTACGTTTTTTGCCCCAGTGATACACCCGAAATCAACGTCCGTGAAATCGCGTTGCAGGGAGCAAAGGTTTGGCGTGTCAACGGATTGATCAATGATTGCGGACGCATCGTCGGTGAAGGCAAAGACGAAATGGGGTGGTTCGATCTCTCGACATTAAAAGAGCCCTATCGAATCGAGGGAAAGAAGACGATGGGATTGGAGCTCGCGGAACAATTCGCCTGGGAACTTCCCGATGTCATTCTGTATCCGACCGGTGGCGGTACTGGTTTGATTGGAATGTGGAAAGCGTTTCAAGAATTAAAAGCGATCGGATGGGTCACGGGAAAATTGCCTCGGATGGTCGCCGTCCAAGCAACCGGATGTGCGCCAATCGTGAGCGCCTATGACGCAGGTGTCGAACACGCGGCACTTTGGGAGAACGCCCAAACCGTCGCTAGCGGTATTCGGGTGCCAGCAGCCGTCGGTGATTTTCTGATCCTGCGCGCCGTTCGGGAAAGCCAAGGATTCGCAACCGCAGTTGAGGATGAGTCCATCTTGGGAGCACAACAACAATGCGCCCAACGAGAGGGAGTTCTCTTATGTCCGGAAGGCGCAGCAACGCTCGCGGCTTACCGGGCCGAAGTAGCTAGTGGTCGGATCAGCAAAGACGAGTCGGTCGTCTTGTTCAATTGTGCCACAGGCTTGAAATACCCGATGCCACCGATGGATCGGTCGCTCGATTGCACTCAGCCGATTCCCTATCGCGAGCTGGATTCCAGCCCATCGTGACCGACCCCACGCGTTTGATACGAGCAAGACTATCCGTCAACACTACAACTGTAGTTGACACGGGCTCACTACGCCTGTAGTGTATCGATATGAATGATCCGAACATCTCGATATCCGAATGGGCGGTGATGGAAGCGCTTTGGGAACAATCTCCTTTGACCGCTTCCGAAGTCACCCAATTACTGCGGCCAAAGACCGATTGGGCTGACAACACCGTTCGCACCTTGCTGACACGGCTTGTTAAGAAAGGTGCCTTAACCGTTGAAAAGAACGTCGCCGGAACCCGCACGTTTCTGCCGGCGGTATCTCGCGAATCGATTGTGAAGCAGGAAGGCGAATCGTTCGCTCAACGGGTTTTTGGTGGTGCCGCGAAACCTCTGATCACGCACTTCGCTCAAAACAGTCGTCTCAGTGCTGACGATGTCGCGGAGCTGAAACGCATTCTCGATGAATCACTTGATGCTTAAGGTTCGGTGACCATGGACACGTTCCAACATTTCTTCGATTGGATGATGGCCGCCACGGTGCGCGCTTCGGTTCTCGTGATTGTCGTTCTAATCCTGCAACGGCTTTTGCAATCGTCATTGTCGGCCAAAGCTAAGTACTTGTTGTGGCTTCCGGTTCTGGTGGCGCTTCTGTTCCCAGCACAACCTTTGCTGCCACATTGGATGGATTGGTCGCTGCTTATGCAAAATGAAGATGGGGTTGGCACCGAGATCCAGAATCCTGCGGCTGTCTTCGATACCGAGAACATTCTGTCGGATCTAGCCAACTCGAACTCTACAATCAATGCGCGTGAGATCCACGCTGATGGATCTCACACACACATCAACGACGCAACCCCAACTCTGGATCCCAACCATTCTCAATCTTTCCATTGGAGATCCACGCTCTTCGCCGTTTGGATAGCCGGAGCTGTTTGTATCTTGGCTGCTTTAGGGGCGGGGTATGTGGTGACGTTACGTCGTATTCGGAAGCATGCGATTCCACTGAGTGAATCAGGTGCGATGATTGCACGAGTCGATGCGCTTGCCAAACAGATCGGTCTCCGGTCGCGGCCTCGGATTCGTTTGTCAAGCGCCGTCAAGTCACCATCTGTCTGTGGTCTCGGCGTTCCACACTTGCTATTGAATGAAGCGATATTCGATGAATTGAACGACGAGGAAACCGAGTTTGTGCTTCGTCACGAGTTGATGCATCTTCAGCGTGGTGACGTCCCCGTGAATAGCCTCTTGTGTCTTCTCCTTTCAGTTCATTGGTTCAATCCAGTGCTTTGGTATGCGTTTTTTCGAGTGCGAGCTGACCGAGAGGCAGCTTGTGACGCTGATGTCCTGCGTGAAGAAACACCGGAGCGGCGTGTCACGTATGGAAAAACCCTCCTGAAGTTGGAGTCATGCCTCCCAGAATCCAGATTGTGTCTCGGTTTTGTTGGCATGTTCCAAGCAAAGAAACAACTACGACACCGAATCGAGTCAATCGTGCACCCAGTGAAAATGAGATTGCGAACGAAGACACTTCTTATGGTTGGTGTCGTGCTGGCCACACTGCTCGGTATTTCGAAAGCCGCTGAACCGCAACAAGATCCCGCTTCCACTTTGGACGTGGCATCGCTTAACAACCAGCAGGCTTGGCAATCCGATCTAACGGAATTCTTCGATCACCTTCAATCCATTGCCAGAAACAGTCGTCGGCCAGATCTTGAGTATCTCTCGGATGGCATACTCCGTGGCACCGATTCATGGTCAATACCCGTCACCCATCGCTACGCAGAACGGAACGAAGTCATAGAGTTTCTGGGTTACACCGATTTGAAACCGGAAAAAGGTACGATCCAGCAACGAGCCAACGAGGCACTTAAAGACCGAGAGGTGCAATGGGATTTTGAAGTTGCCCGAATGGACCGAATCAAGGTTGATGAAGGATCATCAAACCGGCAAGGTGCAAGACACTTCCTGGAGTTGGTTCCACGCTACGACGATCGTGGTGACCAATTTAGCTTGAAGATTCCCATCACTCGATTGAGTTCGATCCGAGTCGAATTAAAAGGTGAAACCGTTCCGCCAGAACTTGAATTGGGGGATCGCCTACAGGTCAGTGGGACGATCGGGGACTTCGCGTCCAACCAGGGAGTCATGCTAAGTCGCTTCACCGGACCCATCGTGGCTTACAAGCGTGGAAACGAAGCTAACTTCTTGCAAAGCACCATCTCAATCGGTTTGCAGAACGCAACCATTATTAAATCCAGCGCAAAGAATTCGAGATCAAAGGAAGACGATCCAACCGATACACGTGCGTTGGAAGAAGAGGCAACGACTGATTCGAATCCGATGGCATTTCGATTGCACGCCAATGAAGAAGGAACGGTCAATTCGGCGAGTTATCATTCAGCGCGATCCGTCTCCTGGATGATCGAAAAAGGCAAGGCAAAAGCGCAAGACTTTGTATCGACATCCAATCTAAATCAGCACAAGCAACTGACACATCTCGACTTCACTTACGGGAGCCACTTGACGGCCGACAACATGAAGTCGCTCTCGAGTCTTCGCAATATCACTGAGATCGAAATGGGATTCCCGTCGATCGACAGTGAGTACGTCACGATCGAAGGAGGCACACAGCCTCTCGGTACGATGAAGCGACTGCAAGTCGTACGGCTTTGCAAAGATGGAATCAACGATCGAGACCTTCGTTTCATCGCTTCATTGTTTCAACTCCATACTTTGGAACTGAACGCTGACAACGGCTTTGAAGGCGGTACTTTGTGCACGGATGAATGCGCACGATCTATCTGTCAAGCCAAACGTTTACGTCATATCTCGATCTACGACGGTGATTTTACCGATGAGTTTGTGTCAAGACTTGTGCGTGAGCTTCCCGGCCTCAAGACACTGACACTCAACTCAGATCGATTCACCGACGAAGCCCTTCGTGTTATCGCAATGCACGGCAAAAATCTGGAACAGCTCTCTATTTCATCAAAGAAATTCACCAAGGAAGGCATTCAGTCACTCGAATCCCTCAAGAAGCTTACGACCGTTTCTGTTCGGTAAAAAGCTGTGACGTTTTCGACGCGTAAACGAAACGCCCTTGCATGCCATGAATGCAGCGTCCAACCCATATCAGACTCCCAGCGAAAGCGAACCCGAGGCGCGGTCGCACTGGTTTCCAAGACTTCTCCTGGTCCTCGTTTCATTCATTCTTTTGATACGCGGTCTCTTGATGACGCTCGCGTACATTCCGCTTGGCTTTCAATCTGGCAGTTTTTTTCTTGGCATCTATCTTAAGGATGGGATTTATGCCGCCACGGCGTTACTCGGCTCAACCCTGTTATTTTTTCGTTCCCGTCCGGGTTGGTTTTTAGCGTTGGCTCACTGGTGTTGGTATATCGCCTTTGAAGTCGTCGTCGCTGGCTGTGCGTTTCTGTTCGCGTGGACATTCCCGCTATCGCTTGGCATCGCGTCAACCGCGATCGCTTCAGCGCTCGCCGCCTTCGCACTGATCGTCATACTTTCTAAGCCAGTCATGAGCTCATGCGGTGTTTCGTCACCGCGGTTTAAAATATTGGGTGCCGTCCTCTCTTTCTCCATCGTCGCTGCCTTTTTGGTTAACGGCCTAGCCCTATCTCGTTGGTGGTAGCAAACTACTTCTATGCAATTCCACGTCCCAGCGTCCCAACACCGCGTCGAGACCTAAATCGAGTCCGCAAAATGACAACGCCATTCATTCCTTACCGACCGAAACAATACGATCCGGATGAGATGTTGCGCCGTTCACAGTCGTTCGAGGCAGAGCTGGAGGCAAGACGCAGTGTGCGACACTTTTCGGATAAGAGTGTTCCCAAGGAGTTAATCGAATCGGCCATTCGTACGGCATCCACGGCACCCTCTGGAGCTCATAAACAACCCTGGAAATTTGTCGCCGTTTCAGATCCGAACTTGAAGTCGCTGATTCGCTCACGCGTGGAAGACGAGGAGAAACAGTCCTACACCACACGAATGTCAGACGAATGGAAGGAAGCGATTCGACCGATGGGGACGGACTGGCAAAAACCTTATCTCGAGATCGTGCCGTGGATCGTTGTCGTGTTTGAAGAGACGTTCGCCGTAGACGAAGAGGGAAAACACAAAAATTATTACGTCAAAGAAAGCGTCGGTATCGCGTGTGGGCTTTTTATCGCAGCGCTGCACCACATGGGTCTGGCGACACTGACACACACGCCGAGTCCAATGAACTTCCTCGGCAAAGTCCTGGAGCGACCATCGAATGAAAGAGCATTCATTCTGTTTCCAATCGGCTACCCCGCCGAAGATGCCGAAGTTCCCGACCTTACACGCAAGCCACTCGAAGAGATTGCGACTTTTCACAATTGAAGCAAACAAGGCGACGCGACCGCTGGAGTTCCCGCCACGTCAATCGTAATCGTTGCGTTCAAAATATCCGCTCAAGGATCGAGTTACACGTAAGCAACCGATGAAGGGACGATCCTCACTTCGAAGGCGCCTTACCTTTCCTTCGCAGCGACCAGAGATGCCACGATCTTCTTAACGTTGGGGGCATCTGCCAACCAATCGGTTTTCTTCATGATCTGCCGCTGGTCATCACTCAATGGCATTCGCCATCGGTCCGCAAACACAGAGGTCAGGTCTTGTTGAGCGGCAACGGAAGCGCAAACCAACCAATTAAAGGCCTGTATCTGTGCGGACTCAATATCCTTTGCTCTCGCCGGGGAACATTCACGAAGCGTGTGATAAAACGCTTGGACAAAGTCATCACCGCCATAATCGCGACGAAGTTTTAACATTGCCGTCGCGTACATCACGGGTTGATCACTCGGGCGGATCGTACGTCCGTCGGCATCTTTCAATCGATTCGCCTTTTCCCCAGAACCAAGATTTGTAAACGCGTCATAAAACCCAATCGTCGAATCTGCATAGACTTGTTCGCAGCGTTCGATGGTCTCGCGAGTCGACTCATCAAGGTCTTTGCACTGTAGCCGATCCATGCACACGTACCGCATGAACACGGCATAACCGGTCGTGAACAGTGAATGCCGGTCGCCAAACACAAAAAAGTTCCGGCCCATCTCGTAGAAGTAATAGTGTTGAAAACTATCCGGATGCTTCCGAAAATTCGGTAGATCGACCGAGTGGAACGCTGACGCTTCAATGCCAGTCGCGCCAACGAAGCCGCAACCGTACCCGCAGGACAAATTGGGTTTCGGTAGCGCGCAGATCACCGGTTTCTTATTGAGCACCTTGAAAGGATTCGGTTGCCGACCGATCAACGACGAATAAGCTTCCCATCCGTCATCAAGTCGTTTCACAAAGGCTGTTAGTTCATCGGCTTTGTATTCTCCCTTCTTCGTCATCAAGACGACGTTGGTACCTTCCCAAGCAAGCATTTCAAAATCCACGCCAGCTTTCTTCCAACGATCTGGGTAGAACGCGAACTCCCGGTAACTTGCCTTCAATGGCTGAATCACTTTCGATCCATCTGTTTCCTCCGCACGCAGCTGAAACACGAATAAGGAAACGAGTGCCACCAAAAAGAGAGTCTTGTTTTTCATTCGTCTGTTTTTGCGCAAGTCACATTTCTTGGTTAATGAGCAAGCTCGGATCGACACCGATCACCCATGATTCGATCCTTCACAGCCGCTTTATCCAGTGGCTCATCGCTTCTTGCCGGGTCAGAGACGTTTTCATATTCGCGACATTCAAGGATCGTTCGAAATCGTGCCGGAAAGATGGCGTGCCATCGTGTACGTTTCGGGAGCCCCGCCACCATGACATTCTGCACGTGTGTGGAGCGAATATCGGATCGAAGCAGAAGACTGACTTAAAAAGCGACTTGAAAGTGCACTCGACTGAGAGCCAGCAGAATCCAGCTTTCACCCATGATTGTGAGGGTTCTACAGCACGCCCAGGAGGATTCGAACCTCCGACCTACGGATTAGAAGTCCGTTGCTCTATCCAGCTGAGCTATGGGCGCGAAATTTTGATGCCTGTTCCAAACCGGCATCCTTTTGACGTTTCAAAAACGCCCCGTATGACGCTGCTACGTCACACGGTGAAAATCATCACCAAGCTGTTGCAGAGCGTTGGTGATTAGTTCGCGTATTCTAACGCAAGCCACACCGGAAGTCGAAGCCTGCCAATCCGGAGAAACGGTACGAGGACTTCCCACTTACTCCACATCCACGGGAAAGTGGTGCAAGAAAGCAAGAGGAAGGCGGCACTACTTTGGTTCATGGGATAACCCTGAGGGCGCTCTCAACGAATGGCTGGAACTCAAAGATTACTTGATGACTGGTCGCGACCGACGTGATTGCCAAGACGTTCTAAGGCGACAAATGCGTAACGAGTCTTCCGAACTGCATCCCGTTCGGCAATCAATTCTCCAAGGCCTTCGTATACCTTTCCTGTCTCATCTTCCGGCTCATCAGCGACTAAGGGCAAAGAGCAAACAGCGAGAATTACCCAAGCGTATCGCGCGTACCTAGCAACTCACTAATAGGGTTGGAATTGGTATTTTTTTCGACGATTCGTCGTGCATCGTCTGTGTCCGTGAACTGTCGCTGAAGAACACTAGCTTGGCATGGGAGTTATTTCTTGACCTGAAATCACCTGATACAGAAAGTAGATCACTTGATTGTTTTGGAGGGACATTGTTCCCTGTCCCGAGACCAACAGATACAGGAAATTGATAAACAGCGCGAAGAATATGAGGGCGGCGGTGATCAGCCAAACTAAAACTGCCCCGTAGATGAAACCGAGCGGGCCGCGAAAAAGGACACCAACGGACGAACCGAACAGAGTGTAACCTAACAGCACACCATCGACCGAAGTCGGCACCATACCAAAAGCAGCAAATGCGATCGCGAGCGTAGCCGTCATTCCAAGCAAACGTGAAGACGTAAAACGCGGCCGTCGGAGCGTTGATTGCAATGCGTCAAGCGTTGGCGACAGCATTAGGTATCCTCACGCAACGAACGACCACCATGACGGAGTCGCGGGAGTTGCTTGTCCATTGCGAAATCTCTCGGCTACCGCGACTTCGGTTCGTCGGCATATTGGTCGATTAACATCCGATCTCGGAAGAAGTCAGCGTGCGAGAAGCAGCAACAGCGACCAGGGACCAACAAAGAAAACCACGCCTGAACCCAGTAACCACAGCATACCACGACGTACCCGCATTGATCGCCATTGCCAAGCGGAGAACAGCAACGCAATCCCACAGCCAAAAATTAGAATCGTCGTGGCAGCAACATACGGTGGTAGATTGCCACCGTTCTCCGAGATGAAACGGGTATTCTGGTAACCCATAAAGGCTGAAATCGCGCACGCCACGATACCGAGACTGACGGAAAGCCAGAACATGCACATGCAGGCCGTTGAACGACGCGGAGAATCGGAAAGTCTCGCGTCGGGCGGTGAGTATGGGTTGTCTGTCATCTAAGTGTGTGTTGACTGTTGCTGCTGACGGACGGTTCGGATCTACTTAGCTGCGCATATAGTTTCCTGCGTTCGTCGCGTTCGGATGGTGTCAAGTCACGTTGACAACGTTTTCGGGCGACGAGTCGGAACAGCCAACCGAACAGCCAATCACGCCAACCAGAGTGGCAACCATGATACAGCCGGGCTGCGGTGTGATGAGCTTCACGAGCAAGCTGCCTATTGGAGTTTTGTTGGGCGAACGTCGCGGCTTTGTGCGCAACGCTTGGTTAGCCGGTTTGTCTTGGGCTATTCAATGCGGTCCATCTCCGGAAGCTTGAACTCACCTTTGACAACCGACTCCTCGGGCTCGTACAGACGGCACTGCAGCATGAAGAAGTCGTCTGGCGCTGGTAGCCAATTGGTTAGTCTGGACGCATCGGCGGGCTTCTCGTGAGAGAAGTAGATCGTCAATGATCCATCATTGTTTCGCTTGAGACCGTCCGTGACAGTTCCAATCTTGTAACGCTTTAATTCATTCTCGACCATGAACCGATCTTCTGCATCGTACATGGTAATTGACCAGAATCCGCCGTTATCGCCGCGAATGGGCACTTTGGCGGGCATCGTCAGTGTGTAGGCGTGTTTGCCGTGAAGACGTTGGCCGTCGCTGTCAACGTAACGCTTGGGATACATAGCCCTTTCCGGCGAATTCAGGCCCACGCTGTTCATATTGACTGCGGCCCTCAGCAGGTAATCAGTGCGGTAACGCCCGGCCTCGAACTCCCAATTCCATCCGTTCACGGGCGTCCCCGTATTTTTGGCGGCATCAAACACTACGTTGAAAGCATCCTTGTGGGCCGCAACTAGAGCTGACTTCTGATTGTCGGTGAGGTCTTCCACTCCGCCAGAGCCGATCCCGATGCTCTTAAACGTATCCACCATCGGGGCATCCTCCGGAAGAGGGTTCTCAGAGAGAATCCGATCCAGTCGCACAAAGAAGTCGACACCCTCAGGAAACTTCACCGTGGGTGCGCCGACGGCTTTCTCAGGAGTTGGTTGCTTCCCGCCGTCAGGATACTGATCAAGCGGCATGAGACGAAATCGTTTCTGAAGGTCCAGCTCAAGAGAGATGTCCTCGGGGTCCGGTACTCCGATCCTTCCCGCAAGCCACATGAAACGGGTGCGTGAATAATAGACTGGAAGATCATCAGAAATTTCGCCTTTCCATCCCCGCTTGGCGAGCACGAAGTAACCGCCCTCTGATCCGACCGTGGAATCGCAAAGATCGACGACTGACTCGGTGTACATATCAAGGACCTGTTCGATCCAGTAGCGGCTCTCCATCGGTGGAACATAGAGCACCATTGGCTGCTCTTCGACATCGATCCAAGCTTGAAGGTAGACGGTGTCATTGTTTGGCGTTGCATAGGATCTGTCTCGGTAATCCCAGAGGCGTGTGATCGGCCCGAACTGATTGATTGGGGCTTGCCCATTGTCAGCTGGTGCGTCGACGGATGTCTGTAGCTTCATGGAGACATCCATAATGACCGGAGCCCATCCGTAGACTGCGGCGTTTAGGGCCGTCGCATACGTGTAATCGTACTCTGCTTTCCTGCGAGATGCTTGCTCGTCAAGCGCTTGCCCAAACGCATGGCTCAGTGTAGGTACTATTGCGATCAGGAATACGGCCGGTTTCATTCGGAAACTCTTCTCGGCTAACTAGTAATTCTCCGGCGCTTGCGCCGACTATTTTTCTGCCGCCAGTCTAACCCGCACGTTGAATGGGCTGTCACATCGAATTGTCCGGCGCACGGGGCTTTCGCTCTGGTGTTGCCGGACTTGTCGTTCACCGCTCCAACGGCCGCACCACAAGAAGCGGCCCAACGTGGACCAGTTCGGGCCGGACCTTGCCGTCCGCGTTGCGAAGCAATAGTGCTTCTCGGATTCCGACCTTCCGATAGATTGCACCTTCGGCTTCGAAGAGAGTGCCTACTTCGATACTCACAAACGCACGCGTTACTACCGTCGCCATGACTGCCCCCGTGGCGCGAGTGAAACTCTGTTAGGTTCGATCGTAACCGACGGGGGGTGAGCTGTGGGATTGAGGAGCCTTAATTCCTTATTGACGGTCCTTGCCTCTCCCGTAGTATTCGTGCTCTCTCTCGATCGCCCAAGGGATTAACAAACCCAATCCAACACCTAGTGCTGCGACGATTGGAGCTAGGAATAGACAACAAAAACACCCGAAGAGAAAAAACGATCCTTCAAACAAGCCTGCTTCGGGAACCGTCAATGTTCCGTGCACGATCACTACCCCAAATCCGAACACGACCGAGAAGCCAATGACCGAGAAGCCAATGCCGCCCAATAACCAGAGATGCCTTCTTTTTGGCTTGTCGTCGCAGGATTCTTCATTCTCGTTCGAAGGAGCATATGGATTTGCCAAAGATCTTACTCCAAAGACGGTCTGCGTCAGCTTCGAGTTGACGCTTCCGTTCCTGCGTGGCTGTTTCTTTGGTCACCGCAAAGAGCAAGTCGATCACCACTTCACCAATCAAACAACTTCATCTGACATCTGGAAGTCGGTCAGCTCAATTATGATGTTACTCTTCCCGGTGATACAAACCTGGATGGTTCGCTGACGCTTGCAGATTTAATGTCAGCTTGGTTTTTGAGTGGACGCTCAATCGGTTGGTATGCAGGCGATTTCAATTCAGACGGACAAGTTCAGCCAGACGATTTGTTTCTGCAGGTCTTATCCTTCATTTCATCGCCGCAAAGATGACGACGGTCGCGTTTCATGCGTGATCACATGCCCCGGCCGTGGGCGAGCAATTTCAGCGGAGAAACGAATCCAACGCGCATTGCGGGCCAAGCGGCTGCAAGGAATGCGAATCCGATCATCGCAATACAACCGATCACAAGCGTTGTCAGGGGAACCGTCAATGCAACGTCCATACCTCCGAACCAGCTCGTCGCCTGTGTCAATGCGGTTCCACTCCATCCAGCGATGACACCGAATGTGCATCCGATAATGCATGCCACGATGCCTACCAATACGCCTTCGGCTACCACCAAACGCACCAAGTCGCTGCGTGTATAGCCAACGGCTCGGAGGACACCGAAATCCCATTGCCTAGCACGAACCGATGCCAAGAACATGTTGATCATGGCGATACTTGAAATTGCCATCGCGATCATGGGAACAACACTCATGAACCACAACCAAAACGTTGCTGACCGGGAGATCCTTCCTCCGATATCCTCCGTCTTCATTAAACGGACTCCGTCATCGCCCACCGCGCCTTGACTCGTGTCAGCCAGAGGCAGCGATTGCGCTAATGCCAAAGCGTTTTCCGCATCAAATTTCGAATCCGTCGAATCAACAAAGCAATGGCGCGGTCCCGGGAGGCCGAAGTCATCCGATACAGCATCGAAATCGGCGAAGATCAGCCCGGCAGAACGATGCGTTCGCTGACGCATATTGGTCGTCTTCGTCATCCATTGACCACCTCGCATGTGGATCGCTCCCGCGATGGTGTAACGCACCGGTTTCTCGGGATTCTCCGGCGGAATCATGTACAGATCATCGCCCACCTGCAAATTCGATTGCTTCAAAAAATGATCCGGCACCACACATCCGCGTTCCGTTCGCATTTGATCGATTGCCTCTTCAGGTGAACCCGCATACCAGTCGGCATCGATCAACGGCTTGTCCCCTCCAAATGCCACCTTGGGGTCCAAACCGGCAAGAACCGTCACCATCTGACGCGTGACGGAAGGAAACTCAGCACTGTTAAGAACGTCATCACGAAGTCTTGGTTGTTCGACAATCAGCGGCGTGTATCGCATCTCACCATCGGCAGTTTCGAGCTGCTCGATCGCTTGATCAGAAAGCGATGTATCGAAAACGAGTGTTGCATCCGGCGCCCAATCGGTCGGCACAAACACTTGAACCATCGACCAACCCCAGACGTGGATTCCGGCAAACAAACCCATCCCAACACTCATCGTCAAAGCACATGAAACCGTCCGCCAGAGTTGTGAAGTGAGTTGTTGCTTTAGAAGCTCGGTTGGCAAACGCAACACTGAGGCGATCAGGGGAGCACAGAATTGATCGACCAAACGAATCAGTATTGGCGCCAACAACAACAATCCAATCCCCAAACAAGCTGCCCCAACGACAAGTCGACCGAAAACCGAACCGGATACACCGGGCGGAAACAAAAAACTGACGCCTGGCAATATTCCCAACAACGGGATCGCCAAAAGCGCCCACCAAAACGGCACACCTCGATCGTCCGCATCAACGGTAGCGTTCTGAGGTGTAATCGCATCCAACGGCTTCACACGAGTCGCACGCCAAGCTGGCAATAGGGCAGCCAGCAATGATGCGAACACACTGATCAGAACGGCTAATGCGATTCCGGTCAGATCGACGTGAACACCATTTCGCACGAACCCATCGGTCACAGAATCAAAAATCGCTACCAATCCCCAACCGATCGGTATCCCTACCAATAGGCCCAGGCAAGCGAGCGCAACGCCTTCGGCGGCAATTAAGAGTGCGAGCTCGGCTTTGCTGAGTGTGATCGCTCGAAGAAGAGCGAATTGTCGTGTGCGTTCACTGACACCCATCGAGAGCGTTGAGAAAATCACGAGAAAAGCAAGCAGCACCGAGATCATTCCCACCACGTAGGCCTGCAACGTCATGCTACTCGCCTTTGCCGCTTCGGACATCTCTTCTTCGAGATCGAGATCCGTCATGAACTGCGAAGGTTTATCTAAAGCATACAGTTCCGGCATGACGTCATATCGAAACTTATGAACGTCCGCGTCCTCTCTCAAGGCTACCGCAATAAAGGTGATCTTGGGATCGGTCCGGTGAATCGAACTCGCGTCTCGCATGGAACAAAAGACGGCTCCTACACTGGGGCTCGGGAACATTCGAGAGCCAACGATTGCACCGGTAATCGACTTCGGCGGCGAACCCATGACACCGATGACTTCGATCATGGGTCGATCATCAACGGGTCCTGGAATCTCGAGTTGACCTCCAACATCGACATTCAGCTTATCGGCGATTTCTTGACTGATCACGGCCTCCCATTGATCGGTTTGATCCTTTGTAAGCCAGCTTCCACGAAGCATTTCGAAAGGCGGACGTTCGGCATCCGTTCCAACAATAATGTCTTCCCAACCACCCTCACTCGAATACTCGTTCAACGATGGATCGTTTCGATCGAGAGTGGAAGATCGAAATGTAGAGAGTCGCGCCCACATCGGATCCGCGCTCAAGACTTCATCTCGAGTAACCAGCAGATCGAGTGCTTCCGGCATGACTTCGCGATCAGCCTTCTTGCTGATCGGATCAACAACCAAAGCGTAATGACCCAGCGCACGCGAGGCGTAGAGATCAAACGATCGGATTGCTGATGAATAGACGCTGACAATCCAAATCAACAAACAGACCGAACATGCGATCGCAAGTGTGGTCAGCAGCGTTCGAATTCGGTGCCCGAGTAAGTGACTTCGAATCAACAGAAAGAAAGTCTTCAAAGCAATTGCCCCTTTGGGAAACCTCGCAGGCACCTGTTTTACCGACGGTGCCCTGCCCTTTCGGATTATGACTCAAACGGTGCGGTGGCACGAACCACTAGGGAGCTTTCGAATCATCTGACTTCACAGCCTTAAGCGTATTCATGACGTCCGTCATTTCCTTGACTTGGCTGGCGTCAAACTCTGGACGACTCGGTGCTAGCTCGACATTAATGCTTCGGCAGAGATCTCCACTGCAAGCTTGGCCGGTGATTTTCAAGCTGAATGGCTGATCAGAATTCTTGATCTTTCGGGCGAAATAAACGGTTCCATCAAACCCATAGGTATACCAACGAATCTCCGGTTTCGAGAAATCCTTCGGCGACGGCTGAAGCCAAGGTCCGTCCGTTTGTACCGACTCGGGCAACTCAAAGGCCGTCCCCTTCTCGATACCCAACGAGGCCCGACCTTTGAGAGCAGTCAACGCGCGCTTCTCGTTATCGATTGCATAGGAATGCCATTCTTTTTCATGCTTTGCTTCAACGACCAGGTAATCCTGATAGATAAACGCACGATACCGGATGATGGGCATAGCGCCGGAAAGGACGATTGCCGTCTCAACATTGTCCGTCACTGACTCATCGCCGTTAGCGTTGACCGTGAACGTGCAAACGAAACCAATCAATAGGTAAATCATTTTCGAAAACTCTGCCGTTCTGTTTCCAGCTCAGATGTGAACTTTTTTCCGTCTCGCATCATTTCGATTTGCAGGACGTCTCCCGCCTCATACCGCAGCTTGATGTCAGTCGAGCTTACAACAAAGCTTCTTTGTCGTTGCTATGAAAGTGAATCGGATTTGGCTCACCGGGCAAAAACCCGGAGACAGAGCGTCAAAAACAACTCAGACTTACGAACGACCTTGTGTGGAGAATCATTCCGATCATGCTTCACCTAGGATACGATTCTTGATCGAAAACGGTCTCACGATTCGCCCGTCTCAACACGAAGCGCGGATTGGTATCGCTGAGCAAGCGATTCGGCGGAGTCGATACCCTCGGTTGTGAACTCATCTATCAGTTGGCCATCACTCAAAACGACTACGCGGTTCGCCCACTGGGCGACGGCTGGTTCATGAGTCACGACGACGATCGTGCGTTCGTTGTCGCTGGAAAGATCTCTTAACAACTTACAGAGTTCCTGACCCGCCACCGAATCAAGACTCCCAGTCGGTTCATCAAGCAACAAAATGGCTGGATCACAAATCAATGCTCGGGCAATCGCAACGCGCTGCTGTTCTCCTCCGGATAACTCGTCCGGCTTATGTTGAGCCCGATCAGAGAGACCGAGATCATTCAACCATTGTTGCGTATTCCCGGCCGATCCCTTCTGAGACAACATAGGCAAGCGAATGTTGTCTTCCGCGGTCAGTGTGGGTATCAAGTTGAAGGCTTGGAAAACCAACCCAATGTTCTGCCTGCGGAACCGAGTCAGTTTTGCGTCTGACAATGCCGATAGATCTTGTCCGTTAACCTGGACCGTCCCTTCATCGACGTCGGTCAATCCTGCGATGGCGTGCAACAGCGTGCTCTTGCCCGACCCTGACGCGCCCATGATCGCCAGAAACTCACCTTGGTTCCCCGAAAGTGATACGCCTCGGAGGGCATAAACAGGACGCTCGCTCATGGAAAACGTCTTGCGGACATTCGTTACTTCGAAAGGTCTCCCGCTCACCGTCACCTACGATCCATTACAAGAAAACAAGAGGCTAAGAAACTGCCAAGACCGCCCCAGTTTAGTTCGCCCACGACGCAAACTCCATCGGACATGACGAGCACATGAACTGCTTGGGATGCCACCGATGGGCCGTGAGTACAATCGCTAAAGCACGATTCTGCACCGCGACGACGCTGCTTAAACGTTCCATCACTGCGATGGAATTTAATCATGAAGACTAGAGGTTGGTTCATCCGCTAATACGACCATGCCAACGTTCTAAACGATCCCCAGCAACAACCACAATCCAGGGCCCTTCAGCAGACCGGCTGTCCCAGCATATTCTCCAGCCGGCGATCTGCAAAACGTTCACTCCGTCGAGCTCTCGCCCGATCGAACACCTCCAATTCATCTGCCTCCGTCACTGAAAGTCTGGGCGAATGCGTGATCTAACTAACAGTGATTTTGACTTAGTCATTTGTGATATCGATGGCTGCTTATCTCCGGAATCACATGCTCCCATCGACACCCAAGCCATGGTCAGAATCGCCGAGCACAATCAATTGGCGATCCAAGCGCATGATCGGCCCGTCATCACGCTATGCAGCGGACGTCCGATCGCTTTTGTCGAATGCCTTTGCAGACTCATTCACAACACAGTGATTCCGTGCATCGGTGAGAATGGGGTTTGGATGTGGGGACCGAGCGATAACTCGTTCGATCGCGACCCGAACATCACCGAAGATCAATTAGAAGTGGTCTATCAAGCTCGGCAACTCATCCAATCGACATTTGGAGACAAAGGAGTCGTGATACAGCCGGGCAAGACAGCTTCGGTCGCACTCTATCACCCCGACACAAAGTATCTTCGTTCGATCATGCCGGACATCGCTGAGATCTTTGAAAAGCGAGAGTGGCCGATACGTGTCTCCATGACTTGGCTCTACATCAATTGCGATCTGATTCACGTCAACAAAGGCACTGCCATCGATAGACTGCTAGAACGAACAGGCATTACGAAAGATCGAACGGCTGGAATTGGAGACACGATGGGCGACCGATTCATTGCTGAACGTGTGTCGTGGTTTGGATGCCCAGCTAATGCGGAACCCGAGATCCAAGAGTGGGCGACCTATGTTTCTGATCATAAAGAAATCCAGGGAGTGCTAGACATTTTGGAGCGTCTATCCACCGAGTGATCGATCAAAAAGCAACATGTTGCAATCCGTATTCTTTAAACTGGCAGTTGCCTCCTAGAAAACGCGACTTGCTCGATCGGTCCTCATCATGCCTGAATCACGTCCCACCCTGCGTACACTTTCAAGCGATACACAGCGCACGCAGATCTCTCGCCGCGATTCCATTCGCACGTCTCTGATTCGATCGGCAGCAGCGTCAACGGCATGGTCACTCGTTTCGCGTGAAGCATGGTCGGCCGACGCTTCCGAATCACTCAATCGTTATCCGAGGATGGTGCACGAGTATTTTGTGGACCAGGTTCGTGCGTCGGGCGAACGTCACGCCAAACGAATCCTGTCGCTGGAAACAGATTTGGCCGCGAAACAATATGTGGTATCCGCCCGTCAACGTATCCGAGCATCTTTTGGACCAGAGCCCGAGCGAACACCATTAAATGCGCGGGTGACCCGTGTGATCGACCGCGATGAGTATCGAATCGAAAACCTGATCTATGAGAGCCGGCCTGGCTTTCCCGTGACCGGCAATCTTTACATGCCAAAAGGCGTCGACGCACCGATGCCGGCAGTGGTCGGCACGTGTGGTCACTCTTCCAATGGGAAAGCAGCGGAATCATATCAAGCGTTTGCGCAAGGACTTGCTCGACTGGGATATGCGTGCTTGATTTATGATCCGATCGGACAGGGTGAACGAATTCAATATCCAAATGCAAATCTTAAATCAAAGATCGGAGCCGGTGTTGGCGAACACTTGCATGCGGGCAACCAACAGTTCCTCGTGGGCGAAAACCTGTGCATGTGGCGCGCATGGGACGGCATTCGCGCGTTGGATTATTTGCTGACGCGACCCGAAATTGACCCCAGTCGCATCGGTGTGACGGGAAATTCCGGCGGTGGAACGATGACCACTTGGCTATGCGGGTTGGATACGCGCTGGGCGATGGCGGCACCCAGCTGTTTTGTCAGCACTTTTCGCCGCAATATGGAAAACGAACTGCCACAAGATACAGAACAGTGCCCGCCGAGAGCTCTCGCACTGAACTTAGATCATGCAGATTTCTTGGCAGCGATGGCCCCGCGACCAATCATCATCCTTGCGAAAGAGAAGGACTATTTTGACGTAAGGGGTTCCGAGGAGACATACGAACGTCTACGCCATCTCTATCGATTGTTGGGAGCCGAGAGAAACATTGCATTGTTCGTTGGTCCAACCGGTCATGGTTTCTCACGCGAGAATCGTGAAGCCATGTATTCCTGGTTTCATCGAGCGATCGGGAAAACTCCCAAAGCGACTGATACAACTTTCGATGGAGTTTTACAAACTCAGAAGAAGGTGCCTTTCTGCGCCGAGCCAACGATCACGCTCGAAGAAGACAAGACGCTGTGGTGTACGCCCAAAGGGCAAGTTTCCGAAAGAGATGGAACACGCACCGTCTTTGATTTCACACAGCAGAAGTCCATTGCACTTGCTGCATCAAGAAAGCGCTTGCGCGGTGCTCCGTTGCAACGCGCGATCCGCGATGCACTGCAATTAAAAAAGAATGATCGATCGCAATCCATTCCTGACCATCGACATTGGCGTCATCTTGGCTCACGTGATTACCCAAGCCGATCCGCCATGGCTTATGCAATCGAAACCGAGCCAGGCATTCAATCGGTTGTTTATCGATTGACGGACGAACGGTGGCATTCGCGTCCGCCCAAATCAGGACCGAAAGCCACACTGTATGTCTCCCACCTCTCAAGCGACGCCGAATTGCGCGAAGAACCTCTCATCCGTGAAATCATCGAAGCGGATCCCAAAACAGCATTTTTCACGTGCGATGTCCGAGGAATCGGAGAGTCACTTCCTCAAACATGCGCACCGGGATCGTTTCACAGTGCGTACGGAAACGATTTCTTCTACGCCATTTACAGCGTCATGCTGGATCGTCCGTACGTCGGCCAAAAAACGTTCGATCTGTTGCGCGTACTCACATGGCTTAAAGGATACGGACACACGCAAGTCCATCTGGTCGGTCGAGGTTGGGGGGCACTGGTCGCAGCGTTTGCCGGTGTTCTCTCCGATGTCGTCTCGCAAGTGACATTGAAGAATGCGTTGACTTCCTACCAATCGATCGCAGAAGCGGAGGAATACGAGTGGCCGCTTTCTTCGCTGTTGCCCAACGTGCTGAAAACATTCGATCTTCCCGATTGTTACGCCGAATTGGAGAAAAAGCAGTTGCGTCAGATCGAACCGTGGGATGCCCAAGCGGGCAATTGACGCATCAAATTTGCCTCAATCGCGAAACGTGCGTCATTGCTCACCCGCTGGAGAAAGCGCGCGATGACGCACAGGTGTTGTAGTTGTTTGTCCCGTATCACGGCAGATTTGACGGTTGGCATTGCAGATGCACATGGGAGGAAGCCTGTGTAGAAGCGTCTCGTTTATGCTCAGCTACTTTTAACCTGTTCGAACGACGTAAACCATGAAGTCACCTACTGTTCCAGACGACTCGATGTGCGTGTTGATCGTGGAAGACGATGCCGACTTTCGCGATTCGAGCGCACGATGGATGCAGCGAAAAGGGCATCAAGTCGCGGCTGCGGCCAGTGGTGCTGAAGCGTTGAGTCTCTGCACGCGTCAGGACTTTGACGTGGGTGTCTTCGACATGAACATGCCGGGAATGTCAGGAATCGAGTTATTGCAGCGGATCCGCGATGACGAAATCGAGATGGAAGTCATCATCTTGACCGGCCAGGGGACGATCGAAACCGCTGTGCAGGCCATGAAGATGGGTGCGAGCGATTACCTGACCAAACCGTGTCCGCTCGGAGACTTGGAACATCATTGTCGTCTCGCTCGAGACCGTGGGCAGCTACGAAAAGAAAACAAACAACTTAAAGCGATCATTCAACGTGGCAGCGCCAAGAGTGAATTGATCGGACAGTCCGCGGAGATGCGCAACGTTTCCAAGCTGATTGATCGAATTGCACCGACCGATAAACCGGTACTGATCACCGGACAGAGCGGCACGGGAAAAGAAGTTGTTGCCAAAGTCATTCAACAGCAAAGCATGCTGGCGAATGAACCGTTTGTCACCGTTAACTGCGCGGCGCTTCCAGAACAGCTGGTTGAAAGCGAATTATTCGGGCATCAGAAAGGTGCATTCACGGGAGCCACCGCGGAAAAGCCAGGGCTATTTGAAGTGGCTGACGGAGGCACGCTGTTCATCGATGAATTGGGAGAGATGCCGTTAGCGCTGCAACCCAAACTTCTGCGTGTCTTGGAAGACGGATCAATGCGTCGAATCGGTTCGCATAAAGAAAGACACGTGAAAGTCCGAATTATCGCTGCCACCAACCGTGATCTTGCGGACGATGTGAAGGCTGGAACCTTTCGCGAAGACTTGTTCTATCGGGTCAATGTGCTCCCGATCGATCTTCCCCCGCTGCGCGAACGCGCAGGGGACATTGACTTGTTGATCGATCATTTCCTGCCAACACCCTGGCACATTGATCCGGACTCTCGACAGGTGATGAATGCCTACGACTGGCCGGGCAATGTTCGCGAACTGATCAATGTGACGCAGCGAGCGACGATACTCGCTGACGACCACGAAATCACCATGGATGACCTCCCTCGCGAATTGACACATCGTTCGTCCTCGAGCAAACCAGCTACGGTCGCGGTGACCGTCGAAGGTGACGGGGTCAAACTCGATGATGTCCAGCGATTGCACGTGCTGGAAGTCTTGCGGCAACAGGGAGGCAATAAAGCCAAGACTGCGAGAGTTCTTGGGATTCATCGCCGGAAGCTCTACCGGCTCCTCGAGCGATTTGAGTCGCAAGAGGTAAACAGCTCCCCGTAGACCATCCTCCGCATGCCGATTCGCAGGTGAAACGGGGCGACGGCTGGCCGCGGGATGGCAATGCCCTACCCGATGAGTCGGGGTGGTCGATATCATCAACGGGCGAAGCTTACCTGATGCCCTCACTTTGCTGATTCGGTACCCCATGAAAACCGACGAACTCCGCGAAAAGTACCTCGAATTCTTCGAATCCAAAGGCTGCGTGCGCCGACCCAGCGATGTCTTGGTTCCGTCCTGGGATCCCTCGGTTCTCTTCACGCCAGCCGGGATGAACCAGTTCAAGGATCATTTCCTTGGGAAGGTGAAGCTGGACTTTACTCGGGCAACAACGTGTCAGAAGTGCCTACGCACAGGTGATATCGAGAATGTCGGCCGAACCGCCTTTCATCACACGTTTTTTGAAATGTTGGGCAACTTCAGTTTCGGCGATTACTTCAAAGAAGAGGCCATCCTGTGGGCCTGGGAGTTTTTGACCGATCCCAAATGGCTTGGCATCACCCCGGAAAAACTCAGCGCAACCGTCTACAAGGATGACGATGAAGCGTACGAGATTTGGAGGCAAAAAGTCGGACTCCCAGACGAGCGTATCACTCGCATGGACGAAGACGAAAACTTTTGGCCCGCTTCCGCGCCGAGCCAAGGGCCGGATGGCGTCTGCGGACCGTGCAGTGAAATCTACTATCACCTGGACGATGGAAGTGATGTCGAGATTTGGAACCTTGTCTTCACGCAATTCAATCGCGTTGGTGATCCACCGGACAATCTAAATCCGTTACCGAGCAAGAACATCGATACCGGGATGGGCTTGGAGCGAACTGCGAGTGTGCTTCAAGGAGTGCCGACCAACTATCACATCGATAGTCTGTTCTCGATTGTCGAAGCAGCTTCCGAGATCACCAGTCAAGCGTATGAATACGCGAGTGATAACGGCCGAAGATTGCGTCGCATTACGGATCATGCTCGGGCATGTGTGTTCGCCATTCATGAAAGCGTCTACCCGGGAAATAAAGACGCCCGATACGTGATTCGTCGCTTGATCCGAAGAGCTGTCTTGGATGGATACCAGATGAATCTTCGTGAACCGTTCCTTCACAAGCTCGTGGATGCGGTCGCTGAAGCTTCTAAGGTTCCCTATCCCGAATTGATGCAAACAACGGCCCGCGTGAGCGAGGTCATCGAAACCGAAGAGAAGGCTTTCTTTTCGACCATCGACGGCGGCATGAAACGAATCGCACAGCTGTTTGAACAGATGCGAGAGGAATCCGATGTGATGGTCCCCGGAGATGCTGCCGCCGATCTAAATAAGACCTACGGGGTTCCACCGGAATTGTTGCAAACTCTTAGTGCCGAACAGAACTTTACTTTTGACTGGCATGGCTATCGCAAAGCGATGGATCAGCATGCGATCGATAGTGGTGCCGGACAGCGTGAACTCTTCCAAACAGGACCCTTAGAAACGCTGAAAGAAGCACTTCGTGAAACGCCCTTTCTCGGCTATGAATCCACCACCGCAGAAGGAACGATTAAAGGAATCATCACGGGAAGTGGCGGCAAGGGCGAAGACGAAGGTCAACTCCTCAGTCGGCTCGATCGACCCGCGGACACGCCGATGCGACTCGTTTTGGATCAATCACCGTTTTACGGCGAATCGGGTGGTCAAGTTGGCGACATCGGTAGAATCTTCAACGATCAGTTCGAATTTGAAGTCAGCGATACGCAGCGACATGCCGGTCTGATTGTGCATCACGGCAAACTCATCAGCGGCAAGATGCAAGCTGGCGAAACCTGCACGGCAGAAGTTGATACCGAACGGCGCGACTCACTTTGCCGAGCTCACTCCGCAACCCATATCCTTCACTATGCACTGCATCAGAACGTTGGTCGACACGCGGAACAACAAGGCAGCAAAGTGGAAGCCGATCGCTTGCGATTTGACTTCACGAATCCCAAAGCAATTCCTGATGAGACTCTGTTGAAGATCGAGAACGATGTTCAATCACTCATAGAGAAAGGCGAGCCGATCCAATGGGATACCGTCTCACTCGCTGATGCACGCCAAGCCGGCGCGATGATGCTGTTCGGCGAGAAATACCCAGACCCTTGCCGCATGGTCTCGATGGGCGACTTCAGCCGTGAACTTTGCGGTGGAACACACCTTACCAATACGAACCAAGTCGGGTCATTCGAAGTTCTTGTCGAAGAGAGCGTCTCGACCGGTACTCGCCGAATCGAGGCATTGACCGGTCAGCGGGCAAAAGAACACCGTGCCCACACGAGGCAGTTGATTGACGATATCGCAAAGGAAATCGGCTGCGATTCCAAACAGGCTCTCGCGGCTGCGGGTCAGTTAGTGGACGAAGTCCGTCAGCTCAAGAAAGAACTCGCCTCAGGAAAACCAGCGGACCACAGTGAGTCGTTTCAATTCCGTGCCGATGGTCCGACCATTGATCATTCCGACTATCAATCGGTTCGAGCTGCCGTTCGTGATCTAACACGACGGCTCAATGTTTCGATTGAAGATGTCGTCCAGCGAATCCGATCGCTACTGGGCGACCGAAACCGTTTGGTCGGCGAGCTCAAGCAGGCGACCGCCGGCGGCAAGATCTCTGCATCCGACTTGATGGAGTCTGGAGAAACAATCGGTGAAGCGTTGATGATCGTCGCCGAAACGCCCGGAGCGAATCCTAACGTCATGCGAGGTTGGATCGACCAAATCCGCAAACAGAGCGACGCACCAACGGCCGTTTTGCTAGCAGCCGTACAAGGCGACAAAGTCCTGCTCGTTGGTGGCCTCAGCCGGGGATTGGTCGACCAGGGTCTCAAGGCGGGTGAATGGGTCGGCACGGCGGCCAAAGCGGTCGGCGGCGGCGGCGGCGGACGTCCCGACATGGCACAGGCTGGTGGAAAAGATCCGAGTCAGCTGCCCGTTGCCTTGGAAGAAGCCAGGGCGTCCATGCGAGAAAAATTGGCGTCCAATCCCTAGTTCGGGCGATGACTCTCCAACTCTTCATCTGCTGAAAAATCACCGGGAACGTTGCGTTTTGCCGGGTGGATTCAATTGCCTGCGCGTTCACGTCGTGTAGGTGAGCAAAATCAGCGTTGACACCCGAATCCGGCGGCTGTTACTGCAGGGTGAGTTTGGCGGACAGCGTACCGCTGATGCCATCATCCACCTATCGACCGAAGGATCCACTTTGGAGTTTCATCGTTTGTGAACGCTTTGCGGGAAACGTTCACTGGCCTCCCATCTTGGTCGGAGCGTTAATCACCGAGCACGACGGTTTCTGGGTCAATCGTCGCGTTTAGTGGCTCCACGTTGAAACTTCACTGCGCATCAGGGCGCCGCTCCGGCGGCGTCCTGATGCCAGGATACACTGACAGGACCCCGTCCCACCCAACCAGCCAATCCACGGCTGGTCCGTCACGCCCGTGGAGTGCTTTCTGATGGCTGCCGATGATGAGGAGCTGGAAGTTCAGGTTGCTGAACCCGAACCGGAGACCACGGCCGAAGCTGACTCAGCGAAAGAAACAGCCGCTGAGCCAGCCGTCGATCCGCCTGCCGAAGAACCTGACTTACCTCCCTCGCCATCCACACTGCGACGGAAACGACGCAATCGTCTCCTCGTCATCGCGTCGTTGCTCGGTGCCATCTTTGTTTTCACCGTGCTTTGGTCACGGGGAGAATTGAATTACTGGGACACGACGACGGAAGAACGGGTGCCAACTATCGCCCCCGCCGTCCTGTTTGACCAAGTCTGCGACGAGCTTCTCAAAGAGGGACAAACATCGCTTCACATCACGGACTTTGAAGTCACGGATGAAATGGTGCCGCGAATCAGTCAACTAGACCAACTGACGACGGTTGTTTTCGATCAAGGTGCGGTAACGGACGAATCCCTGAAGACGATCGGTAGCCTGCCGTCATTGCAGCACTTGCGACTTCGCATGAGCCCGATCACGGACGAGGGACTGAATCATCTATGTCAATCCGAGACCCTTTGGTTCTTGAACCTGCCGCACAGCGAGGTGACTGCCAAGGGTATCGCCCAGTTGAAACAGATCCCGCGACTTAGGCAATTGCGTTTGGGCTCTCCCAATCTTGGAAACGAAGTGACCCGTGAAATTGCGGCGTTGCCGTCGTTGCGTGCCATCCACTTGATCGGCATCCCCGTCACCGATGAAGGACTCAAGACGCTGGCCGAGATGCCTTATCTCGAATCGTTGTATCTAGATGATTCCGCCGTAACAGAAGCGGGTTGGGATTGGCTGTTCCGCGAACATCCCTATCTACATGTGCACATCAACCAGTCGCACCATGACCGTGATCCGAAACATCACGAACACCATTGATCCGATTCATCGTCGCTGCCGGTAACGACGAATAGCGACGCGATGCACTACAATCTCATCGATCGAACACCCACCCTTCATTGATGAGTTTTTGCCGATGCCCTCGGTTTTGGCCATAGCGGCGCACCCCGACGATATTGAATTCCTTTTCGCCGGCACCATGCTGTGTTTGGGAGAACGCGGTTGGGATCTGCACTACATCAACTTATGTGATGGTAGTCGTGGAAGCACAACGATGAATCGCGAAGAGTGTGCGGCAACCCGATTAGAGGAAGCGAAACAAGCGTGCCGTGTTTTGAACGCGACGTTCTATCCGCCGATCTACGCTGACATGGAGGCATGCTACAACACTGCCAACCTGAAAAAAGTCACCGCGGTCGTCCGAACAGCCCGCCCCTCCATCATTCTCGCCCATTCACCAGTCGACTACATGGAAGACCATGAAGTCGCCTGTCGATTGGCCGTGAGTGCTGCGTTTAGTCACGGCATGCCCAACTTGGAAAGTGATCCTCCGGTCGATGTCTTCATGGACCCCGTGCGGGTCTATCACGCTCAACCGATCGGCAACACGACTCCGCTAGGCGAACCGGTAAAGCCACATTTCTTCATTGATAACACGAGTGTCATCGATAAAAAGGTGGAGGCATTGGCACGCCATGCCAGCCAAAAGCAATGGCTCGATGAGAGCCAGGGCCAAGATCATTACCTCGAGACATGTCGTGAATTGGCCCGTGAAATGGGTCAACAGAGTGGCCAATTCGAATATGCCGAGGGATGGCGAAGGCATTCCCACTGGGGATTCTGCGGACCTCAGGATGATCCGTTGCGCGAGGCGTTAGCCGACCTATTGGTCGAGAACCCGTAGGGCATGCTCCGCATGCCAACCACAGATCTCCTATTCACCGGTCACTCCGCGATCGCAGCGAAGTCAATCGGAAGAGGCGTTACGCGGAGCGATCGACGACCCTGAAGATAGAGGTTTAGAGCCAGTCCAGGCCTTCGTGCAATTGGTTCAGGTTCTTAGCTTCTCCTTGGGTGACGACGAGCATATCTTCCACTCGCACGCCCCCGACGTTGCGTCCATAGAGCCCAGGTTCAATCGTAAAGACTTCTCCCTCAAGTATTTCGCCTCCTCCGTGATCGAGAAGGATCGGTTCGTGGACGTCCAAACCGATGCCGTGCCCGGTCCCGTGTTGGATACTCGCTTCATCGCTTAGCTGACCGCGTGACATGGGAAAACCATGCTGACGCAAAACGGCATCCGACGCGAGGTGCACGGACTCTGCCGTATTACCGGCACGCAATTGCGCGGTTGCCGCAGCTTTCGCTTCAACGACGGCTTTGTGCATGCTTTGGACCATTGGACTTGGTTGACCATGAACGACCGTTCGCGTGCAGTCTCCCCAGTATCGAGTTGTATCGTTCCGCGGGAACAGATCGATGATGACCGGGACGCCTGTCTTGAGCGGACCCTCGCCGCGATGGTGGCAATCGGCGACATGAGGAGCGGTCGCCACGATCGCACCGTGACCCATGCTGTACCCTCGCTTCATGAACTCGATAGCAGCCATTGCGTGCACATCGTCACTGACAAGTGTCTTGCCTTCGTGAACGAGTGTGCCGTCGTCTGCCACCGAACAGCGCGCGACCAACTCGCATAGATGACGCATCACTTCCTCGGTGACCCGTTGCGACTGAGCGAGCCACTCGAGTTCTTGATGCGTCTTTTGGCGTCGATCCATCACGCCGAGATCGGGGTCATAACTGACCTCGATTTCGGCCTGCTCGATATGCCAGGCGTAAACATACGGCAACGAGCGATCCGCATAGACTTTTTCAACTTTTGCCGAACGCAGCAACTGCGCCGCCGCTTCTGCGGTAGCGGTTTCGCGATCGGGATTCAGACCAGCCGGTGGTGGATGTTCCGCGGGTGTCGTGACATCATCCGCGTGCCCCACCTGCTGGACGCGATCCATTTCAATGTCACGGACCAACGCGATGCGACGAGAGTCCAACTCGATCCACGCCGCCGGATCGCCTAGGGGAACACCGATTCTTCGAAACAGCGACGCGTTCTTGTCGGGAAAACCAGCCATGATGCGCGCGATGTCGGGAGCATGTTTCATCGGGAGCAGTTCCAATCAGGCAAACGGGAAAAAGAAAGCGAATACCATCGTGAAAAATAACGCGGAGAAGCCGAGGCAGATACTCATTGGGGTAACCACTCGCAAACCTTCTGCTTCGGTCATCCCACTCATTCGAGTGATCACCCAGAACGCGCTGTCGGTCATCCAAGATACCGGTTTACTGCCAGCACCGATGGCCATCGCCAGATACACGGGATGAAACGGCAATGTTTCCGGGGTCGCAAATCCTTGCAGGATGCTGCCGGCAGTGATCATGGCGACCGTGGCAGAACCCTGCAATGTGCGAATGCTCGAAGTCACGACGAACGCGAGTGGCAGGATCATGATGCCAGGGACACTACCCGTCAACGAATCCACTGCTTCCTCAATACCCGCCTGTTTCAACATCACGCCGAACGCACCTCCAGCCGCGGTGATCAGAATGATGTTTCCGCCCGACGCTAACGAACGACTCACAAGCGAAGACCTTGAATCCGATCGGCAATACTGCGTCAACGACAAAGCAAAAATCACACCGATCCCCAACGCGATGTTTTTATCACTGAGTGCCGAAACGATGTCGGTTAACTGACTTTCGGTGAGCGCCTCGGATTTAATCAGAAACCGAACCAGTGATCCGATCGCAATTAAGACCACAGGCACCAAAATAGGCGCCAGCGAAGCAGCCAGCGAAGGAGACGACGCGCCCGGAGACACGTCTCCCGATGGGGTCGGTCGCGAATCGACCGCTTCGCCCGATTCAGGACCACTCTCCGCCTTCGTCTCCGAATCAGCCAGAGGACGAAGTGGGACGACCACTTTCCGGTTGATGATCCTCGCGGCGGCCAGCGAGAGGACACTACTGCAGCCTCCTATCACAAGTCCCGCCAACATCATCGTGGCAATGTCGACGCCGATAATGCCAGCCAGTAACAAGGGGCCGGGTGTTGGGGGAACCAGCGAGTGGGCGATCGATCCTCCAGCCAGGATTGCCAGAATAAACAGCACATAGTCCTTGCCGACCCGTTGACGTAGGGAACGCGCAAGCGGAACCATCAAATAGAACACGGTGTCGAAGAAAACGGGGATACCCAATACAAACGAACTTGCCGCCATCGCTTCGGGTGCGCGTTTGGGGCCCGTCCATTTCAACATCCGGTCGACAATGACCGAAGCCGCACCGGATTCCGAGAGACACTGTCCGATCACACTCGCGAGAGCGATAAGGATTCCGATCTTCCCGGCCGTTTCTCCGAACGCAGATGCTAGGCGACCAGGCGCGGATTTCTCCCGCAGCTCTTTCGCCTGCTCGATGGTCATCTCTTTGGCTTCGAGCTGATAATTCGTGTACCGCTCAACCGCATCCGCACCGCTCAAGGCCGCCACCAACAGGCCGGCCAGCAAAAGCGTTAGAAACGCGTGTAAACGTAGAATCAGGATGCAGCCGAGCACAACGCCCACCGAGAGTGCCACGACCAACCAAATATTCATGCCAGGGCGTCCAAAACCAACTCGAAACCAGGGATGGGGATCGCCCGCAATATAGCGGCTCTCGACGACACGGTGATTCGAACCGATCTGTGCGGCTGGCGAACCGGATTCCACCCGTCCGCGCATGGATTCGGATTCACGATTGATCGCGCTCGGCTTCGCATGCGCCGCTTTACGAAGAAGAATTTGGACGTCCCAGACAATATGCCGCCCCGATTTCGCGCATCCCCGCTTCGCCCACCCCTAATGGGCTTGCTACAGTTAAGCGACACCGCAATTCGGCGGTTCTTACCAAGCTAGATAGCCAGGCAAACCACTCACGATGAGCACCCCCGAGACCACCGAATCGTTGTTCGCTCGCCACGAATTCGCGATTCGCCGCTTTCATTCACTTCTGGGTATCGTTCCGCTTGGACTCTACATGGCGGTGCATTTGTCGACCAATGCGAGTCTCATCAATGCGCCTGAGACATTTCAACGTGCTGTGTTCATGATTCACAGCCCGGGCAAGCTGCTGCCGTTGATCGAATGGGGGTTCATCTTTGGGCCGTTGATCTTCCACGCAGTGTTGGGGGTGTGGATCGCCAAAACGGGTAAGTTGAACTCCAGCCAATACCGATTTGCGAGTAATCGGCGGTACACGTGGCAAAGGTGGACCGGTTTCATCGCGCTGGTCTATCTGTTCTTTCACATTTTGCATCTTCACGGCTGGTTCCATGCCGATGTCTGGTTGGGTCTGGTGCGTCCGCTCGGATTCGGTTCATTTCGGCCTTACAACGCGGCGAGCACGCTTGCAGAAGCCATGCAGGGATGGGTGTGGCCTGCGTTTTATCTCGTGGGAGTCCTCGCATGCGTCTACCACCTGGCAAACGGGATTTGGACCGCGGGAATCACGTGGGGTGTGTGGATTTCCCCCAAAGCACAAGAACGAGCGACCAAGCTCTGCACGGTGGTTGGGGTCGGCCTGGCCGTTTTGGGTGTTACAGCTTGGTATGCGGCAATATCACCGGGAGAGGAAGAAATCCGGGAATGGCAGGAGATCGAAGACCAAATGTACGAAATCGGTGTTCAGGCCGGAATTGTTGCCGCCGACGAGCATAAGCGGTCAGGACATGAGGAGGAGCAGGAAACGGACGAATCCGGCGAAGAAGCGACCGAAAACGATCAAGGGGCCGAGGCGGAATCGAATGACGACAGTGAAGAAAGTAAGGATCTGACGATTGTTCCGACCCCGTCCGATGAATGACCCCGTCCGATGAATGACCCTGGGTGGCCCCGCCGATAAAATAAACTAACTGAAGAAACCTTTCAGATTTCAATTCTCAAACCGTCCTGGCGGTAATCAGAAATGGCACAACATCGCGTCGTCGTCGTTGGTGGTGGACTGGCTGGCTTAGCATCCACCATGAAGCTAGCGGAATTGGGTGTGCAAGTTGACCTGATCAGCCTGACACCGGTGAAACGGTCCCACAGCGTTTGCGCGCAAGGTGGGATCAATAGCGTGAACGATCAGACTCGCCAAATCGGCGACGATGAATGGACACACTTCGACGACACGGTATATGGCGGTGACTTTTTGAATCACCAGCCACCCGTGAAAGAGATGGCATACTGGGCACCCAAGGTGATCGATCTGATGGATCGACTTGGTGTGCCTTTCAATCGTACGGGCGAAGGTTTCATCGATCGTCGACGATTCGGTGGAACGCTTTACAAGCGAACGGCTTTTGCGGGCGCGACGACCGGTCAGCAATTGCTTTATGGATTGGATGAACAGGTTCGTCGGCGCGAAGCCGAAGGACTTGTGACGAAGTACGAGTTCTGGGATTTCCTCGGTCCAATCCTCGATGACTCCGGACGATGTCGAGGCGTTATCGCGCAAGACATGGTCTCGATGGAAATCCGGGCCTTCCCGGCTGACGCGACTGTTGTTGCGACTGGCGGATGCGGTTTGATTTACGGCCGCAGCACCATGAGCGTGTTCTGCACCGGGAGCGCTGTTAGCCGTTGTTATCAGTCAGGTGCAAATTACGGCAACGGTGAATTCATCCAAGTCCATCCGACTGCAATTCCCGGCAGTGACAAACTGCGGTTGATGAGCGAATCAGCCCGTGGGGAAGGTGGTCGTGTTTGGGTGCCAAAAACACCTCACGATGCTCGGGCGCCAAGAGATATCCCCGAGAACGAGCGATACTACTTCCTCGAGGCACGCTATCCCGAGTACGGCAATCTTGTTCCGCGAGACATCGCAACGCGTGAGATCTTTGACATCTGCGTTAATGATGGATTGAGTGTTGAGAAAGACCGAATGAGCGTCTATCTCGATCTCACACATATTTCAAAGAGCGAGCTAGACCGAAAGCTTGGCGGCATCTTGGAGATCTATGAAAAGTTCCAGGGTGTGGACCCACGCGTTGAACCGATGCGTATCTTCCCGGCTGTGCACTACAGCATGGGCGGCTTATGGGCCGATTACGTCAAGAGTGGTGATGGCGGTCTGCTTGCCGGTGATCCGCGCAACCACATGACCAGCATTGAAGGCTTATTCGCGATCGGTGAGTGTGATTATCACTACCATGGTGCGAATCGACTCGGTGCCAATTCGTTGCTTTCGTGCATCTTTACAGGTCTGTTTACGGGCCCGTCGGTACTTAATTACGCGTCGCATCAATCATCTGGACATGCGGACCTTCCAAGTTCAGTGAGAGACGCTGCTCTGCAAACCCAAAAAGATCGTCATCACCAATTGTTGAATGGTGATAACGGTGGAGATGAGAATCCCTACTTGATCCACCAAGAGTTGGGTGACGTGATGACTCGCGTTGCAACCGTCGTCCGCAGGAACGATCAACTGACCGAGGCTGTCGAAAAGGTCAAAGAGCTTCACGAACGTGCCAAGAAAGTTAGCCTCAGCGATTCGGGCAGTTGGTCCAACCAGAACGTGATTTTCTCAAAAGCATTGCAGGACATGTTCCCGATCGCAAAGACGATTCTGCAGGGTGCACTGCAGCGTGACGAGTGTCGCGGAGCCCACTTCAAACCCGAGTTTCAAAAACGATCACTCACGGCTGAAGAACCGGCTGAGCGACGACGGCAAGCCGAAGCGTGGTGTGACGATTTCGAAGCGAACAATAAGCGATTCTTAAAAAGTACCGTCGCGGGTTGGAATGAGACTTCATCGATGCCCGATATCAACTACGAGGAAGTAGACACTTCTCTGATTCCACCACGACCGCGGTTGTATGGTCTCGTTGGAGCCGAAGTGATCGAGGAAGTGTGGAAGGAACGCCGTCAAGCGCAAACACCCGATCAGGCTGAACCGGTTGCCGCCCACTAGCCCGTTGCGGGATCACACACAGCCGAATCCAACACAGCCGATACCAACCAAGATCTATTCCATTTTTAGACTGCAACTGCAAAAAGAAAAACGATGATTGCTCTGGAACCCAACGCATCGAACCAACCAGAATTCATCAAGATTCGTATCCTCCGCCAAGACGCTCCGAACGAAGAGCCGTACTGGGAATTGCATCAGATCAAATACGAGCCTGAGCTCAATGTGATCAGTGTGTTGCAACGGATCGCGGCCCAAGCAACGACATTGGACGGTAAGAAAGTCCCACCGGTCGCCTGGGATTGTGGTTGTCTGGAAGAAGTTTGCGGCAGCTGCACCATGCAGATCAACGGGCGTGTTCGCCAGAGCTGCAGCGCATTGGTCGATCGGTTGTTAGAAGACAACGACGATGAGATCGTCTTAGAGCCGATGAGCAAGTTTCCGGTTGTACGAGACTTGATCGTTGACCGCCAAAGACTGTTCCGTGGACTGACACGCGTGAAAGCTTGGGTGCCGGTCGATAGTTATTACGACATGGGTCCTGGGGAACGGCAACTTCGAGCGCAACAGGAACAGAACTATCCGCTGAGCGAATGCATGAGTTGTGGTTGCTGCGTTGAAGCCTGCCCGCAGTACACAAAGATCGAACTCACGCAAGAAGACGGCGAGTCCGACGAAGCATTCGAAGCACGCAAGCAAGAAGCTTTCGATCAAGCGTTCGTCGGTCCACATGCGATCTCGCAAGCGATGCTTTTCAACAACCATCCAACGGGTAAAGCACTCGCATCGGAACGGATGGAGGAATTGACGGGATCGGGCGGGATCCAGGCTTGCGGTAACGCTCAGAACTGCGTCGCCGTTTGCCCGAAGAAGATTCCTTTGACGACATCGATTGCCCGCGCTAGTCGAGCTGCAACGATGCACGTAATCAAGAAGTGGTTCGAGCGATAGCCGATTGACGGTTAGCCTAGGTGGATGCCATCACGGACGTGTGCACCATTAACTTCTTGTGATCTCTAACAACTCTCATGAAATCCTGTTCGCCAACGGGCTTCGTCATGAAGTCAGACGCGTTCAGTTCGCGACAGCGTTCCCGCAAGGACGCGTCTTGAGACGCGGTCAGTACAACCGTCGTGGGGCGAGCTTCGAGGTCCCAGTCGGACAGCGCGTCGAGCACTTGCAAGCCACTGCCATCCGGCAGCATGAGATCGAGCAAGATCAGATCTGGACGTGGGGCTCGAGCAAAAATGCCCTCTTGATTGAGGAACTGCATCGCTTCACCAACAGTTCGCACCAGCGTGAGGCGATGATAGACCTGACTTCGTCGGAGGGCGTAAATCGTCACCCGTGCGTCAGTCAATCCATCCTCCACCAACAGGATCTCCATCGGCCGCGTTTTGGATTCACCAATCACCATGCAAACTCTCTAACGTTGGAAGTTTCGGCGAAACTGAGTGACGAACTCTTCAGGGTAAACGAAAACAGCGCTGGATCAATTCATTTTCGCAACGCTCATGCTCGTCCAATCGGCATTCGAAGTCTCTGACATCACGCAACAGCGCTTTCAATTGACTTAGTTCCACACCTCGATATTGCAATTCCTCGGCTTGTTCCGCCAAATCGCTCAGCTGCATGTACAGCATGCCATGACTGCCTTGTGCCCGGCCTGCTGCCTCGCACATCACTTCATCAGGATGGGAAGGTACAGCCATGTAGCCGTAAGATTCCTCGAGCGAAAACTGCAAGGCAATCTGGTCACGCAATTGATCCAACAAACGGGTAAGCCGCCGGCATAACGCAGCCGGCGGCAAATCAGAGACGCAGACGGCACGAAGCTCATCGATTGTGTGATACAAGTCGGGATTGCTGTCTTTGATTTCTTGAAGAAAGGCAGCATTGATCACGAACGTCGTTTTAGTTGCGACGGACATGGCTTTCGGCCTCCATGATGAGCGAGAAGAGAGACCCCATCGAAAAGATCGATCGGGACCCATCAGTGTCTACGTCTCGGAATCGGGAGTCAAGTTTTTTGCGCATGCGGGGGTATCAAGTAACACTCCCCGAAACGGTCCATGCCAAGTTGCACAGTGATGAAAAAAAACTTCGCCGATCAACATCGTTAGCGGCGAAAAAGACCGTATTTCACGATGCACCAGAGGGCTGATACCCCATCTTTCCAGCCGATTTTTTTGCCTTCGCTGTACCACCTGTGCCGGTAGCGAATCGGCCGTTCAGTGAACCTCAGTCCACGTCTCGCCCAACGTGCGGTTAGTTCGATTTCAATGCCAAACCTTGATTCTCGGAGATCCGACTTGATCGCGTCGAAGTGCTCGCGCCAGGCCATCTTGTAACACGTCTCGACGTCACTCAAACGGATGCCAATAGCGATGCTCGCCATCAACGTGATGAAGCTGTTGACGGTCTGGTGCCACCACGGTGACAGTTGGCGATCGTAATGGCCGTACCTGGTTCCGTACGCAACATCCGCTTCACCGGCGATGAGAGGTTGCATCAGATAGCGAAAATCCGATGGATCATATTCTTGATCGGCATCTTGAATCACGACGATATCACCCGTCGCCGCTTCGATGCCGGTGCGAATGGCCGCTCCTTTTCCACGATTCGTTTCGTGATGCAGTGCGACGATATCCGGTTGCCCTTCAAACGAACGGATTGCCTGATCCGTCCCATCGGAACTGCCGTCGTCTACCAAGATGATTTGCATCGGAAGTCCAAGTTGACGCAGACGTTCGACGACCAACGCCACCGTGTTGCATTCGTTGAAAACCGGAACAATCACGGAAAGGCAAAAACCTGCTGGCAATCGATAGATCGCCATCTTGCGGCAAATCGACTTGCCCAACAACGCCGTCATCTCATCGACGTACTCATCCGACCATGTGCGCCGGGAATCTTCCGGACTGTCCGACGAAGTTGAATCGGTGGTCATGTCTTATCGCCCAAACCTAACGGCTAAACCTTCATAGGGGTTGGCTTCATCCCCACTTAGCGAGCGTTGAAACAACATCCAAATGTTGATGTCAACATACCGTTCGCACTGCATCGACAATTTTTTGAATCCTAAAAAACTTTGCAACCAGTGGGCATGTGATTCATTGGATTTCAATTCACGGATCGCATGAAATAAGAAACTTGTCGCGCTAAGTTGTTGACAACGCAATCGATGAACGCCACATTCTGTGCAGCATTGAGCCAGCGATCTGAAGCCATCCAGCTTATTCGGCTTCGACTGTCATTTCTTTTCCTGGAGAGTGTGTGTCATGGGAATTCCGATTGGACGCAATGAGCTTGTTTGCCTCCGGATTCCGCCCACGCCCGATCTTCAGTTACTTAATGCGTTCTCTTGTATCGGGACAGCGTGAATGCTGTCCGCCTGATCGAGAGTGAACTCTCTTTTTTGTTGAGGGATTAAAGTCCCTCGCCAGCTTCAATTGAACTTGAAGCTTCATTAAACCACCGGTCTTGAAAACGAGTTGAAAGGCCCTTGGAGTGTCGCACGGGAGGCGATTCCTCGTTTTTGGGAGTCTGGCACCGACGGACCGAGCCAACGGACAATCGTTCGCGGACACGGACGTCACTCCCCATTTCTGCGTGCGTTAACCGAAACGCCCTGCCGTCGAACTTGTTGGAACGAATCCCGACTTCGATTGTGGGTGCAGCAAACTGGCCGGCTCAGCGGGAGGCTGAGCCGGCTTTTTTATTGCTTTGCTTTCACAGTCTTCACGCAACCATGCGTCCAACAAGTTTCCTAGGATCGCCGGCCAAACGTCGATCGCTCGATCTTGATACGATGACACAGAACGTCGAATAAAGTCCGTCGGATCAAAGTGTTTGCTGTTCTCAAGACTTAAGAGATGTATCGATGCATCGAGTTGTTGTGTTCTTCGCGTTGACCTCCATCTTTAACGTCAACGTTGTCCAAGCCGACTGGCCGCAATGGCGAGGTCCGAATCGATCTGGATATTTGCCATCAGCTACACCTCTGATTCAGTCACTTCCTCCAGAAGGTATTGCACCTACGTGGGCATTCGAAAACTTTCCCGGCGGAAATAACGGCGGCTGGAGTTCCCCGGTCGTACGTGATGGATGTGTTTACCTGTTTGCACACACGAAAACAAAGAACCCAGATCGAACAGCAACGCCGTCAAAGTACCCGTGGCTTTCACCGGAGAAACGCGTCGGGATGAGCGATGAGGAGTATGCCGAGTATGAAGTGAAACGGCGCAATGAAAACGAAAAGCAGTCGAAAGCCTTCCGTTTCGACGAACGACTCGTGTGTCTCCAGCTCGATACCGGCACCATCCTCTGGGAACGTTCTGAGCCTTCGATGTACACGCGGTTTGTCCAATCGGGAACGCCATGTATCACCGACAATTACGTGTTGGTGTTAGGTGCCGAAAGAACCGCGCACTGCTTCGACGCCAAGACAGGTGAAACGGTTTGGTCACAACGTCTTCCGGGTGAGTTTCGCGATGAGTTTTTCGCAAGCTCGTTTGCGGTGGCCGATGGCGTTGCACTGATTGCTTGCGGCCCCTTAGTCGCTCTCCGCATCGCAGACGGCGAGTTACTGTGGCAGGGAGATGCGCCGACGGACTATCAGTCTCACAGCAGTCCAGCGGTATGGATGTCCGACCAAGGAGCGATCGCAGTTGCCAACACAGCGCGTGGCATTACACAAGCCTACCGAGTTTCCGACGGCAGCAAACTCTGGGAGCTTCAATCGGGCGCTGGTCAATCGACTCCGATCGTGAACAACGACTGGCTGCTCACTTACGGTTCATCCCGGAAGAATGGCCTAAAGGCTTTCCAACTGGATCCTTCCGCTCCAACGAACAAGCCCGAGATGAAATGGCAGTTTCAGCGCGCCGCCGATTCAGGTTCAACTCCGGTTGTCTACAAGGGCCACATTTTTGTGCAAGGTGATAAACGGCTCGCAAAGCTCGATTTGGCAAACGGTAAGTCGAGTTGGCAAACAACGCTTCGCATTTCCAATCCGAGGTACACTTCGCTGATCGCAACCGGTGACCAAGTGTTTTATGCGTGGGAGGGCGTGCTAGCGTTCAACGCTGATTCTGATCGGTTTGAAACACTCTATGAGGCGAAGATCGATGCAGACCGCTTCCTCATCGCGAAAGATGATCTGCGCAAGAAGTTGAAGATCGACGAAATTTCTTCTCAACCCGACGGCGCGGCCGCCAGCGAAAAACTCTGGCAACGTCAAGCGATCCGTTCGGGTCCCTTAGGGTGCAGCACCCCAGCATTTAGCGATGGTCGGATGATCGTGCGGCTGAGAGATACTGTAGTTTGCTACGATTTGCGTCAAAGATGAATCACTCGCCGTATCAAGATGCCTCACGCGTGAACCGAACAGATGGTCACGGTGTCTGCCGTTTCCTAGGCAGGACTTTCAGCGGCCCCCTTAGCTCTGGCCAGGTGTCGTGGCGACAATCCGAAGAAAGCGTTTCTAAGAATTTTCGCATGTTGCGACGCATTTCAAAAACACTCCGAGAACAATTGAGTTCCGGTCGCGTTGGTTAAGGAGCGATCGGTACAATTAAGCTATCTCTCCCCCTCCCCTTCCCTTCCCCTCCTTTTCGGTGCGGCGGTAGCACTGCCGAAATGGCTTCCGGCGGGAACCTCTCACGGATGAGGTTATATTTATGCAATCGACAACACGCTTTGAACCGTTTCCCACACTGACCCAAAAAGGCTCTCAGGGTGCCGACGTCGATCCAAAGTTACTGGAGCGATACGAGCAGCTTACAGAACGAGGAAAAGTCAGTTGGACGGGTCATCACCACATGCTTCGACTCCTCGGTCGCGGTGGCCAAGGTGAGGTCTATTTGACCGAGTATCGAGGTACGGATGGTTTCACCGTTCCCGTGGCGATGAAAGTGTTTTCACCGGAACGGTACGCTGGTGCTCGCGCTTACAACGAAGCGATGCACCGCGTCGCCACCATTGCGGCACGTGTGGCTCTGATCCAACACGACAACTTGCTCGACGTGCAAAACTTTCTGGAGCGAGATCGTATCCGGATCATGATGATGGAATGGGTCGATGGATACGATCTACGCCAATTGACTTCTCCTAAGTGTTTGGAGTTATTGCATGGTCGCGTGAGCAGTCGTCGATGGCGGTACATCAACGAAGTGATCCTGACCAGCGGCCCAGAACAATGTCGATTTAAAGCGGGTGTCGCGGTCGCCATCGTTCGCGAGTGTCTGGCCGCACTCGCTGCGCTCCATCGTGAAGGTATCGTGCATGGCGATATCAAGCCGGCCAACATCATGTTGAAACGGAGTGGTCACGCCAAAGTGATCGATATGGGTTCCGCAATCGATTACCGGAATCCACCGCGGGATCGCGAATGCACACCCCTGTATGCCGCACCTGAGGTCTTGGAGGATCGCACATGCACGCCACGAAGTGACTTGGCCAGTGTGGGTTATGTGCTGATCGAGCTATTGAGTGGACTCAATCCCTTTGGGAAAAAGAGTAAGTTGCGCGAGCTGCTGCAAGCAAAACGAGAGCTGCCCCTGCGGTTGACCGAGATCTTGCCCGACGAAGTGTTGCGTAACGAGTTGCTGGTAAACTTTCTGCTAGGACTGATCGCTCCAGACCCCAATCGGCGATTCCCAAGTGCAGAAGCCGCGGAGCATGTCGATCAAGGAGCCGCTGCATTCCATCGTCAGCTCATTCTCAGCGACATGGCAACCGAATATGACAATGACATTCGTGTTTGGTTAGAAGAACTACGGCGGCTGGAGTCCGATCTTCAGAGCGTCGACCCAAACCCAACCAGTACCGGCTCGAGTGTCGGAGACTGGGATCAAGAGCTGAGTGGATTAGATTCGGAATGAATGGAAATCATTTGCAAGTCGCGGTTAGAGCTGCCAGAGCTGGAGCCGCTGAATTGATGTCCCGCCGTCTCGACAGACGGGTGCGAGAGAAAGGCGATAAGGATCTGGTGACCGATGCGGATCTCGCGTCGCAACAGGCGATTCGAACCATTCTTTTGGATGCCTTTGACGACTACGCTTTTGTCGGTGAAGAAGAGGGCGAAAACGACCCGCCGGAGTCCGTCCTCCGGGGAGATCCCGACGCGCCACCCTGTTGGGTCGTTGATCCCTTGGATGGAACCGTCAACTACGTGCATCGACTCCAGTCATTTGCCGTTTCGATTGGTCTATTTTCCCAGGGCAAGATGCGATTGGGAGTTATCTACGATCCCGTTTGCGATGAAATGTTCACCGCGTTGGACGGTGGCGAATCGAGATGTAATGGCGAGCTAATCAAGGCCAGCGGTTGTGAAGAATTACGCGAGTCGCTGGTAGCGTGTAGCTTTCCCGCCGGTGTAAAAGGCACGGATCCGGAGGTTGCCCGCTTCGCCCGTGTACTGGAACAATGCCGTTCGCTCAGGCGTCTTGGATCATGTGCTCTGAATATGTGCTACGTCGCAGCCGGCAGACTGGACGCCTACTGGGCTACCAGCGTGTCAGCTTGGGATAGCGCTGCCGGAACGGTGATCGCCAGACAGGCTGGTGCTGAGCTTACAGCGTGTGATGGCTCAACACTCAACGATTGGCAGCCCAAGTTTTGCGTGAGCGCCAGCCAGACGCTTCACAAACGAATGCTCACGTTGCTGTCAGACTAAAAGAAAAACCTGATCGATGAAAATCGATCAGGTTTGTCGTTAATCGCGGTTCGGGTGTCCGGCGACTTATCCTACTACTTCGAATAGAAAGCGTACTGTTCGTTGTACGGATCGAAGTCTTGATCAGTTAGGCCAACGTTGATCTTCAAGTTCAAGTAGTTGTACTCTTCGAGAACTTGCAACGGTGCACCCTGACGCGTCGGCCAGTCGTAGGCGATGTAGCGAATGGGCAGATTGATTGCGTCGTCGATAAAGACTTGAGCTTGATAGAATTCGAGCTCCGGCGACTTGACCGGCTGTGTCACTTGCAAGACCGTGCAGATGCGATCGTTCACTTTGGCGTTCTTACGAAACTCGCATTTCACATTCGGAACTCGCTTTGCTTGTTCGCCTCGCTCGATCAGCTTGACAATCAGGTTTTCAACCCCAATCTCAGTCAACGGATAGCGTTGCCCGCGCATTGCCAACATTCCATCAGGTGGAATAGAAACCGTGGGTAAGAACTTTCCTTTCAAGCCTCCCTCGTGGGCAATCATCTTTCCGTCGTTCTGCCCTTCAACGTAGATGACCTCGCGGCCTTTTACCGTCGATGGCTTCAAGAAATGCAAGTAAACGCTCAGCGGTTGAGCCACCTGTCCCTGAGTCAGCTTGCGATTTCGAATCTTCGCCAGCATGAATTCGTGGGGCGTCAATTCGCCGCCAACGCGTTCACGCTTGACCAAGATCGCGGTGTAGTCGGACACGCTTTCCTGGCAAGAGGTGAGTCCGCTGCGGGCGATGTCGAGTGCGCGATCCAACGGGTGGACGGGGGTTCGATCCAAACTGGGAGCGGCGGCCGCGGTTTTTGCGTTCGCATTGGCTACACGATGGACCGGTTCCACCAACTGACGTTGTTGAGCAAGTGCTGCCCGCGTGGTTGCGAGACTGGCAAGCGATCCGAGGACGAATTGACGTCGTTTCATGATTCGATTCCGTTGCATTGGGTCAGCGATTGCATTCCGCCGGCCTTCCCTAACATCGCCGCTTGTCGATCAGAAAATGACTGTGTCGGACGTTGCACCCAACACCGATTCAATCGTTTCATTCTGAATGGACACGACGACCCCAATCCATTGAGTCCAGACCTGATGGTCCTATGCTCGGACCATATCGCGACCCGATCGCCGAGATCTAGATCAGTTGAAGCCGGCAGTTCTAGTACAAGCGTTCCCGACTAATAGAGATCAGGTCGGTATGGAGTCTGAAAACTTGGGTGATTTTCTTGGGTGTCTCGTCATGGGGATGCCGATGTTCAAAAAGTGGCCAGTCCGCAAACCGAACGCAAATTACCCAAATCCCCAGGTGCGACGTGTCCTACCGGATCCTGCTTTGTGCTTTTGGCTTTCTGGCGGTGATGCCGTGTGTTCACGGACAGGCGGTCTCGAGCTGGAATACAGCTTTGAATGCCGGGTTACCGCAGCCGGTTCGGCCTCACGAGAACCGGCTCGTAAGCAATACGACCACCCCACATCCGCCGTTGCACCCACACTCGGCCCCGAATGAGTTTCACACTCGGTCGATGGTGGGGTCCCACCAAGTTCCGCCACAACTCAACCCACAACTTCATGCCCATCAGCTGATCATTCCCCCTCAGCCACCTTCGTCGAAGAACGCTCACCAGCACGATCATCTGAAAAAACATCTCCCACTGGTCCTGCAAAAGCATCATGGACCTGTGCAGGCACCAACACCGATGTTGCCAGAGTCCAACTACCGACCGGCTTGGAAAACTCCCTATTCTTATGGTCATTTTGGCGCCAGCCGAACCCGACATTGGTCCGTTCAATACGGCTACCGTGACCGAATGACCCAGTGGCGACTGCGTTAAGCCGGTCGCTGTTCGCGTGAAGGACGCCAGACCTCGCCGAAGTCGTGAGGTGGGCTTAGGATGAGGTGGTGATGGATCAGACGATCGATCCAATCCCCTTTCATCCGCTGAATTGCGTCGCGTCCATGAATGCTCCTACACGCCCGACTGGTACTCCAACTCAACGCCCACAACAGGGACGGCCATCCCAGGGACGCCCCGAGCCGCTACCAGAACCGTCTGTCGTTCCCAGTCGGGGCTGGCACTGCACACACTTTCTCTATCGCTTTCGACGCGACCAACTCGACGGACGATTGAACCACGGCCTACGTCGTCAGTTCACTTCCGCGTTGGATCCGCAGTCCGCTGATGCACCTGCTCGCCTAGGTCTTTACTGGATTAGCGGACACCGAGCAGATTTTGGTGTCATGTTGATGGACCCCGATCCATCCAAAGTGGATGCCGTTCATCAGCGTTTGATGGCTCCGCAACTCGGTCGCTACCTGGATCCAACTTGGTCCTTCGTTTCGATGAGCGAAGTGAGCGAGTATGTCCCGACGATCGAGATGTTCCGACAACGTTTGATCGACGGCGGAGGCGACCCAGACTCACCGGAACTGGCGGCGAAAGTCAACGCGTATGAGCGCCGTTTGCCCATGATGAACGAACAACGGCTTCGTCCGGAATTCCCTGAATGGCCCGCCGCGTGTTTTTATCCGATGAACAAGAGTCGGGTGTTGGGAGCTAACTGGTTCACCGAACCGTTTAGTCGACGCAACGCGCTCATGGCCGAGCACGCCCAAAGTGGGATCGCCTTCGCGGGGAAAGTGAGTCAGCTAATCACCGTTGGTGTCGGTGTCGACGATTGGGAATGGATGGTCACCTTGTGGGCGAGGAACCCTGAATACCTCAAAGAGATCGTCTACAAGATGCGGTTTGACGAAGCGAGCGCGAAATACGCCGAATTCGGTCCGTTCTACGCGGGTTACCGTGCAACGGCCGAAGAAGTCTTGGATCATTGCCGTCTTGGTTAATGCGTTTAACGGCAATCCGTTCGCCGATGGCGTGCGAGGATCCGGGGAGAGTCAGTTACCACCGCGTAGCCGATTTGCTTTCTTGATCAGCTCAACCAACTCCTCTCGATAACCGAAGTCATCGCCCAGTGCGGCTTCGGATGCCATCTCAGCGACTTGAGACATGGTCAAGTCACCCTTGTAAGGCGAGTCTCTCAGCAACATTCCAAAGCCAGCTGCTGCCGCGGCAAGCTTCAAGTCTCGATCGGCGTTTCGGAAAGACTTGCCCGAGTCCTCTACGGGAATGTCCCACTCGACACCAACATCTTCTGCTGGCTTTTTGTAACGCATCTTCAGCGTAAACAGCTCGCCCATCGCGGCCAACATACTTAATCGCGCGGGCTCTTGATAACGGAGATTTTCCGTCTTCAGTACGTCCACTAACTCTGCCGATTGAGGGACCAATTCGTACAAAGCAGTGACGCGATGACCAGCTCCCATTTCTCCAGCATCTTTCTTGTCATTCTGAAAATCTTCCGCTGCCATCAATCGATTTTCGTAGCCAATCAAACGGTAATCAGCGACTCTTCCCGGATTGAATTCAACTTGGATTTTGACGTCTTTCGCAATCGTCACCAGCGTTCCGCTTAGCTCCTCAACCAGAACTTTCCTGGCTTCCGTCAGGCCATCGACGAACGCATAGTTACCGTTCGCTTGATTGGAAATCTGTTCCATCATTTGATCGTTGTGGTTGCCGGTACCAAAGCCAAGCACTGTAAGAAAGATGTTCGATTTTGCTTGTTCCTTGGCAAGCTGAACAAGCTCGTTCGTACCCGTCACACCTACATTGAAATCACCGTCAGAGCACAAAATGACACGATTGGTTCCACCCGCAACGAAGTGATCACGAGCGACTTGATAAGCCAGTTGAATTCCTTGTGCACCATTGGTGCTACCACCAGCACGTAATCGATCCAACGCATCAGTGATCTCTCGCTTCTGATCACCACTCGTCGAATCGAGTACCAGCCCGGCAGCACCCGCATACACGACGATGGCGACCCGATCGTCTTCCGTCAGTTGATCCGTCAGCATCTTCATTCCTTCAATGACCAGCGAAAGCTTGTTCGGTCCACGCATCGAACCGGAAACATCAAGAAGAAAAACGAGATTGCTTGCTGGTCGTTCTCGTTCCAATCGCTTGCCTTGAATGCCAATCCGCGCTAGCCGATGGGCTGAATTCCATGGACACTGGACAATATCGATCGAAGCTGAGAAAGGGTGTTTGTCAGTTGGATCCGGATAGTCGTAATCGAAGTAATTGACGAACTCTTCAATGCGAACCGCGTTGGGATGCGGTAGCGACTGTTGATTGATCAGGCTTCGCACTTTCGCGTAGGACGCAGTATCAACATCGACTGAAAACGTCGAAAGTGGTGATCGGGTCACAGCTTGAAACGGGTTATCGACAATCGGCGCGTATTGATCACCACCAGGGAAGTCCACTCCGTCTTCCATACCGAAAATCATGCCCATTTCCATCATGTCGTCCGCTTCTTCCGCATCGAGCATGCCACCCATCATTCCACCCATCATTCCTTCCATCTCGCTCGAACGACGACTTCGCCTACGCTCAACGACTCCGCGAGACCCGGGACGGCTGATGGTGTTGGGAGTGTCCATCTGTCCCATAATTCCCATCCCCATCCCCATCGAATCTGCATCTGCGATCGCTTCGATCCGGTTGGAGTGACCGCCCATTCCAAGGTCCATTCCGTCATCAGGCAGTTCCGATGAATCAAAGGCACCGAAATCTGCGCTGCCGATCTCGGAATCGCCTGCCCTAGGTTCGAGGGCGTCTACGGAGTTATCCGGATTCGTTGCCGTTTGCCCTGTTCCTTGAGTTTGCTCTGTTCCTTGAGTTTGCTCTGTTCCTTGAGATCGTGATGGTGGAGCAGGATGTCCGATCGAAGCCGCTTCGGATTCGGCTTCACTGCGTTGATCTGGTTCTTCGGTATTGGGTTCTTCGGGATTGGATTGCTCGGCGACGACGTCTTCGGTTTCCAACTCGGTGGGAGTCAGCTCGCGTTCATTATCGATCGCATCCCCCGCTGAGCGACGTTGACTTCCGAGCAACAACGTTCGAGCGATGGGGTCGTTTGGTTTCAGTTCTTGGACTCTCAATGCGATCGCTTCCGCCTCATCCAAGCGATCGTTCTCAACCGCTTCATTAAACGCGGTCAAGAGTTGGCTCAATTCACCCGGGTTTGTCTGAGCGACTCCGTTTCCACCACCGTCCCTCAACTCCGGAACCACTAACGCGACGACGATCAATGCGCATGCAACGAGCACTGCAACAGTCATCGATCGGCGATACGCCGACTCACCCACGGATGCGCGGACCACTGGTGGCACTGACGCCGTCACCGGTGGAGGCGTGACGGTCGAAATGGCATGTTCAATGGCCGCACGCTGAGGCGCCGCAACCTCTTGAACGTCCGTCTGAAACTCTGACGCCAACGCGCCGATGGCGTCACGGACCTCCGCCAGTTCTGCTCGCAGGCGAGCCGACTGCCGTAGTTCCTGTTCAAAGAGTGATGCTTCCTTGGGTGACAACTCACCAAAGGCATAGGCTGTGACGCGTGTATCGATGTTCTTTTGTTCTTGGCTCATCTTGTTCATTCCTGATGGCGTTCTTTGTGCCTATTCGATGGTCGCCAATCGGTTCCGGATCGCCTTCAACCCGGTGTGTAGTAAATAGCCCACATTGCTAACACTCAGCCCAGTCAGATCACTGATCTCGCGGTACGTCAAACCGGACTCAATCTTCAACCGGATGACTTCTTGTTGGCGAGCGGGCAGGCGTTGCATCAAACTGTTCGCGTGTTGAACGGTGTCTCGCTCTTGGATCACAAACCTGGGATCGCTGTCTCTTCCAATCTGCTCTGAACCGGCTTCGGCCATCGTTCGCATGCGATTCTCCTTCTTCAAAATGTCCATCGCCCGATTCCGACAAACGGCATAGAGCCATGGCTTGACGCGATCCTCCACCTTCTCCCTCGGCTGACGGCAGAGTCGCACGAACGCATCCTGAACGACATCACTGGCCCGTTCCGCGCTACCCATCAATTGCGATACGTAGCCCATCAACGCACGCTGATGCGTTTCGAAGACTCGGCTCAACCAAGCCTCATCAGATAATCGTTCGGCGTCATTCATGGCCACCGCCAGCAGAGGAGTCACCCATCCTTGCAGCAATTAGAACGATTGAGCCAAGTGACCCTTAGAAGAAAATTCTCCAACCCAATGTCGGCACGAATCGTCGGCCCACATCGTCGGCCCACATCGTCGGCCCACATCGTCGGCACGCATCGTCGGCACGCATCGTCGGCACGCATCGTCGGCACGGGGGCCTGCGGGCGAACAACGACGCATCGGGCCAAATCGCTAGCGTCCTCGCAGCGGCGGATCTTTCTCGGGCAATACCGATGGCGTTGATACTCGCAGCCTCGGAGCGGCGGCCGAACTGGTCGCGTCACGGCTGACGAACCGGACCATCTCCGTCCCGCTTCCAGCTCCCGCCAGCACAATCGTTACTAAGCTATCTTCCGCGTTCGCGATAAAACTCGCCAACTCACGGCTGCGAATTCGAATCTGACGCGGCCGTTCTGGGTTCTTCGGCTCCGAGACGGTGATCTTCGCCAAGAGAGGGAGACCCTGCAGTCCCTCCGCGGAAAAAGAGACTTTCCACGAGAGCTTTTCCTCGGGCCAAGCTCCGACGTCCGCCACGCCATACAACCGCAATTCCGAACCCAAAGGCCGTTCGCCCCCAACGAGCGTCAACAAGAGTTCAGCCGTTTCCACGTACTGACGTCGATCGCTCATCGATTCAAAATCAAAACGTAAATAAGAGTGATTCGTTTCGACGGTACCGCGGCGACGAACTCCGATGCTCGGCGCTAGACCGAAGTTCTCGGTCGTCCCACTCTGAACCATCGCGTCTGCACCTCGCCCCTCGTTGATTGAAATCGCCGTCCATCGCTTTTGCGATGGTGACGATCCGCCCGTTGCAGTCGAATTTGGTTGAGTGGAATTACCGGCTGGGGAAGCACCAGCCGTCAGGGCATTGGCGTTCCCATTGGCAATATTTCGATTGCCCAGCAGGCTGGCCGTCTGAGCCTCCGTTCGCGAACCGTCGGGCGAATTGGAACCATTGGATGAACGCGTGTTTTGTGAATCCTGGTTCCCTTGATTCTGGCGCTGTCCCTGTCCTGCATTGCCTCTTCGTGCGTTGCCTTGGCCGGCGTTGCCTTGGCCGGCATTCCCGTTTTGCCTTTGACTGCGATTGCCACCATTTCCGTTCCGTCTCTGGCCACCGCCCTGACGTGCACCAGCCTGCGAACCGTTTTGGCGTGCCCCATTTTGTTGGGAGCCGTTTTGACCCTGTGCGCCGTTTCGTGCCTGGTTGCCTCGGTTGCGATTGCCCGCACCTCCGTTGGATCCAGATCGATTCTGCTGAGCACTTCCGTCGGATCGATTGCCGATGGATCCACTCGATGAACTCCCGTTTGATACGGAGCCTGTCGGCTGAGCGTTATTGCCGCTCGTCGATGGCGATAGACCGTAGTCCGTCGCTGGCATCACCCCTTCCTCGGTCACGACAACGGCAACCCCACGACCATCCGATTGGCTAAACCAATACGTCATGACGGGCAAAGCGATTAACACGACCGCGGCAATCGCAGCGATCGGCAAATAAACATGCCAAGGCGTTGATGCCGAAACGTTCGTTTTTTGCCCAGCACCGGATCGCGAGGGAAGAGGTTTTGTCGCTGGCATGCTTGCGACCGGCGACACGTTTGCCAAAGGATCGGGGATCGATTCGATCGGCTGGCTCAAATCGGGTTCAGCGATCTCAGGATCCGAAAAAAGTGCTGGCTCAGTTTTTTGCTGAACGACTTCGTCCAAACCTGCTTTTAGTTTGTTGATCGCCTGCGCTACTTCTGTTTTCGAATGGCATTCTTTTTCAACGACATCCAACCGGTTAAGCAGGTCTTCAGCAGTCGCTGGTCTGGATCGCGGTTCTTTCCTCAGTAGGCAATGAACGAGCTCACGTAACGGCTGTGGTATTTCCGGATTGATTTCCTCGATGGGCGTTGGTCGATGCGCAAGAATCGAAATCAGTTGACCCGGGACCGTCTTCTCCTGAATCGGAATCTGGCCGGTGCACAATTCGTAAAGCACAACACCCAGGCTGTACAAATCACTTCGATCATCCAGCGGATCAGATCGCGCCTGCTCGGGCGAGAGATAGCCCGGAGTACCGATAACGGCACCACGTCCCGCCAATTGATCGACGGGAGTCGAAGCAAGTGCCAAACCGAAGTCCAGAATCTTGACTCGCTGTTTGTCTGTTTCTAGCCAAATGTTCGCCGGCTTGATGTCACGATGAACAATGCCACGTTGATGTGCAGCTGTCAGTCCGCGCGAGATCTGTCTGGCATAATCAATGACCGTTTCAAAGCCAACTTGATTCTGTTCTTTATTGAACTGCTCCAGTGTTGAACCTTGAAGCAATTCCATGGCCATGTAAGGCGTCTGATTACTCTCGCCAACTTCAAAGATCGTCGCGACATTGTCGTGGTGCACCGCCGCCATCGCACGTGCTTCACGGACAAAGCGACGACGACTGTGTGGCGCCGAAGCAATCCGCTGGTTCATCACTTTCAATGCGACGGGGCGTTTTAGCTTGATGTCTTCTGCTAAGAAAACAAAACCCATGCCACCACGTCCCAACTCCTCAATCACTCGGTAGTGACTGAGCAAGCCTAGATCCCCGTCTTGAGTTGGGGGCTTCAGAAATTTATGCGCGGTGAGTGACACGTGATTGACAAGAAACGACGCCAAACAGATGAGATTGCCAACGCGAGATTATAACACGACCCGACACCGCCAATAGGATCAATTCACCAGTGAGCAACAAGCGGACAAAGTTGGCCCATACGGGCTAATTGATCGGCCAAGACGAGCGATTGGCCGCCCCTGAAAAGAGAGTTGCGACTTGCGAGCAGACGACTCAACCTCGGTAGCACAACAATTGAGTTTGGCGGGCATTCCACTGATTGCCCCATGCACTCCAAGCGGGCGGCAAAGAATGGGGCTGATACCGAGGCTCCTCTTCTACTTTCAGTCCCGAACCTCGAATGCAATCCATGATTCGCTGCAGAGAATTCCACTCGTCCAATAGATCGTTCTCATGAACCTCGACATACATCGCATCGATAAGGTGCAAATGTTCAGCGATGTCCCGTAGCACGGCTTCCTCAGCACCCTCGATATCCAACTTGAGAAAACTAACGCGCTGACCTTGCAGAAAAGAGGACAGCCGCTTGCAAGGCACTTTGGAAGGAGCGTCATCGGATCGCTTTCCCCACTCTGGCCGAAGCGAATTGCCACGAGCATCAGCTCCCTTTCCGAGATCTCCATACCAGGCTGCTTCACCGGCGAAGTCCGTCACGGCTGCGTGGATACAGCGCACGCCGGGAACATCATTCCGTTCGATATTCATTTCCAAAAGTCGGAACGCATCGGGGTCCGGTTCAAAACAAAGGACTTGGGCCATTGGCCATCTCGATTTCCATTCCAAAACAGAAACCCCGATATTCGCTCCACAATCGATGATGAGAGGATCGTCGCTCGCAACCTCAAAGAACGAAGGAAAGTCGTCAATCGCCCGAATCATTGAATGTGTGGCATCCTCGTTCTCGAAGTGCAAATGGAAGCCTCGGAACCGAATCTTTTTGATCGCGATCAGGATGCCTCATGGATGCAATGGAACGTCTTCGGCGTCGTAGCCGCAGGCAGCTTAATCCCAAAGTTGCAAAGGTGACCACCGACGCTGGCTCGGGAACCGTCATGTTTGGCTGTGTGTCCATTGCCGGGGACACTTCCAAAGTGATTGCTTCGATTCCGACCGACCCCAATATCGATCGCATGATGATCGGGGTGTACGCATCGATGGCCAACGGAGTTGTGAAATCAAACACGTCCGTTCTGCCGTCGCTCAGATCATCGTTGCTGACCGTTACTCCAGCGAATTCAAAGACCTCACCGCCACTGAAATGCCGCAGGTCAAGTTGGTGAACACTAACGGACTCATTGAAGACGAACGTCAAAGACTCTGAAAACGCGGAATCAAATCGTTCTGCGGAATCACCGCCGAATGAGTTGATTCCGAAGCTGATCGACGTCGCGTTTGCTACCGGTGAAATCCCGGTCAGCCCGGTGATCGTGACAGACAAAGGTGGACTCCCGGCAACTGATAGGCTGGGCACAACAAACGGTCCAGCCGCTATGGTTCCAATGTCCGTGGGAACGATGCCGTCCAGCAGTTCGCCAAGACTCCCAGGAGAGCTGTCCAAACGGATGATGCCCCCGATGCACTTCGAGTTGAAATGGACCGTGCTAATTGCGGCCAGGAAAACGCTAAATCGAAAACACTTCTGCAAAAATCTCATCGGATGCCCCTTCCGAATACGAGAAACCAAGAAAATGAACATATGTTCACTCTCTGTTTGTACTCTAGGAAGGTTGGGGATTCAAGCAGACACTCTTCCGGTCTTGCCGAGGTAATCAGCCCCTCCCTTCGGGAGGTGTACGGACCGCGAGTCGATTTGACCCTGACGAAAACAGTCGTTAGTCTCTCCGAACGATTTGGGGTACATCCGCCGACTTTGCGGATTAATATGATGTCCCATTTCCCACCTTAACACTCGGCCAAATCGTCTATCGATTGGTTGAGCCCTGCCTTCAATGACCATCGACTGACACCCACGCCCCACAAATCTGCAACGGTGCCAGTCCAGCCAATGAGACAAGTTTGAAGCGACTACTTCCAACCTGCTCGGCAAAGATCATTCAACGGTTCCCACGTAAGTCACGTGGGGATTTCGCCATCCACTCACGTTAGAGATCTTCACGGGAGATTCCTCAACATGCGTTGCACTGGTAACCCATTCGGTCGTCGTGGATTCCTGGCCGCCGGTACTTTCGGTGGACTCGGTATTTCCTTGCCTCAATTGATGTGGATGCAACAAGCCGCCGCGGAGCAGAAGCATTACGACTTCATTGAGGCTAAGGCAAAGAGCGTCATTCACGTTTACCTGCCAGGCGGAATGGCACATCAAGAGAGCTGGGATCCAAAACCCTACAGCCCTCTGGAGTATCGAGGCGAGATGAAGCCGGTGAAGACAAACACCGGCGAGATCTTTTGCCAATCGATCCCGAAGCTCGCCTCGATTGCTGATCGTCTTTGCGTGATTCGTTCGATGACTCATGGCGAAGCTGCACATGAGCGCGGAACACACAATATGTTCACCGGCTACAAGCCGAGCCCCGCATTGAAGTATCCAAGCTTCGGCGCGGTTGTGAGCCACGAGTATGGGCCTCGCAACAATTTGCCACCCTACGTTTGCATCCCGAATCAGCCAAACGAGTTCGCCGGAACGGGGTATCTGAGTTCCTCCTACGGTGCGTTCTCCTTGGGCAGTGATCCAGCGAGCAGCGGATTCCGCGTTCGCGATCTGAACATGTACAGCGGCGTCGATGAGGCGCGATTCCAGCGACGCCAAAGTGCGTTGGCTTCGGTCAACAAGCGATTTACCTCGCTGACCAATGCCGACAGTGTTCTGGCAATGGATACCTTCTATGAGCGTGCCTACAACTTGCTGGGCTCGCCGGAAGCACGTCTCGCTTTCGATTTGACGAAAGAGGACGACAAGATGAAGGACGCGTACGGCAAGAACCAAGCCGGACAACGTCTGCTCATGGCTCGCCGTTTGGTCGAAGCCGGATGCCGATTGGTTACTTTGACCTACGGCGGGTGGGACATGCACCAGGGCATTACGTCGGCGATGAATCGCACAATGCCTCCTCTCGATCAAGCACTGCACCAACTGATCCTGGATCTGGAACAGCGAGGCTTGCTGGATTCGACTTTGGTCATGGTCAGTAGTGAGTTTGGCCGTACACCAAAGATCAACAAGGATGCCGGACGAGATCACTACCCGAAAGTATTCAGCGTGATGCTGGCTGGTGGTGGTATCAAAGGCGGAACGATTTACGGTGCTTCCAACGCGACCGCATCCGAGCCCGAGTTTGATCCGGTTGGACCAGAAGACTTGGCCACCACGATGTATCACCAATTGGGCATCGTGGCCGACAAAGAATTGATGGCACCTGGCGATCGACCCATCGAAATTGTCGACGGTGGAAAGTTGATCAAGGACATCGTCGCCTAGTGCTCCCTCTCCTTGCCAACTCGGTCTCCGTCACCCACCGGAGACCGAGTCGGCGTTGTTCGTTGCTGGAACAATTGATCATGCGAACCAAATTGCTGGCCATTGCTGCGTGCTTCGGACTGTTGTGCTTTCCCTCGAGCAGCTTGGCTTACCGGCCGGAACTGACAAGTTCTGCTCCGCGCGGTATGCAGCGTGGGACAACACAAACGGTTGTTCTGACCGGCACGCGTCTGGCCGACGGGCGGCAAGTCTTATTCGATCGCGAAGGCATCAATGTCAAATCGTTAAAGCCGATCGATAACTCCAAAGTGGAAGTTGAGTTTGAAGTCCCTGCGGATACTCCCCCGGGCCTCTACCCACTTCGCTTGGTGACAGAGACAGGGCTCAGCAATGTCTTGATGTTTGGTGTCGGTGCGATGCCAACCGTTAATGAAGTCGAACCGAACAGTGACTTCGCTTCACCGCAGAAGATCGAAAACAATGTCACGGTCGAGGGAGCGGTAGCACGCGAGGACGAAGACTATTTCGCCGTCACCCTCAAGCAAGGCGAACGGCTGACGGCGGAACTTGAAGGAGTACGAATCAAGAAAGGCCGTAGTAACCCGTTCTTTGATCCTTATATCGCCATCTTGAACTCGGAGAGGTTTGAGCTGGCGATGAGCGATGACGCCCCGCTCCTGCAACAAGACTGCATGTGTTCCATCGAAGCCCCCGAAGATGGCACCTACATCATCGTTGTTCGAGACTCATCGTTTGGCGGCAACAATGATCGCTACCGATTGCATGTCGGTTCCTATCCCCGAGCAGTGGCCGTTGTTCCGGCCGGTGGTCCTCCCGGTGAAGTCGTTGACATGACATTTGTATCGCCGAGCGGTGATGCATGGATTGAAAAGGTTCAATTACCGAGCGAGCCTTCTGAGGCGTACCCATTGGTTGTCGATACAGAGCGTGGCATCAGCCCATCGCCCAATTACATTCGAATCCAATCGATGCCGAATGTTATCGAGCAAGAACCGAACAACTCATACAAAGAATCTACCACAGGCGCCTTGCCAGCCGCGTTTTGCGGTTTGATCGGTGAGCCCAATGACCGTGACTACTTCAGCTTCGAAGCGAAGAAAGGGCAAACGGTTCATATTCGAACCTATGCTCGGAAAGTGCTTCGGAGTGAGTTGGATAGCGTGATCAACGTTTACAACGACGCGGGCGGGCGGGTTGGAGGAAACGATGACTCCGGCGGACCAGACAGTTTCTTGGAACTGAAAGTCCCAGCGGACGGCAAGTATCACGTTCGCATCAACGACCACTTGTACAAAGGCGGTCCAGGTTTTTCCTACCGTATCGAAGCGAAGCTCGCCGAACCTCAGTTAACACTCACGTTGCCCGATCGTCGTCGCTATGAGGCAACCCAACTGAACGTTCCTCAAGGGAATCGTGCGGCTGTCATGATAAATGCCGGGCGTTCGCGTGTTGGAGGCCCAATCGACATCAGCGGCTTGAATCTGCCCGAGGGTGTCACAGTGACTCCGATCCAAATGCCAGCGAACCGAACCACGGTTCCGTTATTGTTAACCGCTGCAGCGGATGCAAAGCTGGACGGTCGCTTAGTGGACTTCGTTGGCAAGATTCCCGAAAACCCAATCGAGAGCAGTTTTTCGCAGCGTCACCAGCTGCTAATCGGGCAAAACAACAGCGTCGTCTACGACTATTACGCCGACCGCGCTGCCGTTGCCGTGATCAAATCCGTTCCATGCACGTTTGAGATTGAAGCTCCTCAAGTTCCGATTGTCCGCAACGGCTCGATGAACTTGGTCGTCAAAGTCAATCGTGGTGGTTTGGATGCCGACATTTCAATTCGCCTGCTGTACAACCCGCCGGGCATCGGCTCGAGCGGCAGCATCAAGATTCCGAAAGGAAAGGACGAAGCCAGCATTCCACTGACCGCAAATGGGTCAGCCGCAATTGGAAAGTGGCCGGTGATCGCTTACGCCTACGTCGGTGGAAATGAAATCGCGACGGAACCCGTTATGCTGGAAATCGCCGATCGGCTGTTCAATTTCGGCTTCCCAAAGACATCGAGCGAACTCGGTGGCGAAGCAAATGTGCTTGTCGACGTTGAGGCCCTCCGTGAATTTGAGGGCGAATGCGAAGTGGAACTCGTTGGATTGCCTGCCGGGGTCGTCTGTGAGCAATCCAAAATGCCTGTCGGTAAAGACACCGACCAACTGGTGTTCCCAGTGAAGATCACGGAGAAAGCGCGAGTTGGTCAACACAAAACGCTGGTGGCTCGTGCCTCAGTAACTTCGGACAAGGGTGTTATCCGACAGACGCAAGGTACTGGGATTCTGCAAATCGACAAACCATTGCCAGCACCCGTGGCAAAGCCCGAAGCGAAAAAGAAAGAACCGAAGCCTGCTGCTGCACCAGCACCTCCGACGAAGAAGCCGCTGAGCCGCTTGGAGCAGCTACGGCAATTGAAAAAGAACACCGAAGAATCTGACGACTAAGTCGGGTTCCCACCCCACACGTGTTGATGACTGATCAACGATTCGGAGAAAGCGAAGGTATCACTATGATGCGTCGACTATCCAGCTTTTGTTTGCTCGTACTATTTTCAGCGTCGCTCTCGTGGGCGGCTCCGGCTGATCCGGATCCGGCCACTCCGGATCCGGCCAAGAATGCGTCGTCATCGTCCATTCCAAAGGGTGCCGATCTGGACCTGTCTGTCTTCCCCGAGCAGATTCAGTTAGACACGTCTCGTGATTACCAGAATTTCCTGGCCGTTGTTCGACGTGAGGATGACGTCACGCTGGATGTGACCGACATCGCCGAATGGAAGTTGGCAGATGAGAAGATTGCCAAACTGGAAGGAAACCAAGTTCTACCAATCAGCGATGGTGAGACGGAACTGATCTGTAACCTAAGCGGCACCATTCGACGGATCCCCGTCAAGATTACCCGGAGTGATCAGAAACTGCCGGTTAGTTTTGAGAAAGACATCGTTCCAATCATGACGCGTAGTGGTTGCAACACCGGAAGTTGCCATGGTGCGGCTCGCGGAAAAGACGGATTCATGATCAGCTTGTTTGGCTACGATCCGGCAGGTGATTACAAGCGGATTACACGTGAAATCGGCATGCGGCGAATCAACCTCGCCGTTCCTGAAAACAGCCTGTTCTTGACGAAGGCCGTCGGAAGCGTGACTCACACGGGCGGCAAATTGTTTGGTGAAGACAGCGTTTACTACCAAACGATTTTGGAATGGCTAAAAGACGGAGCACCTGCCGATCCGAAACGGCCACCCGCGGTTGCAAAACTAGAAGTCTATCCACCCCAGGCGGTGATCGAGGGATCCGGCAGCAATCAGCGGTTCATTGCGGTCGCCCATTACGACGATGGAACGACACGTGATGTGACCAATCTGGCCGCGTTTATCACCAACAACGAAACCTCCGCCGCCATCGATCAAGACGGCAACGTCACCGCGGGAGCGCGGGGTGAAGCGTTTGTGATGGCCCGCTTCGAAACAAAAACAGAAGGTCGCCAAGTATTGGTGTTGCCAGAAGATCTGAAGTACGAAGCACCAGAGATCGAAGGCAACTACATCGATCAATTGGTCGGCAAAAAGCTGAATCAACTCAGAATTCTACCCAGCGGCCTGTGCTCCGATGAAGAGTTCCTGCGCCGCATCACGATCGACATCACCGGGCAACTTCCGACCGAGGAAGAGTATCACTTGTTCATGAACGATGTGGCCGCGGACAAACGGGCGCGGTTGATCGATCGACTCTTGGAACGAAAAGAGTTCAGCGAAATCTGGGCCATGAAGTTTGCCCAGCTGTTGATGATCAAGAGTACCAACCAAGTTAGCTACAAGTCTGCGTTCCTTTACAACCAGTGGTTAACAGACAAATTCGCAAAGAACGTTCCCTTGGATGAGATGGTCCGAGAGTTGTTTGGTGCCACAGGCGGTACCTTCAGCAACCCCGCGACCAACTATTACCAAATCGAGCGGGACACTCTCAAGCGTGCTGAGAACGCAGCCCAAGTCTTTATGGGCATCCGTACTCAGTGCGCACAGTGCCACAATCATCCGTTGGATCGCTGGACGATGGATGACTACTACGGCTTTGCTGCGTTCTTCTGTCAGACGGGCCAAAAGAACGCCGAGGACTATCGCGAACGGATCATCTACAACCGCGGCAGCGGAGAAGTGAAACATCCGGTCACCAATCAGACCATGCAGCCAAAATTTCTCGGTGGTGTCTTGGCCGAGACGAAAGGAAAAGACCGGCGCGTTGTCATGGCAGAATGGTTAACCAGCGCCGAGAATCCATACTTCTCGACCAGCATTGCCAATCGTGTTTGGGCACACTTCATGGGTGTTGGCATTGTTGATCCGGTTGATGACATTCGCGTCAGCAATCCACCAACCAACCCAGAGCTTTTCCAAACGCTTGGGGACAGACTGGCGGAATACAAATTCGATTTCCGTCAACTTGTTCGAGATATCTGCAACAGTAAGGCCTATCAGCGAACCGTGACGCCGAACGAAAGCAACAAGAGCGACACACGCAACTACGCTTATGCAAACGTGCGACGTATTCCGGCCGAGATGTTGCTGGACATCGTCAGCCAGATCACCAACACAAAGGAAAAGTTCCGCGGCCTGCCCGTTGGGGCTCGCGCGGTGCAAATCGCTGATGGGCGAACGAGCACCTACTTCCTGAACACCTTCGGTCGCGCACCGCGCGACACCGTTTGTGACTGCGAAGCATCAACCGATCCCTCGTTGTCCCAAGCACTACACCTGCTCAACGGCAGTGCCACCAGTGGAAAGATTTCACAAGGAAAAGTGGTCGACGAGTTGATGGCGAACGATGCCACGACCGAGCAAGCGTTGCAACGCTTGTTTGTTCGATGCTTGTCGAGGTATCCCACGGAAGAGGAGATGAAGGAATTGCTTGTGTCGATCGGCGAGGCGCCCAATCCACAGCAAGGACTTCAGGACGTCTTTTGGGCGGTTCTGAACAGTCGCGAGTTCATTTTCAATCACTAGTTTCCGTCGAGGGGCAAGCAACGGTTATCCGTTGGTGGGTCATATCTGCCAACGGATCTTGCTTGCCTTCGTTGGCGTAACAAAGAGCGTCGATCGCCCTGGAAGTTCGACGCATCTCTGATTCCAACTATCATCGATGTCATGATGCGAATTTCTTTGATCTGCGGTTTGGTTTTGTTTGGCTCGGTGACATCGCTCGCGCAAGAGAAAGCGGCGATTAACTTCACCGACCATGTCCTCCCCATTTTTCGCGAGCATTGTCTCGCCTGCCACAACGCGAACGATGCGGAAGCGGGCTTGGCCATTGATACGTACGCGGGAATCATGGAGGGCGGTGGCAGCGGTGACGCTGTGATGGACGGCGATCCCGACAGTAGCAAGCTGTACTTGGTCATGACCCACGCCGAAGAACCGGTCATGCCGCCCGACCAGGATCCTCTTCCGAAGGAACAGCTGGACATCATCCGGCAATGGATCGAGGGCGGTCTGCTCGAAACGAGCGGAAGCAAAAGGCGCAAAAGAAAAGGCCCTTCACTGTCGTTCAGTGCGACCGACTCCAGCGGAAAGCCGGAACAGATTGCGATGCCGGAAACCGCCTGGAGAGTCCCCGTCGTCTCCACGACCCGGCACGCTGCATCTTCTGCCATCGCCACCAGCCCTTGGGCGCCTCTGGTCGCGGTCGGCGGCCAACGTCAGGTGGCTCTCTATCACACCGAAACGGCGGAGTTGCTGGGCGTTCTCCCGTATCCAGAAGGCATTCCGCAGACGCTTAAGTTCAGCCGAGACGGCGCCTACCTACTTGTTGCGGGCGGCACGCATGCGTCGAAAGGAACTGCTTCGCTCTACGACATTCGCAACGGCAACCGACTGCTTAGCGTTGGAGACGAGCTGGATGTGGTCTTCGGTGCGGACATTAACGACAACCTTTCCAAGATCGCTCTAGGCGGTCCCCAGAGAATCGTTCGCATCTTTGATACGAGCACAGGTGAAATCCTGCACGAATTGAAGAAGCATACCGATTGGGTGTACAGCGTTGCGTACAGTCCTGACGGCGTCCTGGTGGCGACTGGTGATCGATCCGGTGGACTGCATGTCTGGGAAGCCGAAACAGGTCGCTTGTATCTGGATTTGATCGGTCACAAAGCAGCTGTTCGAGGAATCTCGTGGCGAGCGGATTCCAACGTTTTGGTAAGTGCCAGCGAAGATGGAACGGTCAAACTCTGGGAAATGAATAGCGGCAATCAGTTGAAAAGCTTCAACGCTCACGGAGGCGGAGCGACGGGTGTGATGATGGCTCGCGACGGCCGATTGGTCACATGCGGCAAAGATCGCACGGTCAAACTGTGGGATGCGGCAGGCAAAAATATTGCAACCATGCCCGCGTTTCCCGAGCCAGCGTTGGAAGCAACCATCACGCACGATGGAAAAAAAATCATCGGTGGCGATTGGTCAGGTCAGACGATCATGTGGACGATCGCGGATACCAAACAAGCCGTTAAGCTCGCGGCCGATCCACCAACGCTGAACCAACAACAAGCTTCATGGTCAACTCGCGTCGTCGAATTGCAAAAGACCCTAGACGCTGCAAAGTCAAATGAAGCAGCTGTGCAAAAAACGCTTAATGATTTAGCTGCGAAAACGAAATCGTTCGGCGATCAGAAAACCCAAACCATCGCTTCGCAATCAAAAGCTCAGGAAGAACTCACATCCACTGAGAAACAACTTGCGGAGCTCAATTCGCAACGAGCTTCAATTGCGAAAATGCACGAGGCAGCAACCACATCCGCGAGTGACATGGCGATGAAGTTGAAGGCTATGAACACGCTTCTAAATGCTGAAAAAGCCAAAGTGGGCGCTGCGACGACTCAACGAGATCAGTCCAGTAATGAGATGGCCAAATCGGCGGATGAATTATCAAAACTTAAGCAGCAGCAGGCGAAGATGAAATCGGATGCCGTTGCTCCATTGGCAAAGATAGCCGAGAGAATCTTGGACCTGCAAGCGAATCAACGCGTCAGCTCCGAGGCAGAAACGGAGGCGGAAACAAAGCGGTCATCGGCCGAACAGCAAGTCAATCAACTCAATCAGCAAGTAAGCGACTTGGATGCCGAAATCAAGAAAGTTACGGAATCGATCGCGCAAGCAACGAATGACGATGAGAAAAAATCTCTCGCAGAAAAGCAGACTTCGCTACAAAACAAGAAGCCGCAGCTGATCGCCCGGCGTATGGAATCTGAAAATCAAATCAAACGATGGACTGCAAGTCGAGATGAGTCGCGGAACAGAGTAGCCGAATTTGCCAAGCAACTTGTGCAGCTCGAACAAGAAGAAAAAGCAGCGGTCAAAACAAAGCAGGAAGCGGTTGGAAAGATCGCAACACTTGTCAAGCAACAAGCTGAGATCCAACGGAAACACGACTCTTTTTCAAACGACGTCAAAAAGCATGAGGCGATGCGTGTTGCCTCTGCGGCCAAAGCGACCGAGTTACAAACTTCGGTGGATTCACTTACGGCTCAACTACAATCCAAGCAGCAGGAAACGAAAAAGCTTTCCGATGATCTTGCGGGTTTCGACGCAAAGCTAAAAGCGATTCCCGTGAGCATTGAAAATCTGAAGAAGAAACTTCAAGCCTATACAACATCGCTCTCCAATCTAGAAAAACAGATTGCGGATAACCAAAAACAAGTCCAGGATGCCACCGCCAAGATAGGTGAGGCCAAAGCGACGACCACCGACGCGCAAGCGAAGGTAGATAGTGCGTCAGCCAAGGTGAAATCCTTGCAGACGGAAATCGATGCGTTCGCGAAGTTTGGTCAGCAGCTCGCCGCGGAAGCCGCCTCGACGGGCGCCGAAGCAAAAACGAAGCGAGAGGCCGTTCAACCCGAATCCGCTCGCGCAGAAGCCTTGTCATCCAAGATGACACAGCGTGAACAAGAGTTGACCCAGATCGCACAAACGCTCGCAAAACTGCAGTCGCAATTGGCAGGACTTCAGAAGGCGCAAGACGAGGATAAGAAAAGCTTGGCGGTTGCCCAGGCGAAGATCCAGGACTTGGATTTGGCGGCAGAAAAAGCTGAATCGATCGCCGACGAAAAGCGAGAGCGAGCTGAGTTTTTTGAGTCTGCCTACGGTGATTGATCACCCATCTGGCATTGATGCACGTCGGGGTCGTGACGGTTAATCGGAATATTCCGACGACTGAATGGATGGCCACCGAATCGATGAGGTAGCAGCCACAATTGGTTTTGCCGTCTGCGGTGTTTGCGTAGACTGTAAGGGGCGGATCGTCCGCGGTTTCGCTCCTTTTCTGTAGCTACCGACCCATCTCGCCCTCAGGGCGTCCCGAGTTGGGTGAAAAAATGGCTGATAATGCGACTCTCATCTTTCCTTTCGGCCCGCATGCGCCTGACCAGCAGTTTTTGGCTGGTGGTCGTCTGGATGATTACGGTCGCGCATTCACAGCCGCCAGGAACTGCGCCGCCCCGGGACGTGATCAATGCCCCGCGCGATACTTCGCAAGAGGGTTTGCCGATCGAAGCGTTCCTGTTTCTCAGCGAAGCACAGACAGAGGTGTTTATGCCGCGCCTCACCTGGGAAGAGTTTGATCGTCTACGCAAACTTGAGGCCGGTATTGCCGAGGCGAACCAAGTCTACAGCTATCAGTCACTTGGGATTGTGGGCTCGGTCGATGGAAATCGAGCCGAGTTCGACATCTCGTTAAAACTCAAAATTGAATCGACGGCTGGCCGACGGGTGTCCATCCCACTGCGGATGCGAAACTTTCATCTCCTCGCCCCGCCGACGGTCACTGGAGTCGACGATTATTTCATGGCTCTGGGGCCGGACAACGCGAATGGCTATGTACTATTCGTAAAGACGAACAACCAATCCGATGTCTCTCTCCGCATGCGGGTCTCAGCACGCGTCGACCGAATTGCATCGGCGCAGACCGTTGGTTTTCAACTTCCAGATGTCCCATGCACGCTTATGTTGACGGCGGACACGAGCGGCGTTGTTGGCGATGTGATCGGAAACGGCAACGAAGTGATCAAACCACCGGAAGCGTTGGATGGAATGACTCGCTTCACCGTTGAGTCGGTGGGCGGTGATTTTTCTGTCCGTTGGGGGAAACAGTCCAAGTCAGAAGACGAGTTGCCCCTGCTCGAGGTTGAAAGCCGGCTCAATATCCGTTGGGATTCGCCCCAAGACCAGCCGCTTGCCAACGTGCAGATGACGATTCGAAATGCGCGAGGCTCTGTCCGATCATTTCCACTTCGATTGCCCGATGGTGCCGTCGTCCTTGAACCACCGCGGTTGGGAACCAGCGGACAAACGATTGAACTGAGCGGAGCAAGTGATAGCGAGATACGCGAAGTCATCATCCCAAAAGACGGGCAAGAACAACGGATCGACCTAAATTTCGATTTGCAGCTCGCCAACAACGAAGCGACTGTTTCCAATCCCCTGCTCTTTCAGGTGCCAGAGATTCCCGGTGCGTTGAGACACACCGGTTCCATCGAAATCGAAACCAGTGGTGATTACCGCTTGCAATGGCGCTCCAATCCTTGGGTGCGGGGACAACTGGGCGAAGCGAGGGAGGAAGGCGTGGAAGGTCGCGCGTATCGCTTTCGATATGATCGATCTTCGTTTGAGTTGCCACTGTGGTTAGGGATGAAAGAGCGGCAGCTCAGGATCAACAGTCAATCACAAGTTGTCATTCGTGAAGCAATGGCAAGTTTAGATATGACGGTCACGATCAACGGCCAAACAAGCGATGGGCGACTGCAATTCGACGATGCAGGTTGGCAGATCAACTCGATCGAGAGCACGGCAACGGGAGAGCAACTGCAATCTCTTCGTGACGGCGACTATCGATTGATCGAAATCGGCCCTGGCGCAAATGAGGACTCAGCACCCATTCGCATCCGTGCCGAACGTGTCATGGATCGCGATGAAAGCCAAGTGCGGTTGGGCATTCCCCGAGTGATGAATGTTGGGGAAACGGTCGTGGTTCAGAACGCAACCGTCAATATCGTCAGCAGCGGAAGAACGATGTTGGTTGTGGATCTGGATGCATCCTCTGGCGTCACACGCCTCATACAATCCGCATCTGAACTTACGTCCGACTCGCCCGTCTCTCGATTTCGATTAATAAGCCAGGACGCACCCGCAACGATCGTGGGTAAGTTGATCGATCAATTGCCCAGGATCACGTTGTCGAGTCAATCGACGATGGAACTGGATGGACGACAACTTCGAACAACCATTGATTGGATCGTTTCCTCAGGCTTGGATTTAGAAGGTGGGTTACCAGTACGGATCCCCGGCGCCGACATCCCATCCATTGGTGATGCGATCGATGGTCCATCAAATCCGGAAGATGCTTCTACCGAAGCTTCCATGGCAAGGACGTTCAACCAAGACTGGGTTGTTACGGTTGCCGGAGTGCGAGCGGAATTGCGACCGATCGAGGATGAGCGTTTTCTACTTGTGTCGCCTGAGCTATCCAGCGGCTCAATGGCGGTTCGTTGGCAGTCGACTGTCCGTCTTCCCGATTCAATGACGAACGGTCAGATTGAATCGATCGTTTTGCCACGTCCAGACTTTCCCGACGTCACACTACTCGGCTCACAACGCGTTTCATTACAAGGCAGTCAAGAATTTGATCTTGTGTATGCCGATGCTCCAGCGACGTCCGAATTGATTTTGGATTCGATCCCTCGTGATCCTGTTCGAGTGCGTCTGCAATCAAGACTGACGTCGCGACAAGAACTCTCGATTCGCCAGATGGTCGTACGCACCGTGGTGGGTCGAGCCACCCGTCATGAGCAAGTCACGGCCGAGATCCAGGGCGGTGATCAATTTCGTGTTCAACTGCCGGAGGCAAGTGGCGACGTCTCCGTCGAAGCGTTTTTGGATGCAACGTCCGTCCCAGTTCAAAGAAGCGGCAACGTTCTGCAAGTCACCTTGCCAGGCGACCGTAACTCGCATTTGGTCGACCTGCGCGTTTGGATCGGTATGCCCACCGGCTCATCGGTAGCCAGCATCCAACCACTTCTGAAACTGCCAATCGGATCCAGCCGGGTTTACTGGCAAATTGTTGCCCCACTAGATGGACATGTTTTGTGGGCATCACCAACGCTGGGACGCAGCATGACATGGCGTTTTGATGATTGGCGGCTCTATCGAGAACCCACGTTTTCTGATCAAGATTTACGCAACCTGTTTTCAGTGCCCGCAGGTTCGATCGCTACGACGAATCCTCTTCCACCGGGGAATCCCTACCTCTACGTCGGATCGGATACGCGATCGTTCGAGGTCATCGTTGTCTCTCGTGTCACGCTTTGGTTAGCGGTTGCCTCACTCGTGCTTGTCACGGCCATCATGTTGACAAGTTTCCCCAAGTCACGACATCCACTAACGGTGGTCGTCGCAGCGATCTTTTTCGCTGGACTGTTAGCCATAGCACCCGACGCGGCCGTACTTGCTGGTCAGTTTGGAATCATCGCATTGGTTTTAGTAATCGTGATGATCGCCATTCGTGTCTTGTTGAAGCCGTCAAAAGGAAGCCGGGTTTTCACTTCCAACACATCACCCGTGGAAACCACACCATCTACGCGATCACTCAAAGAACCCGCATCCAACGTCGTTGCTTCAACGACGCAGCCTTTACCATCAGGCGCGCCTTCTGAGGCGTCACCATGATCGACATGCAATCTGACAATCGAGTCGGATGTTTCATGCGACCTTTCTTAGCTGCCATTGTCGCCATGGTGCTAAATGGGAGTTTCATTGCGGGCGATGCTCGATCTCAGGAGACATCCGAAGAGCAAGACAGCGAACCAACCGTGCGTCGCAGCATCCCGGAATTGCCGACAATGCTTCCAGATGGGCGCGCCCTACGAGCGATTGGGTTCTTTGAATCGCAAGTCACCGAATTGGTACCAAAGTACTTTGAGCCCATCGAAATCGATCAACTGCAAGCGGCCATTGAACGACTTGTGAACTCGTCAAAGAACGATGAAACCAGCCGATTGCTCGGTGCCATCTACTGGATCAATGTCGACGGCGACACACTGATAAGCGAACGCAGCTTCTTCGACATCGAGTGCTATCGGAGAGACATCGTCCGGCGCTCCTTGGGACGCGTCAACTTAGCGTTGACCCGAAATGGCGTATCGTCCACACCGCTTTTGCCACGATTGGTTTCGGCACCCGACGGGTCCTTGGAAGCGGTGGTTGACGGTGCCTCCCAAGTCAATCACTCCGTTGAATTTCAATGGAAACTAAGGGGCAAGGTTTCGGGATCCGGGCATGATTTCGCCATGCGAATTCCACCCGTACCGCAAGCGAGAATGATCCTATCCGCACCATCGAATGTCTCGGTGACAGCGATCGATGGTGTCCTTCGTCGCCTGCCGAACCCGCTGCCTGACGTGATCGAGTTTCTCGACGATCGGGATTGGTATGAGATTGACGCAGGCGGCTTGGACACGGTTCGAATTCGAACCGAACAACTGGATGAGGATTCAGATCCAGCGAGTTTTGTCGTCAGGCAATCCTCCGTGCAATATCGGGCTGAGTTGAGTGGATTGGTATGGACGAGCCGAATGGTGGTCCAACCAACAGTGAATCGTCCCTTCCCAAAAATCAATGTGCGCGGAACGACGATCACTTCAGCCAAAGTGAATGGCACAGATGTCGCCTTCAGCAACCAGACTGTCGGAGACCGTCAACAAGAACTTCAACTGGAATTGCCACTCGGATTAATCGATTCTCAATCTCCGTTGATCGATGTCACGTTATCCGGCTACAGCTCATGGACCAATCGACGCGGATGGTGCGATCTCCCAATGCCGATCTGGACCGGATCCAACGTTGTCTACGCCTCCACGATGGATGATGTGGAATTGTCGGTCAGCGCACCGCTTCATGTCGCTAAATGGGAATTGCCATCCGGTTGGAACGAGACCAGCCAGGATGACGTTGAGGACGCAGATGCTGTGTTTCGTGCGAGCGGTCCACCGATCGCATTAGCGAACCAAACGTCGAGTGATGAAATTCGATTGGTCACATCACAGCCCAACTGGTCGCGTGTGCGGTTTAGCCAGCGCCCAACACTCGACGAAGGCACCACGTTGCTTCGGTTGGAAGAGAAAAACGAATCGCTTTATGCAACCTCACGTATCGCTTTCAAAGTCGATCCCAACCGAATCGCCCCACTCAGACTATCGATCCAACCGGGCTGGACGATTGAGTCGGCGTCTTATTGGAACTCGGGGCGGTTAATCGAAACAGCCGGAATCGATGACACGAGGCGGTTTATTGATCTTTGGCCCGAGGCAGAAGATGTTGAAGGGGATGAAATTCGTATCGAAGTCGAAGGGAGTCGACGAATCTCTGCCACCACTAGCACCTTCATTCCGCCCACTTGGTTCACTCGAATTGACGGTGTACGTGGTGATTTTATCGCTGCGCTTTTGCAGCCGGCTGACTTTAATTGGAATGGCCAGTCCACGCTCCAACGACTTGCCGATCCGCCCGATGATCTGGATCTGGAACAGCTCGATTTCTTCGCAGGCGCCGATGAGCAGACCCTCTGGTTTCAGCCGAGTACATCGCGCACCCCTCGAGTCGGTCTACAAAAACCGACGGTCGCCTTCAGCACTTCAACGCTGTTTCAAGTCTTTACCGACGGCGATGATCTTGTCGAAACGGTGATGATCGAGGTTGAATCCCTGAGTCAGTCGATCAAAGAGATCTCAATCGACACCGGCAAGACACTCGGTCGACCTCCTCTTCGTTGGTCGATTAGCGGTATCAATGAATCGCCGACCACATCGTTTGCACCTTCCGATGTCACGATTGGTGAAGGTGACCAAGATGGAATCTACACCATTGATGTTTCGGACAAGACTCTGCGCGGACGTCGCTTGATCGGCCGCAGAGGATATCCCATCGAGAGCAACGTACAAATTCCGCTACCCAGTGTTCCTGGAGCCGCATCGCAACAATCTGAAGTTCATGTTGGACCGGGTTTAATCGTTCAGAACGATTCACAAGCCATTCAACGGGTTCCTTTTGGAGCTCAATCCGCAGCTCGATATGAATCGTCTATCGAACGACCATTGACATCGGAACTGAGACGTGTGAGCCGGTTGCGTTACGACGCCGTCGAGCAACCGTCGCTAAATGTTCAGCGATCCGTGACGGAAGCCGATGTAACCGTTGTTTATCGCGAACAAATTCGAGTGACGGCATCCAGTCGCGGATCGGACGTGATTGAAGCGCAATATACCGTTTTGCCGGCGACGGACTTCTCAATTCAATACGATCCGGAACTGCAGCTCTCATCCGTTGTTAAAAACGGCCGGCAAGTCGATTTAGCCTCGCTACCACAAAGACCAATTGTTTTTAAAGCGAGTGGTGAAAAGTCTACGATTCGTGTTCGTTGGACCCGTTCTCAATTCCAATCTAGTTGGCTTCGTCGTTGTCGCATCCCAAACATTAAGGCGTCTGGGACGATTTTACGTTCGGACTGTGAGCTCATTTCTGCTTCGGACACGTTTGTACCCGCTGCGCTTTGGCGTGGACGAAGCGACGCACCAACTCGCACCGTCGTGATGCTTCGTCCAGGAAAAACAGTCACGCTGGTTCGGCGAAACATCGCACTTGCACTTGGTTGGTTGCTCGCACTAGTCGTGTTTGCAGCAGGTTGGCGAATCGCCAGCGAATCCCCAACGGCGATGGCTTCCGTTCTTACGGTGCTGGCTACCGTACTTCTATTGTGGTGGCCGTGGCGGCTCGCCGTGATCGGTTGGCTCGTCATTCCGGCCTTAGCCGCCACCCTTTTGGCCACGAGCCAGAAGTGGATTCGACGCGAACGCGATGGGCCGCCGAGCTCCTATGATGGATCCACCGCATCGCAGGCGAATCCTGCAGAACCGTCTGACTTCTCGATGGGAGGCATCGCTCGCATCATCATCTGGGTCATGCTTGGCTCCAGTGCAACGATGACCCTATTTGCCCAAGATGCAGAAACGCTCGATTCACGCGCCACCAAAGAAGCTCCTGCAACGATTCCAATCTTGGTACCGATGACTGCCGAGGGCCAGCCCTACGGAGAAATGGTTTACCTACCGGAGAGCATTAAGAACGAGTTGTTTCCCATTGCCTCGGCACTTCCAGCTCAACAACCATCCATTCAGTGGGCAAGCTATCGACTGCAACTCGATTCAGAAGTTAACGGCCCAGATCCTGAGTCCGGATGCGTCTTCGAAGTCGAGTATTTACTTCACATCGAGCCAAATGGTCTGAGTAGTACGCCCGTTCGATTGTCATTGCCTCCTGATTCCGTGACGCTGATCGAACGTGTTGATGAACCAGGTGGTTTGATTCCGTTTCGGACCTCATCTGACGGTGACGTCGTCGCGGTTTTTCCAAGCGGTGACGTTTTTCAGATTCGTGTCACTTTGCGTCCCGCGGTCAACCAAGTCGGTTCCTGGATCAAGTTGTTCCTTCCCGTTCAATCGGTCGCTGCAACTCGGCTAACGGTGGAATCGACGATCGACATCGATGCAATCCGAGTCGGTGGAACGACCGGTAATCTTCTTCGTGAAACGGATCTTCGACGGTGGATCGACGATATTGGGCCGGTTGATTCTCTTGAGATCGACTTTCGCCCCGAAGCAGTTCGTGAATCGGAGCCTTTGCAGCGCCGCTATTGGATCAATGCGAATACCAAACAGGTTTCGATCGATTGTGAAGTCGATCCACCGACAACGCTGGCAACCGGTGAAGCATTTCAGTTTGTTGTTCGAGACTCACGATTGCCCGTCTTGACTTCAACGGATTGGAAACTGGAACGGAGTGAACAATACACGCCTTCCAGGCGATTGATGACGTTTACCAGCCTTCGTGATAGCCCTGGGCCCGTAAGGCTGTTGTGGATTGAACCAACCAACATTCCAGAGGCTGTAGATTCAACCACGATTCGCATTCCAGAGGTCATCGCAGCAGCATTGGGTGACAACGCTCCAGCTTGGATCGCGATGAACACAGATCCTTCTGCGGTCATGACACCAGATCCCAATATTGGGATGGAAGTTTTATCGGTCGATCACTTTCTCGCTTCCTGGACCGGCTATCGAAGCGGAATCGATCGTGCCGTGGTTGCTTCAACTGAACTGCCGACACTGGAATTGGCACGATCAACGTCGGACCCACTTGTGGTCGAGGAACAAGAAGAGATCCGAGTCACGCCGAATCGAATGGAGGTGAACTTCTCAGCGAGAGTCTTGTCAACGGATGGTCGACCGCATCGATTGTCCATCCGTTTCCCGCGATCGTTGTTGATGATCGATGCAACGGTCAACGGAAAACCGATTCGGGCAAACCCGTTAGCGACCGGAAGATATCGAGAGCTTCCGCTTGGCTATATCGCCGGAGAAGAGCCGTCTTCGATCAACTTTGTAGCCATCGGACAGTTCTCCACACCGAACTCCGAACCGGTTACACCTCCCCGGGTCCAGCTTATATCGACATCTGAACTCAACGCGCAAAGCGTTGTGACCCTGTATCGGGATACAACGGCGAACGTTGTGTTGTCTCTTCCCGACGATTCCGTTTCACAGATCCCAACCCCTGACGTAACACCCGAGTCACTCGTTAATGGATGGATCCCGGTCGCTCGATGGGTACGTGAACCAGATGCGAGCGATGCCAATTCAATCACTTTTGATGTGAACGCCGTCGACAATCGGTTTAGCTGCAGTCAGTTGATCTCGCTGAATCAGGCAGACAATCAATGGAACATGAAAGTCACGATCGGATTCCTGTCGTACGGCCGCAATGGTTCAGCTCAGACTTCAACCCGAGTACCTGATTACGTCGATTTGGAATTACCAACCAATTGGTGCGCGGATTTATCGATCGAACCTGCTACGTTGATCTATGCACAGCGCGCCGGAACGGACGAATCGCGACAGATACTTCGAATCTACTGCGATCGGTTAGCTCTTGAAGACGAATTACTGACGCTGACAGGTCGACTTCAAGACAGCGAGTCAGGACGGGTAAGTGTTCCAGCCGTGCGCGTGTTGGGTGCCGGCAATCGACGAACCTACGTCGATGTTCCAAACCAAATCGATCGCGAACCAATCAAATGGCGTACGAGTGCTGTTGAAGCAATCGGCCTACCGGATAGATGGGAAATCGCCGACGGAAAACGTTCAACTTACATCGTCGCCAGCGCATCTTGGTCAATCGACTTGGCACCGCTTCCATCGGAAGAATCGAGTCCGGTCGCGTTCACGTCGGATGGCCAATTGTTTGTACGCGATGATGACTCTCTCCTGCTATGCCATTGGGATCTTTTCCCTGGTAATCTCGAATCTGTGCGTGTGCGTTTGCCAGCCAATTCGGAGATCGTTGGTGCTTGGAGTGCCGGTCGCGCGGTGGTGGCATCAATGGTTCAAGACGAGAGTGCTCCATCGAATGTGTCCTATATTGATCTGCCTTTGACGGTAAGCGGTCTTTCTCAACCCATCGAGTTGCTCTTAAAACTTCCCGACACTTCCGCCTTGCCCAACAATTATGTTCCCGAGCTGGAAGGAGTTTCGGTGACGAGAAACTGGTTGGTCCAGTACGTACCGACATCGGGAGTGGCAAGTGTTTCGGCGGACATGCGTGCTCAAAAGCAAAAGCGGGCGCTTGCCTTAGCGCAAAGCGTGATTGATTCTGTTTCCGCCGTTGGTCGTACTGCCCAGCGACCCAGGGACGAAGTTGCGGCGTGGTTGAATTGGTGGGTGAATCGATACCAAATGATTTGCCGATCGGTCGGACGTACCGTCGATCTTCGCCAACCGAGCCTCCTTGCCGTTAATTCTGAAGAGACAGACGCACAGCAATTGATCGCGCGGCAATCGCTCCCGATCCACTTGCAGTGGCGCGCACTCGATGCTGACTTCGCGAAATTACTGGATCGTTTGCTGCCCAGTGATGCTTCACTGGAGTCTCTCGAGAGAAATTCGATCGCTCCGACAGAACCGACGATTTTCACCGCGGGTGATTACAACGGATTTCTTCCAAAGCAGATCGTAGCGCTATCAGCAACGAATCGCCCCCGTGCTATTTCATCGCTCTCCGACAGTGATCGAGGACTCCGGACGCTTATCATCAACGTTCTGACGCTCCTACTCGTCAGCGGCATGTTGCTGTGCCTGCACTCCATGAGAACCAAGGTCATTCCGGTGGTCGTCCACCCTGCGCTCTGGCTTGGGCTCATCGGTGTATTTGGCTTTGTTGTCGCACCGATTGCTGTTGCCGGTGCGATCGTTTTAGTCGCCGTGACGCTGCCCGTATTTCCACGGAATCGAAAGATCTAGCTTCTGGAACCAACCGACGCGCAACCTGCGCCGGGGCCGGTAAACTGTTCCTAAAGCGTCGTCGATTGCGGCAGCGGATTGGCACGCGAAACGAGACGCTCGGACCCCACCCTGCGGCCTTTGATTTTGAGCCCGTCATGAAGTTGTTCTTTTTGCTGATCACGTTCCTGGCGTACATGCCCGATCTATCTGCACAAGAACACGGTCCGTCCGTACAACGCGCGACCGAATCGCTAAAAGTACACGACGGTTTTCGATTTCAATTGGTCGCGAGCGAACCTCTCATCAATGATCCCGTCTCAGCCCGCTTGGATGCGCGCGGTCGTTTATGGGTCGTTGAGATGCCCGACTATCCGACTGGCCCGCGTGATGGCCAAGCTCCTTCTGGGAAGATCAAGGTTCTGGAAGACCGCAACTCTGACGGAGTCTTCGATCACGCCACGCTGTTCGCAGATGGGTTGTTATTCGCAACGGGGCTGCAACCGTATCGTGACGGAGCGATTGTGACTCTCGCGGGTCAGATCGTCTTCATGCGTGACGTCGACGACGATGGTATTTCAGATCAATCAACCGTCTGGTTCAAAGGATTTGCTGAGCAGAATCAACAACTGAGAGCGAATCACCCCATCCTCGGTCCAGACGGATTGGTATACGTCGCAAACGGCTTACGTGGTGGAAAAGTTGAGGCAGTCGATCCACGTTACGAACAGTATCCGAAGCCGCTGGATCTGCGAGACCGTGACTTCTGTTTCGATCCCGATGGAGGATGGTGGGGCGCAGTTAGCGGCAAGAGTCAGTTTGGATTGACGATTGATGATTATGGCCGACGCGTTGGATGCAGTAACCGCAATCCAGCGATGACCCCACCTATCCCACTCGACGCCATCGATCGAGATCCTTTGCTCGCAGCACGAGATGCGATTCACGACGTTGCCCTAGCCGCAGAACAATCGCGTGTCGTTGCACGTGCTGATGCTTGGACGACAAGTAACTTGCACGGTGGGCAATTTAGTGCCGCTTGTGGTGTGTTGGCCGCGGGCATGGAAGATGCCTCGGGCGAGTGGATAATCGCTTGTGAACCAACAGCCTACCTTGTTCAGAAACAGCGCATGACTCGTCAAGGCAGTACTTGGATGTCGCGGCGTGAAGAGTTGCCGAATGAGTTTCTCTCGTCTAGCGATACCTGGTTCCGACCCGTGGACTTAACCCTCGGACCGCAGCAATCCGTTTTCGTGGTCGACATGGCACGAGCCGTGATCGAGCATCCGGACTTTATGCCAACTGAACTCAAAACCCGGCCCGATCAGTGGCATGGCCAACAACTTGGTCGAATCTGGCAAGTCATGCCGCTAGACATGAACACGTCAATGCAACGCATGAAAGGAATTGACGCAGCGTACGATTGGCTGGAATCTGATTCACCGTGGCAACGACAGGTCGCGAGTCAACGGCTGCTTGAAAGCGCCGAGGTGGACGAAGAGCGACTACATTCCATCGTCGACTCGAACCAATCACCACAGAGTCGGGCTCGAGCAGCACGAGTTCTGCAGAGGCACAAACTCCTAAGAGCGAGTGACACCAAAGTACTTGCAACCGCGAACAACCCGCGCCTACGAGCGTTGGCAATCGAATTAGCAAGTGGGTCGGAATACGGTTTGGAATTGGCGATCGAACTGGCTTCGAATCCGAATCCGCTCGTTCTTCGAACCGTTGCCATTTCACTGGTGAATGGTGAGGACCAAACGAACCTGCGCATCAGCGGTATGGTGAAGATCGCATCAACAACTAACGACGCGTGGATCCTCCGGATTCTGGGATCTTCCCATGAAGCACTACTTCCATCTTTCGCAGAACAAATTATCGCGTCGACTCCGGAATCCGCAGAACCGCTCTTGAGCCATCTCATTACTCGAATCGCGATCTCCGATTCCCTGTTTGTGGCCGAGATGCTGGCAGACAATCAGAAAACAATCGATGCGACGGTGACGACCGATCATTGGATCGACTGGTTAGAGGCTTGGGTCATCGGAACAAAACGTGCCCGAGTATCTCCATCAAGCGTTCTTCAACGGATGGAAACAACGAAGCAAGAACGGATGCTCACTATGCTAGAGACCGTCGGCGAAAGCATTCGAGATGATTCCGTTCCAGCAGTCGCACGCGCACGAGCACTGGAGATCGCCAATCGTACCGGCCGCCTCCCATCGGACGTCAGAGACCTGATCGCTGACGATTCGCCACCAGAATTGCGAATCGCGGCGTTGCCGATCTTATTGACGAAGGAACCCGAATGGACACGTGACTACTTGTCCGATCGTTTGGTCGGACAGAGTGTCACATTCCGTTCGGCACTGGTCCGTGCATGTAGTCGTTCCTCCTCTGACACTAAATGGCTACTCTCATTGATCGAGAACAACAACGTTCCAAAGTCGATCATCGATCCAGCCACCGCAAAGCGATTTCGACAGCATTCGGATCCCGAACTTCGACAACTCGCTGGTCGTTTGTTGAAGTCAGATCCAAATCGCGCCAAAGTTCTCCAGGAGTACGCAAGGTCCGCCCAAAAACTTGGTGATGCCAAGATTGGTCGTCAATTATTCGTTGAACACTGTTCAGCGTGCCACCGAATTGACGAACAGGGTACGAATGTTGGGCCAGACATCAGCGACACACGAACAAAAACGGCCGAAGCATTGCTGACGTCGATTTTGGATCCCAACGCCGCCATCGACGCTTCGTACGTCCAGTACAGTATCCTGACGCTCGACGGCCAAATCCTGGATGGACTGTTGATCGATGAAAACTCGGCGGCGGTCACGCTTCAACGAAAGGGAGGAAAACGGGTCACCGTTGCGCGGGAAGACATCGATGTGATTCAGGCTCCGGGAGTTTCATTGATGCCCGAAGGTTTTGAAACATCGATGGATGTCACCGCGATGTCCCATTTGTTGGCGTATTTGAAAAACTGGCGTTACCTGAAAACCACGATCCCTGGAACGCTGCCAGCGCAATAACCAGCATCAAGCTGGACGTCGCGCAAGCTATAATCGGTCCCCATCATGATTGGCCAACGTTTGTCTATCGCGCTCGCCGCACTTTCGATCGGATTCTTTCCGATCGCGGTGATTGCTCAGCAAGCTGAGTTTCAAGACGTTGCAAAGATTCTCTCTCGACGTTGTTTGCACTGCCATAACGATATTGATCGTGATGGAGATTTCTCGTTGCAGACAGAGGCATCCGTCACCGATAGCGGATACATCGTGCCCGGAGATTCTGAAGGCAGTGAGTTGCTGTTCGCTATATCGAGTCATGATGGCGAAGCGCCATCTATGCCGAAAGACGCCGATCCCATTTCCGAGAAAGACCGCAATCTCATCGCGGCCTGGATTGATGCTGGAGCGATTTGGCCCACGGACTTCGCACTAACAGATCACGTGAGTGACTTTGACTGGTGGTCGTTCCAGCCCATTGTCAAACCCACTATCCCTAAGATCGCAGCGAGCGATTCACGAAACCCAATCGACGCTTTCCTGGCAGAAAAGCAGATCGAGCTTGGGTTGAAACCATCTCCTATCGCTGATCGTCGAACCCTCATTCGACGACTCACCTATGATTTGACGGGACTGCCGCCAACTCCGACACAAGTTCAATCGTTCGTCAACGATCCCTCGGGGCAAGCCTATGAGAAACTCGTTGAACGTTTACTCGCGTCGCAAGCATATGGAGAAAGATGGGCTCGCCATTGGTTGGACGTGGTGAAATATGCTGACACATGCGGCTATGACAAAGATAAGTTACGCCCCAATGCATGGCCCTTTCGCGACTATGTGATTCGCAGTTTCAACGAAGACAAACCCTATGGTCGATTCATTCAAGAGCAGATTGCTGGAGACGTGCTCTTTCCCGGTGAACCCGATGGACTATTGGCGCTCGGATTCCTTGCAGCGGGTCCCTGGGACTTCATTGGCCATGTAGAAGTCCCAGAGTCAAAGATCGATGGTAAGGTCGCTCGCAATCTCGATCGCGACGAAATGGTCAGCAATACGCTGAATACGTTTTGCAGCGTGACCGTTCAATGTGCTCGTTGCCACAATCACAAGTTTGATCCGTTCACGCAGGAACACTACTACAGTTTGCAGGCAGTGTTTGCTGCTGTGGACCGTGCAGACCGACCATTTGAAGCAGATCCTCAGATCGAGCAACGACGCGATGAGCTAGAACAGGTGGTGGTTGACGTTGAACGCGAGTTGCCCTCACTCGACCGAGCGTTGTCCGATCAGGACGGTGAAAGACTGAAAGCGCTCGATCGTCAAATCAGTCAGCAAAAGACAAAAGCTGGAATCCGAAAATCACCCGAGTTCGGTTTTCACAGCCAAATCGTTTCGACACCAGATCATGCCAAATGGTTCGAGATTGATTTAGGGCGACCCACCGAAATCCATCGGATTGTCTTGCACCCGGCACACGACGATTTCGCTGGAATAGGCTCCGGTTTTGGATTTCCATTGCGGTATCGCGTCGAACTTTTTGAGCGTGCCGATTCGGATACTCCCCTTCAGACCATCTACGACTCTTCGGTCGACGAATCCAATCCTGGCATCGAACCTGTCGTTCTGTCCGTCGATGGACGAGCTGCACGGGTCGTTCGAGTCACAGCGACGAAACTTGCCGAGCGAAGAAACGATTACATCTTTGCGATGGCGGAGTTAGAGGTATTCAATTCGGACGGCGACAATGTGGCTGCCAAATCAAAGGTACGTGCGCTCGATTCAATTGAGGCACCGGTTCGCTGGTCAAAATCCAACCTGGTGGATTCCCGATGGCCGCGCGTTACGGATGTCGATGCCCAACGTGTCTTGCGACTCGCGCAAAAGGAGCGAGCACAAATCTGGAATCGAATGAATACGCCCGAACGACAGCGACGGCGTGAGTTACTCAACAAACGACTCAATGAAGCTCGGAAAGAACTCAAGTCCCTGCCGCGAGGTCGTCTGGTGTATGCGGCCACGACGAGTTTTCAGCCTCAAGGCAACTTCAAACCAACTGAGGGAATTCCGCGTGAGATTGCCGTGTTGCATCGGGGCGATATTCGACAGCCAACGCAGACAGTCGGACCAGGGGTTCTTCCGTTGTCCGCTGACGACGAATGGAAGATGCACGTCGACTCCGAATCCGAGCGGCGAGCTCGACTTGCGCGTTGGTTAAGTGATCCAAAGCATCCACTCGTCTGGCGTTCCATTGTAAATCGCATCTGGCAACATCACTTTGGCGAGGGAATCGTTTCAACGCCGAATGATTTCGGTCGCATGGGCTCGCTTCCAACACACCCCAAGCTACTAGATTGGCTAGCGGCCGAGTTTCGTGATGGGGGACAATCCTTGAAACAGTTGCATCGACTGATCGTCCACAGTCGCGCGTATCGACAAATATCCGATGATCAACCTGGCAACGTCGAAATCGATAGCGACAACCAATACCTCTGGAGAATGAATCGTCGGCGACTGACGGCTGAAGAGATTCGCGATTCCATACTTTCTGTCAGCGGTCAGTTAAATCCAAAGATGGGCGGACCGGGTTTTTATCTCTTCGAGCTCGAAAAGACTGAGCATTCGCCCCATTACGAATATCACAAATTTGACCCCGCTGATCGAAAGTCACATCGACGCAGCGTGTATCGTTTTGTTGTTCGATCGCAGCCCGACCCTTACATGTCGACACTGGATTGTGCCGATTCGTCGCAGAGCACACCCAAACGTTTGGAAACGTTGACATCGCTACAAGCGCTCTCGCTACTAAACAATCGGTTCAACCTAGAAATGGCTCATCGATTTGCTGCGGATTTAGCCCAGCAGTGTGATTTGCGCGGTCGTCAGCAGGAAGACCCGCAAAGGCATCGCATACAACTAGCGTTTGAGCGCGTGACGGGACGCGGTCCAAATGACAGTGAGCTTGAGCAATTAAGTCGCTACGCCGAACGTCACGGCCTGGCCAATCTGTGTCGATTGCTCTTCAACCTCAGCGAATTCATCTTTATCGATTGATTATCCGTGTCATGAATCCCTTAGATCGACGATCGTTCGCGACAGCAACGTTTGGCAACCTCGCCTTGGCAATGATGCTGCAAAGAGACACACCCGCGTCAGAATCTTCGGGCGAAGTAACCGTATTACATCATCCACCGAAAGCCCAGCGAGTGATCCAGCTGTTCATGGGAGGTGCTGCGAGTCACTTGGATCTGTGGGATCACAAACCACAGTTGGAAAAACGTCATGGTGAGCCATCGGATTTCGGTGAACCGGTCGAAGCGTTTCAAAACGGGCTCGGACCATGGATGAAATCGCCATTCAAGTTTTCCCACCACGGTGAGACCGGCAAGCTCATCTCGGAAGTCGTCGAACCACTTGGCTCGTGTGTGGATGACATGGCGTTCGTGCACAACATGGTTGGTAAGACGGGCGTTCACTCCCAAGCGACGTATTTGCAGGCGACAGGATTTCAACGGCCCGGATTTCCAGGCATGGGTGCCTGGATCAGCTACGCGCTCGGTGCGATTAATGAAGATTTGCCTACGTTCGTTGTTTTGCCAGACCACCGTGGTTACGCCAGTAACGGACCCAAAAACTGGGGCTCGGCTTTTCTACCAGCCAGCAGCCAAGGGACGGCGATTTTTCCTCAGCGTAAAAACCCCATTGAGGATCTGTTACCAGCTTCCGGATTGGTCACTCGCGAAGCAGATCGGGATGGACTGAAACTGCTGGAATCACTCAACCGTCAGCACCAAATGCAACGATCCAGTGACACACGGCTGGAGTCGCGCATTCGTTCTTATGAACTGGCGGCAAAGATGCAATTGAGCGCACCAGATGCGCTGGACTTATCCGGTGAGCCCGACCATGTCCTAAAAATGTATGGCCTCGATCGTGCTGGTCGCACGTATCCGAACAAAATCAATGCGGAAGAAGAGGCTGAGTATTTCGGTCGCAAGTGCTTGATTGCGCGACGGTTAATCGAACGAGGCGTCCGTTTTGTGCAAATCTGGTCGGGGAACGACAATAGTTTTCCGAGACGAAACTGGGACTCGCACGAAGATATCCAACGTGATCACGGACCGCTAGCAAGAGGGATGGCCGTCGGCACGGCGGCATTGATTCAAGATTTAAAGCAGCGAGGTTTACTGAAAGACACCATCGTCTTATGGACCACCGAGTTTGGCCGAATGCCAAGCACTCAAGGAAGCAGGGGACGCGATCACAATCCCTATGTCTTCACGAATTGGTTGTGCGGTGGTGGTATCCGTCCCGGTGTGAGCTACGGACCGTCCGATGAATGGGGCTACAAGCCATTAGATCGTGAGCATCCGACTCAGGTGTATGACATTCACGCAACGATTCTTCACTTACTCGGAATCAACCATGAACGATTAACCGTTCGCCACAACGGCATTGATCGCAGGCTCACTGATGTTCATGGGCACGTTGTCGATCCAATTATTGGATAGCAGACTCTGGTAAGGTCTTGGACCAATCGTGTTTGTGTCACAGTTTGACAGCGAAATCAGTCGATAGGCTGTCACGCTCGCAGCGACATCCTGGTATGCTTCCGCGAGCACATCGAGACGCCCTATTCTAGCGCGTGACACCTACGGGAGACAGATTTGAAACGACTACAAATGGGATTGATCGGTGGAGGTGGCGCGGGATTCATTGGCAAGGTTCATGTCACAGCTGCAACACTCGACCGGCAAGCAGAACTGGTTGCCGGAGCGCTTTCTTCCAATCCGGAGCGGGCAAGGACTGCTGGCGAGGCGTTCGGAATCGTGGCGGACCGTACCTACGGGTCTTTCGAGAATCTAATTGCCGCTGAGCAACAACGCGGTAAAGACGATCAAGTCGATTTTGTTTCCATTGCCACACCGAATCATACGCACTGCGAGATTGCTGTTGCCGCGATGAAGGCTGGTTTTCACGTCGTCTGTGATAAACCGATGACGACCAACCTCAACGATGCTAACGAGATGGTTAGCACGGTGGAACAAACCGGTCGCGTCTTCGCACTGACTCACAATTATTCGGGCTACCCCTTGATGCGACAGGCTCGTGAGATGGTTGCCGCGGGGGAATTGGGCGACATCATCGCCGTACGAGCTACGTATGTTCAAGGCTGGATGCACGGCATGGACCCGGCAAGCACGCCAGATCGTGGAGCTTGGAAATCCGACCCGGCCAAAAACGGGCCTGGCGGATCTTTGGGGGATGTTGGAACGCACGCTTTCCATTTGGCCTCATTCGTGACGGGACTTGAACCGGAAACGTTGCTTAGCCGAATGAACTCCTATTCACCCCATCACGAACTGGATGACTACGGCCACGCGATGATACGCTTCGCCGGTGGAGCAACCGGGTTGGTGACTTGGAGTCAGGTCACCCATGGACGGCTCAACGATCTTGCGATCGAGATAGACGGAACAAAGGCAGCACTGACATGGCGTCAAGAAGAACCTAACCAGTTGTTCGTAAGGTCCTTGGGGAACGCAACGCGAATCTACGAACGTGACCCCAATGCTGACTACGCGTCTAGCGATGCAATTGCTGCCTGTCGTCTGCCAGGAGGGCATCCCGAAGCATTCTTCGAAGCGTTTGCAAATGTCTATCGCAATGCGTTCGCCGATATGAGACTGGCAAATGAGGGCCAGTCATTCGATTCTCGAAAATCGCTCTATCCAACCGTTTGGGACGGTCGAGATGGGGTGCGATTCATGACGCGCTGTTTAGAAAGTCACCAGCAAGAGTCCAGCTGGCAGGATTGGTAGGTGCGCTTAGCGAATAAAGTCCATCAAGGGTCATCAACCGATCACGTTGTTTGATGGAATTGAGCCATGTAATTAAACCGGCGCACTATTTGATCGCTTGATAGACGTACCAGGACTTCTTTCGTTTCCCAAACGGATTCTCGGCGGTCGGGAGCGTCCGCAAACCAAGTTTCAATCCCCCTTCATCTGGATGATCGATCCAGCGGTGATAATGAAATGACTCAATCCATGGCATCGTTTTCAAGCGTTGCATGGCATACGAGAGTGACTGAGATTGAAACTGTTGAGACGGCTCACCGTAATCGGCCGAATGAAATCCTTGCTCGCTCAGTAGCACGGTTCGCATTTCACCGACGGCATTTAACATCCTGGGTTGCTGCAGGAACCGACCGAGCACCTGCAGATTCTGAATCGTGATCAGTGGAGTATCAAAACGATCGCTCACGTTTCGATCGCTCCAGGCAACCGTTGCAAACAGGCTTTGGGGATAAGGATGGTAGGCAACGCCCCAATCAAAATCTCCTTCCAATCGACTGTATTGCTGGATCGAATTCAGAAGTTCCCTGGGCGAGAGCCTTTGCCATGAATCGTCATCCGGGACGTTCCAGTGATGCGTTAACGAAGCGAATACGGTGGCATGTGGATTGTGTCGCTTCGCTACCGTGCCGATCATTCGCATCGATCGGTAGTAAGTTTCCGTCACAATTGAACGAGGTTGTTTTCCCATGTTCGTCCAGATCGTATGAAAATCGATTTCATTGTGGGCGATCCAATGCGTAATCCCTCCCGGTGACCGAGATGGATCGCGATAGCGGCGGGCAATCCGACTGAGCACTTCGAGGTAGACACTCGTTGACGCTGGAGAAGTCAGATCTGGCATGGCATAGATTCCGCCGTCCGCCTCAGGGTGCACCAAAATAGAACGCGACTTGGGACTCTTGCTCCGTGGGATCAGCACAATCGCGGAAACAACTAGCTCATGCCGTCGTGCGAATTCCATGATCCGATCGTAGTGATCGAACGCAGCTGGGTTGAAGTAAATGGCAGCTCCTGTTCCATCATCAATTCGATCTCGCCCTGCCCCACCCTGCGGCGTCACAAAACGATTCAAGACGAGGTTCACAGTGATCGCATGTACTCCGAGCTCAACTAACTCTTCGACGGGACCGCTCATCATGATGCCGCCCAAGCCTTTTTGTGATTTCGGGAACGGTCGATGCGGGAGAGGCAGATCAGGATCGGCTAACGGAACATCTGTCGGGAAGTGACGAGCGGTAACAAACTCCGGTTGATCGACCGACGATTCCAACGTCGCCATTCTCCACCCACTGTGCAGACGGTCGCGTCCATCCACGTATCGTGGCACCCTAAATTCGATACGAGTTTCGTTTCTAACTAACTCTTCACTCGTCGGTGTCCCCGCTGAAGCAATCGATGCAGACGGCGCGAACTCAACCAGCCGTACGTCGCGGTCACATTCGGCAGAGATTAAGAGGGTGTTTGAACGAACTTCGATTCGATCAATGGTTGTGCCATATTTCTTCGTGAGATACGTGCGAATGAACTGATGCTGACGCATCTTCTCACGGCGCATCGATTCCGCTTGCTCAGCGCGTTGTCGTTCTTCGTCCGTTTGATGGCGCAATTCGATACCGCGCAAACGCAAACGAACTTCCGGACGCATCCCGAAATCCAGTCGTAATAGGTGGGTGTCCTTACTGAGTGACTTGCCCGATGCGGTGATCAGGTCGGCCGCATACGACTGCCATCCCTCGGCTTGTACCAACTCGGGTAGATCAAAATGGTTCTGCTCGGTAATTGGCGGCCCGAGAAAGACGGAGAATCCGTCTACTTGCTCGACGGCGAAGTACTCAAACGCAAGCACTCGATGGCTGGGATCTAAGCGACCAGAATCAAGCTGCCAAATGACGTATGGATCGTTGCCCGTCGTGACCAGATGAAACTCGTCTCCGACCGATTTCCATTCCATGTCATTTGCTCGAACGATTGTCATCGTAGTGGCTCCAATCGCCAATGGACTGGCAATCGATGAAACCGCAAGGACGCACAATCGGGCGAGAGTCGGTATGCTGACGGAAACGTTTGGCATTTCGGATGAGTCAAATGAATGTGGCGGATGGTCAGTAAAAACTGCGTTAAACGAACAGAGATATTCAAAAAGGGACTTACTTCGTGCGTAAACAGGAACGCGCCGACGTTATTCTTCATCGACTCAACGAGCTCTATCCCGATCCTCCTATCCCATTGGATCATCGTGACGAGTTTACTCTGTTAGTTGCCGTTTTACTAAGCGCGCAGTGCACGGATAAAAAGGTCAATGAAATCACGCCTGAGTTATTCGATGCGGCTCCCGATCCGACCGCGATGCGTCAACTCGGAGCAGAGAGAATCTTGGCGATCATTCGGCCACTAGGTCTATCGACTCAGAAAGCGAAGAACCTTGCTTCCCTGTCAGCCCAAATTATTGACCATCATGACGGACAGGTCCCGGCCAGTTTCGAAGCACTTGAAGCCCTACCGGGAGTTGGACACAAGACCGCGAGTGTCGTCATGGCTCAAGCGTTTGGGGTGCCGGCCTTTCCCGTCGATACCCACATCCATCGTCTCGCTCAGCGTTGGGGGTTGAGCAACGGAAAGAGTGTGGCGAATACCGAGGCAGATTTGAAGCGTCTGTTTCCCAAGGATTGCTGGAACAAATTGCATTTGCAGATCATCTTTTACGGACGAGAGTTTTGCACAGCTCGCGGTTGTGACGGAACGATTTGTGAGATGTGTCGGCGACTCTATCCACGACGTCGAAAACCTGTGGTGTGTCAGAAGGCCTGATCGAAACTGCCCCACATCGGTAACAGATGACCAACCCATACGAAACTCCCGTCGATACAACGACCGATTTCTCTGGCGTCAGTCAACTCAAGCGAATTGGGATTGAGTTTCAATCCGATTGGTCACCCATTGGATTACGACAGCGACGCAAAAGACACTGGCACCGGATGCTGGACGTCGCATACGCCGCTTTTTGTTTGTTGTGGGTCGTCTCGCTATTCTTGGCATCGGGCAATCCGTATGCCGGGCTATTCTGTTTGCTAACACCCATTTGGGTTTTGCTCAGTGTGAGTTGGTTTTCGAATCTCACCTTTCGTAACGGTGAGTCGTTTCACCGCAAGTATGCAGGTCTCGCCGGACCCGTTCAGGGAAAAGTTGACAATGGAATTGTTGTCGTTCGCGGAAAGGACGTTAGTTTTGCTTCATCGGTACGAAGTTGCCCCCAGTGTGACGTCACGAATTCCTACGCAACGATTATGCCGCCCGGATTCCATTCGAGCCTGCCGATCATCGGTGGCGACATTAAGAAACACTGGCTGATCAATGCATCGCATCAGCTCATCTCGCGACCAGATCTGTTGGATCAACTCGTTGGTGAATCAAAGACCATTTGCGCTGAAGGAATCCTTCGCGGAAACGACCTGAAGTCACTCTCGATTTGGAAACAGTGGATGTGGACAGCACGCGTGATGGGACTTGGAGGGACGCTCGCGATCGCCGCCGCTTTGATTCAAGTCCTATGGATGGATAGTTCGCCCGGACTAGTCGTGCTGGCAGCCGTCATGGGTGCTGGGCTGCTTATTGTTGGCTGTTCGAAGTGGTCGAAGACGTGGCGGCACGTCGGCGTCGGTTCGTATTCAGTCTGCATAGCGAAAGAAGCAGTTTCCATAGCAAGCCATTACATCGCTTTTTCGTACTACGGTGAATCGCTGCAGCACTTTCGCTGGACGGAAGCAGGGTTGATCGTTCGCGATTCGGGTCGACAAATACTCTTCGCGATTCCCGCTCATTGGTTTGATACTGAAAGCCAACAACAATTGCAGATCTGGTACGGACGCGGAACGCGCCCACCAAGGCGAACGCGTTATCTCGGACCGAAAATTTAGACGTACCACGTTACGACGTCAGTAACAATCGGTAGTCGCACGACTAAGCTTCTGGGCCGGTTCGTACGAGATTGTCTCGATGAACAACACATTCATACGGTCGATGACCGAGTATCAAACTGATCTGCTCGCTTGACTGACCCAGAATCTTCTCGACTTCACTGGAGGGATAATTACATAGCCCACGGGCAACTTCCTGCCCGTCGGGGGCATGCAACGATACGACACTGCCGCGCTGAAATGATCCATTTACTTGAGTAATACCGATCGCTAAGAGGCTGCTGCCATTGCGACAAACCGCTTTCGTTGCGCCGGCGTCAAGCATCAAACTACCTGCAACCCGCGCAGCGGAGCCGATCCAACGTCGTCGTCCCCGAATGCTCTTTTCACTTGGAAGAAAGAGAGTGCCAACGTCCATCTCTGAAAAGATCTTATCCAAGATTGCGTCGTCACGACCTCCCGCGATGATCGTGGGTTGACCATGCGATGTTGCCACTTGCGCCGCTTCCAGTTTGCTCGCCATTCCACCTTTGCTTTGCGACGATGTGTGGTCTTGCGCGTACGACAACACACGCTCGTCAATGGTTTGGACGACAGATATTCGTTGACTCGACGGATCTCCCGGTGGTCCGTCATACAAACCATCAACATCAGACAAGATGATTAGTAGCGTATCATTCAATAGGCCAGCGACTTGGGCAGCCAATCGATCGTTGTCTCCAAAGGTTGTCATCAATTCGGAAACGGCAACGGAGTCATTCTCGTTGACAATCGCGATGGCTCCCATCGCGTGAATCTGGTTGATCGCGTTTCGAACATGCAAATAGGCGCTTCTGCGTCGGAGATCTGCGGCAGTCAACAACACCTGAGCCGCATGTCGTCCATGGCGGGCGAGCGCCGTTTCGTACGCCTGAATCAGATCCGTTTGTCCCACTGCCGCAATCGCCTGCAGTTGAGCCAACCCGCTAGGGCGCTGGTCCAATCCCAGCTTCCCCAATCCGGCTCCGACTGCACCGCTACTCACCATGAGTGTTTGGCGATCTGTATCAGCAATGCGTGCAAGCTGCGACGATAACCGTTCGATTCGGCCCCGGTCCAACTGGCCATCGGAAGTGGTAACAACACGAGTTCCCACTTTCACCACGACGCTTCGGGCATGCTCGATTGCCGCGCGTCTCGCTTGTGATGGAGAAGAAGTCACCGCCATCTTTCAATCAGGGATTCCCAAGGAAAATCAATGTCATACTCATCCCCGAATCGACGTTTGTTACAAGGTTGAGGACAACAGTCATTCCAACCGTACACCAAAAGGACTCGCTTGACGCCTGTTTTTAACAGTTGACACGATTAAGGCGAACCCATTTAGCAAAATCAGACTCTCACCTAACAGCGAAGTCTGATCGAACAGACACAAAAACCTGTTTTCGCACGATAAGCAGACTTCCACCGCTTCGTGGTGTTCACCCATTCAGATTGAATGTGTGAATGGACGACGGCCTCCGTTCATCACGATCGACCTTCTTGCCACTCTGGCTACCCAATTCGCGAATCTCGCGAAGATCCGAAACCCCCTCATATTGAGATGACCCTATGAGCAAAACGCCCAAACAGCAATTCAATCGTTCCGCCCGCAACCACCGCAGATCAACTCGAAGCGGTGACAAAACCGAATTCAGCGGCGGCAAATCCGAATTCACTGAACAGCACGGTATTTTGGAAATGCATGCGAAAGGATATGGCTTTCTTCGCCAACGGGACTGAGGCTACGAGAAAACGGAGAGTGATCCATTCGTTTCTCAGTCCGTTGCCCGACGACATGATCTACGGCAGGGAAGCTACATCGTCGGTACTGCACAGGACGGTCGAATGGTCTCGGTAACGCAAATCGATGAACGACCGGTAGATAAATATGTGCGCGCAAGTTCGCTCGACCGTCTGATTCCAACGAATCCCACGCGTAGGTTACATCTTGAGTATCCCGGTGCACCAACCTCGATGCGGATGCTGGATCTGTTATGCCCGATTGGTTTCGGACAACGTGCGTTGATCGCAGCCCCACCACGCGCTGGGAAAACCTCCCTGTTACAGCAGATCGGACATAGCATCACAAGCAACCATCCAGAAGCGAAGACCATCGCCTTACTGGTCGATGAACGACCCGAAGAGATTACCGATTTTCAAGACGAGTTATCGATTGAGATTTTTGCCAGCAGTCTGGACAGCGAAATCGCTAATCACGTTCGGCAATCTCGCATCGCCCTCGACCGCTGCCATCGACTCGTGGAACAAGGTCATGACGTCGTTCTGTTGGTTGATTCCCTAACCCGTATGACTCGTGCGTACAACAAACTGCCTGGCCCATCCAACATGATGGGACCTGGCGGTTTGCGAATCGACGCCATGCAACAGCCTCGCAAGCTCTTTGCGTCGGCGCGTGCCTTCAAGGAATTCGAGGGATCGCTCACCATCATTGCGACCGTACTCATCGGGACGAACAATCGAATGGACGAAGTGATCTTTCGAGAGTTCAAAGGCACGGGGAACACTGATATCGTTTTGGATCAGGATCTGGCGGATTCGAACATCTGGCCCGCTCTCGATCTCCGTCAGTCCGCGACCCGTCGCTCCGAAGGGCTGCAGGACCCCACAACTCATTCAGCTGCAAAATTGTTGAAACGGTCTTTGTTGTCGATGTCGTCGGCTGACGCGATTCAGAGCCTGACGTGCAAACTCGACCAATTCGGCTCAAACGACGATTTCGTTAGCCTCATCCATCAATCCACGGCATCTCGGGCACCCGTTGAATAGCGAAAGCCAATTCATCGGAACGGCAGATGCATAGAGATCTGCGGCACCGAATCTGAAAAGCGGGAGCCATTGAGATTTTGGCAATGTTCTGCGTCGTTCCACATCGAGTCAATTCGCCAAGATCTAGCGGGTGTCATCGATAGGATTCTCGTGTCAAAACGTTGCCGAGACGCCTATTTTCCGCTCCGCTACACTGAAATGGGTGACACAGACAATCGGCGGATTTTGTGCGGAGGACTGCCGTCTCGACTAGTCTGGAAGCGGCCTGTAAAACTCAGCTTGTCGTCGACTAGCTCCCCGTTCCCTTCGATGACAGCCCTGGACCCGACAAGACATAGGGAAACCTCGCGTTATGAGCGAAATACATCACGAATGTGGTGTGGCTGCGATTTACCACCTGTCCGGACGCGGGCGAAGTCCGATCTGCACTTCTGACGGACCACGGCACATCTCACAGTTGTTGCCGAGAATGCTTTTGGACATCCAGAATCGTGGTCAATTAGCTGCGGGCATGACCACGTTTGATCCCGATCGACCGGCATTGCTAAAAACGCGCAAGGATGTCGGCACGGTCACCGAGGTCTTCCGATTGAATCATCGGGCCAAAGCCGAAGCCCTCATGCGACACTATGCGGGTCGCGCCGCCATCGGACATGTGCGTTATGCGACTTGCGGCCAGGATGATCGATCCTATGCACAACCATTTGATCGAAACCATATTCACAAACGAAAGTGGTTTAGCTTTTGCTTCAATGGCCAGCTTTCCAATTACGGAATTCTGAAAGAACGACTATTAGCTGATGGTGACCATCATCTCGCGTTGGACACCGACACGGAAATCATCCTTCACGAATTTGCCCGGATTCTCAGTCAGTCGCCCCATCGTCTTGATTGGATCGATGTGCTTCGCGAGTCGACCAAGGAGTTTGACGGTGCATACAGTCTTGCGCTTCTCACGGCCGAAGGGGAGATGATCGTTGCACGCGACCCTCTGGGGATGAAACCGATGTGCTACGTCAATGAGGGACCGTTGTTCGCCGCTGCAAGTGAAAGTGTTGCGTTGTTGAACCTTGGATTCGACAACGATCAGATCAAATCGCTTCCGCCGGGTAACGCGATCATCATCAGTCCGGAAACGGGTTTTCGGATGGAGCGATTTGCTCCGGAAACGAACCCCGCGCATTGTTTTTTCGAGTGGATCTACTTTGCCAACGTTGCCAGCACGATGGACGAACGCAGCGTCTATCTGAGTCGTACGAAGCTGGGCGAGGAATTGGCTCGCGCGGAAAGGGAATTCAACCGAGTCGACTTGAATCCCGAAAACACCATTATCGTCCCCGTGCCAGACACCAGCAAAGCTGCCGCTGACTCGATGGCTTTCGAGTTATCCATTCCTTCACGGGAAGGATTGATTCGCAATCGATATGCGGGGCGAACATTTATCGAAGCCGGACGTGCCCGAAAAGCCAAAGCTGCCACAAAGTACACACCGTTACGTGATGTCCTAAAAGACAAAACGGTCATTTTGGTCGAAGACTCAATCGTCCGAAGCACGACCATGAACGTCTTACTCGATCGGATTCGAGACGTCGGTGGCGCCAAGGAAATTCACGTCCGAGTCGCGTGCCCACCCATTATCGCGCCTTGCTTCTATGGCATCGACATGAGCACGATCGATCAGTTGATCGCGCCGAAGTATTTTACCCATGAAGGATTGCTCACTGACGACGCACAACAGCGGCTAGCGGATGACCTGGGTGCCGACTCATTGCGGTACCTTCCTGTGGAAGCCATCTCCCGAGCAATTGGAAAACCTGCCAATCACCTCTGCCAAGCTTGCGTCACAGGCCACTACCCCACCGAATGCGGCCAGCATCTATACCAGATCGCACTCGACAACCGAGGCAACAAACTGGATAGCAAGCGGACCTACGAGCAACTGGCTGCCGTTATCGGAACCGGACCTTAGCAATGGATCCGCGCTAATTCCCGCTTCACGGGCGCTGCGATTCATTACCACCAGAGACCAAAGCTTCCCATATCATCGCTTCTGCGATTTGTTCACCCGCGGCGCGGTCGAAATGGCCTTGTGGTAACTTCGCGGACCAAAGTTGGGTCTCATCCTTCAGACACCTGGCAACGAAAATTGCTTCCTGCTGATTACGAGGAGGTTTGGTCGGTAAAGCCGCCGTCAATGCGATGCCCAGCGGAACGCCCACACCGTCATCTGCGAGACGCTCGGCACGTCGCTTTGCAACCACTGCAAACTCGGCTGCCATCGTTTCGCATACGCTGGGAATCTCTGGATCACGTCCAAGGTAGTCGATTGCGGAAAGACGCGAATAGGGCACGACCGCTTCGATCAGATGCTTAGACGCCCCAGGTCGACCAAAACACTTTCCAATCGCGCCGCTACCACCTCCGGTCACAACGAGGCAGATGCGCGCATTGATCAGATGCAAACGGTTCAATGCGACCTGCCAATCACAATCCGATTGAAGCATCTGCTTTGGATCGAGCTCAATCATGTCGCGACACATTTGACCAACCGGAGAACGTAAACTGAACGACTCACAAGCTATCTCCTCTCCAACTGACAGTTTCGATGAGTGTTATTCTCGCATTTGATCAAGGTACAACGAGTTCGCGCGCGATCGTCTTTGATCATTCCGGTGTGGTGGTCGGCACAGCTCAAAAGGAGTTCACCCAACATTATCCCAAAGCCGGTTGGGTTGAACATGATGCCAATGAAATCTGGCTATCGCAATTGGATGTCGCCCGTGAAGTCATGGCAACGTGTAATCTCTCATCGAGTGACATTGCGGCCATAGGGATCACCAATCAGCGCGAGACAACGGTGATCTGGGATCGCGCAACCGGACAACCAATCCATCCGGCCATCGTGTGGCAAGATCGCCGGACGGCACCGTTTTGCGATTCATTGAAAGAGGCCGGGCAGGAATCCTATGTGTCGCAGACGACAGGCCTATTGATCGATGCCTACTTTTCAGGGACCAAAATCAATTGGTTGTTAGACAATGTTCCCGGAGCGAGGGAGAAAGCCGATCGTGGTGAGTTGGCATTCGGCACGATCGATACCTGGCTCATTTGGCAACTCACGCGTGGCCAGGTGCATGCGACGGATGTCACGAACGCCTCACGCACAATGTTGATGAATTTGGAAACGGGTGCCTGGGACGAGAAGCTATTGGAGTTACTAAACGTCCCGAGCTCCATCCTGCCGCAAATCCAAACGTCAAGCACTCTGTATGGCGAAACGGCGAAAGAACTATTTGGCGCGTCCATCCCCATTGGAGGCGTCGCTGGCGATCAGCAGGCAGCTCTTTTCGGTCAGAACTGCACAGAACACGGCATGGCAAAGAACACTTATGGCACAGGCTGTTTTGTGCTGATGAATGCAGGGTCGCAACCAATGCGTTCGAAGAATCGACTGCTGACAACGTCCGCATGCTCCATCAATGAAGAACAGCAATTTGCATTGGAAGGAAGCGTCTTCATTGGGGGGGCTGCCGTCCAGTGGTTGCGTGACGAGTTGGGCCTGATCCAATCATCAGCCGAGATCGAGTCTTTAGCGGCGAGTGTCCCGGACAACGACGGCGTCTACATGGTTCCTGCATTCGCGGGATTGGGAGCACCACGTTGGGATTCGTACGCTCGAGGAACCATTGTCGGCCTCACGCGGGGAACCAATCGCGGTCACATCGCTCGAGCTACGTTGGAAGGGATTGCGTTCCAAGTCGCAGACGTTTTGGACGCCATGAAACAGGACGCAGGCATCCCGATTCAAGAATTACGCGTCGACGGGGGAGCTTCAGCGAACAATCTACTCATGCAATTCCAAGCCGACATCATGATGGCTCCCGTCGTGCGACCAAAGATTGTGGAAACCACCGCAATGGGCGCTGCCTACCTAGCGGGACTGGCCACAGGATTTTGGAAAGACACCTCAGAGATCTCGAGTATCTGGCAAACCGATCGTGTCTTTGAACCCACTATGAGTGAGGACGAAGTCATCAGTCGACGGCGTCGCTGGGTGAAAGCCCTGGAACGGGCGCAGGATTGGGAAACCGATTCGTGAACAATGAGTGCATGGACCGACAGTTCCAAGAACAGCGAATCCGCGAGCGAAAGGAACCGTGGGATTTGGTGGTCATCGGTGGCGGTGCAACCGGAGCCGGAATCGCGCTCGATGCAGCAACGCGAAACCTCGACGTGCTGCTTCTGGAGAAGTCTGATTTTGGCAAAGGGACGTCGAGCCGCAGTACAAAGTTGGTACATGGAGGCGTGCGGTATCTGCGACAAGGAAACGTCTCCCTTGTTCGCGACGCATTAAAAGAGAGAGCGATCCTACGCCAAAACGCTCCCCACCTCGTTCATGACATTGCGTTCCTGATTCCCTGTCGCAACGCATGGCAAAAGATCTTTTACGGAATGGGGCTCAAAGTCTATGACGCGCTGGCTGTCAGACGCAGTTTCGGTCGATCCCGGACCGTCTCGGCCAAACGCGCGATTGAACTCGTCCCCACGCTCTGTCCAAAAACCGCTCGCGGTGGAGTCATTTATCACGACGGGCAATTTGACGATTCGAGACTGATCATCAACATGTTGCAGACCGCCGCAGAAAACGATGCTTGCGTTTTGAATTACGTTTCTGTTGAAGGCTTTCTGCACGACGAACAATCTCGCATTTCGGGAGTCATCGCAGTTGATCAGGAATCACTCGAGACTTTGCATATCGCAGCACGCTCCGTGGTCAACGCCGCCGGTCCCTTCTGTGACGAAGTACGTCGAATGGACGATTCCAAAGCGGACGCGATGATCGCGCCAAGCCAGGGCGTGCACTTGGTGTTACCTCGCAGGTTTTTACCAGGCGACACTGCGATGATTGTGCCGAAGACCTCCGACGGACGTGTCATTTTTGTTGTCCCATGGCATGATCGTGCCATTGTCGGGACAACCGATACGCCTATTGAACACGCGACGCTTGAGCCTTCCGCGACAGATGATGAGATTCGCTTTCTGTTGGAAACAGCATCAGAGTATTTAACACCAGCACCTATACTCGAGGACATCTTGAGTGTGTTCACGGGTATCCGGCCGCTCGTCAAGGGTAATGGTGCATCCAAAACGGCCTCACTGTCTCGTGACCATGTGATTGTCGATTCAAAAAACGGTCTCGTCACCATCACCGGCGGAAAATGGACGACGGTTCGGAAGATGGCACAGGATTGCGTGGATCACGTTCTAGAACGCTCGAGTTCGTTCAAAGCCGGAGAGTGTCAAACAGAAACACTGAACGTACGTGGAAAGAAAAGTGTGGACCTGAAGGATCCTCGATCCTACTACGGAAGTGATCTTGACCAGATTCATCAACTTGAGTCGAAGGATTCTGGGTTGGCCGATTTGCTGTCTCCCGCGCTGCCGATCCGAAAATCCGATATCATCTGGGCCGTCCGACAAGAGATGGCTAGAACGCTTGATGATGTTCTTTCCCGAAGAACTCGATCGATCATCTTGGACGCGCGTGCAGCATTATCGATTGCACCAGATGTCGCCTCGTTGATGGCGCAAGAATTAGGATACAACGAAGACTGGCAACGAGATCAATTGTCGAGGTTTGCGGACATCGCACAGCACTTTTTGCCCCCAGAATCACTGCACTGACGAACAACTTGAGGTAACAACGATGCATCCTTTTGTCGCTGAATTCTTGGGGACATTCGTGTTGATTTTGTTTGGCAACGGAGTCAACGCAAACGTCCTGCTGGCGCGCACCAAGGGCCACGATTCTGGCTGGTTGGTGATCGCAGCCGGATGGGGACTAGCGGTCTTTATTGGCGCATTTTGTTGCAAGGATTTTAGCGGTGCCCACATCAACCCAGCCGTCACCGTCGCGATGACCGTTTCCGGTGAGCTGGATCTCGTTTCAGCAGGTGGCTACATCGTAGCGCAGACGCTCGGTGCCACGGTTGCTGCGGTCCTCGTCTACCTCTTTTATCTTCAGCACTTTCGAGTCACGAAAGACCCAGATGCGATCATGGGCTGTTTCTGCACGTCTCCGAGTATCCGGTCGCTGCCACACAACTTCTTTTGCGAAATGATTGGAACGTTCGCACTGATCTTACCAATCTTCCTCATGGTCGATCCCTCACTCGTTCAAGGAGACGCCCCTTCTGGTTCTGATCCTGTGATGGGGTTAGGGTCGATTGGATTGTTGCCTGTTGGTCTGCTCGTGTTTGCGATTGGATTGTCGTTGGGAGGCACGACCGGTTATGCGATCAATCCAGCTCGTGACTTAGCTCCACGCATCGTTCACGCCCTACTTCCGATTCGTGGCAAGCGTGATAGTGACTGGACTTACAGTTGGGTGCCTGTCGCGGGACCAATCGTGGGCGCGATACTGGCGGCACTCGTCTATCGTTTGCTTCCAATGCTGCAGTTAACTTGATCGAGAGATCTCGTTCATGTTTGGGGGCGCCGCTACCGGCGTCTAAATTGCACCGGTCACCTTCGCGATCACAATCATGACAACGATCGCGGCCCCGAGGATGCCCAACCGAGCCCAACTTACCGGCGTCTGTGGTTCACTCATCGCACGCAATCGTTCGGTCAGACTGGGATCATCGTCTCCAGAATCAGAATCCGAGTGAAGTCGCTCGATGGCTTGTCCATCAAGGATTCGCTCGAGGTCTATCGTAAGTTTCTTCGCCGAGGCGGGTCGGTCCTCGCGATCCTTCGCCAACAGCAAATTGACCACTTCATCCAAGTCCTCGGGTACTCCGCCGACAACATCAGCAAGCCGAGGCGGCGCTTGCTTGATGTGCTTCTCCATCATTTCGAAGTATTCGACGTAGTTGTAGCCATCGGTATCTTTAAACGGAGGCCGTCCCGCAATCATCTCGAAAAGAATGCAACCAAGTGAGTAGAGATCGGCGCGTCCATCCAGATCTTCCTCGCCCCGTGCCTGCTCTGGCGAAAAATACTTGGCCGTTCCAACAGTCTTGCCTTCCCATGTCAGACGTGTTTCGCCCAAATCGCGCGCCAATCCAAAGTCACCAATTTTCAATCGACCATCATCCGACAGAAAAAGATTCGCCGGCTTGAGGTCTCGGTGAATAATGTTCTTACCATGCAGATAATCCAAGCCTCGGCACAGGTGCATGCCGCACTCGACTGCCTCACGCCACGGCAATTGCCTTCGAGATGCCAAGACATCCGCTAACGATCCCCAGGGGACAAGTTCCATTGCGTAGTAGAGGATGTCTTCTTCAACACCACAATCAAAATACTGGACGATGTATTCGTTGTTTAGTTTTTGGGCGACGCCAATTTCTCTAATGAATCGAGCGTGGATCTCTTCATCGACCACCGTGTCCGATGTGAGCGTCTTTAATGCGACAACATCGCCGGTATCAACATTTCTCACCTTGTAAACAGAACCGGCCGTACCGGACCCGAGAACATCAAGGATCTCATACGGTCCAAGCCGGTCACCCGTCGAAACGTTGTGACTCAAAGTAGGGCTCCTGCTTGACGATCAAGCGCGAGAACGGTTCGCTGCTAGTCGTCTCTAAACTTCATTCAATTCGTGGATCCATAGTTTAGAAGCTTTACCTCAGTTTGGGGGATCACGATCGAATCAGACCCGCATTTTTAATGCGAGAACCAATTGCCGCACGGAATACGCACACCGCTCATTGTGAGTCGTACGCCGACACGCTCTGCGTGCCGGCCGGATCACTTCGACGGTGTATTGGACGAACGATCCAAACTCACTGACAATCAGCTATTGAACAACGATCGGCAAGCTCTCCGAATGGCTGTTGAACTCGGGTGCATACATGCACTCAATGCTCGCCATCCCCGTCTGGTACTCCCCTTTTAGTTGCACGCGTGTAGCGTACTCGAAGACATACGTACCCTTTGGCAGATAGTCGATGAAAAAGTGACTCGCTGTATCGCGCGTCGATTCGTAATATGCCAAACCATCCTGAAACTTGTATTGCGACAGAACATTGACGGGCTCCGTGCCGCTGCCTCGATGGTCCTTCAGATGCAAGTACTCCATGTCTCGATCACTGCGTAAGACAATCCTTACGACCAATTCATCTCCGACTTTGATGGGTCCGTCAACGCGTTCTAACAGAGGTCCTTTGTCGGTGTACTGTTTGACATACAGCTGTTTAGTCAACTCAAGCGGGTTACCTTCATGCGGTGAGATCTTGCTGATGTCCTCGAGATACTGCCAATGGACACCGCCCCAAGCCACGCCTTCATCGACTTTCTTCACGCGGATACTACCGAGCTCCGGCACGATCTCGCCAGCTACAAAGCGTTGTTGGTAGTATCCGGTACCTGCCTCCACGTCCACGGGATCCACAATCTCGCCAGCCATCGAGACTTCCACTAGCTGATTTGAAGCCAACAAGTCGGATCCTCGTAAAAGCAATGCGTAGACCGCGTCGGCGGTCGCTTTCGTCGTTCTCCAATCCTGCGTTTGCTTTTGCTTTAACATCCAGACTTTGCATTCTTCAACCGCCTGTTGATCATCCATAACCTCGTCAAACGCTTCGATCATCATCGCCTGGGTCTCAATGGGTGCGCGGTACCACCACCATGACACCTCTGTATCTCGCCAGTACATACCCATTTCTTCATCGCTAACGCTTCGTTCTTTGATCGAACGCATGATGCTCTTTGCAGCATCTTGATCTCCAAAGCGTCGAAGAGAGATCGCTAAGTGGGCTTGAGATTGACGGTTTGCTACTTTGAGCCAGTGTTCTTTTGCTTGTCCAAGCCAGTAGGTTACGGCTTCTTGATGCTCGGAGCTGACAGGACGATCCTTCAGGAAGAAGCTGCGACCGTACAGATACAGAGCGATCGTGGTCGTGAGGTGATTGTCTTCACGATGTTCCGGTTTGATCCTCTTGTATCTGGCCGTGGCCCATGCGTCCAATCGTGAAATCGAACGGACAGCACTCTCGGTGTCGACCTTAACACCCAAATGACGCAGTCGACCAAAACCAGTGGTAATGTAGAGCGTGATGTAGTCGTTTGGCCGACCACCTGGAAACCACGGCCACGCTCCATCAGCCATTTGCATTTGATTCAGCTTTCGCAAACCACGTGTGGTTTCATCGTTCAACCGATTCTGATCGAACAGAATGCCAACGTTCCGACGCGCCTGGCTTTCATCTTTTGCTTCACGTACCCAAGGGGTTTCCTCCAACATCACTGATTTGATGTCTTGGTTCTTTTCCAGTGGACTATCCAACGCCGGCGTCCCGCGCCACTGTGCGAAGGTGCGTTCGATCTTTGGATCGCTTGTCGCAATATGCCTTGCAAGAAGGTTTGCATATAGACGATTAAAGACCTGTTCAGCACACTCATGTGGATACTCCATCAAGTACGGCAAAGCCATGACGGCGTACCAAGATGGATTGGATGTCATTTGAATCGTTAACGATTGATGTTGAAGCGTTTTGGAATCAGCTGACTTCAGCAACTTCTCAAAACCAAACGTCTTGTCTTGCTCGCCGCGTATCGGCAGCTGAATCGACTCCGTGACCAAGACGCGTCGTGAAAGAACCGGCAGGTAGCCTTCTTCACCATCGGCCACGCGCCCGCTCGCACCAACCGCTTTGTACGTTAGATAACCGATCCCATCGGGAACATTCAATCGCCAAGCGAAGGAACGCGATTCTCCGGACGGGACCGAGAAGGCGAGTTCGTTATCCGAATTGCCAAGTGCATCATCGACACTTTGACCGGTGCGTGCATCGCAAAGATTCAACTGGACGATGCCGGTCTGGTGTGTCGGTGATTGATTGGTGACTTTCACCGTGAACTCGATGATGTCACCCTCGCGAAGGAATCGCGGTGGGTTCGGTTGCACCATCAGATCTTTGGCTGTGATCGTGGATCCGGTCAGCAACCCAGAGCGCAATTCCGGATCGTGCGCAAACCCAAGAAACTTCCATTCAGTAAGAGCTTCAGGCATCGTGAACGTCATCCGAATGGACCCGTCCTCAGCAGACACGAGATGAGGAAAGAAGAATGCTGTTTCGTTCAGGTTCTTGCGAATCGGAACGTTGTCCAAATCGATTGATTCATTCCCGTTCGGACTTGATCCCTGACCTGCAGTTTCCTCTCCAAGTAGAAGTTTGCGTTGTTTTTCTACCGCACCAGCATCACCGAAACTGGCATTTGCAGCCGCTTCGACACCGAGGCCATCATCCATGTAGGCGAAACCAAACCACTCCACTGAGCCTGGCGAGCGTCGCGAAAGGTCATTTCCGTTTAGGTTTTGCACGATGTTTGGCGGAAAGCTCCGATAAACAAGACTGCCATCTTTTTGAGTCACTCTCCAACCTTGATAGATATTCCGCAAGTTCTTCGGCTGGTTCTCGAAAAGCGTATGAACGTTCGAGACGTCACGACGAAAAACGCCGAATCCAGATGGCCATGCGTGATCCCGATAGGCGTCAAGTGATGCGTCATAAAGTGTTGCGACCATTTCAGCGATGCGTGCTTCGGCATCATTCCCAGTTACGATCGCGGTCCAAGTTTCCTTGGTTCCTGGTTCAAGTTTCGATACGATCCGCTCCCACTTCACATTGAGTTGTTTGTTGGTCCAAGGTACATCCACGTAATGCGATTCCATGTACGCTCGATTTTCACGGACCATTGTTGTGCGAACAGTGAAACCTCCTCGCATCGATTCATTGACTAGCTGACGAATCGACTGTTGCGTCTTTTCCGGATCCGTCCAGAAGCTCTGGAGCAATTTCCCACGATGCTCCACTTCAATGAACGCCCGCGCTGACTCATAACCGCTGCCCCAGACGGCTAGATATTCCTCACCAGGTGCGATCGATGTAATCGGTGACGCGTACAAATTCGGAATCTTGAGATCTAAACGTTCGGCATCCGGATCGATCACCTTGAACGGTAATTCTGCTGTGACTTTCTTGCCAAAACGATCCGCTGTTTCCAGCCGCGCACGGTACATGCCAGATGCGAGTTCGAAGGCAAGTAGAAAATTTCCGGCTCCGTCCGTTTCGAATGGTCGTTCTTCAACCAAATTTCCGACGTCCCAGGAGTTTGGATTGGTTGGATCTGGCTTGGATGGATCCACATGAGGTTGACGAGAGGAAACGTCACCCGAAAGCGGACCGCGCGATACTGTTTTCGGTTGAATCACTTCATGAATGCGAATCGTTCCACGTGTTGCCTGACCTTCACCATCCAGCGTTGTCGTGCGGACGCGCATCTCCGCCGGTTGATCTTCAGTCAACCAATCCGAAGCCGAAATCGACGCAGACAGTGCCGTGTAGCCGATGTTGAATGAACGCTCATCCGAGCGTGTTTCACCGGTTCGATCCGTGACATCGGCGTAGACCGTAAACCGAAACGTCGGCTCCGATGTTTTGTCCACTGACAAATCCGGCTTGGCATCAAATTCGATTTTGAACTTTCCGAGACGATCCGACTGCGTCACTCCGTGCGCAATCTCCTGGCTTTCCGATTGTTTCGGCATCCACCAATTTCGCCAGTACCACCAAACGGGATACTGTATTTCGCGTACAACGCGATAACGAACGGTAGCGCCGTCGATCGAAGCACCTGTATAGGCACTTGCAGAACCGTTGACCGTAACGGACTCATTTAGCTTGGGCGACGCATCCGGCGTCGCAAGTTCCACCTGGAATTTGGGACGCATGTATTCCTCAACATAGACTTGAACGGACCCTTGTGGCTGTCCGCTAACCATCAACTTCATTTGGCCCAACAGTCGATCGCGTGGCGCGGTCACACTGCCCCGAAAGCTTCCATAGTCATTCGTCCGGTGTTTAACGCGTTCGACTTCCTCTCCATTTGCATCGTAGAAAACGACCGTCAAATCACGCCTTGGGATCGCCTGATAGTTGTCCTCTGTCTGATCAACGTTTATGCAGATTCCTTTGTACTGAATTGTCTGTCCCGGCCGATAAATGGCACGGTCAGTGAAAAAGCGTGTTTGCTCACTGGGTCGGATCGGGGGATTTCGATAACTCTGAAGGTAACTCGTCGATGAAAGCCGACGGTCGCCTTTCGTTACCAATAAGAGTCGGGGCTTACTTGAGTCGCCTGGAATTCGAAACATTCCATCGCGATCGGTCTTGATGGACGGAAGCGATTGCATTTCTCGATTGACACGCTGCCACACCTCGATGTCAGCTTCCGCAATCGGTTGCCCGCTTTCGGCATCCAGAACGAAACCGTCGATCAAAGCGCTTCCATGATGGTTCCGAACAACAATTGAAAGATCACTTTCCCAGATCTCCGTAAACGAAACTTGATTGTCGGTTTCATCAAACGAGGCATTATGGCTTGCGATTAGAAAATAGGATCCTTTTGGCAAATCATCAGGTGTTGGTACCGAATGGATGCGGTTTTGATAGTCATCCGTCGGCGGTAGATCCGCACTCCACTCTCGTATCGGCTTACGACTCAATAATTCAAGCTGTTGCTCTTGGCTGAGTGCTTCCGGTTCCCTTCGATTCGAATCGACAAGTGACTGGAAACGAAAGTTCACCAAGCGAAAGTAGATCTTTGTCACATTCCGATAATGCACGTCAATCATCGGACGAGGATCATTCCAAACTCGCTCAGCCACGACCCGAGAAGACTTCGCATCGATTTGTTGGATGAGGTTGAAGCACCTACGACCACCTACCGTGTCAGGATGGTTGGATAGTGCCTCCTGCGCGATCTTTCTTGCCTCAACAAAATCATCTTCTCCGTAAATCGTCTGGGCTAGGTCGTAGCTTGCTCTCGCTGCGATCGCTCGTTCAGAATGCCGTTGCGAGAATTGTCTCAGGGCCGTGTTGTATCTTTTCGCTTTGTCTTCACCGAAAGCCTGGTTGTAACCGAACGTTAACCGTGACAAATCCGCATCGAGAAGGGCCGACGGATCATCATCGTTCAGATGAAACCGAACGAGTTGTTGATAAAGATTGATTGCTCGAAGTGTTAGTGAGTCTTCATCTGTAGATTCTGGATCCCAAGCAAGAAACGCATCGAGATCTCGGAAGACTGGACTGTCAGCTGACATTTCAAATGCGTCTTGACTGCGTGACGCTACTTGTTCACCCGACGCGTAAAACTCCAATGCGTTGTAGGCGATGAAATCGAAAAGTGTTGGTCGGTAGTTGTCCGGCGCATTGCCTTTTTTAAGAAGGATGTCGTATTGCTCAATCGGAATCGACTTTAGTTGATCGACGTTTTCGAAAACCCGATCAAATTGCTTGTCGATCTCGGCTAACAGTCTTGGAAGGTCCCAAGTCGTAAAGTCATCGCTTGGTGGTTCGGACGTTTGCGTCCTCTGCATGAATCGCCATCGATTCTGTTGGAGATAATGCCAGAACCAGTTGGCAACAATCGCCTCCATCATCGGTCGCATTGGCTCGGGTGCAGTTTTGATTTCTGCACGCATCCGAGTGATCTTTTCCTCGGGCTTGCCTCCCTGGACAGTCCCTTCCATAGAGATCTTCATGGCGATCGCTTTGACCGCTTCTGCATATCTCTTTTCATCCACAGCTCGCTCCTCGATTTGTTTCAGGCTAGCGATAGCGGACTTCGGTTGTCCATTAGCGATTGCCGTTTGTACTTCGTCCCAAGTGCCCTTGGTTTGTTGCGGGGCGGCAAAGACGAAAGCGAGTGCGAAGAATGAACAAACAGTGAGGGTCACAAGGATGTGGCGAGACACAACTACAATCCTACGGAAAAGGCAGCGACGGGATGTTCCCCAGCATTGTCTCACAGACGGACGGCGGACTTATACCGGCTCGAGATAAGATCGAGTCGGCAGGGTCGACGAGGTTCAGGAGCGACGAACTGCAGGAATAGACGGGGAAAGCCGAAAAAAGGCGAACGTTCACGAATGGAGGAACGTCACAAAGGACAACGAAACGCGGGCAGATTTCTTAGGCCACAGCGATTCTCGATCACAAGACAAATGGGGGTCCCCCGCTTGCGTGCCGGGCCTTCGATTTGGATACTTTTGCTAACGCAGGCCGGCCGGAGTGGCGGAATTGGCAGACGCGCCGGATTCAAAATCCGGTGGCCGCAAGGCTGTGTGGGTTCGAGTCCCACCTCCGGTACTGACGTGGTCGATCGTGGTTAGCAGTGGCCCACGAGTGGCCGCGAAAACTCTTTCGCAACGATGGCCTTTTCGATCTTAGCCGGGCCTCTCTCCTATCGTTGAAGTTCCCGATGGTCAGGAGTGGCAAGCAAGGGACATCCCGCGCTGCAACCAACCCGGGTATCTTCAGACCTTCGAGTTGTAACAGTTCGCCAAGTCTTCAACGCCAGAGACTTGCGGTCAGACCTAGCCCGTTACTGCTTGCGGCGCGAATCGTCAGGAGAGCCGATCGGTCGCCACGTGGTATTGCGGGTCTTCCGAAAGGTTGACTTCTACAAAGTCGCCAGCACGGTCAAGTAATCCGCGGCATTCCGTGCTCAAGTGAGTCAGATGCAATCGTTTTCCGCAGGCGTCATACTTTTCCGCCAATACGTTGATCGCTTCTAAACCAGACTGGTCATACACACGTGTGTAGTAGAAGTCGATCACGACGTCGTCTGGATCTTGCGATGGGTCAAACAAATCCTTGAAAGATGAAACAGAGGCGAAAAAGAGCGGGCCGTGAAGCTGGTAGATCTTGCTGCCGTACTCATTGATTTGAACGTCGGCATCAAGATGCATCGCATGCTTCCACGCGAAGACCAGCGCGGAGACGATGACGCCGAGAACAACGGCGGATGCCAGATCATGCATCACCACGGTGTATGCGGCGACCAGAACCATCACGGCCGTATCGCTGCGTGGCATGCGGCGAAACATTTTCAATGATGCCCATTCAAACGTTCCGATGACCACCATGAACATTACACCCACCAATGCAGCCATGGGTAGCTGTTGAATCCAGGGAGAAAGGAACAAGATGAACATCAACAGGCAAACAGCCGCGACGATTCCCGACAAACGGCCTCGGCCACCAGAATTCACGTTGATCAACGACTGGCCAATCATGGCACAGCCGCCCATGCCGCCAAACATACCGCAGACAATGTTGGCTGCTCCCTGACCGATGCATTCGCGGTTTCCCCGACCACGCGTCTCCGTGATTTCGTCAATCAGCGTGAGCGTCATCAACGACTCAATCAATCCGACCGAAGCGAGTGTCAGCGAAAAGGGAAGAATGATCCAAAGCGTTTCCAGCGTGAGCGGCGGTAGCGTGTACTGCAGGAAAAATGGTTGCGGCAAACCTCCACTGATCGACGTTTCTTGATGGGTCGCTGGCGGGGCCGCGGTGTTACTTCGACTCTCGGAAACAGCGGGCAGGTCGCTGAAAGGCGAATTCAATGTTGGTTGTGGATGTGCGATTGAAGCCATCTGTGAACTCACCAGGCTGACGACTGGCTTGAATTCCTCGCCATTGTTGACAGTGGAATTCGGGGATGACGCGGCCCGATCTTCATTGCTCGCGATGGCGGCCGCCTCCGCATTGGAATTCAGAAAGTCACCCACGGTGGCCACCAGATTGGTTTCACCGCCGAATCCCTTTGACTCGGCGAAACGGTTGATACCCACCGACAGAAGCGTCACCGACAGTATCGCAACAAGTGAGGCGGGGACGGACTTGGTCCACTTCGGAAGCAGCCAAATGATCGCCATCGTCAATGCAACCAAAACCAGCATCACGACCAGAGGAAGGCCACGGAGAAACGTCAGCTGTTCGATCTCCGGATCAAACATCCGAAAACTTCCTAGTTGCGACAGACATATCACAATCGCCAGGCCGTTGACGAAACCCAGCATGACGGGGTGCGGAACCAAACGAATCAGCTTACCCAGCCGCAGACCACCAACCGCCATTTGAATCACGCCACAGAGAACGACGGCGAGAAACAGGTACTCGATGCCATGCATGGCCACCAAGCCCACGACGACTACAGCCATCGCACCGGTGGCGCCGGAAATCATCCCGGGTCGCCCTCCAAAAATGGCGGTGATCAGGCCGATGAAGAATGCCGAATAAAGGCCGATAACGGGCGAGACACCGGCAACAAAGGCGAATGCGATCGCCTCGGGGACGAGGGCCAGTGCAACGGTAAGGCCAGAAAGGAGATCATCCTTGGCAGTCGCAGTCCGCGACCGAAAAAATTGGAGCATGGATATCGAGCATGAGGTCGGTGAGGTTCTTCCGCGAATCAACATCGCGAGCCTGGAAGAGTTCCGGACTTTAGTTTGCAGCCGACCAGCGTCAACGTCAGTTGGCCAGATTCGAGATCTCCAAAACCAGGACCTTTCGCCACTAGAACTGTGACGGAGGATATCGACGCCACTAACCGGGGACCGATGGAGATCGGCCGCCAAGTAAGGTGGAGATACGCTGCACAAAGACTTATCGAAAAAATGAACACAACAACGTCTTGGGTCGTTTCTCGGTTGTCCAAACTCCCCCTCCTTGAGAGGTTTGCTGCTCTTCGCCTAACAGCGAGTGGTTCCTTGCAGAGCCGTCAAGTCACTCAAATCTGAGACGACTCGCCGACCCATCATCTCGCAAGTGACGTCATCCGATGGTGTGTCAATGGACGGAGGTTCTTGGAAAGCCCTCCAACCAACTCCGCCAGGAGACGACCGCCTGTCTCTGCATCGAACTCGTGAAGCAATGTTCACGCAACTCGCGGCGGCTGACCGTTCGAGGGCTGATTCGCTGCAGCAAGCTGACGGCGAAACGTGCTGGCGACGTTCTGAACAGCACTTCCCCGAGTGAAATCGTGTTGCCCGTACAAATGGACGATACCGAATTAGATCTTTTCAGCGTGCCTAACAAACGTCGTCAACCATAGATTTGCAGTTGCTCCAATAACTTTTCATCATTGCTTTTCCCACCGTCAGATCAGTAAAACGGATACCGTCCAGAATTCTCCCAGGTAGGACTCCACTCCTCGTGACCGACTCAGCTGACGTTCCCGACTGTTTTTCACTCGAACGCGACGAAAAAGGCACGATCGTGAACTTTCGCTACACAAATCTCGCATTCACGCAGATATTTCTTGCTGTCTGGCTTGTCCTTTGGGGAGGCGTATGTCTCGCGCTCTTCAACATGGGTTTCGCGTCCGAAAGTTACTTTACGAAGGCATTGCTAGCCGGTTTCGTTTTGGGTTGGCTTGCTGGCCTATACGGGATCCTCTACTTCCCCAACATCCGAAAGTCATTTTGTTTTGCTTCCGACTCTCTAGATGTGACCACGACTCTGTTCGGAATGACTCGAGAGACGGCCTACCAACCAACCCAAATCTCTTGTCTCTACGTTTCGCGTCCACGACGAAGAAACGCAACAAGCGACAAGAATTGGTCTGTCCTACTGGAGATGAAACGCAATGAATCCGCCGGTCATTTCGGTCCATCGAAGCGCGTTTCATTGCTCTCCGGACTAACACAACCTGAAGTCAAGTGGATTGCCAATCTCGTTTCGAATTGGTCCGAAGCGGCAATAAAATATCAAATCGGAAGAAACGAGCCATCCATTTTGGAATGAGTTTGGTGCAACGTGTTGCGTTAGGTCGCGTGTCTTGTCGCGGAACGAGAACGTGGTCGCAACAGGCATTGTTTTGGCGAGTTGATTATCGATCGGCAGCCGTGGGTCTCGATCGCAATGCCAACAGATCCATGTATTGCATCAGTACTATGGGTTCGATGGAAGCCTTGCCAACAGTCGTCATTCAGTTCTCAAACCATGCAACTTTGAAAACATGACCGATCTCAACCAAAAGGTGACGTTAGAGGATGTGACGAAACCGATCATCATCTTTGGTGAAGTTCTTGTGGACGCTTTTGGAGATCAAACAGAGGTCATCGGAGGTGCACCATTAAACGTTGCCTGGAATCTGCGAGCGATCGAATGTCATCCACGGCTCGTTTCAGCGATTGGCTCTGACGATACCGGAAAGAGAATCTTGTCCGCTATCGAGAGCTGGAGACTTCCAACAGAGTTCATCCAGGTCGATCCCGATCGACCAACGGGCCGGGTCCTGGTGCGTCACGAACGCGGTGAACCCACTTACGAAATCCCCAGAGATCAGGCGTTTGATTTCATCCGTTACCCTAATTCTCTGGTGGTCTCATTTACGGAAGCAACCAAACCGATTCTGTATCACGGGAGTCTTTGTGCTCGTTCGACCCTTTCGCTGGAAACTCTTTTGCGTTTACGGCGACAGTTTGAGTCAAACATCGCGATTGATGTTAATCTGCGAAGTGGGCAGTACGAGACGGAGCTCATTCAGCAACTCATCGACGGCGTGGCAGTTCTAAAATGCAATCTCGCCGAACTGTGTCACTTAACGGGTCAATCGTTTGCATCTCGAACAGAAGCCATTGAGGAAGCTGCAACCTTCGTAGCAAGGACGTCCACGCTTCGAGAGTTTTGGGTCACCGACGGTGGAAATGGTGCTTTTGTGGTCGACGACACCGGGCAGCACTACGTATCCGATGCGGTTGCGCTACCGGATGACCAAGTGGTAGATACCGTGGGCGCGGGAGATGCGTTTATGGCTGCCGTTCTTTATGGTCACGCGACCGAGACTCCACTGCCCATCACTCTCGACTTGGCAGTTCGAATGGCAGCGAACGTCTGCAAGATCGAAGGCGCAACAACCACGGACGCGTCACGGTATGCGGGTCTTTTGCAATCACTTCAATAACAGAACCGAGTATCGCATCACGTTCGTCCCCCGTCCAAAAGCAATCGCAGTACGACCCTGCGACCCCATTTCGTGCCGCTGAAAAACTCCTAGAGAGTCCCTCGAAGCGAATACGACTCGTAACTCCCTGCGCAATCGATTTTGTTTTGCGGTTTAGCGTTACTTGTTTTGCTCATTGATATCGAACCATCCGGTCGCTGTTGATGCTGTGACCGATCGATCTGCTCCAACTTGCAACACCAACTCACCGGTCACCCGAGGTCCATCAGATTTTGTTGTTGCCGTCAGAGAGACACTTTCTCTTGGTCGATTCTTGGGTCCCCGATGCGGGTGATCACCGAGGTAGCCTCCGCCGTATTCCACATCGAATTCCACAAGCTCCAGCTTCATTTCGCCTGACCGGACGATACCCCGCATGTAATTCAAGTCTGTTTGTGTCCCCCATAGAGCACCATGGACGATTTGCCAAATACCGTCTTGCTGCTTGACCGTGATTCGATGATGTTCACCGCACAAATAGGCATTTACCTGATGCTTGACCATCAGTTTCCACAACTCTGAATCAACGCCGTCTTTTAGCATGCTCGCGCTCGAATTCTTGCTACGAACAGGACCGACAATCGGCAGGTGACCTTGGACGATGATGAATTCTGCGTCTGCGTTATCTTCGAATGTCTTTTCCAGCCATTTCAGTTGCTCATCACCGACCGTGTAACCGAACTTAGCACCCTGGTCCTCGAACGTGTCTAACGTAACGACGAGCAGATTACCTTTACGAACCGAGAATGATCGTCCGATATGCCCGACGGGACCGTTTCGGGGCATTCCCATTAGCTGCGTGAACTGTTCCCCGAAAGCTCGTGCAATCGGACCGATCTTGAGTCCACCATCGTCACCATATTCGTGATCGCCCGGCGCGACATACACCGTCATGTTCCGGTCATTAAACCGTTTCATGAACCCGGTCCAATACTCCTCTGTTTTCCTCTTCACCTGTGCCGCGTCGTCCCACCAACGCGCGTCCATGATGTCACCTGCGTTCAAAGTGAAATCCGGTCCTTCTTCCTGCAATCGATCAAAGAACCAATCGAGTGTCTCCTCCCATCCCGGCTGCGGATTCCCAATGTTCCAATTGAAGATGTCGGGGACGCTCGTGAACCGAATCTCATCTGCTCGAAGTGTCTTGGGTGCGCAACTACCGACGCTCATAAACAGAGCAAATACTGCACCGATGTAATGTGAAAATCTGCGCGACATGGAGTGTCTCTCTTGATGATCTAGATGGCACTGCCCGTTTGGGATTCAAGTGTTCACTGTTACGGACCGTTCTCGACATCATACATCGGCGGGTCTTGATTCGCGTCGACTGAGGTCGGTGTTATTCCACCGAATTCTTTCGTCTTTTTCTTGAAGGGCGATCGAGTCGCTCTGCTAGTTTGAAAGTAGCGGCTTCAAAGTATCCGTCCGCGTCCTAATGCCAATTCATTGTTTTCAACCAACTGTACTGCGCTATCTCAAGCAGGAGATGCGCAAACTCAAGGAGAAGATGCAATGTCCAGTCGATCTCAACGAAAGCAATTTCGGACGCTGAAAATCGAACGTCTTTCGCAGCGATGTCTCTTGGCTGCCGACGTAGGTGTGACTCCCGGTTCGGACGCTGAGGCGGCCGAGTACGATCAGTCCGTCATCGTTGCGGAGATTGATCCGATCGAAGACTCCCCGCCTGGCGAAGAGACGTTCGGCGAAGAACCTAGACAGAATCCGACCAATCGATTCGATGTCAACAATGACAATCAAATTTCTCCTCACGATGCATTGTTGGTGATCAATCAACTTCATCGTCAACGGCGACCCAGCGATCGGCCGTTCGTGTACTACCATTTCACGGATGTTGATGGTGATGGTTCACTCACACCTGCTGACAGTCTTCAACTCATCAACCAGATCGCCCGATCGGAACCAAATTCGTTCGGCACTGCAGATGATCCTGACGAGAGACTGGAACCGACCCAGGTTGACCAAGTCTATGCACAAGGAATTAACGATCCCATCTGATTTATTTTCGCTTTCGAAACAACGATCAAGCTGCATTTCGCTTCACCGTTCCGGCACTCGTCTGCGGGAACAGTTGCGGATCGATAGCGTTCAGCTTGCGAAGAATTGCAGGCAACGCTGCTTGTGCAGACGTGAGCCCCAATTTCGCGATATCGATCGCCATTTTGAAATCTGTGAGTTTGACGCGAGAAACATCTGGTTCAATGACGATGTCCGCCGCGCGGCCTCCAACCGCCCGCAAGCTACGATCTTGAACCGTCTTCACTCTTGCGGCCGTTTCGTAACTGGATGGAACTCGCATCTGATCCGTCGACATGCCTGGCTTGTTACCGGCGAACTCCTTCATGATTCTTGCGGCGACATTGCTGGCGATAACCACATTCGAGTCTTGACCGACCAACACATCCGCGGGAACGACATTGAAAACACCACCATCCACCAGCGCCATGCCGTCACGGCAAATCGGCCGCGACAATCCAGGAAGATTAATACTCTCCAGGATGGCATCGGTGGCGTCGCCCGAGCGACGAATCACCGGTCGTGCTTCAATCAAATCCGCCGCGACAACGCTTGTGGGAATAGCAAGCTGTTCGAGACGCCAGTCTTGCAAATACCGACGTAGTAAGTTGTCCCAACCACCTAGGCGATATTTGCAAAGCATGTAGATCGCGTCACCATGCGGAAGCATGCGGTAGTACCAGGCAGGTTTTAAATCATGGGCAAAGTATTCCGCTAACGCGGAAGCAGAATAGCCCGCCGAGTAGAGAACACCGGTTAAAGAACCTGCACTCGTTCCCGAAAGTCGATCGATAACGATTCCCGATTCTTGCAACACTTGCAACACACCCAAGTGAGCCATTCCGCGCGCGGCCCCGCCACCCAATGCCAAGCCAATCGAAACACCGCGAAGATGATGAACGACTCGTTCGATTCCCTCGCTCCGACGACAGATCGAATCGGAGTCATGGTCCGTTTTGTGGATCTTGAAATCCCGACTGGACAGCAAATCAAGTCGAGTCGATGGATTTGCGAGCCGGTCATTGACAACTCGAATCGTAAACAACTTTTCCTTCCGAGCAGGTGTCGCATCAACCAATGGTTTCAATGCTTCGCTAACAATCTCTTCGGATTGATCGGGAAACAACCAGTACATGGCTCCGGAACCATCCACGACAGCCCGCAACCAGGGCTCGATTGCACGAAGGCTTCCCTCAACAATGACTCGCTCTGCATCGGGCCAAGCTGCGATGAGATCGCGGATTTCATCCGGCAATCTCATTTTGCCATCGACGCTGCACAGGCGTTCCGTCCTAACAGTAGCTCCCGTGGCAATGGGTCGATCACAAATGTGAAGAATCCTCTCTCCTACCTGCGAGAGTCTACTAAGCAGAGACGCCGTTACCTCTCGCGTCTCATCCGACGTGTGTACGAATGAAACGATTCGGCACTTCGTCACCTTTTTCGTGCTAGTGAATGCGCCCAGTAGCTGAGGTCCCAAGGCTCGAAATAGGTTTCGCCGCCACGTCGGAAATTGCTCAAATAGTTGAAGTGCTGTCGATCTGGAAATCTTCAAAAGAGTGCTGTTCTGATCGGCGGTCAGTAGAACCGGCATCGGAGAATCACTCTCTAGCAACAGCAGACCGAACTGATCATCAAGTCTGAGCTCTTGGAAAGCAGTTGGAACTCCATTCGGCGGAACGAACGACATCGTCAGCTTTCCCGCGACGACCAGCAACAACTCGTCCACGGGCTCGTCTGGGTAATGAACGACTTCTCCAGCCGTACAACGAACGATTTCCAATTGGCCGGCGAGCAAGGTCAGTTGATCGTCGGTCAAACCCTGCGTTGATTTGTGCAAGCGTAGTGCGTTCTTTCGGTCATCCGGCATCACTTCCGCCTCCGTGCCCACTACCGTATTTCATCGCTGTCTCTCGTTCGTTTGAAGTCCACATGCTTCTCGAATTCAGGCGGACGTTTGCAGTCATCAACGATGGGACATCGCAACAACGACGTATCGCTAATAAGAGGTGATTGCTGCAAGCGAGATTCGAAAACGCGTGAAACTCGTTTAAGACTTCTCGCCTTGCCATTGACGGAAAACTGGCACGGCGAAGTTCAGCGTGTGCATAGCGAAACGCGTCGTTTTGGCGGACGGATGAAGCCCTGCGTGCGATTCACGTCCTGGCATTGACCGCGAAATGAGTGGTTTCCTAGTTTCCGCGGTGGTCTCAGTTTTTTGAAAATCCTTTGGGTGAAGGAAACTCTGAGTCGACAATCAACGAAGAGTCTCTTGATCCGAGGATCGGATGACGGAAATAAGCAAGCCCGAACTCAAAGTCGCAACGGACAATGGCGTCGAACGCCAATCCATCGCCGTCATGGTTCACGGCACATTCGCGGCTGACAGTAACGACTCAGGTTCGAGTTGGTGGCAAGCTGGAAGCAGTACATCTGAACGACTTGGCAAAATGCTTCCCAGGCACATTCGACCTGCAAACAATAAAGAGGTCTTTCATTGGTCGGGCGAAAACAGCGAACGATCGCGGAGCAAAGCTGCTGCCAGTCTGCTCCGTCATCTTCGATCCCTCGAAACTCAGGGTTATGACTATCACTTAGTCGGACACAGCCACGGGGGTTCGGTCGTTTGGAAAGCACTCAAACTTTCGATCCTGACACGACGACCACTCCAAGGTTTGAAGAGCTGGACCACTGTTGGGACACCTTTCCTACATCACCGAACAAAAGGTGCTTTGAATATCAAGAATCTGCTGGGGCTCGTGATCGGTTTATTACTGATCGCTCCAGCGACATCGGCACCAAGAGTCCTCGCGACAACGATTGGGAACATAGCAACCGATACGGCTTCACGACTGACACTCCGTCCCGATAGTGCCGTCGGCCACACGCGTTACATTCGCCTACCGCTACTCGAAGCGGTCGAGAACATTGGGATTCCTGTTGAGCGTACCGACCATGCTATTTACGTCGGCAGCTATGATCCCATGTCCAATCAATCGATGGCGGAATATTACCTGGCGACGCCGGAAGGCTTGTTCCTGATTTCATTGGTCGCTTGTTTGTCTTACTTATTCATCCATCTACTTGTGCTTTGCGTTGCGCCCGCACTGGAGGGATACCGAATCCGTTTGGAACAACGGCTTCATCATCGCGCTTTCGAAGTGTACGGTTCACGTTGGCTCGGAGTTTGGTCGCCCGACGATGAAGCGATCAATGGTCTGCGAGCGACTCTAAATCTATCTGTCTCTTTCGTTCGCAAGATCGCACCACGTGAGGTCGTCTATGTCTCGGACATTCTTGGCCTTTTTTATCGTCCCTACTTTTGGGTCTTTGGACCGATTTACAACCGCCTAGTGCACCCCGCGATCGACCAGAAAATACGCTCGATCGTGATGCGTTCAGCGCAGGGAAGCGATCGCCCAACGGCCATGTTGGTTGACGTAACACCAGCACCTATCCCGGGCGAGACGGCGCCACCATTACCCGCGCTGCTTAATGCCAAACTGCTTGCCCATGCGAATCGTCACGCGCATCAACTCGTTCCCAGTCTTCGCGCTCTTATTGGACAGCCATCATTTTTATCCGGGTTGGAAGCTTTCGGTAGCAAATTAACGGGAAACGAATTAGTTCACACTGCTTACTTCGAACACGAAGAAATCCTTCAACTTCTCTGTGCGAACATGACGAATGAAACGGAGCTCTGTCCCTCAGCAACAAGTCGGATGATGCCAACGTGGCTCAAACGGTGGTATGTCGCCGCCAAGAACCGTGAACCGTCAAACGAGCAAAAACTCGCTACAAATTCTCCCATTCCGAACGCTCCGCCGCCGTCACGCGAAGCGGGATAAACGAATCCGACAGATCTTCTGTTTAAGATCCGTGCAGATCAGGCAGATCATTCTGAAAAGCCGTAACCGTCGCCATAACGGCCTCAAGATCACCTAGCAATTCCAGCATGGACTGATAACGTTGTGCTGGCTGTTTTGCCATTGACTGTTCAATAATCTGCGAACAAACCTCCGGAACAGAAGGATCCGCGTCACGAGGATCTGGAGGATCTGATTCACGATGATCAAGCATCACACGGACGGGATCATCATTGTCAAACGGCCGCGTCGCAGTTAATAGGCTGAAATAGGTCGCACCAAGAGAGTAGACGTCGCTGCGAGCGTCGACGGGTGCCGATTCACACTGTTCTGGACTCATGTAGTAAGGCGTTTGCACCAGCTGACCCGCTAATGTCTGTTGGCGTGCAATGCTCTCGCTTTGCTTAGCGAGTCCAAAATCCGAGACTTTCGCGTGGCCACTTCCCGTCAGCAAGATACTTGCCGGCTTGATGTCACGATGCACCAAACCAGCTTCATGTGCGGCCGACAGCCCCTGGCACGCACCGATCAGGATTCGCGTTGCATCACCCGGGGAGAAAGCGCCCGTTCGACTTAAGTGTTCCTGCGCGTTTCCTCCAGACACCCATTCCATCACTAAGTAGGTAAGCGATTCCGCTTGAACCACTTCGTGGATGGTCACGATGTTGGCATGATCGAGTTGCCCGGCGACTCTCGCCTCGGCGAGCAATCGGTTCAAAGCGGTCTCATCATCGGCAAACTCATCCGATAACACTTTGATTGCCACATCTCGCTGAAGACGCTGGTCGTGGGCTTTGAGCACGAGCCCTTTGTCCCCAAGGCCGACGATCCGTGTGACCTCAAAATCACCTAAACACCGACCCAACCAGTCATCGGAGCGACCACCAAGTGTTCCGTTGGCGAATGACATCTGCTCAGAATACTGAAGGTTAGCCCGTTTAGTCGGCGATGTTGGCAAGACGACCGTCTCGGAAAGCTCTTCATCGTCTTCATCTCGGAGTAAATCTCGCACGCGATGCTTGAACGACCCTGAATCGGAATTTGAAGACATGATTTCATCAACCAACTGCCCGCAAGTCTGACAATTCTCGATATGGTCTTCGATCGCGGCCGCGTAAACGGGGGTCAACTCGTTACGCGACCATTTCCATAGATCACCATCGCTTGGATGGTTCACAAGCTGAGTCCCTTTCGTTTTCGAATCCATCTCGATGCTTGTGTCACCAGAAGCAGATGAAACGTCGATATCGGGTAGGGTGGATTCCCACCAGGTTCGCGCTTGTTGATTTCCCCAATCTGCTTTAACTGGAATACGCTCCAACAACCTCGCCAACTCTGACACATCATTTGGCCGGTCAGCGGGATCTTTCGCCAGGCATTTAAGGATCACCTCATCGATCTCTTTCGGTAACTCGGGGTTCCATTCAGAGGGTGGTTTGGGAGCTTGCGATGCGTGCTTGAGTAACATTCCCATAACGCTGCCGGCATCAAACACTTGGTGTCCGGTCACCAACCAATAGGCAACACAACCCAGCCCATAGATATCTGAAAGGGTGGTCGCTTCGCCTCCTTTAACAACCTCCGGTGACATACTTGAAGGTGATCCCTTGATAACTCCCGCCGCGGGTGACGTCTCTTCTTCTTTTCCTTCGGTCGACCGCACGATTCCAAAATCGAGAAGCTTTAAGAAATCGAATTGAGTGCCAAGCTTACAGACAAACAGGTTTGCGGGCTTGATGTCCCGATGAACCATCTCCGCCTGATGCGCTTCGCCAAGTGAAATGCAAGCCTGTTTAAGCAAGTAGACCGTTCGCTCCACCGGCAACAGACCATATTGTGCTACGAGCGAGTGCAGGTTGATTCCACTCAGGTACTCCATGACATAATAGAAGTCACCCTCGTCCGTGACACCAAAATCATAAAGCTCAACAGTATGAGGAGAACGTAAATGCGCAGTAGCTCTTGCTTCTCGTTCGAAGCGTTCCTCCAACATCTCGCGTGTGTCAGCATCTTTATTCAGTGAACTTTGCCGAATCAACTTGACGGCCGAAGGCCTCGCCAGAAGCGAGTGTTGTGCTAGCCAAACTTCACCCATGCCTCCCTGACCCAATCGACGTTGAAGCGTGTAGCCGCCAACACGTCGGCCTTCACGCACAAGCTCCTCGGGTATCTCGAGCACGGATCCGGTGGCCAACATGATCGATCGATCGAGAACGCTATGCAGTTCACGAATATTTCCTGGCCAACTGTAATGCAGCAACCGATCGATCGCTTCACTACTTAAGTCATTCAGCGTCTTGCCAACCGAGGTCGCGCGTCGTTTCAGGATACGGCCTGCAATCGTCGTGATATCCTCTTTGCGCTCGGCCAGCGACGGAACGGATAATCGACATTGTCCAAGGACTCCAGCCAGTCTCTCATCGATTAATGTCGTCCAGTCTCCATCCGTATCCTGATTAGAGACATAAGCAATTAGACGAACATCCGGAACCGGAAGCTCACCACACTCACGCGTCGATGCGGAATCAATCAAGAAACTAGCGAGTTGAGCCTGAGACTGTTCGTTGAGTGTTTCTAGTCTCTCCAGATAGAGCGTGCCTCCGTCGGCCAATGCCGCTTTGCCCGATCTCGGCATCCGCGCTGTCGAAACTGACTTTGGATCCGAACTCGGTTGGAAACCAAATATGGAGTCGTTCGTTGCGGAAACGTGCGCACAGTCAACGTAAATAAACGCACGGCTTCTTCGTACCGAAGCGCGATGAATGGCGCGAGCAACGGCTTCTTGACCTGCACCGGAAGGTCCAGACAGCATCAGTGCGTCTTCGTTACCTGAATAAAACTGAATACCGTCTCTCAAACTCCGAATCGCAACACTGTCACCTAATAACGCTTCTTCATGCTTTCGATGCTCAACGTCCGAAAGCTCACGAGCTACGGCAAGTTCATGCCGCAATCGATCATTCGCCGTTGCTAAATGATGCTCCAAATCAATGATGCGTTGACCCGCATTGAGTCGCGCTCGCAACTCATCACGATCAAAAGGCTTGCTAACGAAGTCATCCGCTCCAGCTTCGATGGCTTCAACGACATCCTGTTTTTCCGACTTACCCGTCAGCATCACGATGTACACGTAGTGTTCAATCGCGTGCGCTCGGATCCGTCGAACCAACTCGACGCCATTGACCTCGGGCATCTCCCAATCCGACACGACGATGGGACTTGGGTTGGACTGGAAGAGCTCCCATGCTTCCTGTCCATCAGCCGCTTCGGTGATCTCGTGGCCCATCTGCTCCAGAAGTTTGCGAAGCTTTCGCCGGGTGATCCGTTCGTCCTCGGCAATCAGAATTCGCATCTTCTATCTCGTTCCTGGCGGTCATCCATGCGAACAAGCGACCATGAATTTCGTTAACAACCGCTCTCTAGGTGAGCCAATTTCACGGCAAAGTGAACTCCTGCACAGTTATGCATCTGTTCCAATCGGCGAGTTCCATCCGGTCACTCCCGTGAAGGAAGCGTCATTCTACCGTTCGCAAGAAATCATGAAGTGCGGTTTGCAGTCGCTTTACTTGCGTTTCGAGTTCATCGATTGCCGTGGGGTTCACTTCCCCCTGTTTCGCAGACGTCTCAACTACCAAGGCGGCTTCGAATGCTGGGGCCGCGACGAAATTTCCGACCATCGATTTCAGTGTGTGAGCGGTCGTCGCGACGGTGGCCGTATCTTCTGCTTCGAAGGCCTGACGCAGCTTGTTCAGCAGAATGGCGGAGTCTTCGTCTAGGATCTCAACGGACTCGGTCAAAAACTCAAAATCACCATCGAGTTCTTCAGAAAGTGCTTTCCGATCAAAGGCGTCACTCATTTCTTTCGTCTCGCAGTGATAGTGGTGTTTTTGATGGGGATCTAGCGAGTCGTCCTTACATGCTCAGATTGCGAGCTACTATTCGACATCACAACGATCATTTTCGCGATCACGAATCCAAACCATTGTTACGATCGTTGCCACCTGAACGGGGTCGAGCAAGCGGGCATCACCAAATGAGCGTCAAAACCAGAATTCTATCGTTTGTATTCATCGCAGTCGGTGCCATCGGGTTCGCCGGGGCAACGAAAACATGGCAATCTTTCCGGATCTCCCATGAGATGGAAACGGTTGCGGAGCTCTGCGAGTTTTCCGTCAAGATCAGCAACCTCGTTCATGAGACACAGAAAGAACGTGGAATGACGGCTGGTTTTTTGGGAAGCAAGGGTGCCTCGTTTTCCGACGAGCTCTTGGTGCAGCAACGTGTGACTGACGCACGTATCGCTGAGCTAGAAGCGTTCCTGACAGGATTCGATTTGGAATCCGTGCCAGACGTCGCGAACAAATTCGAGGTTGCCCGAGAGAAACTCGATCGAGCTGTGGCGATCCGCCCGCGTGTACGTGATTTGTCAGCACCCCTACCGGAAGCGATCGGCGCCTACACAAGTCACAACATGGCGATGCTGGACACCATCGGATGTATCCCTGCACTCACAGCCGACAACGAGATCGCGGCTAGCGTTGCTTCCTACCTTTCATTTCTCAAAGCGAAGGAACGCGCCGGGATCGAACGAGCCGTCTTAGCCAACACGTTTGCGAGAGATAGTTTTGGGCCAGGAATGTATCGAAAATTCGTTTCTCTCGTGGCTCTTCAAGACGCTTATTTGGCGGAATTTAAGGCAACGGCAAGCGCATCGATCATCGAGCACTTCGCCGCAGGACGTGAGAAGCCTTGCGTCGATCAGGTCGCGTCATTTCGTGAAACCGCCTTTGATCGAGGCGCAGACGGAAAGTTGGGTCGGGATTCAAAAGAGTGGTTCGCAGCAAAGACCGGCGAAATCAACCTTCTGAAGGACACGGAAAACTTCATCGCTGACTCTCTGATCACAGTAGCTCAATCGACCAGCGCCAACGCTCGCTGGCAAGCGTATACGGTCATGTTCGTATCTGTCCTTGGAATCGCGGCGGTGTCGCTGTTTGGCTGGATCACGATGCGATCGCTGTTGAGCTCCGTCTATCGGCTACGAGACAGATTGCGAGACGTCGCGGAAGGTGATGGCGACCTGACCAGCAAGATCGAAGTATCCAATGATGAGTTTGGTGAGCTCGCGACGAGCTTCAATCTGTTCGTCCAACGAATTCACAGTATCGTCTTCGGAATCGCAGGCAATGCGGGCACACTGGGCGAAGCCAGTAACGAAATGCGTGAGGCGGCCAAAACACTGCGGGAAGGCACATCGGAGAGCAAGAGCCGCTCGGCCACCGTCAGCAGTTCCGCAGAAGAACTCAGTATCAACATGTCGAACATGGCTACCGCCACAGAAGAGATGAGTTCGGAGTTGTCGACCGTTGCGCAGGCGATCGAACAGATGAAATCGACCATTTCCGAGATTGAACAGAATACCGAACGATCAGCGGAAATCGCAGCGTTAGCTTCTTCAACAGCTAATGATTCCAATACGAAAGTCGCAGATATGGGAACAGCTGCGGCCGAAATCGGACAAGTGATAGAAGTCATTCAGGACATTGCCGAGCAAACAAACCTCTTAGCACTTAATGCCACCATCGAAGCCGCTCGGGCAGGTGAAGCCGGAAAAGGTTTCGCCGTTGTCGCGACAGAAGTAAAAGAACTCGCGAAGCAAACAGCCTCAGCAACGGACGAGATCCGGGGTCGAATCACGCTGATGCAGCAATGCACGGATGAAACGGTTGAGTCGATTGAGAAAATTGGTAACGTCGTCGCTGACATCAATGGACTGAGTCAAACCATTGCTGCGTCCGTCGAAGAACAGAGTGTCACGACCCAACGGATTGCCGGATACATCGTTAGCACGGCGGAACGTTCCGAACATGTGTCTCGGAGTGTCGCGGAGTCCGCCGTTGCGACTCGCGAAATCACCCAGAGCATCACTGAAGTGGATGCAACGCTCTACGAAACGGCCGCTACAGCGGACCAAAGTAGGAATTCGGGTGAAGAACTGTTCCGCCTCGCATCTGAGATGCAAGAGTTAGTCGGACAGTTCCGGATTGCAGACCAACCGGTTGGTGCATAGGGCCACCCCACCCGGGGCCGGTTGGTTCGATCACGACGGTTAATCTTCGTCGGCCTGACGGTTTCCGTACGTTTGTGCTCGACCGCTCAAGCCGCGTTGGAGAGAAGATCCGATAGAACCAACGCGGCGAACATGTCGGTCGCCATGTACTTTCCCGGAATAACCACTCGGCACGGAATCGCTAGTGTACCCTGCATCTCGAAATCTGACTTACGGACATTGCCTCTTCACCTTTGGGCTCCTGCTTTTCTGCGTTGACGCGTCGCAAGCCTGTGCCCAAGAAACCTACGCTACATCGCTTCCTGTTGAGGCAGCATCACCCAACAGTCATGATGTGGCTGTCGCCGACCCAATTTGGTCGGGTCCATGCTGCTCAAAGCAGGATCTCGAATCCGCTACGAAGGCGATGAAGAGCGCTTATTCCGGTCTTTTTTACAAGAACAAGTTTTCGTATGTCAATGACCCGTGCTATCGAGGGCCATCGTTCCTCAGTGATGCACTAAAAGACATGCAAACGCCTTGGGGTACGCTAAGTCTTGGTGGCGAATCCCGAACGCGTTATCACAACGAACGGAATCATCGCGGCACGGGTATCACCGGCGTCGACGATCAATTCTGGCTGTTCCGGCAACGGTTTTATGCAGATTGGAAGCTGAATGATCTGTTTCGTGTTTATGCGGAAACGCTCTATGCGGATTCAGGTGGGGAAACGAATACGCCACGAATCATCGAGGAAAATCAGTTCGATATCCTCAATCTGTTCGTCGACACCAATCTCCTCAGTGGCGCGCACGGTGATCTGACGCTACGCGTTGGTCGTCAGGAATTGCTCTACGGTGCGCAACGGACAGTCAGTCCTCTCGATTGGGCAAACACCCGACGCACCTTCGAGGGTATTCGCGGTCTCTATCAAAATGGAGACACCTCGATTGACGCATTCTGGACGGCCTTCGTCCCAGTTCGACCTAATCAATTGGACGAGGCCAATTACAACATTCAGTTTTATGGTGCCTATGCTACGCAAAAAAACACGGCACTTGGAACTTTGGAAGCTTACTATTTGGGATTCGATCAAACGGTCGCGTCGACGCCTGACTTCAGTTACCACACCGTTGGCAGTCGAGTTTCCGGTTCGACGGATAATGGGCTGCTTTACGATGTCGAAGCGGCTTTCCAATTCGGAGATAACTTCACCTCGCAAGACCATTCTGCCGGCTTCGCAACCCTTGGCGTTGGGCGCAATGTTGATACGGATTATCTGCGTTCAACCATCTGGTTCTACTACGATTACGCCTCAGGTGAAGATGATTTCACGCAGGTGAGCCGCGGCGACGGTGGTTATGATCACCTGTTCCCGCTCGCCCATAAGTACAACGGTTTCATGGATCTCTTTGGACGACGCAATCTTCACGATATCAACGTGTTTTCGAAGACACCGTTGGGAGATAAAGTCTCGCTGATCGTGTGGTACCACTACTTCTTGTTGGTCGAAGACACGACACCGTACAGTGTTGTGATGGTGCCTTATAACACGGCGGTTCAGGCGGGTGACCGAGAACTTGGTCACGAAATCGATGTCTTGTTCAACATCAATCTGAACCCCCGCAACAATATCCTGATTGGATACTCGCATTTTGCTGCGGGTGACTACTACGACACGACCGGAGGTCTGCCGGCCGGTGTAGCACAAGATGCCGACGCCGACTTCTTCTATACGCAATTCCAAACACGGTACTAATCGATGAAGTCGCGGTTACCCGCGCTGGCGTTACCAGTATCCCGTGTCATGATATGCCATCCCCAATTCGCGATCGTAATAGTAAGTGGTCATCGCACCACTTGGCTTGGACGGACTGTAATAGATCGTTGCATTATTTAACGGTTCCCAACCAACCGATGCGAAGCGTTTGGCCATACGTTCTTTTTTGACAGGCTCACCCTCACCCGACATTTGTTGCCGCTCATGAGCGGAGTTGTCCTTTTCAGCTTCCCAAAGCTGATCCAAAAACTCCATCAAATCGTCTTCTGCAATTGTGTAGCGAGCGAAGTGACCGCCTCGCTCACTTTGCAATGAGATATCAGTCGCTTGTGAGGGGAGACACGGCTTGATTCGACGATCGGTGACTTCGGTGGCTGATTTAAATTCGTGTTTACCGGTAAGCGTCGTCGTTTCGACTGGAGCCTGTCCGATGCGTTCTCTCGCGTTTCCAGTAAAGAGGAGAGGCCCAGTCTCCGTCTCGATCTCACTCTTGAAAGATACTCTACCGTCTTCCGTGACGATCATCGTGAGGCTCGACTTGGGATCAGCGATGTCGACCTCCACCTGGGCATCTCTCACCGGAAGAGAGGCTTTGCTCCAGTTGATTACCTTGTTTTTGGTATCCCAGGTTCCTTTGAACATTTTGGTTTGCGCACTGTCCCGAGGTCGACCGGCGATTGGCTTCTTCACCGGACCCACCCGGAATAGCATTAGCTCGAACTCGTTACCTTGCGGAGATGCCATGATGGAGTCGAACATCACGTATTCGGATTCATCGGCGGTCCAAACCCAGTTCATTTTCCACATTGGCAGTCTGCCACTCTTGGGATTGCCCGAAACTTGCAACCGACCGGCAAATGCGCTCGAAACACCGCCAACAACGGTCTCTCCTTCAAACAACCAGGTTCCGCGCGATGCGTTGAGTCCTTCGAAAAGTGAAATCTGATCATCGGAGAATTCCTCTGACAGATGGTCGAAACCGAGCTTCTTCCAAGTCGTCGTTTCTTTCGAAGCTGCCTGCCCAAAAGCGCAATTGTGAGGTAACTGACAGGCAGCAATAACGACCATCGCAGCTAAAGATCTAGTCCAAGAAGGACAGAAACGATACAGGATGCGTGAGTTCATCATTATTGAGTCTCGATCAAACCGGTGCGGTTACCTGCGAATTCGGATCGCGGAAATCGAGCCAACACTTTACATCACAAAGTGCCGGGGTCAAGCATCGAGCCAATGTTTGATCCGTCCGGGAGAGCGCACGCGACCTGTACGCGTAACTTCACAGCTCCCAACGCGATCACGCTACTCGCTACCGATACCGCGACACTCGATTTGCAAAAACGCTCAACCGACCGTTACGACAGCTACAGTCCTCATGCGAATCGCATGGAATCCATGATCCGATTGTGGAATTCAAACGTTTCTCGGACAGCCGATCGAAATCGACCTACGGTTCTCTTTCGCAGAGAGCAGGTTGACGGTCAGTCTGCTGCCAAGGCAAAGCGGTGTTTGCTGCGTTGCCTTGGTCAGCCTTGTTCCCAGACAAAGGCAAACCGCGTGCGAACGTGGGACGCAAAGCTTCAGGTCCCCCGCGGCATCGACATCTCGTTGCCGCGAAGGACAGCTGGGCTACCAACAGGGAATTGAGCGGGGAAAGTCAGTGGAGAGTCGGCGACGAGGCTGCCGCCCAAGACTGTGCTTCAGCAGGTGCAGTCTGGCTATTTCCCGTGCCAATCGTGGCACACATCCTTATCTGCGAGGTCACAGGTATGAGAATGTTCGCTGAGAGTATCGTTGAATTCCTTAAGGAAGAAGACGGTCCTACCGCTGTCGAGTATGCGGTGATGTTGGCTCTGATTGTCGTCGTCTGTCTGGCGGCAGTCGGCACCATCGGCACCAATGCAAATGCCAAGTTTGAAGAGGTTGGTACGGCCATCGCTGCCAACTAGTCAACCTATCCTCCTCGTGATTGTCTGAACGCGAGGGGCCACGTTTCGATCATCGATCGAGTGGTTCCTCGCGTTCTTTTTTTCCTTCATTCACAGCGCGCAAATTCAACGCGCTCACTTCGAATCATTCCTCATCAGACTGCTGTGATGACGAGCTTTCGGCGAGGTACTTGCGAACGCTCTCGAACCGCATCAAGCGTTTCGCAAGCTCAGCGACGAAATCAGTGTCTTCGACAATGTTGCGGGGAATGGGGAGATCTGTAGGAAGCTTCGCGTTGACTTGTGAGTACGTCACTGACTTTCCAGTCAGATCCACGAGCAGCAACCTGCCAACGTTGTAATCCATCGCCTTCCCGTCGATCGTCAACGTCGTCGAAGCGATTCCCATCTTCTTAGCATCGACCTGCATCGACAGACTGAACTCGATTGCCCGTCCATCGATACTGATTCCGTCGGTCACTTTCGCCATCTGTCCGTCGAATGATGTTCCGATTCGAGACGGGCGCGAGATGACCGATCGATCTTTCGCGTGATGTCGAAAAAGCACTACGTAAGACAGCTCGCGATCACCACTTGGGTTTTCATGCATCCCAAAGAGAACGCCCGGTTGGTTCTGCTGCAAATAGATTTGCCCAGATGAAAAGAACCACCCATCGCTGCTAACAGCACCACCACCGCCAACCTGCAAGGGTTTTTCCGTTTGTTCTCGGAAGAAAGCGAAATACGTAAAAGCGAAGCAACCAACCATCAGCATCGATAACCACAGCAACAGACGCCGTCGGTTCGCAAGGCTCCGATTTCGCTCACCGTCGTCGATAGACTCCGTGAAGTCTGGTAGCGACTTGAGCGTGGGCTCTTGTACGTGCCGCAGACAAGCGTCCAACAATTCATGAACTTCCGAGGCCGAACGGAATCGCTCAGACTTTTCTTTAGCCATCAACCTTTCAACGATCGAAGCCAACCATGACGGAATCTGTGGATTCCTTTCGCGAATCGGAGTCGGTTCTTCATCGATGATTCTTCGCATCACACCGTACGAAGAATCGGCTCGATAGGGTGGATGCCCCGTGCAGAGTGCGTACATCACACTTCCAAAACTAAACAGATCGCTTTGTTGGTCGACTTGTTCACCTCTCGCCTGCTCGGGAGACATGTACATGGGCGTACCCGCGATGGTCCCGTGCTGAGTCACGGAATTGTCATCGACGGCTCTTGCTAGTCCAAAGTCAGTAATAGTGACACGTTCAACGCCTTCTTCCATCAAAATGTTTTCTGGCTTGATGTCGCGATGAACAAGTCCTTGCTCATGGGCTGCTTCCAAACCAGCAGCGATCTGCGCTCCGATTCGCAGAGTCTCTAGTAGGGGAAGTGGATCTTGATCCACCAATCGTTTTTGGAGTGAGCCACCGCGGATATACGACATCACCAAAAAGGGGATTCTGCTCCCACTCGATACACTGTGAATGGGAATGACGTTTGGATGTAGTACAGCTGCCGCCGCCTTCGCTTCTCGAAGAAATCGCTTGCGCGCCATCTCGTTGTTTGCCAATTGGGGAGCCATCATCTTGATCGCAACCACTCGATCCAATGATGGATCGATCGCCTTTAGCACGACGCCCATTGCTCCCACACCCACAACTCCGGTGATTTCGTAGGAACCGATTCGTCCGAGATGATCTGGGTGCTCAGACGGTGCGAGTGAATCCAACGCATCCTGTACAGCAACGGATCGGAACTCGGTATTCCGTTCAATGTTTGCCGCTGAACACGCCAATGTTCCGGCAGAATCAAACTCATCCGGCACAAGCAACTCCGCAGCTGCTTTACGCAGTTCAGCGCTCGCCGCGTGAGCTTCCATATAGTCACAGCACGCTTTGCAGGAATCCAACTGTGAAATCAATTCAGGATCATCGATGTGATAACGATCCGATTGCAAAAACTGATCCATGCGATCTCGATTGCAGCCGCATTCGCACAGGTTTGGCGTGACATGATTCATGGACACTCTCCTGCCATTCGCTCGATATGATCGCGTAGTCGTTTGAAAACTCGGCTACGGGCCGCATAGATCGTCCCGATCGACTTTCCCAATTCCTCAGCTGCTTCTTCATTCGAGCGACCTTGGATAACGGTAAGCTCAAAGGCAGTCCAAGTTGCGTGACTGACATCAGCTCGTACGGATGCCGCTGCCCGTAGGAACTGCTCCCGCTTGAGCTCTAGATTCAGTTCTTGTGTCAATGCGGCAGAATCTGGATGTTGAACCAGCTGATCTCCGGCGTCCGTACCACCGGTGGCTTGATCACGCGGTGATCTTGCGAGTGCGCTCAGAATTGCGTTGCTTGCGACGCGACCTAACCAATTGCGAAAACGGACATCTGACTGTCGTTCATAATGTCCAATCGCATTGGAAACGCGTATCAGGACATTTTGAACCAAATCATGTGCGTCAGCATCTTGCATTCCACGTCGCCGTGCCATGCGATAGATGACAGGCTGATACGTTGTCGCAAACACCTCCCACGCTTCCCGATTCTCGGGGCATTGGATCTGTGCCAACAGGCTCGCTCGTGTCTCTGGGAATTCGGTCATGTTTCTCTCCCATCGGCTTTAACCCAGCATTTCACCGAATCTGACACGAATCGAGAGAATTTTTTCGAACTTTCGCCGACGGGTCAGACACGCGTTCAGCGAGTAAGTCAAAACGTGAGGATCACGACAGGATTCCCTGGACGACCTTGCCGTGCACATCCGTCAGACGATAGTGCCTGCCCTGGAAAAAGTAGGTTAGCCGTGTGTGATCAAACCCTAGCTGATTCAAGATCGTCGCGTTGAGATCGTGCACATGGACGCCTGTCGTATCTCGATCGACGATGTTGTAACAGAATTCATCCGTTTGACCGTAGCGAAGACCACCGCGAACACCTGCGCCGGCGAGGTAAATCGAAAAACAGCGAGGATGATGATCTCGCCCAAACGTCTTGGGGTTCCCCTGCTTGTAGACCGTGCGACCGAACTCGCCACCCCACACAATCAGCGTATCCTCGAGCATTCCACGACGTTTCAGATCCTGAACGAGTGCTGCTGATCCTTGATCCACTTCTTTCGCGATACCTGGATGACGACCGGGTAAGTTCGAATGATGATCCCAACCGCGATGGTAAATTTGGATAAACCGCACTCCTCTTTCCGCCAGCCGACGCGCCAGCAGGCAATTGGCAGCGTGTGTTCCAGGAACTTTAGCGTCAGGCCCGTACAACTGAAAAGTGGATTCGGGTTCGTCCGAAAGATCGTTGAGCTCCGGCACCGACATCTGCATGCGATACGCCATCTCATAGGCCGCAATGCGAGTTTCGATTTCCGGGTCACCGACCTCCTTGAATCGGTATGCGTTCAATTTGGCGATGTCGTCGAGTAGTTTTCTACGCTCCGTAGAACTCGACTGCGTTGGATCATTCAGGAATAGAACAGGGTCACCGGCGGCGCGCAGCTTGACGCCTTGATGATTGCTTGGAAGAAAGCCTGATCCCCATAACCGTGAGTAAATCGGCTGCGCTTGGCTATCGCTGTTCTTGTCCAACAACACCACATAGGCAGGCAGATTGGCTGACTCTGATCCGAGGCCGTAGCTTGCCCACGCACCGAGCGATGGGCGGCCGGGCTGTTGGTGACCGGTTTGGAAAAACGTAATTGCCGGATCGTGGTTGATTGCCTCGGTATACATCGAATTGACGATGCAGATGTCGTCAGCAATCGCGCCATGGTGAGGAAGTAAATCACTGATCCATTGCCCACTTTCACCGTGCTGGCGAAACGGTGAGAAGCTCTTGGCGACCGGAAACGCGCTCTGCCTGGAAGTCATTCCTGTTAGACGTTGCCCCATGCGAATGGATGACGGAAGATCAACTCCATCCAAAGGCTCCAGTGACGGTTTGTAATCGAACGTCTCTATTTGGCTGGGTGCACCCGACTGGCACAGGTAGATCACTCGTTTAGCTTTAGGAGCAAAATGTGTCGGCCCTGGATGACCTGGTCCGTATCCTGGACCATTCTCCTCCGCCAAGGAATCGGCCGCAGACAACGACTGCTTTGCGAACAGCGTCGAGAACGCTGCCGCACCTAAACTGACGCGCCCCGAATCGGCAAGAAAGTGTCGCCGCGTAACACGTAAACGATATTCGTCGATTGGATCCATCTTAGCCCTTCGTAATGAATTCGCTGAGATTGAGCAAAATCCGAGCGACCGTCGCATAAGCGGCCAGTTCTGTCTGGTCTAACGATTCCGCGACCGGTGACTCTCCCACTGCCAGTAGTCGTTCCGCCTCTTGTGGATTGTCTTGGAAGAAATTGGAGCGAGTCTCCAGCGACTCTTCGAGGAGACTCAATTCTTCTGGCTGTGGACTACGTCCAAGACACAATTCAAATCCGAATCGGAGACGCCGTTCAACATTTGTGCCTCCCTCAGTGATCATTCGCTGACCGAGTCGCCGTGCCGCTTCCACGAACTGTGGATCATGAAGCAAAACGAAGGCTTGCAGCGGCGTGTTTGTCCGTGACCGTTGAACGAGGCAAAACTCTCGTTCAGGTGCATCGAAGGCGGCCATGCTTGGCGGGGGAACCGTGCGTTTCCAAAACGTGTACATACTCCTTCGGTACAACGCAGTCGCTTCCCTCGTGTGAGGATACGCACGCGAATAACCTGGACGGTTGTTGATCTCCAACCAAAGTCCTTGTGGATGATAGGGATACACACTCGGTCCCCCGATCTCCGAATCCAGCAAACCGCTGACTGCTAACGCAGAATCACGAATGGTTTCAGCATCCAAACGATGCCTTGGACCTCGCGCCAACAATCGATTCTCTGGATCGCGAGCGTGGATCGCCGAAGTGACGTGTGATGATTGTCGATAGGTATGGCTCATCACGATCGTACGCAGTAGATGTTTGACATTCCAACCCGATTCCATGAACTCAACAGCCAGCCAATCGAGCAAATCAGGATGCGACGGATACTCGCCTTGTGAGCCAAAGTCCTCGATCGTCTTAACCAAACCGACACCAAACAACTGCGCCCAAAACCGGTTCACCGTAACACGGGCCGTCAACGGGTTGTCACGCGAAACCATCCATTGGGCTAGGCCAAGTCGGTTCTTTGGCAAATCACTCGGTAGGTTGCCGAAGACTTTAGGAATATCTGGCTGAACTTCGCGTTCCGTAATTGGTTTGTCGTATTCTCCACGCATCAAAACGTATGTCGGACGCGGACTGGGCATCTCCGCCATCACCATCGTCTCGGGAACCGCGCCACTCACTCGTTTGAGTTCCGATTGGATCTTGGATTGTTGCGACATCAACCGGAGAAAACTCTCTGGACCGAATCGAGTCGCCACAAAACGCGTAAATTCCGCTTGGGCTTCGTCGGTACGATCGGCCGGGTCGATCGCCAAGACCTTACGTACTGAGCGTGGAATGGGTGCTTGGCCATTGGCGGGGACCGTTAACCGAAAGCGACCGATGGTGTGCGAGCCACCCCATGTGTGGACCAACTTGACACGGACCTTCGATTCCGGCGGCAGTGTTTGACCCAAAGTGAAGACAGCTTCGCTATCGGCGAATCGAGAATTCCCGTCAACCGCCCAGCCACCACGGCCTGTCTTACCATCGATTGCGGCTTTTACGGGATAACCTTTCTGCTCGTAGTTTGCCTCTGCGTCGACGATCTGAACTGCCTTAAAGACACCATCCTCTTGAGCAGCTTCAATTTGCACCTCACTTAAAACAAAATTGCCGTTGTGACCGCGACCGGTTGACTGACCAACATGTGACGGATCCGTCATTGCCTCCAATCGCACAGCTCTCACGGGCGTTTCTGCCGTTGTAAACTCAATGGTGTAAGTCTGTGTTGCCGGATTCGGGCCCGTCGCCAAAATGCTGCTGTCGTCTTGAGGAACTAGCTGCGTCCCGCTTTCGGCGTTAAGTGACTCAATCCTTACCGTGGTTCGTTCGGAATCCAATGTTTCCTTCAGCTGTGATTCCCATGAAGCAAATCTGTGACGTAGCGATTGAAGACCCTTCTCAATTTGACCCTCGATTTCTGCCGCCCGTGCCTCGAGTTCTGAGAAGCGGTTTGGTTGTAAAGGCGAGGGGATTTTTTCTTTCGGATTGAAGCCATTTAGACCTCGCTCAGGTACGCGATTAAAAAATGCATACAGCGAATAAAAGTCCTCTTGGCTGATGGGATCATATTTGTGGTCGTGGCAACGTGCACACAAGAACGTAAGACCAAGCCACGTCGTCGATGACGTGACGACTCGATCCATCACGTACTCCGTTCGATATTCTTCATCAATCACACCACCTTCGATGGTGATTGGATGGTTGCGATGAAAACCGGTCGCTAGTCGCGTCTGCGGCGACGCCTCTGGTAAAAGATCACCGGCCATCTGTGCGATCGTGAATTCATCAAATGGCATATTGGTATCAAACGCAGCGATCACCCAATCACGCCACACCCACTGCTCACGAATTCGATCGTACTGATACCCGCTTGTGTCAGCGTATCGGGCGGCGTCAAGCCAATAGCGAGTCCTGTGCTCTGCATACGCAGCAGAATTCAACATGCGATCCACAACTTTGCCGAAGGCATCATCGTCAGTGTCAGAATCACTCACGAATGCTCGCACTTCCTGAGGTGTCGGAGGCAATCCGGTTAGATCCAAGCTGACGCGTCGAATGAGTGTCGCGCGATCAGCAGGATTCGCAGCGGTGAGACCATTTGAAACCAAACCAAGCGCTACAAAGTGATCGATCGCATTGGAGCCATCGGGAACATTTGTGCGCTGCGGAGGAATGAACGACCAGTGTGATTCGTACTCCGCTCCTTGGTTGATCCAGCGGCGTACAAGCTGCTTTTCCTTATCCGTCAATTGCGTGTGAAAATCAGCAGGCGGCATTCGGTCGAACGGATCTTTCGCGATCATTCGTTGAAACACGGCGCTCGATTCGGCGTCACCGGGAATGATCGGTTGAAACCCGTCACGCTCCATGACTGCCGCATCACGTACGTCCAACCTCAACCCCGCTTCACGAGCGTTCGCATCAGGACCATGACACGCAAAACAAGTCTTCGAGAAAATCGGTCGGATGTCACGATTGAAGCGAACAATCTCCTCAGCGCTAACGCGAGAGGCAAAAACGCATGCGACGAAGATGCAAAGTGTCGACGCGCAATACAAAACGGAATGAATTCGGATCATCAATAGAACGGCGATTCAGATAGGTGGGGTTTCACGTTCCATGCGGGTTCGGTCTTCGCAAACGAGCCATGCGTCTTCGCAATCGTTCACCACAGGGCTGGCAAGAAGACGAATCGAGTGAATCGCTGGCGTCTACGAACACTTGAACCAGACTAGAGTATAACTTCCGAGCCCAATTTGAGTGGCAAACGCGGATCCATTGATTCAACGATTTCGAGGTGAGAATGAGCCTTCAAACACGCCGACGTTTTCTCTCTCATTCCGCCGTTGCCGGCGTTTCGGCAATGGGACTGAGGAATACCGTTGCGGCTGACATGCACTCGAAGATTCGAATCGGACAGATTGGCACTCGACACGCGCATGCCTCCGGTAAGATCGAAGCGATGCGAAAACTGAGCGATCTCTTTGAAGTCGTCGGTGTCGTGGAACCAGACAGCGAGCGACGCAAACAGCTTGCTCAGAGCGAAGCGTATCGAGATCTTCCTTGGATGACGACGGAACAGTTGCTGAATGCTGAGGGCCTTGCAGCAGTTGCAGTTGAAACGTCGGTCGATGAGCTCGTTCCGACCGCCCTGCTTGCAGTTCGCGCGGGAAAACATGTCCACTTAGACAAACCGGCTGGCACTTCAATGAGCGAGTATCGACGGTTGCGACGCGAAGCAGACGAACGTGGACTCACGATTCAAATGGGCTACATGTTGCGGTACAACCCCGCCTTCAAACGGTTGTTTCAAATCATTGACGATGGCTGGTTGGGTCCCCTAACAGAATTGAATGCCATGATGGGAAAAAAAGCCAGCGCATCGATGCGGCGCGAGCTCGCACAATTTGCCGGGGGTGGGATGTTTGAGCTTGCCTGTCACTTGATCGATGCGATGGTAACCATTCTTGGAAAGCCAACGGAAATCACTGCTTTCAATCGACGAACGAAACCTGACCAGGATTCGTTTGCTGATAGCCAGATAGCGATCTTCGAGTATCCGCACCTAGTCGCTACCGTCCGGTGCAATCACCTCGACCCTTTCGGCTTCGCGCGGAGAGAGTTCACGGTCGTCGGCGAACAGGGTTACTACCAGATCTCGCCGCTTGAAACCCCGCGCGTGGAATTGGCACTCGATCGTGCCCGCGGGGAGCTTCTTAAAGGGATCCAGCCGTTGGAATTTCCCAAAATGACCGGGCGATACGACGACGAATTCCGTGACTTCGCCGGCGTGATACGAGGTGATTACCCCCTGGCTTGGGACTCTGAGCATGATCTCACTGTCCATGAAGCGATTTTGCGTGGTTCTGGAATGCCGGTCCGATAGAGGCAAAAATGACTCTTTTTCTATTTATCGACTGTCATTTTTTGGATTGATTCGTCAACGAGGTGAGCAGTAGCACCAATCCGTTGCACTGAGAGTTTTCGTAGGTAGGTCTTACTGGACCTGAGTTATTGGAGTCGAATCATGTGTTGCTTTGCTGGCCCAGTTAGGTCCGTCACGAATACGAATCTGTTCGCGCGCATGACGGGTCGCGACACACAGATGCTGGCCTATCAGATGGAGTTTGAGACCGAAGAACTGAACGCAATGATCCTGCCCCTCCCGGTACGGCTGTCCGCCCGTGAAGATTCCGTGCGGTTTATCTCGTTGAAAGGATACGATCAGTTTTTCGATCATCTCGATAATGCATTTCCAGCCATCACGCCGCCTTCCAATTCCCTCAGTCGATCCGCGGCTCCTATGGCGGGTATCGATTCCCAGTTGGTCGTACACGAAGTAGGTGATTTTGTCGCGTCGTTTGTTCCAACCATGAAAGACTTTTCTCGACTCGACCAGCGGTTTGTGATCCCCGAATCATCTTGGGACAAGATTCCGCATTATTCCGACTACGGTTTCGCCGTTTTCCAACTAAAGAATCTTCAAGGCAAACCACATCCGATGGCATTCGAATTCGAAACTCGTATGCGTGATGAGATCTTTTTCCCGACGGTGCATATCCACGACGGTGAAGTCCACCGCCGAGAAGCGTTCGATCACACACTCTATTTGCAGAATGCGAAGTTTGATGAAGTCGTTACCGACTATGTGAACTATCACGTGAAGGACCGACGAACCGGGTTCGTTCGATCAAGAGATATCGCTAAGAAGTATTGCAAAATCGAAAAATCGGCAGGGATGATTGAACCCGATCTTCTGCTTCATCGCATCACGATGTCCGGTACGCTTGAAAACAAGGACATTATTACGCCGCTAGCTGTTCGGCAGGGAAAATCGCCTGCGTTTCGATTTGGCCATCTTTTACCGTTCGTCCCCGTACTCGCAGGTCTCGGCTGGATCGTGAATCGTCGCAACCAATTGCGGAAGCAGGGGAGCTGATCTGGAGTTGCGGTCCGAGAGTATGGGCGGGCAGCGACGAATAAGGGTCGAAAAATTGACGCGTGGAGTGGAGATCGATACAACATCGGGTCTCTTCTCTTCAGCGGACATCGACCCAAAGGGATCGGATGGATATCTCAACCCGCCATCGTGGATTCACGATTGTAGAACTGCTCATCGTTCTTGGAATTATCAGTCTCCTCATTGCGCTTCTTTTGCCGGCCGTTCAATCGGTCCGTGAAGCGGCTCGTCTCGTGCAGTGTCGAAACAACATTCGACAAGTCGCTCTTGCATGCCAAAACTACGAATCCGCGTTCAAGGAACTACCGGGATACGCCGGTGAGAAACCACCACTGCTAGTTGGATTTCCATCGAGTCGTCAGTACAACCCGTCCTTAAACGGTGGAACCTGGATCGCCCAGACGCTGTTCTATATGGAGTTTGGGACGCTGGCCGACCAACTCTCACGTTTTTCGGAGCAGCCGAATCTCGTTCCAACGAGTGACGTTGAGAACTCAGTTCGTGCTCCCGTGCCGACACTGCACTGCCCCACGAGGCGCGATGCAAAGCACTATCCATTGATTGACCCGTATCGAGATCGGTACGGAGCGTACGGAGCTCGAACCGACTATGCGATGAGTGGCGGGCCCGCCGAAGAGGATCCTGAGAATCATCTCGTCATCTACAACAAAGGCGACGGTGCTTGGGTGTTTGGCGAGAGGACTCCGTTGAGTCGTGTCATGGATGGCTTGAGCAACACTTATCTAGTCGGTGAAAAAGCGATGGACTCTCTCAAATACAGGACGGGAGATGACTTTGGCGACCGATCACCCATCGCAGGCTGGCACGACTCACCGGTCTCATCACATTCATATGTGCGTTATGCAGCGAGGCAGCCAAATATTGATTCAATTGATAACTGTCTCGTCTGTCACGATTTCGGTAGTGCTCATCCGTCCGGTTGGAACGCTGCGATGATCGATGGTTCCGTCAAAACGCTCGACTTTAAAATGGACATTCTGATTCATCGGGCAAACGCTTCCGTCGATGGGCAAGAAGTGCCAGACTATCGACATTAGTGCTTTGTTGAAATCGTCGTCGGAATCAGAAACCGCCCATGAAAGAATATGAGACGACCGTTCGCGTGCGTTACGAAGATGCTGACCCAATGGGATTTCTGCATCATTCCAAGTACTTTTCATTCTTCGAAATCGGACGAACGGAACTGTTTCGCGCTTCTGGCGGCAATTACCGGCAGATGGAGGAGTCAGGTCTTTTTGTCGTCGTCGTCAAAGCGGAATGCCGTTTTGTAAAACCGGCACGCTACGACGATGTGATCACGATCCGAACAACACTTACCAACCTCTCGATGGCAAAGATCGAGCACGATTATCTCGCACTGGTCGACGACACCGTACTCGCCAAAGGACACGTCACGCTGGCAGTGGTCGATCGCAGTGGAACGGTGCAACCCGTCCCCGAGTGGATCCGGGAAATCTACTGAGAGTTGCGATTTAAACGCGTCGGTTCATGACGCTTCCAGTTGCATCATGAGTTCGCGATAATCAGCTTCCGAGATTTCATCATTCAAAAAGCGATACGACAGCACGTAGCGTTGCAGACGTGACGCATCACGCTCGTAGCAGTCCGGACGAATTAGTAGACGTTGCAAATTTGCATTGTCGCGGAGATCCGACAGTTTTACCTGCCGTGCGATCTCGTTCGATCGGCAAGCGATCACATAGTCGGCATACGTCTGGTCAGGGGAATGCGTCACCAATTCTAAAGCGTCTAGAATCTCGTTCGCAAAGCCTTCAGCTCTCAGGTCGTCGATGGTCACGATTGTGTCTTCGACAACGTCGTGCAGAACGGCAACAACTCTCGCGGCCGCATTCTGTACACCCATCATCACACGGATTGGGTGCAATATGTACGGCTGCCCTTGCTTATCTTGGACACCCGCATGAGCATTCGCGGCTATCACGATTGCCTTTTCGATGGTCGCCACTTCAATACTCTGCTCAGTTAAACTCATTTGTTTGATCGTTCAATCAGTTTATCAGTACGCGGTCTATTATGAGATTCTCTCTTGTTGTCCTGTCGTGTCTTCTTGCCATTCCCTGCCAGGCGGATGACCGTCCAAACGTCTTGTTCATTGCCGTCGACGATCTGAATGATTGGGTCGGATGCTTGCAGGGTCACCCCAACGCACACACACCCAATATCGACCGCCTAGCAAAACGCGGTGTCTTATTCTCGAACGCTCACTGCCAGGCCCCCATCTGCGGACCGAGTCGCGCAAGCCTCTTCACGGGACTGTTGCCAACGACCACGGGAATCTACGGGCAAATTTCTGACAAAAAGATACCGCTTGCCAGCCCCATCACTTCGAAAGTCACACTGCTGCCGGATTACTTGGAACAACAAGGCTATATCACCCTGGCATGTGGCAAGTTGTTTCATAACGGGGACCGAGCGAAAGTGTTTGATGACTACGGCGGTCAAGCGAGTTTCGGTCCAAAACCAGAGAAACGGTTTAAATATGACCCTGCCTGGTTTCCGGAGAAGATCGGTGGCACGCAGACCGACTGGGGTGCTTTTCCCGAATCCGATTCACAAATGCCTGATTACCGAATCGCAGAATATGGCGTTAAGCAACTCAATCAGAAACATGACAAACCATTCTTCTTGGCTGTCGGTTTTATGCGGCCACATGTCCCATGGTATTGTCCGCAAAAGTGGTTTGATATGCATCCAATCGATGAGATTCAGTTGCCGCCCTATCTAGCAAACGATCTCGACGACGTGCCGGAAATATCAAAACAGGTCAACGAGTTGCCTGCGATGCCAACGACCAAATGGGCTCTCAAAGAAAAAGAATGGAAGAACATCGTGCAAAGTTATCTCGCCTGCACGACGTTCGTTGACGCACAAATTGGAAAGGTCCTCGATGCGTTGGATTCGAGTCCGTACCGCGACAACACGATCGTCATCTTGTGGTCGGACCATGGTTATCACGTTGGTGAAAAGAATCGATTCGCCAAGCAAGCGCTTTGGGATCGTGCTAATCGTGTACCGATGATCATTTCGGCGCCGGAACATGCATCAAGCATCTGTGGAAAACCAGTAGGGCTCATTGATCTCTATCCGACGGTGTTGGAATTGTGCGGGCTGCCTCCCAACGAAATGAACGAAGGCCGCTCACTCGTACCGCTGTTAGGCGATGTCCATCAAGAATGGGATTCCCCAACGATCACAAGCTACGGTCCAAAGAACCATGCCGTTCAATCAGAGCGGTACCGGTACTACCAATACGAAGATGGAGCCATGGAGCTGTATGACCATCAACAGGATCCCAACGAGTGGCACAACTTGGCTTCCGATCCAGCGATGGATTCCACCATCGCCCAAATGAAAAAGATGCTACCAAAAAAGATTGCACCTTCATCGGAACATACGTCCTACCCAACGAATCGTTATTTTTTAGACCGATACAAAAAGTAATGGACGAGGCAGCGCGTTTTGTCGCACCCCTCGTACATCTGTATTCATGACCGAAGAGCGCTACGATCGCAGAGCGCTCGGCGAAGATAGGAGAGAAGATAAGATGCGTCACGCAGAGCGTGACGCACAGATTAGATTTCGACGTGAGTGACTCCGCCTACTTCGTCGAAGTGCCCGATCTTTAGTACCGTCCCGTTCGAGCCGGGCATCTGTGCGATGAATGCCGGGTCGCAGACCATGACCGGTGTTCCCAGTGTCAACGTCAGCGTTGAGACGTACCAAGCCGTCAGCGATAAAGCAACAAACCACGGCACGGTTCCGGCAGCCATCCGAATCAGTTGTTCCTGCTTGGCCTTCGAAAGATTACGTTCAACACCGAATTGAGTGATGACGTCTGCTGTTTGTAAAGGATTGGTCAGTGCGAGCATCTCGTCGAATGTGCACCCATCCGTGCGAAACTTCTCGTGAGTTCTCGCGGCCCGCAACGCTGTTTGGCGACGCTTAAATTCCAAGTGCGCGTGATAGGCTTCGATCTGTCGTTGTCGACGACGAACACAGTATCCAATGATGCCACGTGGAATCGACAGACCCATATTAAATGCGCCAACCATTGCGTCCGCAGATCGACGCAACAGGTAGCGGGAACTGTATTCCTCAAAAACCTCATCACGAATTTTGTCGATGGCGGCGTTTAAATCCTCTCGCGTTGTGAGGATCAATTCTTCGCCTGCTTCAACACAGAGCGGCTTGAGATAATAGACCTTCACACCTCGCGCTTTGCCGGGTCCCGCAAGAAACTCATCCAAGCGTGTTTGAACGCAAGCGGGAATCGTATCCGTGATTTTGTCAAAGTCTCTTTGCTCCGTCACGCTCACAAAAAACCGGCCCATGGGCAGTCGAATCGACGATCGAAAAAGATCAATCTCTCGGACTTGAGTGAATTCGTTGCGATGCTTTGCAACCACGGACTTCCATCGTTCTTCCTTCGACCGGAACCAACCACGTGATCGCAGCATCGATTCCGCAAGGTTTACACTCGAATCTTTCGGTGGCACCCAAATCGGATTTCCTACCCATTTGCCGAACGGCTTGAGCTCCTGCTCCATCGTGAAAGGCTTTGCCTTCTCCGGATCAACGATCGATGGCGTTACTCTTCTGACAGTGCGAGGCGGTGCGGAAACGCGTGGCATCGAGATTGCTCCGAACGGGTAATGAGAAGGAGACAGATGATCATGGGAAGACAGAATTCCCATAGAGCGGAGCGATTTAAGATAACCCTTTCATCGATCCGCGGGGCACGAAAAAAGCAGGCACAATTGAATTCGCTTGCAGGCGCACAAATGGCAAAAAGTCGTTCATCCACCGTTCCGTTGACGAACTCCCGTTGAGTCCAGCCCGCTTGGTGAAACTCACTCACTCCTTGCCTATCCGGCTGGCCCGCCCGGATTCTCACATCGAACAGGACGGGGAACGGGTAACGATTTGTCTACATTTTCGAAAAAAATTTGCAAAGTTCTAATCGATTAAGATATTCCGGCCCCTATTTATCCTGAAGCTCCGGAGCGCCTCTCATGCGACCGATGACCCACCTATTTCTCGCTGTATCGTTTGCACTCTCGATCGTGCTGAGCCTCGAAAGTGCGTCGGCAGCAGACCCGCCCAATGTTCTGTTACTGATTACGGATGAACACAATTTCAGGACGCTGGGCTGCTACCGAGATCTAATGCCCAAAGAACAGGCAGAGATGTGGGGTCCTGGTGTCATTGTGCCGACTCCGCATCTCGATCGTCTCGCCGACGAAGGCATTATCTGCACGAGAGCATACGCTACCGCACCGGTCTGCTCTCCCTGTCGCGCCGCCATGATCACTGGGCGGTATCCGCACACGGTCGGAGTACCGACGAACAACTTTATTCTCGATCGTTCAGCACCAACGCTCGCCGATCGATTGAACAAAGCCGGATACCGTTCGACATTCATCGGCAAATGGCATCTCGGTGGAGACGGCAAACCAGAATGGGCACCCAAAGTGGACGGTGGGTTTCAGTCAACGGAATTCATGTTCAATCGAGGCCACTGGAAAAAATTCGCGATACGTGACGGCAAGGCGATGGTGGGTGCGCGAAAAGGAAACCAACCGAACTACGGGGTTGATGGAGCTGATGAAGAATCATTTGCGACCGACTGGTTAACCAATCGTGCGATCGATTTCATCAAAGATGAGAAAGCGAGCAAGCCATTCTTTGCCGTAATCAGCTATCCCGATCCACATGGGCCGAATACCGTCCGTGCACCCTATGATCACCGATTCGATGACTTACGATTCGCTGCGCCACGTACGTACCAAACGGGTGTTGCAGCGCCTAAGTGGTTGGGCGCTCTAAAAAAGCATCCCGTGTTTCGCGGTGAAGATATGTCGCGGTACTTTGGGATGGTCCAGTGCATTGATGACAACATTGGTCGACTTCTTGATGAACTGGCCGCCAATGAACAATTGGATAACACGCTAATCCTCATGACGAGCGATCATGGCGACCTTTGCTATGAGCATGATCGACAAAACAAAGGCAATCCGTATGAAGGTTCGGCGCGAGTGCCGATGCTCATACGATTTCCCGGACGAATCAAAAGTGGCCAGGTCTACCGGCAACCGATGGGAACCGTCGACGTAACGCCAACGGTGATGGGTCTCTTGAATCTCCCATCAGATCCAGATGACCAAGGTCGAGATCTTTCCGACGTTCTGAAAGATGTTGACCAGGACTCAATCGATCCAAAAAATCCCCCGATCGCGTTCCTGAGAAATGCCGGCACGGGCGCGAAGTGGGTCGCCGCTATCGATGCACGCTACAAACTGATTGTGTCGGTTGATGATGATCCTTGGCTCTTTGACGCGGAACAGGATCCCGATGAACTACTCAATTTCTATCGCCGACCCGGGACAAACGGTGTTGCCGAACGGCTGGCCAAGGCTCTCATGGAGTACGGATCGATGAATCAGGACCCGTTCCTATCGAATGAAAAGATTGCTTCGTCGTTAGCACGCATCCTCGGCGATTAAGCCATCTGAGTGGCAGAACTCCGCGACGCGTGGTGTGCGAAGATTCAATCGTTACCGAGGGCGATGAAGTCGGCTAGCGTCGTGATGTTTTCGCTAAAGACTCCACTCGATAAATACGGCGTTCCGACGGGGAGTTTCAACTGGCCGACGATCCGAGTGCCATCGAATCGACTTACCCAACGACCGCTTGGATCCAAATTTGAAATAATTTGCTCGCTCTGCTTTGTTAGCTGGCGTCGTGTGCGTGTTGATAGAGGAGACTGTCCAGCCGTCGCGCGCTGATACATCTCACGCAATTTCAAAAGCCGCGAGCTGGTTTTCCAACTGTAATGACTCGGAAGATTCGAATCGTCGTAGGTCAGCTCATACACATCACCCCGTCGCTTCATGTACAACGGGCGATTCGTCTCCAACTCATAGTAGCGAGCGATTTTTCCATCCGGCAGCATCGAACGTTTAAGCCACCGAACAGCGGAAGGAATCGGTTCAAGGTATTTATTCTCTCCGGTCGCATGGGCAATCACCATAAGAGTTTGCAACACCTCTTGAGTTTCATCGCCAGAAACACCGGGCGGCTCGAACCTACGCGCCCAGATCGGATGCATCGATTCGTTGTACTGCTGTGCCCAGCCGGGCTGCGGTTCCGGTAGCTGGGCGAGAATCAGAAAATCGCCCAAACGGCGGAGTGCTTGATCGTACTTCTGGTCGCCGTAGATTTCGTAGGCCGCGATCAGCGTCTCTGCAACGTAGCCAGTGACGTTGTCATTCAGCGTATACATGTCCCAGTAGTTCTTGATGCGACCCTCTGTTCGCCAGTCGTAATCGGGAAAACTCGCTTTCACGATCGGCCGAGATTTGACGGGACCCGTCCATACTTGTGGGAAACCTCCATTTGGGAACTGAGCTTTTAAGAGCGCATCAAGTGACAATCTCGCGGCATCATGAATGGCTTTGTGGCGAAACTTATGAGCTGCATCCACACGTATCAAGCAGAGGATTGCGGATTGCGTCTGTCCATCATCCAATGACGAGTTGTTCTTTCCTTTGCCTCCACCGCGAAGGTACTGCGATAAACGCTGCCCCTTCGGATCAAAATCAATCACATTCGTCCAACCTCCGGATTTCAGCTGACCATACACCAACGCCATGGCCGCATCCGTGGCTGCATCCAAGTAGAGTTGCTCACCGGTTGCTTCGTAGGCACGAATAAACGCAAGTCCAACCGTAGGTGTGCCCGGAGGTTGAACCCAAACTTGGTTCTTGGTGGCTTCGCCTTCGCCCCATCGGCGGTCCAAATCAAGGGCGTAGTGATAGACGTATCCACCGTGCGATGCAACGTTGCTCGTATAGAACTCGGTCGCTTTGCGCAAAACCAGTGCCGCTCGTTCTTCCAGCGGGTCCAATGCCCAAGAATTAGGAGCGAATGCCCACAGAATCAAGACGGCTGCAGTGAGTCGTGAATACATCGGGGCCTACCTTGAAAGAACGACTTACTTTTTTCTCTTCGCTAACTCCGACTCTCGTCGCTGCCGAAAATCACTTGAGATCTTGATCGCCTGCTGTCGATCGGTTTCATCGTAATCCCAGAACTCCTGCACGATCTTTTCACAGGCTGGATAGTGAGATCCATCATCACCCACTTTTTTACGGAGTGCGGCAAACTGCGTTTTCAATTGCTCGCGAATCTCTTTGTACGCCGGATCGTCATAAACATTGTTGAGCTCTTTCGGGTCTTTCACCAAGTCGTACAACTCCCAACCAGGAGGTGTTTGATTCTGTCCTTGATAATTGCATCCGTAGAAGTAGATCAGCTTGTGATTCTTCGTTCGGATTGCCATCTCACCAGGATTGTCATGGTGCGCCATGTGCATCCAGTATCGATAGTACGCCGCTTGTTTCCATCCAGCGGGCTCACTTCCACCTTCGCAAATCGTTCGGAAAGAGCGTCCCTGCATTGAAGCTGGAATTTCCGCTCCGGCGAAGTCGAGCATTAACGCAGGAAAATCAACATTCTCAATGATCGCATCACTTCGTTTTCCGGCCGGAATCGACTTTGGATAGCGCACGATAAAGGGCATGCGTGCCGATTCGTCATAGGCCCAGCGCTTGTCCTGGTAGTCTTTTTCGCCAAGCCAAAAACCTTGGTCACCCGTGTAGATGATCACAGTATTGTCGTACAGATCTTCTTCTTTTAGGTAATCGAACAACCGCTTCAGGTTGTCATCCACGCCCTTTACACAGCGCAAATACTTCTTCAGATAAGCCTGATATGCGAGATGCTTTGCTCGGTCATCGCTGAGATTGGGATCCTTGTAGTCCCACTTGAATTCCTTCGGGAACACTCTCGGTAAATCGGCAGCGTAACTGCGTCGTGGATTTCGGCGTCCAATCGATGTTCCAATGTGGGGAATCAATTCATCTTGGTACCCACGCGTTGCGATCGAGCCCCATGTATCTTGCATGTGCCACAACGTTTCAGGTTCGGGCACATCGATATCTGCTAAGTAACTGTCGTAACGCGGATGACTCTCAAAGTAGTCGTGTGGCGCCTTGTAGTGATGGCAAACAAAGAAAGGCTTGTCTGGATCACGATGCTCACGAAACCACGTAAGTGCCGAATCAGTAATGGCATCCGATGAGTGCGAGCCGGGATATTTCACGACGTTCTTGGGCCAAGGCTTGTCACCTTGGATGCGAAACTCAGTGTTGAAATACTTCCCTTGTCCAGGCAACACTTTGTAGTAATCAAAATTTGGTTCTGTCTTGAGATGCCACTTCCCAATAATGGCCGTTTGATAACCTTGGTCTCGCATCAAGATCGGCAACGTTTGATTCTCGGTTGCAATACGACCACCCAAATCAAAGACACCATTCACATGGTCATATTGGCCCGTAATGATGCAAGCGCGCGACGGCGTACAAATTGCGTTTGTGCAGAACGCGTTGTCAAAACAGATTCCATCGCGTGCGAGCGAATCGATCGTCGGTGTCGGATTGAGATCTTTCAACAACGTTGCGTACGCGCCAATCGACTGTGCCGTATGATCATCAGACATAATGAACAGGATGTTCGGACGCTCAGCCTGAGCGGCAAACTGCGGGATGAGCAAACAAATACAGGCGAGCAGCGAGAAAACGCGGAGGCGTCGCATCTTCGGATCCTTCGTCGGCGGAACAGGTGAACGGGGTGGTAGTTGAACGGGATCGGCGGTAGGTGAACGGGGTCGGCGGTAGGTGAACGGGGCGAGAGCGACTAGTTTAGCTCCTTCAACCAGGGTCTGCCTGTCGCTGATCGGCAATCAGGAAAGCAATCTCCATTGCCTGCTCATAGTTCAAACGAGGGTCGACGCTACTCTCGTACGCTTTCGCCAGATCGGAGGGACTCAAACCACCGGCTCCCCCGATGCATTCCGTCACGTTGTTGCCCGTTAGTTCCAGATGCACACCGCCAACAATCGTTCCGTGTTCCGCGTGAATCGCAAACGATTCTTTCAGTTCATCAAGAATCTGATCAAAGTGTCGCGTCTTAATGCCGCGATCGGTCGTGATGGTATTTCCATGCATGGGATCACTGGCCCATAGCACGGGATGGCTGATACTGCGTACGGCTTCGATGAGCGGCGGTAAGCTCTCGCGGATCCTTGTGGAGCCGAATCGACAAATCAGAGTGATCCTGCCGGCCTCCCGATGAGGATTCAGCTGTCGGAGAAGCTCGATCAGGCTTTCTGGCGTTGCTGTCGGACCTATCTTGATACCGATCGGGTTTTGAATCCCCCGAAAATACTCGATGTGAGCGCCATCCATCTGTCTGGTTCGATCACCGATCCACGGATAATGCGTACCCAGGTTGTACCAACGTTCGGTGCTGATTGCTCTGCGCGTCATCGCTTGTTCAAAGGGCAACAGCAACGCTTCATGCGATGTGTAGAAATCAACTCTCGACAGATCTGCACGCGTCACGCCTCCAATGGTATCGATGAATCGGAGTGAATTACCAATTCCGCGAACCATCTGGTGATACTCATCGGAACGGGATGATTGGGTAACGAAGTCCAACTCCCAGTTTTCAGGATGATTGATGTCCGCAAACCCACCTTCGGTCAGCGCACGCAAGTAATTGAGAGTCTGCGCGGATTGCTCATACGCTGTAAGCAAGTACTTGGGACGAGCTTGTCGATCGTCCGCTGTGAACGGAATGCGATTGACACAGTCTCCACGGTATGACGGTAGCGTCACACCGTCTCGTGTTTCCGTATCTTTTGATCTCGGCTTAGCGTATTGACCCGCAATGCGACCGACCCGAATGATTGGTTTTTGCATGCCGTAGACCAACACAAGGCTCATCTGCAACAAGACCTTGAGTTTCTTTTCGATCGTATCAGCCGTGTTCGCTGCAAAGCTCTCATTGCAATCCCCACCTTGCAAGAGAAACGCCATGCCTTGCGACGCCATCGCCAATTGCGCTTTCAGACGCTCTACTTCCCAACTGGTAACCAATGGAGGACGGTTGCCAAGCTCTGCGAGCACGGTATCAAGTTCTTCGGGGTCGTCGTAAACAGGCTGTTGGAGAGCCGTTTTTGATTGCCAGGAATCCGGCTGCCACGTGTTTTCAGGCATGCTCATTCTCGTAATCACATCTCAACGGCTCATCGGCCGCTGGCCCATACTAATTGCCAGCCATTAGCGTCGTACGAAAGAAACACTGCGCGTGAGTCGGCAAATCCCTTACCCACGCTGCGATCCATTACGCGGCACCCATCCCAGAGGCTCTTCTCCAAGCGCTGAGCTGTCCCATATGCATCATGAAATGCCCTCCGACATAAAACCCCAGCATGGCGCCTTGAGTGGGAAATTTCGCTCGCATCACTTCGTTTGGATTCTCGTCATAAAAGAACGAATCAGCGGCAGCTTTCAAAGCATCACTGGTCGCTCGATAACCGGCCATAAAAAACTCCATCACTTCATCCATCGCTGGATAAATGGATCCATTCGGATCATCGACACACTTCGCATCTTTTGAGAACAGCTCGACGTAATGTTCGGTTGGCCGGTGTGCACTTGCGTCACCACCGAGCTGCTCGATCACACGGCTGGAATACAGACTCAGGTGACCGAAAATAAATGCTGGATGATTGGACTCGATGATGATGCCGTCAAAGCTAGCAAATCGTCCAAACATCTCGGGTGTGATACCTGTCGATAAACGCTCAGCGTACGACAATCCAAGGTCCGCCGAGGCGGCAATCATAGAGCCAATATTCGACATCTTTCGCAAGTTTCCAGGGTGAGAGGGTCTCGTGTGGGGCGGTGATGGGGAGCCCCGATGCGTCAATTTAGACCCTTCTCTCACTTTGGCGAAGCACCGGCGAATCGGCGTACGCTCGCGATCGATTTCTCAGACGTTTCTCATCTGGATCCCGAATTCTCGCGTTCGCTCAGCCGTCTGGTTTTAGAGACGCACGAACCAGCTCTTTGTCGTTCCTTGCGTAGATGAATCCGTCTGCAATCGCGGGATGCGCCCAGGTGACGCCGCCTCGACGATTGAGTTGCCGACGCGTTCGATCGAGCAACACGGTTCGACTGATTTCTTGAAAACCATCTGGTTGGAGCTTACCCAGAATCAACTCTCCTTGATCGTTGAAGAGCAGCTCGCGATCGCCGTAGCGAAATGTGTGAACCGTCGCCCAGCGATTGATCGGAACGACTGTCTTGTTTTCCCAAATTCGATCACCGGTTTTCAAATCCAAACATCGCAATTCACCGTAACTATCAACACCATAGATATGATCACCTTTGATGACTGGAGTACTGATCATGCAATGCAACGCGTCCGTATTTTTCTCACTTATTCCAATTCGTCGCCATGTTTGCTTTGCCGAGGGACGCTTCGGATCCAAACGAATCAACAACGAACCGTCATAGAATGACGAGACGAACAGATCATTTCCCTGAACGACGGGCGTCGCGACACCGATGGGCATATTGCGTGACGACATTGGAACGCTCCAGAACACGTCACCCGTGCTAGGATTCAATCCGCTGACACTCTCACCAGTCCAACACACGACGACATCTTGATCACCTTGTTTGATCAAGATGGGGGCGCTGTAACCGGCAGCTTCATTCAGTGCTTGCCACCGAGGTTCACCTGTTTTTACATCAAACGCTACGACGCATGCGTTATCTGAACCAGCCACAATTTGAATGACCAAGTCTTGGTAAACCAAAGGTGCCCCGGCGATGCCCCAAGCTGGCATCCGAATGGAATACTTCGTGTTCAGATCGTGCTCCCAAATCACATCACCCTTGACGGCATCGAAACACTTCATGTGTCCCATCGTGCCGACAGCGATTGCAAGTCCATCGTGGATCGTTACTGTGGCTCGTGGACCTGCTTTGTAGCCAACCTTGATGTAGCGAGCCTCATACGAGTGCTCCCAGATCAACGATCCATCTTTTGCATCGAAGCAAAGCACTCGCTCGATTTCCTTCGTCGCACCCTCCGGTCCTCGATCGGTCAAATAGACGCGACCATCGGCAACCGTCGGTCCGCTGTAACCGGCGCCGACCGGAACCGACCACTGGAGTGGCAAACGTTCACCGGAAAACGACTCAACAAGTTTCGTATCGTCCAACACCGCATCACGTTTGACGCCTCGCCACTGCGGCCAATCCTCGGCTTTTACCGTATGAATGCTGAGCAAGAGTACGCAAAACGGAGCAAACTTATTCATAGAAACGTGGCTTCGATTGAGAGTGAATTTGCGACGTCGACCATCGCCCGTCTGGGTCAGCTCTTGTGGAGCTACGCCGTTGAAGCAGGGTGGATGTACGGTTTTCGATAGGGGCGTTTCAGCGCTGCCGTCGCCTCATCGTCGCCGATAATCGAATGCGTCTTCGGGTCGAACGCCAGACTTCGACCGAGTGTCATTGAGTTGTTGGCCATAAAACAAGAGGCACTACTGATGTGCCCCTGTTCAATATCAGCGATCGGTCGTGATCGATCATCGATGCAATTGAGAAAGTTTTGCATGTGCCCGCGAATCGCTGAAGCCACATGCAATTCCATCTTCCAGTCTTTTACATCCGTTGCATCGGTCGGAAACTTATCCGTTTCAATCAACGCTTCACTATGCAATTTTTCGCCGCGACCGCGCGGAATAAAGTCGTACTTATTAACGCTCAGCTTTAAGGTCCCTTTGGTCCCGTAAATGATCCCCGCCCAAGGATATTCTGGATCTGGGGCATTCCCCCAGCTGCGATGTGTCCAAACGACATTCAGATCATCAAATCCGAAGGTAGCGGTTTGCGTGTCCGAGATATTCGCTTTGGACTCGGTGTCGACAAGGATTCCACCGGTGCTGCTGATACGATCCGGCCATCCTAGTTCCAATTGCCATCGGACCATATCGAGCATGTGAACACACATGTCGCCGACAATCCCATTGCCGTACTCCATGAAGGCACGCCAGGATCGCGGATGAACCAACGCGTTGTACGGACGCATGGGTGCGGGACCGGTCCAGGCTTCGTAATCCAAGTTCGTTGGCGGCTTTGAGTCTGGCGGATTCCCGCGCGCTCGCATGTGGTAATAGCAGCAGACTTCCGCGTGAGCGATCTCGCCCAGCAAACCGGCATCGACGACGCGTTCTTTCGCTTCAATGAGATGCGGCGTGCTGCGACGCTGCGTTCCCACCTGAACCACGCGACCAGTGCGACGAGCCGCATCGAGCATTGCTTTGCTCTCGAGTACATCAACACCTGTCGGTTTTTGCACGTACACGTCGGCACCCGCATTGACGGCCGCGATCATCGGTAAGGCGTGCCAATGATCCGGTGTCGCAATCAGGACGATGTCAAAGTCTTTCTCCGCTAACATTGCGTTGTAGTCGGAGAAAGTTCTCGGTCGCTTTTTTGATACCTGGCGTAGGGCAAATAGATCGGCCGCTTCAGCGAGCATTTGAGAGTCGACATCACAGAGCGAAACCACTTCGACTGGCTCGACATTCAACAATTGCAAGAGATCACACTTGCCATACCAGCCGCAACCAATCAACGCGACGCGTCTCGGTTTCATCGCTGGGGCCGCATAAGCCCGAGTCGACAAGGCAGCTAAGGATGCGACCGTTGCTGACTGACTCAAAAACTTTCGGCGATCCATGAGAAGTCTCCGGTAACTACCACGAACGGCGTGCTGGAACCTGGCTCCGCGGACGCGGAAAACGTCACGCTTGAACAACGAGCCAAGCATTCTAGTTCAATGCGGGTGCCGCGCTAGAAGGCCGGATAATTGTACGCGGGATTCTTTGGATCAAAATCATCATCGGTTAGCCCAACGTTGATTTTCAGATTCTCGTAGGTGTAGGACTCGAGCAACGGTGGTTCCTCGTTCTCCGTGTTCGTCCATCCAAAACTTCGATAGCTCAGAATCAACTGACGTTCAGAATCAAAGGTGATTTCCGCCAAGGAAAAATCATCTTCCAAGCCCGAAGGTTGTGCACGACGAATCTGTATCAGACGATCACTTGGTGAATTCGTCGAAGGACTGGGACCGATGTTGACGGAGATGTCTGGATTGTCCCGATCCTTCTCACCACGCTCGATCAGTTTTTCGGTGAGTTTAACAATGCCAACTTCACTGATTGGATATCGCTGACCTTGCATTGCGATCATCCCTGTAGGATCCAGCCAGAGAGTCTTGAACCCAAGAAGCATGCCAACCTCATGGACGGCCATCTTTCCGTCGTAAAGGTCTTCTCCCCAAATGACTTCACGACCTTTCGTACTCTCAGGTGAATCAAACCTCATGTAGACACGTAGAGGGGCATCTTCGCGATCACCGCGCAAACGCGTTTGCACTTTCATGAAGACAGTCGAGAGTTCACCCAAAACGCCGTTCGTATCCACCTCTTGCTTGACGAATGTCGCTTGATAGTCATCGAGCGTTTCCGCCATGTTCTTCCGCGAAGCGATGGCCAAATCCAACACTTCTCCCATCGAAAGCGATTCGATGCTGGGCTCATTTTCGCTATTCAGTTCGACGGGTCGAGTCGATGCGGCATTGGCCGACTTGCCACTGGGTCGACTGAAGTACCAAAGAGAACCGACGATGCCGATCATCAAGAGCACGACGACGGTTAACCACCTTCCGCGACGTGAAGTGATCATGGATTTCTCCCAACGCGTTGCCATAAACAAAAAATGCGTCGGCAAGGGACAACCCTCGCCGACGCACTGCTGATGAAATCACAAGGCTTAGAACTGGCCTTGGAATTGTTGCTGCTGAGCTTGCTGACCAGCGGCTCCGAGTGCACGGATCAGACCTTCGCCAATGAAGATCTCCGTTTTCTGGCCATTGCTGATGCTCTCCGACACGACACTGATTTCGCCTTCATCGGGTGAACGCGTCAGCGCTTCGATCATCGCTGCCAACGTATCGTTGGATTCGATCGATTGAGCGAACTGCAGGATAGGCAGCAATTTGAATCGCAATTGTCCCGCTGGACGATCGGCGCTGCTGTCACTGCCAGCGGCATCGATCATTTCCTTCATCAACGCTTCGCCATCGGTACCAGCAGCCAGATAAACGGCCTTCTCGCCGGTACCAACATGAACTTGCAGGACTTCACCAAACATTTCACGAGCTTCTCCGGCGCTCTCCGGTACATCGGCTTCAACCATGTGCATGGTCACACCTTTGTATTTGCTCAGATCGAACTTGAAGCGAGGCGCGTTGGGTTCGTTTTCAACTTTCGCTGCCAGATCCTTGACGATCTTCGCTGCTTCATTGCCATCGGCGACAAAAGCACCCAAAGCGAGACGGAACTGATTTGCATCGGCAAGCACGACGGCACCTACATCGGCACGACCTTCCGACATCGAATCCATCGACAACTCGATGATCCTATCGATCATTGCGGTGATCTCGGCTTGCTGTGCTGGTGACAAGTTGTTCTGTGCGAGGGCATTACGCACAGCCATCATCGAACCATCGATGCTCTTCTTGGCTTGCTCAACGGCTTCCGGGCTGATCGACGTCGCGGCATGGTAGTAAGCGGCTGCGTCATCGCGAATGACCGACGAGAACTGCGAAGGAATCGACTGCTGGCTGCCGTAAAGCGCTGCCATGTCGGACCCGGGCACGGCGGTGAAAGATGTATCGATCACCATCTTCTTGCCGGACTGATCGATGTTGACGCCGAACATCAGTTCATCGGTTTCGTTCATCAACTGTTCGAGTTGAGTGATCGAGTTTTCAGCCATCTCGCGAGCGGCATCGGCGTCTCCGCCGGCTTGTGCTGCCATCGCTTGTTCGAAACCTTGGCGAATCTGACCAGTCAGCATGCCACGCAACTCAGCGGGGACCTGCTGCATTTTCAATCGAACCGCGACGTCAAAGTCATTACCCATTCCTTCGAACAGGTCGGTTGGATCCGCTGGAGCCAAGTCGAGCAGGTCCTGACTTGGCGCCAAGACTGCCCAATTGCCCGATTGTCGAATGTAGACGGCACTGGCACCCAGCAAGATGACCAGGGTTCCATCGTCCAACTCGTCAGCAGGACCGGTTTGAGCCTCGAGTCGCTTGAGGACGGTCTTCACATCGCTGGTCGGTACGAGGGCGATCGGTTGTGGCGTTCCGTTGACCAGGGGAACCATGACACCGATCGGCTGGGTGGTGTCAATTCCTTGGGTAAACGTTCCAGCCATCATGGCGAACATGCCACCAGCTTGGGGTTGGCCCATTGTGCTCGACATGTAGTTGATGTCCTGCATCAACTTGTTGATCGATCCAAGCGTCATGACGACGACTGGCTCGGTCGCATCGATGTCACCCTGAGCGACCGCTTGAGGTGCGGTCGCAGTCACCAATGTGACAGCGGCCAATGCGAAGGCGGCAACTCGGTGCCGCACCGTTTTCAAAAAAGCCATGGTTTACACCATCCTCTTTAAATCAGTGTTCGTAAATCTCGGTCAAACTTATTGGAAAAATTGCAGGCTGCCCTACGCCATTCCATCCGGAAGTCAGTGCAGGGTGACAACAACGACCTTGGACTGCTTCTCTCGGGTCACGACCACTTCACGCCGGAATAAGCCGGCGAGCAGGTCGTTTCCTCAGGCAAAAAACCGACGCCGATGGGGCGCGGCCTCAAGTGGGAAGAATCCGTTCGGCTCGATCTCCGATCGATGGGGGTTCCCTTCTTTGGTTCGATTCGGGTTCCCTCAACACTGGTACCCCCGAGTCGATTCTTCAGTTTCGCCGGTGTGCAAAAAGGCGGCAATGGGCCGGAGGACGCCGATAAAAGAAAACGGCTAATTCACGGCGTTGAAAGCATTTCGTCGCGTCTTACGGCGCGGCTTTCAGCAGAGAGACGTCTACCTTTCCCGGTACACGATTCGACCTTTCGTCAGGTCGTAGGGAGACAGTTCGACACGGACCTTATCGCCAGGAACGATACGGATAAAGTGCTTACGCATGCGTCCTGCGACGTGCGCCATAACCTCGGTACCGGTTTCGAGTTGAACACGAAATCGGGTATTCGCCAAGGCTTGTGTAACAGTGCCCTCGACTTCGAAGGCTTCTTCTTTTTTTCCCAAAACAGATCCTCAACAGGCGGAAAATGCCGCAGTGCGGCAGTTAAAACTCATCCTGACTAAACGGGTGCAGCTCGCATACCGAAAACGCCACAAAAGACGAGTTCCGCTAGCGTTTACTGAACTGTACACCACGGCGGGCACCACGAAGACCAGGCTTCTTTCGCTCTTTCATTCGTGAATCTCGGGTCAAAAACCCGCCTTCTCGCAGCACCTCGTGAAGGGTCTCGTCGAACGAAACCAATGCACGGGCGAGCCCCATTTTGACCGCACCGCTCTGCCCTGTCATGCCACCGCCGGCGACACGAACAAAAACATCGACCTTGTCGGAATACTCAACGGCAGCCAGGGTCTCGGAGACCAAATTCTGATGCTGCTCGTTGACGAAGTACTCGTCCAACGCCTTGTTGTTGACGGTAATTTTTCCACCACCGGGACGCACACGAACTCGGGCAACGCTGCTCTTGCGGCGGCCGGTGCCCAGTGCATCTCCGTTAACTTTATCCTTCTTGACGGCGACCATAGATCAAAAAATCTGGTTGAAAACGTGTCGGAATTGGGGAAAAACCAGTCGCAGCTAGCGAACTAGGAAACGACTTTCTTGCTTGTACGTTGCAATGGCTCAGGTTGCTGAGCGGAGTGAGGATGATCAGCACCGGAGTAAATCTTCAGCTTTTTGATCATCTGATAAGCCAGCTTGTTCTTTGGCAACATTCGGCGAACAGCGTGGTAGATCAAATCTTCGGGCTTTCGCTCTTTGCGATCGCCGTAGCTTTCCAGTCGCAGACCGGGATAGCCGGTGTACCAAGTGTAGTGCCGATCATCCATCTTTTTGCCGGTCATCGCGATCTTTTCGGCATTGGTGACGATCACGAAGTCGCCACAATCGACGTGAGGCGTGTATTGCGGGCGATGTTTACCCATCAGCACCACAGCGATATCGCTGGCCAATCGACCGAGCACTTCATCCGTCGCATCCACGACGTACCACTGTTTTTCGATCTGACCGGGCTTGGCCATGAAGGTTGGTTGAGCGACCACGTTTTTACAACTTAGCTGACGGGGTTATCTCGGAATCCATCCTGCAGAAACCGGTCGGGACTGACTGCTAGAGATAGCGATCAGATGCACACAGACGATCGTGGCAAAAGCCCGACCTGCAGGGAATCGAGGAATTTATCGCTCCAGCGGCTAATCAGCAAGGCCTTTTGCTGAATCGGACCGCATTTTGCATCGGTGCCGCACGATCGCCTTCGCTCGAAGCCGCGCGTGGGAGGGTAAATACGCAAACCCGACGCGTGTTCGAGTGAGCATAACGATCTCCGCTGGTGGGGCGAGCGTCTACCTATTCGGCCGATCCATTGGCCTGGCGCCGTTTCAGCATGGTGATTTCATTCCCCTGATCGTTATGCAGCACTTCATCCATGAATGCGTTGATCAATAACAGACCGCGACCTCCCGCTCGCTCCAAGTTCTCGGGGTCAGTCGGGTCCCGCAAGGCGGAAGCGTCGAATCCGGGTCCCTCATCGCAAATCACAAACTTCGCCTGATCCGCTGTCGCTTGCAGGTGAACGTTGACCCGTCTGTTTTTGTAAGGAGCTTCCATCTTTCGCTTACGAATCATCTCTGTATACGGCTTGCCGTCATCGGTCTGACGCAATTCTGAGGAGACCTCCAAATTGCCGTGAACGATCGCATTCACGAGCGCCTCATCGAGTGCCATCGCGATCTGCATTCGCTCGCCTTCGTCGAAAAGATCCAACTCGACCATCGGCAACTCCAATCGCTCGATGACCTTCGGGACCAGCATCTCCTCGTTTTCAATCAACAAAGTGATGGAGCTTTCGACCGCAAATTTGCTGACCTCACGTACCGACTGGGTCGCTTGGTAGACCGCCAACACCTGCCGGACGACTGGCAACAGCGTCAACATCATGTCCCGTTTGGGAACATAACTCGACGCGCCTTCCCGCAGCGCCTGAGCCGCGATTTCTTCACTCCCTTGGCTGGTCGTCAGAATGACAGGCAAGGAGGGCGTGCTCGCTTTTACCGCCGCAACCAATTCCAATCCGTTCATTTCCGGCATTTGCAGATCGGTCACCACCAACATCGGTGGCTCGGACTCGATCTTCTGCATGGCCTCTTTGCCGTCGCCCGCCACATGCACGTCAAACCCTTCCTTCTCCAGAACCATCTGCATCTGGCGGAGCTGGGTCGGGCTGTCGTCAACGACCAGGATATGGTTGGGTTCGGCCATGGGTGTCTGCTAAAAGGCGTCGATTGCCTCCGGGGTTGTTTCGTAGATCATAAACAATCGGTCCGCCAGATTGGTGATGCGAAACGGAGCCTTCACTGTTTCATTCATGTGCGAGAACTTGAGCTTCCCGCCATGGCCAACCACATGATCTTGAATGTGGATCATCGCGGCGATGAATTCCGAAGAGATGTGACTGACCCGTTTGAAATTGATCACCAGTCTCTCAGGCTTATCTGCGTCAATGAGCTGGGTGATCTCTTCCTTTGCCATCACGATGATCGGGCGACTGACGAAGTCGGCTGTGCCAAGGACAAGTTCTGGCACCCCTTCAATTTCGTGAATCGTAAAGAATTTGGGTTCGTCAGCCATGCAAATCCTCCTTCCAAAGGGATCCCCTCATTTTAACCACTTCTTGAATGTTGGTCGCGGCAGAGCCACTGCCGATGCCTGCTGGCGCTACGTACAGGTTGAATTGCACGTCGAAAATGGTGTTAAGTAACATCTGACCGATCCCAGCCACCAGGAAGTTGGCGAGCGAATCGGCGGGACTGTCTTGACCGACCCGTACGAATCCTTTCGAGATCGTTGCGGGGACATTTTCACTGATCGCTTTTCGCATAGCTCCTCCAATAGGGGAAGCCCAAACAGTCCACTGGTGAAAATTCGGTGGACATTGACTGTTCCACCTCGTTGATCGACTCACCTGCGCATTGACTGATAACTCCGGGAGTGCTTTTCTTGCCGCGCCGGCTTTACCGAATCCCGCTGACACTGCTGATCGTGCTCGCCACGTTGACCGCAGTCGCGTGCTGCTATGTCTTTGGCATGGCCCACCTGCAAGCACCGAGACATCCGCTCTACGAAGCGTCAGATCTTTACGTGCCTCGACTCGTCGATGCATTCGTTGTGTTGTGGTGCTTGTGGGTCGGATCATCCATTGGCAGTTTCTTGAATGTGGTTGCCTGGCGGATGCCCCGCGGTAACAGCATCCGTGGCCGCTCCCATTGCCCGCGATGTCAAAGCGTGCTGAGCTTGAACGACAACTTTCCCGTCTTCGGTTGGTTGATGTTGGGAGGCCGGTGTCGAGCTTGCGGCGTTCGAATTTCTTCACGCTATCCGATCGTTGAAGCGTCCGTTGGCGTCAGCCTTACGCTGGTCGCTGTCTTAGAGCTTTACGAATTGAGTCTTCCCAGGCAAAACGTTCTGTCTTACGGCGGGCCGCTTTGGGCTCCGGTCCTGTCCGCTCCAATGCTGATCACATTGCTCTATCACGTCGTCGGTGTAGCGCTCAGTTGGACCTTGGGATTGGTTCGGATGGATGGTCACCGGATTCCACAGAATCTTGTTGTCTTCACGGGAGCAGCCATTGGAATTCCAATGTTGGTGTACCCAACGTTGATGATCGTCCCCTGGCAGATGCAAGTGGATGACAGCTGGAATCCAAGGGGACTGTACGTCGATTCCATCGTTCGAATCCTAACGGCGCTAGCTGCTGCTACCGTGCTCGCCCGCTTTTTGTCTCGAGGTCTTTGTCCGCAAGCAGATCCAAAGTTAGATCCGCTGGGTAAGTCGACCGCGCGGTTAATGGATTTGATCGTGATCTTGGCGGTACCAACGGTGCTCGTCGGATGGCAAGCGGCACCGGCGCTTGTCGTGTTGGCATCGATGATCGCGTATTTTCTGCGAAGGTATCTCCCGAGCAACTGCGATTCGCTTGGAGCCTTTGCGATAGCGATGCCCGTTTCACTCACATTTCAATTGTCACTTTGGAGATGGTTGCATGCCGGTGCCATTGACTCCGAGACGAACGGATCTTTTTGGCCTTCGGACAACGGGTCACCCTGGGTCGTGCTTGGATGGTGCGCGGTCCTACTGTTCGTGCCGTTGTGGATGAACGATCGGGTACGAGCCGAGGAGGGAGATCCAGGGGATGGTCGTGAGAAAGAGATCGGTGCGTCGGAGTAAACGCTAAGGCCGCTTAGGTGCCGAGTGATGCGTGGAGAAAGCGATATCAACTAGCGCGGCCGCAATTGACAGAACAGCGCTTTCTTCTGGTCGGGCAGTGAGAAATCAAACCCGCATCCTTGTAGAAACTTCTCCGAGGAACTGATCGCCATGACCTCCATCACGTTCAATTCACGGGCGCGTTCAACACATTTGGAGACGAGCGTTTTTCCAACGCCGCTGCCTTGGTATTGCGCGTGGACCGCGAGGCACTGCAACTCGGCGAGCTTGGGGCTGTAAATCTCGACAGCTGAAAACCCGATCAGCGTGCTTTCCTGTTCGTCTTGCCATTCGTGAGCAACGAATCCATGTCTCGTGAGCTCGATGATTTCCGCTTCGCTGCGAGACAATAACAATCGCTTCATCACATACGGACGCAACAGCGCGTGAATTGCCGCGGCGTCGCACGGTAAAGCCTGCCGAATTTGGATGCCGTCCGGGAGCGGACGATCTTCGCGAGGGGGCTCACTCAATTCAGCTGCACCGGGTTGGTCGCCTCTTTGATCGTCGTTCGCATCAACGATCCGGGTGCCTCGCGTCCGGTAAACAACTTGTATTGATAGGCTGCCTGCCGCACGAACATGTCAACACCTGTGATGATTCGGCACTGAGCATCTTTGGCATACTTAATCAGCATCGTGTTCTCCGGGTTATAGACCGTATCGAACACTGCCAGATACTGGTTCATTTTTGAACGGTTGTATGGGGAGGTATCCACATCCGGATGCATCCCCACCGGAGTTCCGTTCACCAGTAAATGAATTCTCGGTTCGTGCCGCTGATCCCATTCGACGGCCCGACAACCGATCTCTGCTGCGAGAATCTGCGCACGTTCAAGTGTCCGCGATGCGATTAGGACATCCGCTTGCCGCTGTCGCAGTCCCCAAGCGATCGCGCGAGAAACACCGCCAGCACCCAGGACGAGTGCGGTGATGCCCGCCATCGGGCGATCTTGTTTCTTGTTGACCTTAAACAGCTCTTCGATGCAATCCATCGCGGCCCGATAATCGGTGTTGTAGCCGAGGATGTCCTCTCGATCGAAGATCATCGTATTGGCAGCGCCGATACCCGAGGCACTCGATTCCGCTTGTGTGCAAAATCGAAGGGCTTCTTCCTTGTGGGGGATCGTCACGCTTAAACCGTGGATACCGAAGGCGGAACAGCGTTCAATAAAATTGGGCAGGTCGCTCTTGGGCACACGGAACGGCAAGTAACGCGCGTTGATTTTGTCATGCTCAAAAGCACGATTATGAATCAGTGGGCTGTAACTGTGCGCGACAGGATCCGCCACAACCCCGAACAATTCAGTGCTCTCATCGATCTCGGCGTACCGATACATGTCTCGCATCTCTTTCCAATCGAGCTGCCCGGGCGCCATTCTTTTTCCTTGACTGAACGTCGCATAGGTGAACGGTGAGCCCAATCGATTGGCGAGCAGCCGCGTCACGACGCCGGTGTCACCCATGCAGATCCCAATGGTCGGGACCTTGGCATTCTTGACCAACTCCATCATGCGGAGATTGTCTTCGAACGTGTTGGCCATCGTGGCGATCTTGACGATGTCCGCGTCCTCTTCGGCCATGGCCCCATGCAGTTCCTCAAGATCTTCAGGCGTCTCTGAAAGATCGTGATAACTGATGATGCGTTTGGTGTTGCCGTAACGTGGGATCTGAGCAGCAACATCTGCTTCAATATCGACGTACTCCACTCCGGCGGCGATGGCGCTGCGGAGCAACATTAGCCGCTCCTGCTCCGTCTTCGTCCAGCGCCCACCGTCTTCACGACGCCGCGCTGTGATAACGGCGGGTCCCGGTCGATTTGTCAGCAGACGGTTTAGGCTGACGGCCCTGCCGATGTAATCGACTCGCAATTCCACCAACTCAACACCTTGGTCGACCAAGAATTGGTGTTCGGCAATCATCCGCTTATGGCGGGCTCGTCCGAGGGTAACGCAGATCATGAAGGCAAACAGTTCAGCGGCTGGAAGTTCGTCGGGAAGTTTAGTCGTAGCAGGTCATCCCGTCGCCTGACAATGAGTTATTGATAACGGGAGACGTTGCTACGAGCGCGGGGTTAAATCCACGGGTGGGGCGTATTGTTGCCGGCGAAAACACTCTCACGGGTGACGACGTCCGTGTCGCCTGACAGCCGAAGTCAGCACTTCAGAAGAATCAGGGTGACGAACAGCCTATAATAGTCCCGGCCACCCTCGCGAGCGGGGGCCGAACCTTTCATCGCCAAAATCTGCCGTCTTTATTCAGCAAAGGTGGGCGTCCCGTGACAGCCATTTCCCGTCGCAAATTTACCAAACTCCTCTCCGCCGCGGCTGGTGGACTCACCTTGGGTGCCGTTGCAAGCAAGCTCGCATCCGGAAAAACCACAGAGCAAACAAATTGGCTCCTCCCGCGGGGCGACGCCGGATCCACCGGACGAACGGAGCAAACGCTGCCTGAAAAACTAGATGTCCTGTGGGAGGCAAAAGCCGGCGAGGCAATCGAGGGGAGTTTGGTTGTTGGTGACGGTCGGGTCATCGGTGCCGATGTGATGGGAAAGGTGTATGCCTTTGATGAGAAATCCGGAGACCCGCTGTGGACACGCGACTTTGGCACGGGATTCCTCACCGGCGTCGCACCTGCTGTCTCCGGAAACACAGTCGTCATCGGGGACTATGAAGGAAACGTCTTCGCGCTCGACGCGAAAACAGGCGAGGAACGTTGGCGAAAAACCACCGATGGAGAAGTCGCGGGTTCGGTCGGTTTTTACGAAGGAAATGTCTTGGTGCCCAGTTCTGGCGGCAGCCTCTATTCCTTCGCGCTCGAGGATGGCGAACTGAAGTGGACGTACGATGCAAACGACCAGATTCGATGTAGCCCAACCGTCGCCGGGGATCGAACGTTTCTAGGCGGATGCGACGGAAATCTACATGTTATCGATCTCAAGACGGGCAAAGCAGCCAGTGAACCACTGCCACTGGGTGGTCCAACCGGCAGCACACCTTCGGTAATCGGAACGAGCGCCTTTGTTCCCATCATGGATGGAGATGTTCTGGCATTCGATTTCAAGACGGGCAAGCAGTTGTGGCGATACCGCGATCCGGACCGATCTCAAGAATATCGGAACAGTCCGGCAGCCACGGAAGACCTGGTGATTGTCAGCAGCCAGTTCAAGCAAGTGGACGCGATTTCCACGAAGACCGGAGAACACCAATGGCGTTACACGCTCAAGCGTCGAGCCGAAGCGTCGCCCGTAATCGCGGGAGAAGACGTTTGGTTGGCGGCAAGCGACGGCCGGTTGATTAGGCTGTCATTAACCGACGGCACCGAGAAATGGACGTATGAAGTCCGCGGGTCGTTCATCGCTTCCCCTGCCATCGCCAACGAACGCCTGTACATCGCTGATGATGACGGAGTCATCCGATGCTTTGGTTCAAAGACGCAAGTCAAGAAGCAGGGCTAGCAACGAATCGATACTTTCCCTCACCTGCAAGTATCGAAAGTTCCCGCAAAATAACACTCCCCACCACGTGATTCATGTCATCTGCTGCGAGCGATAAAAAGAAGACCGAAGTCGGCAGCTACTTTATTTCGAATTATCCACCCTACAGTCAGTGGAATCGAGATCAGCTGCCAGCGGTTCGAAAGGCGTTAGGGACTGCTCCGGAGAACGAGAATCCGCTTGGTCTTTATCTACACATTCCGTTTTGTCGTAAGCGCTGCAAGTTTTGTTATTTCAAAGTCTTCACCGACGTGAAGTTGGCGGAGGCACAACGATATGTTGATGCGCTGTGCAACGAAATTTCGATGGTCAGCGAACTGCCCGTCATGGGTCAACGACCCTTTCGCTTCGTCTACTTTGGCGGCGGCACCCCTAGCTTCCTATCACCAAAACAGCTCACCAAACTCGCCGATCGACTGCGCGAACACATTACGTGGGACGGAGCCGAAGAGGTAACGTTTGAATGCGAACCGGGAACGCTCAGTCAGACAAAAGTCAAAACGCTACGCGACGAGTTAGGTGTGACCCGTCTCAGTTTGGGTGTTGAGAATTTCTCCGACGAAATCTTGGAGGACAACGGACGCGCGCACCTTTCGAAGCAAGTCTATCGAGCCTGGGACTGGATCGACGCCGCTGGCTTTCCCAACGTGAATATCGACCTGATCTCCGGCATGGTCGGCGAGACATGGGACAACTGGAAACGGAATGTTGAAAAAACGCTCGAATTGTCACCCGAGAGCGTCACCATCTATCAAATGGAACTCCCTTTCAACACCGTGTTTAGCAAAGACATTTTGGACAAACACACGGAGAGTCCTGTAGCTGATTGGGATACCAAACGCGCCTGGGTGGACTACGCGTTTGACCAATTCAAGAAGGAAGGCTACAGCGTCAGTAGTGCGTACACCGTGGTAAAAGATCCGAGCAAAGTGAACTTCAGTTACCGAGATAACCTCTGGAAGGGTGCGGATCTGTTAGCGACAGGAATCGCAAGCTTTGGGCACGCCAATGGTGTTCACTATCAGAATCTTCCAGATATGGATCGATACTTAGAAACAATTGAATCCGGTAGCCTCCCACTCGGACGCGGTTTTGTTCCAAAGGAAGAACAGCACCTGATCCGCGAAATGATCCTACTTCTGAAGCGCGGCTACCTGGATGCTGGTTACTTTCGCGAGAAATTCGGTGTCGAGATCTTGCAGCATTTCGCCGAGCAATGGGACGGATACGTGGAAGAAGGCTACGTGACGATTGAAGGTGATTCGATTCAACTGACCGTTGATGGATTGCTTGTCGTTGACAGCTTGCTGCCGGCATTCTTTGAACCGGAATTCCAAGGGGTTCGGTACACTTGAGCGACGGTATTGAATCAGAGTCTACCGCGGAGGATTCCGACGATGCACGTTCATCTTTCAGCTTCGCGATGGGCGAATTCACGGCAGAGTTTCCATGCGATCGACAATATGCCACCAATCACATGTGGGCACGTGACATCGGTGCCAACCGCTACCAATTTGGTTTAACGGCCTACGCGGTGCGACTCCTGCAAGATGTCTATTTCTTGGATTGGATTTGCGAACCACCCTCCGCGATCAAATTAAAAGAACAGATCGGTTCGATCGAAAGCAAGAAAGCCGAAAGCGACCTCTACGCACCGGTGGCTGGAACGCTCGCAGCGATCAACGATTCGACCTTGTCCGACCCATCATTGATCAACGCGGATGCCTATGGTGAGGGTTGGTTGATCGAAATCGAGGCAGGTTCCACTCCTGAACTTTTAACGCCTGATGAGTACGAGGCCCATCTTGTGGGAGCCTGGAAGGTCGCTCAGTTGACCATCCGAGGCCAAGCCAACTCCAGCTAGCGATCCGTCAATCCAATCGGTCTTGGAGGGGATTGGAAATCAATCATGCAGTCGTTTGAACAACTTGCGATGGCCTGGCAACGCGTCGCGGAAAATCGAATCGCTGTTGCCCAGCAGGAAGGGGCCTTCGATGGCTTGGCCGGACTTGGTCGACCGTTGGAAGAGATCATGGACGTCACCGATCCGAATGGTTGGATCCGTCGCGCGGTTCGAGATGTTCATCAAATCCGCGCCGAAGACTTGTGCCGACGGAAAACGGACAGCTCGACATGACTGATCAGCTCTACGCGCCATCCCTGACATTGCTGACTGATCTCTACCAAGTCACGATGGCTTATGGATATTGGCGAACTGGGATTCACAACCAACGTGCCGTGTTTCACCTGTTCTTTCGACAGAGTCCATTTGGAGGTCATTACGCGATCGCCGCTGGTTTGGAACCGGCGGTTAAGTGGCTAAGTCAATTCAATGTGACAGCCGACGATGCAGCTTACTTGTCCACACTGGTTGGCAATGATGACCAACCACTGTTTGGCAAGGACTTTCTTGAGTCCATCGCCGATCAGAAACTCGAATTGGACGTGGACGCCATTCCGGAAGGAACGATTGTTCTTCCGCATCAGCCGTTAGCACGCATCGAAGGTCCCTTATGGCAATGCCAGTGGGTCGAAACCGCGCTTCTGAATCTGATTAACTTTCAAACGCTGATCGCATCCAAGTCAGCTCGAGTCTGCGCCGCCGCTCAGGGTGATCGAGTTTTAGAATTTGGACTTCGGCGCGCTCAAGGCATCGATGGCGCGATCTCTGCTTCCCGCGCTGCTTTTATTGGTGGTTGTCATGCAACGAGCAATGTGTTGGCCGGCCGGCTCTTGCAAATCCCCGTGGCGGGAACCCACGCGCACAGCTGGGTCATGTCGTTTGATGATGAACAAACGGCATTCGAAGCTTATGCGGAAGCTCTTCCGAATAACTGCGTTTTCCTCGTCGACACATACGACACGTTGGAAGGTGTCAAAAAAGCCATCGCCGTGGGCAAGCAATTGCGCGAGCGTGAATATGAGATGATCGGGATCCGTTTGGATTCCGGTGATCTCGCAGAACTGAGCATTCAGGCACGCCAGCTACTTGATGATGCTGGGTTTTCGGAGGCGGTGATCGTTGCCAGTAACGATCTGGACGAAGATTCGATTGACGCACTTAAATGTCAACACGCGAAGATCGCGGTTTGGGGTGTCGGAACCAATTTGGTCACCGCGCGAGACCAGCCGGCACTCGGTGGTGTCTACAAACTGGGCGCAATTCAAGATGCCGACGGGCGTTGGCAATCGCGAATGAAACTATCAGAACATCCCATCAAAACATCGACACCAGGTATTCAACAAGTACGACGATACTGGAATAACAACCAAATGGTGGGCGATGTGATTTACAGCCAGCTGCTTGGACCTCCAGAAGATCACCAATGGGAACCGTTTGAACCCAATTTAGAACAGCAGAGTCTTTCTAACTGGGATCGAACAGAAGATTTGCTTCAACCAGTCGTGCGATCGGGAGACGTCGTGTACGAATTTCCATCGCTCACGGAAATCCGAGACCACGCCGTTCAACAAAAAAAGTCTTGGCCCGGTACGTCGACTTACGCTACCGGTTTGAGCACGACTCTTGCGAAGCAAAAACGCGAACTCAGCGCAAGACTACGGGATGCAGCGAACGAGCATCCTTGAGAGTCTGCGACGCAGCCGCTGGCTGTTTGCTCGCTGTGTTTGGTGCGACGCACGCACGGCGCCGGGTCATCTTCGACGGCAAAAAACGCTAAACTGCGTTCATGCATTGTCTTCTATTGATCGATCTCCAGAACGACTTCCTACCCGGCGGTGCCCTGGCCGTTCCGGAAGGCGATCAGGTTATTGCGTTCGCCAATCAAGAAATGCGGCACGCCGATTATGTGGTGGCAACGCAAGACTGGCATCCGGTCAATCATGGAAGCTTCGCAAGCCAGCACACCGGAGTCGAAATAGGCGAACAGTTCGAGCTTGATGGTCTAGCACAGATCGCTTGGCCGGATCACTGCATCGCTGGGACCGAGGGCGCTGAATTCGCTGAGGAACTGGACCAAGCCCGGATCGATCACGTGGCTCGAAAGGGTACCAACCCCGTCATCGATAGCTACAGTGGCTTTTTTGACAACGGACAGCGACAAGCTACTGGTCTGGACAACCATCTCCGCAGCGTTGGCGTGCAACATTTGAGCGTACTCGGGCTGGCGACGGACTATTGTGTGAAGTTCACCGTCCTTGATGCGCTGCAACTCGACTATCCGACACGCGTTCTGTTAGCTGGTTGCCGTGGTGTCAATCTTCAACCCAGTGATGTGGAAGACGCGATCGCCGAGATGCGTTCAGCCGGGGCGGAAATCATTGAACCCTATGATTTTCAGATTTGACCGCAATGCGCACACCTGGTTTAGCCGTTTGTTTGATTCTCACCATCTCTGTCGCCAACGTGCATCCGGTCGGTGCACAATCCGTTAGCGACGAAACGGCCAATGATCTCCTAACGCCTTTTCGCACGGCCGCACTCGAGCGATGGGAAAAGGACATTCAGAAACTGGAAGCAAGAAATGAAACGGAGTCTCATCCGGATGACGCCATCTTGTTTCTTGGTAGCAGCAGTATTCGCCGTTGGGATCGAATCGCACTCGACATGTCGCCCTATCAGCCGATTCAACGCGGTTACGGTGGATCAAAATACAGCGATATCGCCGTCTTCGCTGAGCGGCTAATCCACCCACATACCTATCGCGCGCTCGTGATTTTCGTCGGTAACGACATCGCCGGCAAATCGACAGACAATACGGTTGAGCAGGTGGAACAATGCCTGCAACACATCGTTCGGATCGCCAAAGATCATCAGCCGGATTCACCGATCTTGTTAATAGAAGTAACGCCAAATGAAAAACGGTGGGCCGTTTGGCCCAAGGTACGAAAACTCAACGCGGCGATCCGTGAGTTCGCGCTAACGACTCCGGGCACGTATTTCATCCCAACCTCGGGCAACTATCTGAATCCCGAAGGTGCTCCGCGGTCTGAACTATTTGGCTCCGATCAACTTCATCTCAATGAAGAAGGTTACCGTCTTTGGAGTTCACTGATCCGTCGACGTTTGGATCAGGTCTTGCGGTTGGAAGCCGAATTCCGAAGTCGACCCCCTGCAACGGAACTCGAAGCGGAGGGCACCGTTACGCCGTCGAGTGCAAAAAAAGGCGAAACGGGTGTTAACAACTAACAGGTGAAACCACAACGGTCGCATCTCCACTTCTACCGCGGACGGACTCAGCTTTTGACTGTTGGAAACTCGCGTGAAACAAGTCACACCGTGGCGCTCGCTCTACCAAAGTTCTTCAGGCAACGACGAGAAGTCTGTTTCACGAGTCAATTTGAGCGTTTCACGCGCGAATGTCGGCCAACTCGCCTGATTTAAGTCAACTCACACGGCGATTCCGGTTGTGATCTGCGGAATTCTCTTCGTAGACTCCGCGAACCGGTCAAAGCAAACCGGCCATTTTTTCAAACGGGATAGGACATCTTTGTCAGGCAAGGAAGCCACCTCGGAGCCTCTTAGGAATCGAGATCGGTCCAATCATCGATCTTGGTGGTTCGCTGCTGCGCTGATGTTCGTACTGTTGGCCAGCTTCAACCTGACAACGGTTTCCGCCCAAACACCCGATCGCATTCAGTTCCGCGGCAACGCAATTCATCGCTGGCAAAATGGAACGGCAGAGATTTCGTGGCTCAAGGGTAACGCCATCGTGCGGCAAGGTGATCGTTCGCTGCACGGTGAATCGATACTGGTGGTTGTCGATGGTTCCAGCGACAACGTGCGAAGCCGCATCGTCGTTGAGCAAAAGTCTAAACAGCCGGTTTCTTTAACACTGTTCAGTCCGACGGATCCTTCGTTTGAAGCGCCACAGTTTCGAGGTGCGCCGAAGCAACCACCGGCACTGCTTCGATATTTGCCAGCGGATACCGCCCCCGCCCACGTCGGAGCTTCAGGCGGTGTTTCGCAAAATGCTGGGACGATAAATGCTGGGCAACTCGGTCCGTCCGCTCCGATCCAACAAACGCAATTCAACGAGTCGATCCCGGTCCCGGTACCCGATCCGACGGCTGGCGGAATCACACTCGATCCAGCTTTGAATCAGCCATCGGTCGGAGAGCTTCCGTCGCCGCCACCAATCACTCTCTCCGATGATACGAGGACGAATAGTTTTCAATTCTTTACCGGTGGCGGATCGCGTAGTGTCGAGATTCTCGCGCGCGGGGCTTCTCGGCCACCCATCCTCGAAACGGTCAATCGGCCTGAACTCGGAGAGTCGATCGTTGTCGGTCGTGGGGGCATTACGGTGTTGATTCGTGATGTAACCGCACAGCTGCCCAGTGGTGAGTTCATGGAACTGGGAACGATTTCTTTATCTGCCGATCGCGTTGTCGGGTGGATACCGCTCGTGACAGACCTATTCAACGGAACACGTGATTTCTCCCAAGCGGATGGAGAGCTGTACCTCGAAGGTGACATCGTCTTTCGGCAGGGTGAACGGATCATTTACGCCGAATCGATGTACTACAACATCAACGCCGAAAAAGGGATGGTTCTCAATGCCGAAGCGATTACGACCATTCCCGAATATCAAGGCATCGTAAGGCTCAAGGCAGATGCATTGCAGCAAGTTGCGCGCGGAAACTTCATCGCGTTTGATGCCGCCGTCACGAGCAGCCGTATGGGCGTACCACGCTACTGGCTGCAGAGCGAACGATTGCAATTGACCGATCGACAAAGAGTGGTGCAGGATCCACAAACCAACCAGCCTCGGATGTCGCGCGAGCCATTCGTCGAAAGTAATGACAACTTCGTTTACTTCTCCGGTGTTCCGCTGCTTTATTGGCCACGGTTTTCCACCAGTCTCGAACGGCCGGCGTACTACATCTCGGGGGTGAAGGTCGGCAATGACAACACATTCGGAACGCAGTTGTTCTTCGACTTCGATCTCTTGCAGCTCTTTGGCATCAAGAATGCGCCACCGGGTGTCGACTGGGATCTATCACTCGATTACTTGAGCGATCGCGGTTTCGCCGGCGGCACGACACTGAAGTATTCGTTACCCGGGTTCTTTGGGTACGCAGGTCCAACGGAAGGTTTGTTTGATACTTGGATCATTGATGATACCGGTGTGGACCGTCTGGGCCGCGATCGTTTGGCATTACAACCTGAGAAACGAACACGCGGTCGATCTTTGCTACGTCATCGGCAAAAGTTCAATAACGGTTTTGAATTTATCGCTGAATTGGGATGGATCAGCGATCGCAACTTCCTGGAACAGTATTTGGAAAACGAATGGGACCAGGATCCAGATGCGCGGACGGCATTACAACTGCGTCGGTACTTCAACAACCAACTCTTGGATCTATCGGCCAACGTTCAAGTCAACGATTTCTTCACCGAGACGGAACAACTCCCGCAGTTGGACCATTACTTGTTAGGCGGATCGTTACTCAATGACTGGTTCACCTGGAACGCCCACAGCAAAGTCGGCTATCAGCGATTGAACGTTGCGACGTTGCCCGATGATCCGGTCGAGGCAGCTGAATATTCTCCGCTGCCCGGTGAGTCAAATCGGTCGGGAATCGTTGCCGCAACAAGGCAGGAGCTGACGATGCCCCTGCAAGTGGGTCCGGTCAAAATCGTCCCGAACGTTTCGGGAGAAGTCGCCCATTACGGTGAAGCAGAAAATGGTGATTCGTTGACACGATTGCTTGGGCAAGCGGGAGTGAAAGCGAGCTTGACCGCTTGGCGTGTTGATCCAACGATCCAAAGCAGTTTGCTGAACGTCCGCGGATTAGCGCACAAGGTTGAGTGGACGGCTGAGTACTTTTACGCGGACAGCGATACGGACTTGGATGAATTACCACTTTACGATCCGCTGGATGACAATGCGCAAGAACAGTTTCGTCGACGGTTCATCCAGGATACGTTTGGCGGTGTGTTGCCGCCGGAATTCGATCCGCGCACGTATGCATTGCGTCATGGATACCAACGCTTTGTGGCCAGCCCCAGCGATGTGATTGCGGATGATTTGGAGCAGTTTCGTGTCGGTTTACATCAACGCTGGCAAACCAAGCGAGGTCTCCCGGGCCGTGAACGAATCGTAGACCTACTGCAGATCGACTTTGATCTGCTGATGTTCCCGAATCAGGCACGTGATAACTTTGGTGAATCTCTAGGGCCGGCAACGTTCGACGCGCGCTATCACATTGGCGACCGCGTCACCTTGCTCACCGATGGATACCTGGATTTCTTTCCCGACGGTCTGAGATCGATCAGTGCGGGTGTACGAAGTAGCCGTCCCGGAGTCGGTGACATCTACCTTGGGCTTCTCTCGTTGGAAGGCCCCATCAATAGCACCGTTTTCCGCGGCAACGTGGATTATCGGTTGAATGAAAAGTGGATCGCGTCCGCAGGCACGACTTATGACTTTGGCAATACCGGCAATGTCGGTCAATCGCTTGCACTGACGCGAATTGGCGAATCGTTATTGCTTCGCGTTGGTGTCAATGTTGACGAAGGGCGTGACAACGTGGGGATTGGATTTGGTATCGAACCTCGGTTCTGGCCACGTCCACGACTCGGTCGCATCGGTGGTCAGTTGATTCCACCACCGGGCGTGGAAGGATTGGAGTGACGTGAACGGGAAGCACTCATCCGGATTCGCGATCGTGCGTAAGTTCTCCGTGGCAATTTCGGGAATCATCTACGCCATACGACACCAGAACAGCTTCCTCGTTCATCTTCCAGTCGCCTTTGCAGTGGTCGCCGTCGGATGTTGGCTACGGCTTGAGTCCTGGCGTTGGGTTGCCATCACGTTTGCGATCACCATCGTGATCTCCGCCGAACTATTAAATACGGCTATCGAAGAAATGGTCGCCGTTGTACATCCTGAACATCATCCGCGAATCGGACGTGCGTTGGATACAGCGGCTGGAGCCGTATTTGTCGCTACGGTTGGTGCGATTGTGGTTGGCTTAATCACCTTGGGCTTTCCACTTTGGAAGGCGATTCTATCCGGGGTTTAGTGATTGCCCTTGATGATTGTCATCGCATTGGCACTCACTCGTTGCACGGCGACCCTGCTATTGCACGGCGACCCTGCTATTGCTCTAGCACCCAATTGTGGTACGCGTCATTGGCAGCTTCGATCGGCAGCATAATGATTTCCGGAACGTCATAGGGATGGATCTCTGCGAGTTTTTCTCGCAGTGTTGCCCAGACCGATCGTTTGATTTTGATCATCATCCGATACTCGGCCGACTGCTCCTGTTTTCCTTGCCAACGATAGTGGCTCATTATCGGTCCATCGACTTGCACGCAAGCTACCAGACCTGCCTCAAGCAACGCGTTTGCGAGTCGATCAGCATCCTCCGGTGTTGCAACGGTGGTTAAGACGACAGCAATCGAATCGGTCATGCGATTCTCCTGGAATAGCGAACGGGTGGCGATACGTCCTTGGATCTGCCCCTGGGCACATTGGATTTGCCATCGGACACACTTCTGATCCGTACCGCTCAGCATGGGATGTCGATAGACTAGTGGAATTCAAACCGTAGCCGTGGATCGCATGAGCCAAACCAGTCCATCACTTAGTCTTTCTCGCATCGTCGTCGCCACTGTTCGGCATTGGTGGCGAGTTTCGCTTTCCGTTGCACTTGGTGTTGCGGTTGCGACAGCAGTGATTGCCGGGGCACTTTTGGTCGGCGATTCAATGCGGGGCAGTCTTCGCCAACTGACCATCGAGCGTCTTGGCAAAACAGAAATGGTGATCTTTCCCGGCGGATTCTTTTCTCCGGACGAAATCACCAAAGACGAAGTCGTCGATCCGGCCGCTGTCATCCTGTTCAATAGCGGGGTCATTGAGTTTCGCCAAGAATCTGGAAACATTCGACGCGCTGGCGCGGTGCAAATCATCGGCACCGATTCTGACTTCTGGGATCTGGACGTCAGTGATGTACGTCCACAAAAACCCCCGGAAGACGACGAGGTCGTTTTGAATGAATCCGCGGCCAAAGAGCTCGGAGTTCAAGTCGGTGATTTAGTCACCGTGCGTTTACCCGTCGAGCAGGCTGTACCGGCTGATAGTCCCCTTGGCCGACGCGAGATTGACTCCGAAGGTCTGCCTCGCATGAAAGTGGTCGATGTCATCCCCGATCGAGGACTCGGTCGGTTCTCGATCGCTGCCAGCCAAGCGGCACCTAAGAACGTCTTCATGAGTCGTTCTTTGATTGGTGAAGTCCTGGAACGTGATGGCCAGGCCAATATGTTGTTGTTTCCAGAGTCTATCTCAAAAGATGACTTACGAGTCGGCCTTGATGACCTTGGGATGCAAGTTAGACGCATCAAGCGATCTTTCACCGACTCAGATGGTATCGACCGAACCATCTACGATTACTTCTCACTCACAAGCGATCGGCTATTGCTTCCCGAGTTGGTCGTCGATCGAGTCGTCGAAGCCTATCCGAGTTCCGAGATTGCGGTTGCAAGCACCTATTTAGCCAACGCGATCGAGAGGCTCGACGAATCCGGAGAAGTTGTCGCGACGGTTCCGTACAGCACCATCACGGCGATGGATTCGAGTGCGTACCTGCCACTCTCTTTCCAAGACCCACTCTCGGACCCAGACCCACTCTCGGACCCAGATCTCGAATCCATCAATGACCCCGAAACGGAGGCGGTTGGTTCGCGTGTGCCGTTAGTGCTGAACTCCTGGGCAGCCGAACGTTTGGGGGCAGAAGTTGGTACTCCGTTGCGTGTCGCCTATTACGAACCTGAAGTCGAAAATGGAAAAGAGATCGAACGTTTCTTTGATGCCATCGTTAGCGGTATCGTTCCGATCACCAAGCCAGCACGTCCCTATTTCCGCACTCGCGAAGCCGTCTTTGATACACCGCCGACGATCTACAACGATCCAGATCTAACGCCCACGGTTCCAGGCGTAACGGATCAAGACTCCATCAGCGATTGGGATCTTCCATTTCAGTTGCAACGTGAAATCAGTGATGAAGATGATGCGTATTGGAATGAGTATCGTTTAACACCGAAGGCATTCTTGCCTCTGGAAGACGGTCAACGATTGTTTGGCAGTCGGTTTGGCCAGACCACGAGCGTCCGAATGTCCTCGCTGTTAGCGGCTGATGAACAGGAGTTGGCCTCGATCATTCAGCAGCTGATTGCAAACGATCTACCCGACCTGGGATGGGCAATTTTGCCACTCAAAGAGCAACAACTGTCGGCATCCAAGGGGACGACTCCGTTCGACGGTTTGTTTTTGGCGCTCAGTTTCTTTGTCATCCTTGCCGCCGTGATTTTGATCGCGATGTTATTCCGGTTAGGGATGACCGAACGGATGCAACAATACGGAACGCTTCTGGCTGTCGGTTGGCCGCCGCGTCGTGTCTCAGCGCTGGCCCTGCGTGAAGGACTCCTGGTTGCGACTCTCGGAGTCGTGATGGGGCTGGTCGGTGGATGGGTCTATGCCAAATTGGTTTTGTGGGCGCTGCGCACTTGGTGGGTTGGCGCCGTGACTGTTCCGTTTCTGACATTTCATTGGCAAACAAAGAGCTTACTAATCGGGACCGTATCGGGATGGGCTGTGGCGGCGATCACACTTGCGCTAACCGCTCGCTGGTTGACTCGCGTTGATGCGCAAACACTTCTGTCGCGACGTGATTTGGATACGGGCGTCTCGTCGCAACAGCCGAAGAGTCGCTTGAGAATCGTTGCTGTTGTGCTGGGAGTGTTGGCGATCGCCGTCGCTGGGTTGGGCACGTCACTGGGAGGCCAAGCAGCAGCCGGCGCATTTGTTGGTGGCGGAATGCTGCTGCTCATCGCAGCATTGGTTTCCGTATTTGTTCGGTTGCGGCAACCGCGGCGCATTGCCAACGAACAGAACTTAGCGGGTTACTCCTTGGGGATGCTCGCTTCCCGCAACGCTTCGCGGCATCCACTCCGAAGCACGCTCACGATCGGGTTAATGGCCACCGCTTCATTCCTGATCATCGCCATCTCGGCGTTTCGACTCGAACCCAGTCAGGCAGGAACCGGTGGGTTTGCACTTATCGGTCAATCGGCCCAACCCATCTATCGAAGCCTCAGTCAGTCGGAAGTTCGATCAGACTTGTTTGGACCGGATGCGAAACAGTTGCAGCAAGCCGTGATCGCTTCCCTGCGGATGAAGATTGGTCAAGATGCAAGTTGCAACAATCTCTACCAAGCGACTCGGCCGACGGTCCTTGGCATGCCGAACGACTTTGAACAGTTGATCGAAGAAACGGATAGCTTGAGTGGATTCGATTGGGCAGCCAAAGTTGAATCGTCCGGGGGCAATGCGCCGTGGAAAGCGTTGCAGTCGAAAGCGACGGGAACGGAAGATGATCCGATTCCTGTCGTGATCGATCAAAACACGGCCATGTGGGGTCTGCAGATGACCGGTGGAATTGGTGAGAAACGAACATTTGAATACGAGGGTGGACAACCGATCACATTTGAAGTCGTCGGGTTACTTTCCAATTCCGTTCTGCAGGGAAAACTACTGATCGGAAATGACAATTTCGAGACCATCTTTGAGGACATCAGTGGCTACCAGTACTTTTTGGTCGCCTGTGAGACCGACCAAGTCGAAACGGTTGGATCACTTCTCGAAAATCGGCTTGGCGACATCGGGATGGATCTTTCTGATGCGAACGACGTGCTCTCTGGCTTACTCGCTGTTCAAAACACTTACCTGAGAACGTTTCAGAGTTTGGGCGCGTTGGGTCTGTTGCTCGGCACGATTGGATTGGCAGTCGCACAGCTGCGAAGCGTTTTAGAACGCCGTCAGGAATTAGCCGTCATGCGAGCCATTGGATTCACTCGTAAGCGGCTGGCTGCCGTCGTCATGACGGAAACGGTCACGTTGTTATTGATGGGCATCGGATGCGGCGTAGTATGCGCAGTACTAGCGGTGCTACCACACGCTATCCTTGGCGGACTGACTCCACCGATTTTAGAACCACTCTTCATTGTCGCGGGCATTATTGTGTTTGGCATGCTGGCTGGATTGATCGCGGTACGACGCGTTGCTCAGATGCCTTTGTTGGAATCGCTGCGAGCGGACTGAGGCGTATCGGCTTCGATCAACGGATTTCAGAAAGCCGTTCTGCACAAACGAACGAGTCCATGCGACAAATCGTTGATGACTTCACCGACCCGGCTGACCATTTAGCGATGGATGAAGCGTTACTGGTTGCCGCCGACGAAGGAGATAGTGGTGAGGCGATCCGATTCTGGCAGTTTTCTGAGCTGACCATCATCGCAGGTCGTTCGACACCGATCAAAAAAGAGATCGACACCGACTACTGTGACGCTCAGTCGATCCCCGTGCTGAGACGTTGTAGCGGTGGGGCGACGGTCGTTGGTGGACCCGGATGCCTGATGTACAGCGTCGTATTAGCACTCGATGCTGACGCTCCGCTGCGTAAGATCGACGTCGCGCATGAGTATGTAATGAGCCGATTGTTGAACGCCTTACAACAACAGCTTCCAGATATCCGGTGGCAAGGGATTTGTGATCTGACCTGGAACAATCGAAAGTGCTCCGGCAACAGCCTGAAGATCGCACGTCATCATCTGCTTTACCATGGCACCATTCTGTTTGACTTTCGCTTGGATGTCATTTCTAAGGCGCTCAAGCTTGCTCCAAGACAACCGGATTATCGCCAAGGTCGAGATCATCACGAGTTCATCACGAATGTCCCCATCGAACCTGGTCGCTTCATTCAGGATGCCACCGTGCGATTTGGTGTCGAGGGCCAAGTTGAAGGCGATTCCTACCTTGAACAGATCCAATCGCTACGAGCGGAAAAATACGATGATCCGAAGTGGCACTATCGACACTAGACCAGAGTCTTCCTCAACGACACTTATCAATCAAAACCGCCGCGGTTGTACGCCTGCGTCGCGACCGAATCCAAAGGAAACCAAACGTTGTCAGAATTGATCGACCGCTACAACACGCTTCAAGAAAAACTGCAAGCCTATCAACAGGAGCACGTGTTCAGCTTTTGGAATGAGCTCGACGAAGCGCAAAAGGAGCAACTATTAGCACAAGTAGAATCCGTCGATTTGGAGCAACTAACGACGTTGACCAAAGGCGAGGACACCAAGCAAGACTTTGAAGCACTCGCCCGCAACGCCACGCCCCCACCCTCGGTGAGTGCAGATGGGCAAGGTGCATCCTGGTCTCGGAGTGATGCGAGAGAACGCGGTGAAGACGCTCTTCGCGCTGGCCAAATTGGAGCGGTGATCGTTGCCGGCGGACAAGGAACACGACTTGGATTTGATCAACCGAAAGGAATGTTTCCGATTGGACCAATATCCAATCGAACTCTATTTCAGTTCTTCGCAGACAAAGTGATCGCTACGCAAGCGTTGTATGGCGTGAAGATCCCGTTGTTCATCATGACCAGCGAAGCGACGGATGCTGATACTCGTGATTACTTTGAGTCAAACGATTTTCTTGGTTTATCATCCGATGATGTTGTCATCTTTCGACAAGGCACGATGCCGGCCGTCGATGTCAGTTCTGGACGGCTGCTGTTAGCCACCAAAGATTCATTAGCTCTCAGTCCCGACGGTCACGGTGGAACGGTCGCTGCCTTGGACAAGAACGGATGTTTCCAAATGGCCAAGGAACGTGGAATCAAACACCTGTCGTACATTCAAGTCGACAATCCACTGGCGCATCTTTGCGAACCCACGTTGCTGGGTCATCACCTTCTGTCAGAAAGCGAGATGACGACCCAAGTTATTCGCAAACGATACGCTAACGAGCGTGTCGGTAATGTTGTCAGCATCGATGGCAACGTTCAAATCATCGAGTACAGCGATCTACCCGATACGGCAGCGGAAGCGACTGACTCGGACGGAAACCTACGGCTTTGGGCAGGTAACATCGCGGTCCACGTTCTTGATGTTGAGTTTCTCTCGCGGTCCGTTCAGTCGGCCGAAGCACTCCCATTTCACCGCGCGCTTAAGAAGGTTCCATACCTGGATCCGTCGGGTGCGATGATCCAACCCGAGCAACCGAACGCCACCAAATTCGAGCGTTTTATTTTTGATCTATTGCCTCAAGCCCGAAACGCATTTGTTGCCGAAGTGCTTGCTTGCGAGGGATTCGCTCCGGTCAAGAACGCAGAGGGCGCAGCGACGGACACCGCGTCGCTGGCTCGTCGGGCGATTTCTGATTTGCATCGCGGCTGGATCGAATCTGCGGGCGCCGTGGTAGCCCCGGGGGTTCAGGTCGAGATTAACCCCAAAATCGCCTCATCGCCGGAAGCGCTCGGGCAAGCGATCCCGGACAATTTGTCAATTGATAAGGACCTGTACTTTGACACGCGACTAAGATGAATGGTCGTGAAACGGTTGCGCCCACCCGCACCCTGCGGATGCACCACCCTGCGGCGGAACTCAAAACGACATCGAGGGTTCAAACAATTGCCTCGATACGTTCCCACCTCACGCTCCCACCCCACCGCTCTTATGAAAAAGTACCAAGAAGGTCGTGTTCAGTCTCCTCAGCGATATCGTGATGTTCGCACAGGAGGCATGGCTGGTGCACTTTTGATCTGTGTGATCCTGGTCGGTGTCGTCAGTGCGATCGGATACAAATTCTTCTTTGGTGAAGAGGGAATCGAAGCAGCGGATTTGATCACCGCAACCGCGACGAAGGGTCCTTTCGATCACATTATCCTCGAGCAGGGGGAGATCGAGAGCAGCAGCAACCTGAATGTCACCTGTCAGGTTTCGTCTCGGGGAATGTCTGGCGTCACCATACTCTGGGTGATCGATGAGGGCACGAAAGTGAAAGCCGGTGACAAGCTGGTAGAGATCGACGCATCGCATCTTGAGTTGGAGCTAAAGGAAAAGAAGATTCGCGTGATCTCGGCCGAGGCGGCAGTGACGACCGCTGACGCAAGTTTCGAGCAATCGAAAATTGCGAGAAAGGAATATCTGGAAGGCACTTACAAGACCGAGCGAAGCGCCCTGCTGAGCGAAAAGCTGCTTGCTGAACAGGACCTCAATAAGGCGAAATTGGCACAGCAGAGCAGCTTACGTTTGGTCGCTAAGGGAGTGCTGCAACTGCAGCAAGTTGAGGCGGATACGTTTGCCGTGCGAAACGCTCAGGAGCGACTCAATGCGGCCAAGCAAAAGTTGTACGTCTTAGAGACATATACTCGGGATAAGATGCTTGTCCAGTTTGACAGCGACATCGAATCGGCAGACGCTAACTTGTCTGCCGCCAAAGGTGAGTTGCTTGAAGAGCAAACCGAGCTCGAAGAAATCGAACAACAGATCGAGAATTGCATCATCTACGCTCCGGACGACGGTGTCGTGGTGCACGCCAACCGATACAGCAGCCGCGGTGGAAGCTCCGAATTCGTTGTCGAAGCCGGTGCCCAAGTTCGTGAGCGTCAAGAGATCATCAAGCTCCCCGACCCGAACGCAATGCAGGTCGAGTGCAAAGTGAATGAATCCCGAATCACCTTGATCCGCGAAGGTATGGCAGCGCGTATCTCGGTGGATGCGATCCCGGGTTTAACACTCACTGGACGTGTCAAAAAGGTGAATCGCTATCCCGTTCCGGGCAGCTGGTACAGTTCCTCGATCAAAGAGTACGCAACCCTCGTCGAGATCATTGATCCTCCCGAAAGCATTCGTACCGGTATGACGGCGGAAGTACAAATCTTTGTCGAGCAACTGGATGATGCGGTTCAGATTCCGATCCAGGCTTTGTATGAGCACGGCGACGACAATATGTACGTCTTGCTGCAAAAAGGACCGGAGCAATTCGTTACGTCCAAGGTCGACATTGGAGCAACGAACGACACGATGTCCAGCATCACGGACGGTGTCGACGCCGACGATATCGTCGTGCTAAATCTGCGAGATCATCTGTCACTGATGGATCTTCCCGAGGTTGTTCGCGACGATAACAGCGATATGCGAGATGTTGCCCAAGAAGCACCCGAATCCTCGCGCGGTGGCTGGGATGGAAACCCGGGAGGCGGAAACGGTGGACCCGGAGGCGGTGAAGGTCGCCGGCGCGGTGCCGGTGGCGGTGGCGGTGGAATGGACGTCAATGCAATCGTTTCCCAAACGATGCAAGCTGGAGACACCGATGGCGATGGCATCATCAGTGCGGAAGAACTGGGAGCAATGGATTCTCAGCGAGCAGGCATGATTAAGCGAGCCGACACCAACGGTGATGGAAACGTCACCCGTGCCGAAATCATGAACGCGATGAAACAAATGTCCAGTCGGTTCGGTGGCGGTGGCGGAGGACGCGCCGGCGGCGGAGGTCCTCCCGGTGGTGGACCTCCTCGAGGCGGTGGAGGACGAGGTCAGTGAGCATGACAAACGCATACGGATCGACCTCGGGGGAGGCAGTCGCGGAACCCAGTGGGCCGAAACGTTTGGCCTGTTCCATTCGTAATCTCAAAAAGGATTACGTCCTCAAGAGTGAGACCGTCCACGCTTTACGCGGTGTGTCTTTTGATGTCCCCGAAGGTGACTACGTCGCCATCATGGGACCATCCGGGAGCGGTAAGAGCACGCTTCTGAACCTGCTCGGTTGCCTCGATCAACCAAGCAGCGGAAGTCTATTCCTCGGTGAGGATGACATTTCCTTGATGACGGATGATCAGTTGGCGGAAATTCGCAGTCAACGGATCGGCTTCGTTTTTCAATCGTACAACCTGATTCAGCAACTGACGGTCGTCGAGAACATCCAAGTCCCACTCTATTATCAAGGGCGACTCGGATCGAAAGAACGGAAACGGGCGATCGAACTGGCGGAACGAGTTGGTTTGGGCGAACGGCTTGACCACCGGCCGCAGCAATTATCCGGGGGTCAACAACAGCGTGTCGCGATTGCTCGATCTCTCGTAAACGATCCATTGTTTGTTCTCGCTGACGAATCAACGGGTAACCTGGACTCGATCACAACCGACGAGATTCTGGCGATCTTTGATCAGCTCAATGAAGAAGGCCGGACGATCATCTTGGTAACGCACGAGGACGATGTGGCTGAGCGTGCTCGACGCATCGTTCGATTAAAGGACGGCATGCTGCACACAGACGAAGTTGTTAGCGCTGAACGACGCGGTGAAGCGAAAGCCGCGCAGCGTCGTGCCGTGGAAGAATTGTTAGCTCGCCAATAACCCCGCCTAAAACGAATCATCTAGCAATCTCATGATCTGGCTCAGAACCTGGAAACTCGGAACGAAAAGCCTCGCGCTGCATCCGCTGCGTACGGGTTTGACCATGCTGGGCATCATGATCGGCGTCTGGGCAGTAATCGTGTTGACTGCGATCAGTCAGGGTGCCAGTAACCAGGTTCAAAAACAGATTGAATCACTCGGCTCAACCACGATTATCGTGCGTAGTCAGAAACCGCCGGAAGAAAAACTGGCTGGATCTCGCGTGTCTGAGTATGGATTGCTCCGCAGCGATTTGAATCGAATCTTGGCTAATGTGCCAACCATTGAATCAGCGATTCCCATCCGAGAAATCCGTCGACAGTTTACTTACCGGGATCGCTCGGTCGACGGACGATTGGTCGGGTGCACGCCTGCTTATGCGGATGTGAATCACCTGATGATTCGATCTGGTGGCGGTCGGTTCCTTACCGATGCAGATGAATTAAAGGTAGACACGGTTTGCGTCCTTTCGGCTGGCGTCGCTGAAAAACTGTTCCCCTTTGAGGAACCGCTTGGCAAACGAGTGACGATTCCGGAACACACCGACAAATACAAAGTGATTGGAGTTCTGGAGCACCGCAATCCTTCGGCAGCCATCGGTGGATCGCTCGATTCCCAGGACTTCAGTAAAGACATTTACATCCCGATGCGGACTTTGCGAAAGCGTATCGGCGACATGATCGTGACGCGTCGTAGTGGTCAGTTCCAAACGGAGATCATGGAACTGAACCAGATCACGCTTCAAGCAAAAACGCAGGACGATGTCAAACCATCAGCCGCGTTGATCGAAAGCCTGTTGGCAATTAACCACGCCGAAATGAATGACACGGCTGTTGTTGTTCCTTTGGAGTTACTTGAGCAGGCGCGGAATATGAAATTGATGTTTCTCGGCATCGGAATTCTGATTGCCTGTATTTCGTTGGTTGTCGGCGGTATCGGCATCATGAACATCATGTTGGCCAGTGTCACCGAGCGAACCAGGGAAATCGGGATTCGTCGTGCCCTTGGTGCAAAGCAAGGTGACATCACTCGTCAATTCTTGGTTGAAACGATCGTGCTTAGTTTCGCCGGCGCGGTGTTGGGAATTTTCATTGGTTTACTCAGTTTGCCGATGTATCGAGGTGCGATCTGGCTGGTGAAGACATCACTTCCGGATAAATTCGCATCGCTACCTGCCGCAATCCGGGATGCTGAGCCAGACATTGTTTTGTGGACCATTCCGCTGGCGATGATGATTGCCGTCGGCGTTGGTCTGTTGAGCGGGCTCTATCCGGCCGCACGAGCTGCTCGCATGAATCCGATCGAAGCGTTGCGTCACGAATAGGTTTCACGCCAGCTTCCTTCGTGGATTGCTCACGCAGCGAGATTTTCGCCGCGCCATGACAGAGAGATGTTCTCGAGCTTCTGCCATCTGAATCTCCGGCTTTTGCTCTCAGAGTCAGCTTTTACTCTCAGAATCAAACGTTCAGTTCGATTCTCGATTACATTCACACCGTTCGATTGAATCCATTCGCCTCGTTCGGTTTGTCATCGCCATGTTTCGAAACCTTCTTTTGTTCGGGTTGTTTCTGATTGGGACGGCTCTTGGGGTGGCGGCGGAGCCACTTCGGGTGGTCACGTACAACATCCGATACGCCAATCCAAATGACGGTCCCGATTACTGGCCAAAACGCGCAGATGCAGTCGCGAAGTTCTTGGCTGACTTCGATGTGATTGGCTTGCAGGAAGTCACCAAACCACAATTCGATCAACTCCGCTCAAAACTGAAGGCGTTTGATTCTTATGGACTTGGCCGTGACGACGGAAAGAGTGGAGGCGAGCACGCGGCGATTTTCTTTCGTCCTGATCGCGTCAAAGTCGTCGATAAGGGCACAATCTGGCTGAGTGAAACGCCGGATAAGATTGGGGTCAAAGGCTGGGACGCAGCACTACCAAGAACCTGCACATGGATGGTTTTCCAGCTTAATAACAGCGACAAGAAGTTATTTGTCGCCAACACGCACTTTGATCATCGAGGTGCCAATGCGCGGACACAAAGCGGTAAGCTCTTGCGAACATTTACCCAGCAACGCAGCGATGGCTTGCCGGCGATTGTCATGGGTGACTTCAATTGCATGGATGGTTCCGCTCCGTACGTCGCTCTAACGGATCCGAAGGCAACTGGTAGATCGCCGCTGAAAGATGCACGCACCGTGAGCTTGAAAAAACCTGGTGGTCCCAACAGCACTTGGTGTGGATTTAAGGAAATAGCGCCGGATCGCATCATCGATCACATTTTCGTCATGGGCGCTTTGACGGTTCGCCAAGTCGATGTGCTGGACCCGCGAACATCGACGGGGCGTTTCGCGAGCGATCATCTTCCGGTTGCAGCCACGATTGAATTGGGCCAGAGCGATTGACGTGATATGAAAGGATTGTCGAGTCGAGACCGATCTCGATTACTCGTTGTCGTCGCGGCCTTGATGTGGAGCACCAGCGGGTTTTTCGCCAAGGCTCCCTGGTTCGAAGACTGGCCACTGGAAACGCGTGGTGTCGCACTCACGTTTTGGCGAGCTGTGTTTGCGGCGTTAACCGTGCTGCCATTTGTTCGTCGACCGACGTTCCGATTCGCCATGATCCCGATGTCATTGTCATTTGTTGCAATGACTTACTCGTTTCTGGTCGCCATGGTCGGGGGTTCGGAAACCACAACGATCTGGTTGCAATACGTTGGTCCATCATGGGTGGCAGTCGCAGGACTACTGGGACTCGGTGATCGACCGCGGCGGAATGACTGGGTAATGATCGCGCTATCGCTGGTCGGGATCGGCGTCATTGTGACGATGGAATCTCGTGTGGCGACCGAACCACTGACCACTGGACCTGTTGGTCTCGCGCTCTTCTCGGGACTGATGTACGCCGGTGTTGTCTGTTCGATCCGGCACCTTCGTGGAGTCGACGTCGCTTGGCTGGGTTTGGTGAACCATGGCGTTTCGGTCATCTGTTTGGCACCTTTGGTGATCGGTCACACGCCGATGCCACACGGATTCCAGTGGTTGGCACTATTTGCTTTGGGAGCGATCCAATTGGCCATCCCGTACATGATCTTCGCCTGGGCCGTTCGTGAGGTGGAAAGCAACGAAGCGGGTCTGATCACGCTTCTGGAGCCGTTGTCCGTGCCGGTTTGGACCTTTCTCGCCTGGAGACATCTTGCCACTTACGAACCTCCTAAATGGTGGACGGTTACCGGAGGGGCCTTTATCGCCGCTGGGTTTATTTGGCGATACGGCCCTGCCGCGTACCGTGGCTGGAAGAACCGTCGCCCATCGTGAGCCCCAGCGGGAAACGGTTAAGCATTCGCGTCGGCAATTTCACCGATCACTTCTCTGCCGCTTCGAATGCCGGTCGTTTTCTGCTATTCTCGGCGACAATTTGCCCCTGCCTGCCCTTCCCCGCTGGAATCGAAGAACGTGCCCAGACGCGACGACATTCACAAGATCCTGATCATTGGAAGTGGCCCGATCGTCATCGGCCAAGCCTGTGAGTTTGACTATTCCGGCACACAGGCCTGCAAGGCTCTGCGTGAGGAAGGTTATGAAGTGGTGCTGGTGAACAGTAACCCAGCAACGATCATGACCGATCCCGCCACAGCCGATCGAACTTACATCGAACCACTGACTTGGCAGATGATCGAAAAGATCATCGCGAAAGAAAAGCCGGACGCTCTACTGCCAACACTCGGTGGACAAACCGGTCTCAATTGCGCGATGGATCTACAGGCCAATGGCGTTTTGGAGAAACATGGCGTCGAGATGATCGGCGCAAACGCTGCCGTCATTGCAAAAGCTGAAGAACGTGATCAATTCAAAGCAGCGATGGAAAAAATCGGCCTGGATGTCTGCAATGGATTTACCGTTCACACGCTCGAAGAGGCTCGCAAGGCACTAGACGAAGTCGGTTTGCCGGCGGTTGTCCGACCAAGTTTTACGATGGGCGGAAGCGGCAGCGCGATCGCGTACAACAAAGACGATTTTGATTCTTTAGTTCAGAATGGACTCGACCAGTCGCCAGTCACCGAAGTGTTGATCGAAGAATCAATCATCGGCTGGAAAGAGTACGAGATGGAGGTGATGCGCGATACCGATGATAACGTCGTGATCATTTGCAGCATCGAAAACTTCGACGCAATGGGAGTCCACACCGGTGACTCAATCACGGTCGCACCAGCTCAAACCTTGACCGACAAGGAATACCAGCGGATGCGTGACGCGTCACTGGCAGTCATCCGCGAGATCGGTGTTGAAACCGGCGGCAGCAACATTCAGTTTGCGATCGATCCCAACAGCGGACGAATGATCGTCATTGAAATGAACCCGCGTGTCAGTCGATCGAGTGCACTCGCCAGCAAAGCAACGGGATTCCCCATCGCGAAGATCGCCGCGAAGCTGGCCGTCGGGTATCGATTATGGGAACTGCCCAACGACATCACGAAGAAAACGAAAGCCTGCTTTGAGCCTACGATCGATTATGTCGTCACCAAGATGCCGAGGTTCGCGTTTGAAAAGTTCCCGGAAGCAGACGCAACGCTGACGACACAAATGAAGAGTGTCGGCGAAACGATGGCGATTGGCCGAACATTCCGCGAGTCGCTGCAAAAGGCAATGCGTGGCCTAGAGGTCGGTGCCTTTGGACTCGGCAACGATAATCGCGATACATGGGGCACCGACAATCAGTCCGATATGGACGAAATCAAAGCGAGGTTGGGGACACCGGGGGCCGAGCGGATTTTCTACATCCGGTACGCACTCAAGGCAGGAATGACCATTGATGAAATCTTTGGTCTGACCAATATCGACGTTTGGTTTCTTGATCACATGTCCCAGATCGTCGAAGAAGAAAATCGCATGCGATCGCTCGGTTCCTTGGAAGCGATTGCGTACGAGGATATGTGGCAGGCCAAGCGACATGGCTTCTCCGATCGACAGATCGCCCGAATCACGGGAAGCACCGAATCGACCGTCCGCGCCAAGCGTTTGGAGATGGGCATTCGACCTGTCTTCAAGAGTGTTGATACTTGCGCTGCAGAATTCGAGGCATACACGCCCTATTACTACAGCACGTACGAACAAGAGGACGAGCTACCACCCAAAAGTGATCGCAAACGCGTGGTCATTTTAGGAGGCGGTCCCAACCGCATCGGCCAAGGAATCGAGTTTGACTATTGCTGCTGCCACGCGAGTTTTGCGCTGCGAGAGATCGGCATTGAAAGCGTGATGGTCAACAGCAATCCGGAAACGGTCAGTACGGACTATGACACCTCGGACATCTTGTTCTTTGAGCCGCTGACAATCGAGGACGTGCTGAACATCTGTGACGCCATTCAACCGGACGGTGTCATTGTTCAGTTTGGCGGACAAACACCTCTCAACCTTGCTCGCGGACTTAAAGAAGCGGGTGTACCGATCATCGGAACGAGCGTCGAAACGATTGAGACGGCAGAAGATCGAGAGCTGTTCCAACAACTGATCGATGAACTCGGACTGAGACAGCCACCGAGCGGCACGGCATGCAACATGGAAGAGGCACGCCGCGAAGCGAAGAAAATTGGTTTTCCCGCGCTCGTTCGGCCAAGTTTTGTGCTCGGTGGTCGCGCCATGGAAATCTGTTACGACCAGTCTCAGTTCGAACGTTACGTCGCGGAAGCATTCGTCGCCGCCGATGGCAAACCCGTGCTGATTGATCGCTTTCTGGAAGACGCAACTGAAGTCGATGTCGACGCCATCGCTGATGGAAACGACTGCATCATCATGGGAATCATGGAGCACATCGAAGAAGCCGGCGTGCATTCGGGTGATTCCGCCTGTGCTATTCCTCCGTTCAGTCTGAGCCCGGAAATCCTTTCGGAAATACGGGAAGCGACTGCAAAATTGGCCGATCGACTGAATGTGATCGGATTGATGAACATCCAGTACGCAATCAAGCATGATGTGGACGGTCCCGCTCTGTATGTCCTGGAGGTCAACCCGCGAGCCAGCCGAACAGCACCGTTCGTTGCCAAAGCGACCGGTGTTCCTGTGGCGAACGTGGCCACGAAGGTGATGACGGGAATCACACTGAAAGAACTTGGCATTACCGAAGAGCCGATTCCAAAACACGTTTCGATTAAAGAAAGCGTTTTTCCATTCCGTAAGTTTGCTGGCGTCGACATCGTGCTCGGACCCGAAATGCGAAGCACGGGCGAAGTCATGGGAATCAGCGAGGAGTTTCCGCTCGCGTTCGCCAAAAGTCAGATTGCGGCCGGGACGGTTCTGCCCGAATCCGGAAAGATCTTTATTTCATTAACATCGCGTCATAAGGATGCAGCACTCGGAATCGGCCAACGACTGATTGAGTTGGGATTCGATCTACTGGCAACACCCGGGACCGCCGAACGTTTGGAAGAAGGCGGTGTTGAGGTAACACGTGTTAAGAAAATCGCCGAGGGTCACCCCAACCTGATCGACTATCTGAAGAACGATGACGTTCAACTGATTCTCAATACTCCCAGCGGAAAAGGCGCGCGAACTGACGAAGGTCGGATTAGGGCCGCAGCCGTTCAGGCGGGTGTCCCTTGCATCACGACCCTGGCTGCCGCGGAAGCGGCTGTCCGAGCGATGCAAGCCACACGTCAGGCACCGATGGAAGTTGAGTCGCTGCAACTACGTTACGCCGAATCGGTAAGCTGAATCCGCTATTAGTGGGCTGTCTGTGCCGTGATCATTCCATCTTCATTCGAACCCTCTCCTTCGTTGTCTACCGATAGCGGTGGAGGAATTGGCGCACCGGCATCCTCCGTCGAGTTTGATCCGTCGCAGCTAAAATTCTTGGTCGTGGACAACGAGGCCGCCCATGCTCGCGCGATGACCGAAAGCCTGGAGAAAGTCGGATACACCTGCGAAGTTGCGACCAGCGGACCAGAAGCCGCAAAACGGATTGAATTGGAGACGTATGACATCATCGTCACCGACATGGTGATGAACGATGTCGATGGAATGAAAATCCTGCATCTGGCGAAGAAGCGTCTGCCCGACTGTGAAGTCGTGATGGTGACGGGTCATGCCACGGTCCCGATCGCCGTGGAAGCGATGCAGAAAGGCGCGTTCAATTTTCTTGAGAAACCAATCACGCCGAATCGCCTACGGGCGATCGCTGAAAAAGCGGCCGAAGCCGTCGCACTCAAGCGACAAAACACCGAACTATTGCAGAGGCTGGACGAGAAGTTCGGATTCGAAGGCATCATCTTCACCAGCAAGAAGATGCAAAACGTCATCGATCGCGTGCGACGGATCGCTTCGACGGATGCGACCGTCTTGATCACGGGCGAAAACGGCACGGGCAAGGAAGTGATCGCCCAGGCCATCCATCAAAATAGTCCGCGACGAAATAAGCGAATCGTCGCGATCAATACGGGTGCGATTGCCGAGAACTTGGTCGAAAGCGAATTATTTGGCCACGTCAAAGGGTCCTTTACAGACGCCGTCTCCGATCGTGAAGGTGCATTCCAGTACGCGAACGGTGGCACGCTATTCTTGGACGAAATCGGCGACATGCCTGCCAACACCCAAATCAAGCTTTTGCGTGTTTTGGAAGATAACCAAATCACTCGCGTTGGCGACAACAAAACGATCAAGGTTAATGTCCGACTAATCTCCGCGACCAATCGCCCTTTAGAAGAACTGATCGAAGCAGGACAATTTCGAAGTGATCTCTATCATCGATTGAAAGTCGTCACGGTCGAGCTTCCGCCGTTGCGCGAAAGATTGGAAGATGTTGTGCCCTTGATGGATCATTTTCGCAAGTACTTTCTGCGCCGACACGAAAAACCGACTGCGCATTTTACGCCAGCTGTCACCAAGCGATTCTTTGGCTACGACTGGCCCGGAAACGTTCGAGAATTGAGAAACTTCGTTGAGACGATGGTGGTTCTCGATACAGATGGCAAGTTAGATCTCGACGATCTGCCACCCGAGCTATCCGACGATGATGCATCTGTTGAGGAAGCACCGATCCTCAATATGGAAGGCCAATCCAATTTGGTGGGGCAGCCGCTTGCCGTGATCGAGAGATGGGCAATCGAAGAAACGCTCAAACTCACCAATGACAACCGGGAAGAGGCCGCAAAGATTCTAGGAATCGGAGCCCGCACCCTCTATCGGCGATTGGATCAATATAAAAAGGAAGACGAATAGTCAGGACCCGCGTGACACGTCTTCGTCATGCGGAGCCTGATCTACTTAGTCGCCGATCGCTCCGCCGATCGGCGCGTTCCGATCTGTCGTCATGCGGAGCATGACCTACATAGTACGTCCTTCGATCGATGCCACGTCGGTCCTCAGGGTAGACGTACTACTACTCTGACTGACTGCCGTGGGCCTCGCGTGGCACGTATCGCCCAGGACCGTCCTCTCCGTAGCGATGTTGAAGAACGGCTTCCAATTCATCCCTCGTTCTCAGCCGAACAAATTCAGCGCGAACGGTCTCATGAAGCGGGTGACTCTGAGAGTACTTGATACAGAATTTTCGCATTAGGGTCGGAGCGCGTGTTTCGCCGTAGGTTTCTTCACACAAACTGAAGTGCTCGCGAATGACCTCCGCTTGGCGGTGAAGCGTTGGGGGTGGCGGTAACGGCTGACCGGCAGCGAGCGCACGAGCTTGTTCAAAGATCCACGGGTTACCGATCGCACCTCGTGCCACAGTCACTCCATCGACACCGGTTTTTTCCATCATGTCAAAGCAATCCTGCGCTGAGAACAAATCGCCGCTGCCGAGGATCTTAAAATCGCTTCCCACGTGTTGCTTTACATCACGCAAAAACTCCCAGCGACTCGGGCCGATATAGCGTTGTTGCACCGTTCGACCATGCACGGTTGCGGCCACCAAACCCGCCTCTCTCGCTCCGTCGAGGATTTGAAAGAAATGATCGCGCGACTCACTGCTATCGTCGATCCCACGTCGCATCTTCACCGTCACCGGAATTTCATCGGGAACAACATCACGGGTTCGGCGAAGAATCTCGACGGCAACATCGGGCTGAGAAAGATGAAAACCGCCACGACATCGCCCAAGCACTTTCTTCACCGGGCAACCAAAATTCACATCGATGACATCGAAGCCGGCCTCCGCCAGTTTCTTCGCACCTGCTGAAAACTGTTCTGGTTCCGCACCCATCAACTGACCCGCGACTGGCGGCTCATCCGGATGAATTTCGAGAAAGTGCTTTGTGCGTTGACGTTTCGTGAGTGCGACCAAAAACTGATCCAGCATCACTTCACAGAGCGTGTAACTAGCCCCGTGCCGACGTGCGATCACTCGCATGTGCAAGTCGCTATATCCTGATAGCGCGGCCTGCACGATAGGAAAACCAATTGTCAGGTTTCCAATCCGAAGCGGTTCCAGTGCGATGCTTGTCGTCACGCTGATTCGTCTATTTTGAGGGCTGAAACTGTCACAAACGGGTGCAGTCTTGGTTCTTCCCGGTTACGCTACCGAGCGCGTTGTCCGGTACACGAAGGTTGGAAAACTCGTCATGATGCTCGCTCGCCAAATCACTGCCTGTCTGATTCTGACCGGTATCCTGCCTTTTGCCAACGCGATTGCTGTTCCAAACGAAATGAAGATCGACACCCAGCCTCTGGGCACCACACCTGACGGTGACGAGGTCACCAAGTACACGCTGACAAACTCGGACGGCAACAGCGTCTCAGTGATGAATTGGGGTGCCACCTTGATGGACGTCAACGTTCCAGATCGAGACGGCAAGCGGGCAAACGTGAATCTGTCATTCGACTCGCTGGAACCCTATTTGGAAGGTCACCCGTACTTCGGCAGCACGGTCGGACGCTTTTGTAATCGGATCGGCGAAGGCAGATTCACCATCGATGGCAAAGAGTTTCAGGTAACACTCAATCACGGCAAACACACACTCCACGGTGGCAAGAAGAATTTCACTTACCAATTCTGGTCCGGTGAGAGCTATGAAGAGTCGGACAAGATTGGTGTCCGTTTTCGATTGACGAGCCCTGACGGTCAGGAGGGGTTCCCGGGAACCGTCGAAGCGATCGTAGACTACAACTGGAACGATAAAAACGAATTGTCGATCGCGTTTTCAGCGACGACCGACGCGCCCACGCATGTGAATCTGACCAATCACAGCTATTGGAATCTTGGTGGTTTCGGTAGTGGCACGGTTCGTGACCACGTGGCGACGATCCAGGCCGATCAATGGTTGGACGTGGACGACGACTTGATTCCGACAGGAAAACTCAATGACGTCGTCGCAACGCCTCTCGATTTTCGGCAGGCAACGGAATTGGGTTCACGGATCGATGAACTGAAAGCCACGAAAGGTTACGACCATTGCTATGTGGTTCGCGGCGCTCATGGTGAGCTACGACTCGCAGCTCGCGTTGCTGATCCTGAAACGGGACGTGTGCTTGAAATCGAAACCACACAGCCCGGGATGCAGCTTTACACGGCGAATCATCTTCCTGGCAATGAACGATCCGCCGGGCATGGGCAGCACGAAGCATTCTGCCTTGAAACCCAACATTATCCCAATGCACCGAATCGCGAAAGTTTTCCGTCAACGTTGCTTCGCCCCGGCGAGACCCTGCATGAGGTGACGGTCCACCGATTCAGTGTAGAGTAGTTCGTCGGATCAATCGATCGACGAATATTCACTCCGAAACCGATCGATCCACTCCCTCGATCCAAACGCGTTTCACTTCGGCATTTAGGATCGCTTGTGGTTCACAGGTCAGCAGGTTGGTATCCCACATGACCAAGTCGGCTCGCTTCCCAACCTCGATTGATCCTAATTCCGATTCTTGGAACGCTGCCTGAGCCGGCCAAAGCGTATAGCTAAGCAATGCTTCCGCGCGTGTCATGCATTGATCCGGATAGAACGCCTCGCCGTTTTTCAACTGACGTGTGATGGAAGCGAACAGGCTTACTCGAGGGTCGATCCGCTCAACAGGTGCGTCAGTTCCATTTGGGATGATCGCCCCGGCGTCGATTAGTGATCGCCAAACATAAGCACCTTGAACGCTTCGTCGCTCGCCCAGGCGTGTCGGCACAAAGATCGCGTCGCTGGTGCAATGATTGGCCTGCATCGCCGGAATGACTCCCAATTTGCCAAAACGCGGGATGTCCGAGGGTGCAAGATGCTGCGCGTGTTCGATCCGCCAGCGATGGTCGCCATCAACGTCCTCTCCGAGGACTTGTTCGTACACGTCCAAGACTTCTCGATTGGCACGGTCACCGATCGCATGAACACAAAGTTGCCAGTCATGTTTCTTACAAAGCTGCGCAACACGCTCTAGCTCATCCAAACCGACCGTATTGAGTCCGCGTGACGTTGGTAAATCGGAATAAGGTTCCAGCAACCATGCGCCGTGGGGCCCCAGCGCACCATCGATTGATACTTTCACGCTTCGGACGGTAAGAAACCCATTTCCTTCTCCCACGAATCGTGAATCCCCCAGCCGATCCTTCAGCACATAACTGGGTGCTCGAATCATCACCGTCATGCGAACAGGTAGCAAACCCTCATCAGCCATTCTCTTGAATTCGCGAGCATCAAAAAAGCTACTTCCAGCATCATGGACGCTCGTAATGCCGTACTGGCGGCAAGCCTCCGATGCTAGTTGGACCCGCTCTCGAAACTGCTCTCGGCGATCTTCCAAAGTCATTCCGGCGTTTGCCCGTGACTGCGCCCGACGGATCAAACTTCCCGCGTTTTCACGAAACACACCGATCGGTTGCCCCTGATCATCTTTCAGGATCTCACCTCCGGCAGGTTCCGATGTCTCCGGGCCCACGTCAGCCAGTTTCATCGCCGCCGCATTGGCAAACAATGCGTGCCCACTGGCATGCGTCAAGACGACGGGATGATCCGGAACCAAATCACTCATCGTACGATGATCCGGATAACCCTCGACTTGTTTTGCAGGCAGCTTATTCCATTTGGATTGGTGCCAACCACGGCCTTCGATCCAAGCGCCTTTGGGCAAGGTTCGAGATGCTTGTTCGACTTGCTCCACTATCTCCTGCCACGACTCTGCGTAACTGAGATCAAGAATCTGTAGAGACTGCCCAACGCCCAAAAAATGCAAGTGACTGTCGGTCAATCCGGGCGTAATTGTCTGACCTTTCGCATCTAGAAGAGATGTCTTCTTTGGGTCGCTCCAACGTTTGGTGATCTCTTCGTCGGTCCCGACTGCAACGATTCGACCGTCTTTAATCGCTACAGCTTCCGCCAGGTCCATGGCAGGATTGCACTTCAAAACGTTCGCGCCGTAGATGATCAGATCAGCCTGCTGTGAAAAAGCAACGGGCATAACCGAATGACTGAGAACGATTGAGCCAAGAACAAACGCACTATTTGCGAGAAACGAACGCATGAGCACTTTGGTTGGTATTCGTGTCGAAAAGGATCAGAGAGGTTTGTTGTTCGTGGTTTTAGAACAGCGTGTAGATAAACGGAGCCGCACCTGTCGAACCCAGGACGACCAGTAGGCCTAAGAGCCCTAACGTCAACAAGATCGGCGTCAGCCACCACTTCTTACTTTCAACGATGAACAAGCCAAACTCTTGAATGAGCGAGAGCTGCTGTTCCTGGCCTGCTTTTTCGAAATCGTTTTTCGAGTCTTGCTCTGACATGAAAATCTATCTCTGACGTCTACTAATCTTCTTAAGATTGCCGGTAATAGCGGGCTGCATGGTCGGGCGACCGCTTCGTTTCCCAATACGATTCGCGATCGCGATCGATCTTCCGATTCAACGCATCTCGCCCCGTGATGCGAAACACAAAGCCGATCGGAACAAACAATCCGATATAGATCAACAGCATGGAGAGTTCTCCGATCACCCATCCAATCGGAGTGGCGATGATCATCAGCCCGAGAAAGAGCGGTTTGATCAGCCCAGGGGCCAGAAACGACGTACTCGCTAAGACTGCTCCGATCAAAAGGCAAACTCCGACGACCGTGACGCTCGCCCCCCACAACCAGGCAATCAACGGCAGAGCAAAAAGCCCGATGATGGCGAACTGCCGCAATTGCCGCTTCGAGGGATCCCAATTGAAATCGATCAACTTCATCTTTGTTTCCAGGAAAGACCCTCAGTCTAACTTAAAGCGGGAAAGATGCTCGGCTCGTTCGAGTCGACCCGGAACGGACGGCTGTTCATCTTTCAGCAGGACGTGATGTCCCAGAACCAGAACATCCATGTCGGTATTCATGAAACACTGATAAGCGTCATCGGGTGTGCAGACGATCGGCTCACTGCGGACGTTAAAGCTTGTGTTGATGAGCACGGGGCACTCCGTCAATTCATAAAAACTCTCCAACAGTTTTCGGATCAACGGATTTCGATTCTTATCAACCGTCTGAATGCGTGCAGAGTGATCAACGTGCGTGACCGCGGGGATCAATGATCGACATGCTTGAACTCTCTTGGTGCCAGTGAATCGCGTTTCATCGCCATCTAGCTCGACGCGTATCGCTTCCTGAACCGGAGCCACCAACAACATGTAAGGGCTCTCATGTTGTGGACTCAACTCAAAGAATTTATGCGCATGTTCCGATAGAACGATTGGAGCAAACGGGCGAAATGATTCTCGAAACTTGATTTTCACGTTCACGAGAAACTGCGTCGTCGCGCTTCGGGCATCCGCGAGAATGCTGCGAGCACCCAGCGCGCGAGGTCCAAACTCCATACGACCCTGAAACCACCCAATGACTTGTTGATCCGCAATGAGCTTGGCGACTTCTTGACAAAGCTGTTCGTCTGAATCGTAGGTAGTGTAATTTGCCCCTTGTTCCTTCAAAGTCTGGGCGATCTCCTCATCGGCGAATTCGGGTCCCAATAGTGATCCAGATTGATGATCACTTTCGTTTACGGTTCTTGGCTTTTGAAGTAACTGATGCCAAACAAACATCGCAGCGCCCAGCGCTCCACCAGCATCGCCCGCGGCTGGTTGGACCCAGAGATCTTCGAACGGGGATTCACGAAGAATCCGACCATTGCCGACACAATTCAGGGCGACACCACCAGCCAGCACGAGATGCTTCATTCCCGTTTTGTCATGCAAGTGCTTGGCCATCCGCAACATGACTTCTTCGACGACCGATTGAATCGATGCCGCAACATCCATGGTGTGCTGTGTGATTTCTGATTCAGGTGTTCGCGGTGGTCCTCCAAACAGACGATGAAACTTTGATGACGTCATCGTCAGCCCTTGGCAGTAATTGAAATAGCTCATATCCATTCGGAATGAACCATCGCTCTTCAAATCCATCACCTCTTTCAAGATTTGTTCGTGGAATTTCGGCTCACCGAACGGCGCTAACCCCATGACTTTGTACTCACCGCTGTTTACGCGGAAACCCAAGTAGTACGTGAACGCCGAATAAAGCAATCCGAGCGAATGGGGAAACGTCAGCTCATCGGTCAATTCAATTTTGTTTCCGCGACCAATCCCGAGACAGGTCGTCGACCACTCGCCGACACCATCGATCGTCAAAATGGCAGCTTCTTCGAATGGTGAAGGAAAGAAGGCGCTCGCCGCATGGGATTCATGATGATCGGTAAAGACGTACCGGCCGGTGTATCGATTCCGCAGGCCTCGACTCAGCTCTCTGGGCAAGTGCAGTTTTTGCTTCAGCCAGAGCGGCATTGCACGGCGAAACGAAGGATAGCCTGCCGGCACAACGGCCAAGTAGGTTTCTAGGAGACGCTCGAATTTAGTAAGCGGCTTCTCATAGAACCCGACGTAGTCAATCTCCTCAGGTTCCAGACCGGCATGTTGCAAACAGAAATCGACAGCTTTTTGAGGGAAGACGTGATCGTGTTTGTTCCGTGTGAATCTCTCTTCCTGCGCGGCCGCAACGATTTCTCCATCCCTGATCAGAGCCGCGGCCGAGTCGTGATAGAACGCAGAAATACCGAGAATCGATGTCATGGTGGATAGACTAGCACACTCGATCACGGTGGCCGGTGACGCAAACAACGACAGGATTCAACGCGATCTAGCTGACGCGACGATTTCCCGAAAACGGAGGAAAAGTACTCCTCGGCTCGATGCCGATCTTATAATCACAATATTGACGTGATTTCACATTGTTGTTAATTATTTCTTAACCATTTTGTGTTATGCGACGAAAGGGTCCTGCGATGGCATTGCCACCCTCAGTCGAAATCTGCTTCGTTGGGTCGCTCGCTCTGTTAGCGCTCACGGTCGGGGTTCGCGTTAGTGAGCGAGTCTCTCGTGCTCGGCCGTATCTTTTAGCTGCATCGCTGTTCATCTCCTTGGCATACGCCTGGACCTTTTCGGGTCGCATCGGCTGGATAAGTTCACTCCCGATCGACTCGGTCATGATATGGTCCAATTTGATGCCAGTGATGTTGGCATTCACCGTCGGACTGGCTTGTCGATCAGAGAAACTCTCAGGAAGACGCCAACCCGTAGCAATAGGATTGCTCGGCATGCTGGCGATCGGCTATATCGTGTCGCCGCAAGTTCGATCTGCGGTTGCTCCTCTTAACTTCGATTCGATCACTCGATGGGACGATGGCATCTGTTTGCAGAGCCACCCCGCCTCCTGTGCACCGGCGGCCGCTGCAACGTTGCTCTTGCAAAGCGGTATCCGTTCCACCGAGCAGTCTCTGGCACAGGTTTGCTCCAGCAGTAGCTACGGAACAGAACCGACTTGTTTGTTCCGCGGGTTGGCAGTTGCTTCGCGTCACAGTTCGGTTTCCCCCGTCGTTGCATCAACGGATCCCGAAGAATGGGTGCAACTGAATCAACTACCCAATATCTCTCTTGTCCGATTTGAGCGTTACGAAAGACAACGCACATTCGACCGATTGGTCGGTAACCGTGGCGACGGACACGCGATCGTCGTCATGGGTAGGACGGAAGATGGCCGGTGGAAGATTGCAGATCCTGCTTTTGGAAAAACGATTTGGTCCGATTCCCAGTTCCGCGACCGATTCACAGGTGATGCGATCTTTCTAGAGCACTTTTAGGTTCCGGTGATCGTGCGTCTGTGTCACGCGACTGTTACGAGTTGGCACAAACGTGAACCTTCAATCGCCCTCAACCAATTTGATCGCGGAAGGAATCCGTCGTTTTTGTCCAGGACGTAACGGATCGACGCATCCGCCTACGATTCGAAGAACTGTTGGCATGAGTTGTGCCACTGTTGCTCACGATGACAACAGACCGACACAATCAGGACGTAGCGATGAGCCTGTTTCGAAAACTCCATGAATTACACCAGAAACACGAAAACCTGTGGTGGATCATGCTGGCAGTCATTGCAGCCACCGGACTACTTCTATTGTCGGGAAACGTGATCGGTTTCGCGTAAGTGTTTTTGCGGATTCCACAGCCGCCCCGCACGTGGCGGCTTCCCCTTCAGCGAGCCAATGAAGTGCTGAGATCGCACACGCTGAGTCGCATTCACCGGGGGGTAACCAAGGCACAAATGCTGTGAACGTCAATTCCTCTGGCGATTGAGTGATCGATCGAGGAAGAATCGTGCTATGCGTGTCGGTTTCGTGACATTTTCCCCGGCCACGAGGCGACTTCCCGAATTTCAAGCGCGCGTGTGTCGGTTTATCATGGGGCGAACGCGAACTCCCCTCCCCTTCTTCAAGGCCACTCCATGTCGACTCCCCGCCCATTCAATCGACGTCGTTTCATCCAAGGCACCGCGGCTGTCGGTGCAAGCGGCATGTTCTTTGGATCGGTGCGAGAAACACTCGGACAAAACTCACCCAATGATCGACCGGTTTTCGCCACCATCGGCTTACGTAATCAAGGGTGGGCGATCACTTCGAAGTCTTTTAAGTTCGCCGACTTTGCCGCAATGGCTGACGTCGACGCGAATGTCCTCGGTGATAACCTGCAAAAAGCATCTGAGCGACAAAGTAAAAAGCCCGATGGTTATGCGGACTATCGAAAGATCCTCGATCGTGATGATGTGGATGCGGTCATGATCGCAACGCCCGATCACTGGCACACAAAGATCGCGGTGGAAGCGATGTACGCCGGCAAAGATGTGTACTGCGAAAAACCACTGACGCTCACGATCGCCGAAGGAAAGTTGATCGAAAAAGTCGTCAAGGAAACGGGCCGTATCTTCCAAGTTGGCACGATGCAACGGACCGAATCTGGAAAACGATTCCTGCAAGCTGTTGCCTTGGTCAAACAGGGTCGAATTGGAACGGTCAAGAAAGTCACCTGCGGGATCAATGGCATGATCGGTTCGCCAGAGATTCCTGTTACCGATGTCCCGGATGGATTGGATTGGGAAAACTGGCTCGGGCCCGCACCGAAAGTGCCCTACCGTGCTCTACCCGAAATGCGCAAGGGTTATGGTGGCGGCGTTCCGCTATACAGCAACTGTCACTATGCCTTCCGCAACTGGCATGAATACTCGGGCGGTAAACTGACCGACTGGGGTGCCCACCATGTCGACATCGCATGTTGGGCGCTAGGCGCCAGTGAAACAGGACCCAGCAAGGTGACACCTTTGGAGTTCTCGCTACCGGTCGAATACAAAGATGGCAATCCTGTCGTGCAAGATCGCTACAACGCGGCAACTCAGTTTCGAATTCAAGCTGATATGCCTAACGGCGTGGAGATGATTATCACCAGTGAAGGCGACAACGGAATTCTGTTTGAAGGAACGAAGGGCCGTTTCTTTGTGAACCGAGGAAAAATCGTTGGCAAGCCTGTCGAAGATCTCGCCAGCAACCCGTTGCCCGAAGATGCGATCGAAGAGGTTTATGGTGGCCCGGTAAGCGAGAATCACACAGCCAACTTCATCGAAGGGATGCGGGCACGGAAGCAACCCATCTCGGACGTGTGGACGCACAATCGCATGCTGGAAATCTGTCACCTTTCCAACATCGCGATGCGACTGAACCGTCCGCTGAGTTGGGATCCGGAAAAGCGTGAGATCATCGGTGATAAACAAGCGAACTCTTTCCTCAGTCGGGAAAGTCGCAAGGGATACGAAATCAACATGTAACCGCGCTGGCTCATTTACCCATGAGCTTCGACGTTGCCTCAACCAACCACTTTTGCTTGATCGCCGGAAAACCACCATGATTCGATCCATTGGCCCGATTCTCCTCGGATGCCTCCTCGCGACCGAGGTGCTGGCACAGGTTAAATTGCCAACACTAGACGAGGCCCTGGAACTCTCATCGCGGACCGGCCGGCCCATTTTTGCGATGGCCGGCCAAAAGACGTGACCGCCTTGTGTTGCGTTGCTGGATCGACTGGAGAATGACCGGTCACTGGCACGCTTCGCGGGACAGTTCGTTCCGCTCAAGATCATCACCAGCAATAACCCTGAATGGGCCAAGTGGTCGCGGCTCTATCCGATCGAGGGAGGCGGCATCCCGCGGTTGTACGTGATCCGCGCAGACGGCGAAAAACTGTTTGCCGGTATTGGTTCGCTGCCGGGAGACAAGTTACCGCTGATGATGACCGCGACGTTACGCCAAGCTGGGCGTTCATTCAACGATGCGGACGCCGTGTTTCTGGAACAATTGGTTGAGAAATCTCAAGCGTCATTGGCGGACGAGAAACTCCTTGAGGCCGCGATCACGCTGTCGGCCATGACCAAAATTGGCTCACCCGATAAGCTTGGCAGCTACGCGAAGCCGGCGATCGAAGCGGCTGAACTCTACGAGCAGCTCGTTGCGCGTCTAGAGCAGAACGCCGAAGCGGCTGAATCAAGCTTGGATGAGACATCTGATGCCACCGATCCGTTGGAAAGTCTGATCACGTTGTACGAAGTCGAAAATGCGCTCAAGCTGTTCCCAAGCTTGAAAGCGAAAGCTGGCGAATTAGGCCGCACACTGAACCAACTTTCAAGCCTCGGAGAATCGACGACTCAAGCGGAGAGCTTGGTGAAGGCCCGCGTCTTCGCAGCACAAAGCAATCCCCGTTTTCAGTCTCGTGCTGCCTCGGCATACACTTCCGTGATTCGGCGATTTCCCGGCACGCGTGTCGATGAACTTGCGAGGGAAGAACTCGCCACGATTAAGCCTGACGCAAAGATCTTGGCGACAGATCCTGAATCACTGGCATCGATGCCGGAGTTGCGTCAATGGTCGGCTCGCGTCGGTGACTTCTCGATCAAAGCGCGCTACCTACAACAGCGTGATGGCAAAGTTCAATTGCAAAAAGAGGACGGCGCTAAAATCGTCGTTGATATCGCTGCGTTAAGCGATAGCGATCAGACGTATCTAAAGAGCCAGCGAGAAGACTGAGCTGCAACCGTTTGTTCAATGCTGAAGGGCTGGCGCGGAGCTATCGCTTTGAAAGCGCGCCATAACGGACTCTGCAATTGTCTGACTGTGCCATAATGCGCGCCACTGGCGTGTGCAGGCTGCCTTTGTGAAAGAAATCAACTCTGGCACTGCGATTGCATTCTGATCATCTGCCTGAGGAGATTTGAAATATGAAACGCGTTGTAATTGCATCGGATGGATCGACCGGAGCTGAAGAAGCAGCTTGGCTGCTCTCTCACCTGCCTCATCGTGACAAACTTCATTTAACGATCCTGACCGTCCTGCAGATCCCTGCGGTTTACGCTCATGGTGCACCCAACGCGATGTCCGGATCGGTCGATCGAGAACGCCAAGCTGCTGAATCGGCGTTTAAACGAATCGAAGCGATGTTCGACGGCGCCAACGTCGACATCCAACATGTGATGCGGGAAGGACATCGGGGAAAAACGATCGTTCAGGTCGCGCGCGAAGACGACGCAGATTTGATTGTCGTTGGCGCTCGTGGTCATTCCAAAATACGGAGATTATTGCTTGGCAGCATTAGCGACTACGTTGCCACTCACGGGCACTGCAGTGTGCTGGTCGTACGTCCGACAGGCATACGAGAAGACAAGCGAGCGATCCGTGTTGCCATTGGTTTTGAAGATTCTGACCCTGCAAGAGCATCACTGCAAGAGTTTTGCGAGACGCCATTGGGAGGTCAGTCTCAAGTTCATCTGCTCTCCGTCGTCTCGTATGTTTCCGCGTTCCTAAATGAGATCGTCGTCGAGGCCGATGACACGAAAGCTGCAGCCCTCAAAGCACTCGAACAGGCAGCTCATCAAGTCGCTTCGTGTGCTCCAAACGTGCAGCAACACTTGATTGAGTCAGACCACATCGGTGAAGGGATCATCGAGTTTATTGATGAGCATGGGATCGATTTAGTTGTCGTCGGTGAATCGAGTCATTCGGCGATCGGTCGTGTGCTGTTAGGAAGCGTATCTCGTTTTGTTTTACGTCATTCGCCTTGCAGTGTTTGGGTAACACGAAACCGAGCGATGACTGTCGAAGCCGCGGATAGCGGCGCACAAACAGAGGCAGACCCGTGAAACGATTTAAAAACATCCTGATGTACGCTGGTACCGAGAAAACGGATGCAGCAGTTTCTCGAGCCGTCACTCTCGCAATCGAGAACGGCGCACGGCTAACGTTCATGGATGTTGTCAAAAGAGTGCCACGGGCGATCAGTGTGCTGAGCCATGCGACATCTCCGGAAGAAATTGAACGGCTACTTCAACAGGATCACCGAGAAAAACTTCTGAAGCTATCGAGTGAATACGTCGATACCGGTGTTCCGATTGACATTCGTGTTGAGATTGGCGACCCCGCGACCGAAATCGTTCGACAGGTGGTTCAGGGTAAACATGACCTCGTCGTCAAATGCGCGGACGGCTCCACATCAATCGGACGTCTCTTCGGCACCATCGCCCGGTCGCTCTTGAGGAACTGCCCCTGCCCGCTCTGGATTCTCAAACCGGAAATCCACGCTGGATTCGACCGCGTTCTAGCGGCCGTCGACGTGGAATCATCCGACCAAGCGCACTGTGAACTCAACCGTAGCATCGTTGACTTGGGTGCATCCATTGCGATTCGCGAGAACGCGCAACTGCACATCGTGACGGCCTGGGATCTTTGGATGGAGAGCGCGTTGCGATGGCGATCTGGTGACCTCGAAACCGACACACTCATCGAGCAGCACGAACAACACGTTCACAAACAACTCTACGAATTGATGCAATCTTCCGAGATCCCGATTCCCGAATCACAACTCCACATTTATCGAGGCCATCCGGCACGCGTTGTGCGGTCCGTTACGGATCGACTCGAAGCCGATTTGTTGGTGATGGGAACGGTTTGTCGGACCGGCGCAGCTGGGTTCCTCATTGGCAATACCGCCGAAACCGTTCTCGATCACGTTAATTGCTCGATTCTAGCCCTGAAGCCATATGGCTTTCTCTCACCCATGGAGATCGCCATCGACTCAAGATGATGAAAGGATTTCCGATGAAAAAGCGAACAACCACGTTTGTCGTCCTGTTGTCAGTCCTGTTCGTAGCATCGGTGCAAGGTGATCCGCACACGGACATGCAGCCACCAAAAGTTGAAGGAGCCGGGCCAGGTAAAAAAGTCGTTGAAGAAAAGAAACCACCCAAAGTCGATCCGCTGATGCAATTGAAGTTGGAGACATCAAAGAAGATCCTGGAAGGCCTAGCATTAGAAGACTATGACATGATCGCCAAGAATGCTCGCTCTCTTAAACTGTTGAGTTTGGAAGCAGGTTGGAATGTTATTCAAACAGAAGAGTACGCCACGCAAAGTCGCGATTTCCGTCGTTCATGTGACCTAATCGAGAAAGCAGCTAAGGAGAAAGAAATCGGCCGCGCAGCACTCGGTTACGTCGCATTGACCGTTCGTTGCGTGGAATGCCACTCATACATGCGTCAGCACAGAGTCGATATCGCACAGCGGCTTCGCCTCGATGAGATTCAATCCAAATAACGCTCACCTAACAGTTTTTTTGGATCTGTGTCGTTGGGAATCATCCGTCGAGAAGACAATTGAGCGATCGTAACGGCGCCGCATGAGATTGATCGGCATGAATCGGAACAAGACTACCTCGGACTTGGAAACACCGAAACAGAGTATCCCAGTCGACGATACTCTATCTTCCGAGGCACTCGTTTCGAGTCTGTGTTCAACGACGGCCTATCCACGGTCATTTCCTCCACCCGTGGTCATGCACGAAACACACATCTCGTGGGTCTTCCTTGCTGGCGACGTCGCTTACAAGATTAAGAAACCGATTCAAACCGGTTTCCTCGACTATTCAACTCTTGCGAAGAGGCATCGTTTTTGCCAGGAGGAAATCCGTTTGGACAGCCGCTACACCGAAGATCTTTATATCGCTGTTGTTCCGGTCACGCTCACCCAGGGACGGGTTTGTATGGAAGGATCCGGAAAGCCGATCGAATACGCTGTTAAGATGCGACGGTTCCCCGAGGATGCTTTGCTGAGTCGACGCTTGGACTTAGGCCTGTTGTCGAGCGCAGCACTCCATCGTCTTTCCGAAGAAATCGCTCAGTTTCATCAACTAGCAGATTGTTGGAAAAATGACGGCGACATGAATCGCGTGCAGTTTGCCACACCTTCCATCATTGAGAGGGACTTCGTCGACTGCCTGAATGACCTTGGCCAAGGTGTTGTTGCCAGCGACTCGATCGAATGCCAAACTCTTTCCGAATGGGCCACTCAGTTTCTTGCTGGCCATCGCGATATGTTTGACGACAGGCGACACGATGGGTACATCCGCGAATGCCACGGAGATCTTCATTTGGGGAATGTCGTTCAACTCGGTGAACGACTGGTTCCCTTCGATGGCATTGAATTCAACGAGCACTTTCGTTGGATCGATGTCTTGAACGACGTGGCGTTTCTTGTCATGGACTTTGTCTCGCGCGGACACACCGACTTTGCTTTCCAGTTCCTGAACCGGTATTTGGAGCGAACCGGCGATTACAAAGCTCTACCACTCTTGCGATGGTATTTAGTGTATCGATCCCTTGTTCGGGCGAAAGTCGCGGCCATTTGTGCGTCGCAGCATCCTAGCGATGATGCCGAGCCGAGATATGATTGCTTAGATCATTTGTCACTCGCCGTTCAATTCACTCGCCCGGAGACACCGTGCTTGTGGATTATGCATGGGTTGAGTGGCAGTGGCAAAACAACGGCAAGTGAAATGTACATCCGCGAGAAAGGAGCGATTCGCGTTCGTTCCGATTTGGAAAGAAAACGCATGTTCCAGTTGGAACCCACCCATCGACCCACTGGCAGATTGCGTGCGCGAATGTACGAAGATGCCGCAACCGATCAGACTTACGAGCGATTGCGAGACTCCGCTCGGTCGATTCTGGACGGTGGTTTTTCCTGTATCGTGGATGCAACCTTCTTGAAACAAAAACACCGAGAGTCGTTTCACGAGCTAGCAGGAGAAACATCCGCGCACTGGGCGATTGTCGACTGTCGATTGGATGAGGAAACGCTTCGCCGGCGGATTATCGATCGAGCCTCTGCGGGCTATGACGCTTCAGATGCCGACATCGACGTTCTCAATCGTCAGATCGCGACGCAGGAGCCATTAACGGTCGACGAAAAGATGAATCTAATTCGGCCAGCGACGTGATGATTTATGAATGAGCCCGACCCTTCCGTTGATGAAGGTTGGTTGTTTCCACGTTTGTGGGCAGTGGCCAATGTCTTCCTGATTGCTCTGACATGGCGACTATGGTTTCCCCCGCTGAACGGAACTTATCCAAACGTTTCACTGCTTGGTCCAAGTCTTATCATTCCCGTCTGGGTCGGATGGATCGCCTCGGGTGGCGTACTTTGTGGTTTGACAGCCATCGCTCTTCAACGGGGACGTCGAAATTTGTTCTGGTGGATCGTCGTCACTGCGTCAGTGCTTGGATTCTGCATCGATCAGCACCGACTGCAACCGTGGGCTTACCAAACCGCGATCTACGCAGTGATCTTCGCCACGCTGCCGCGACGTGAGTGCCAACGTTGCTTGATCATCATTGCATCAAGCGTCTATTTGTTCAGTGCCTTGGGAAAGTTCGACTTTCAATTCTTGCACACAGTAGGTCAAGATTTTCTGCAGACGTTGGCGAAGCCGATTGGTGGATTGCCCGACGATTGGACCTTACAGACACGCACTCGCTGTGCGTTGATATTCCCAATCACCGAGTGCATGATCGGTCTCGGTTTGCTGATTCCTAAGACGCGTCACATTTGCGCGATCGCCGTGATGGCCATGCATGCGACGCTTCTTGGCGTTCTTGGACCCTGGGGCCTGAATCACAGTCTTGGAGTCTTGGGTTGGAACTTGCTGTTGTTTCTGCAGGCGTATTTTTTGTTTTTTCAATCACGATCCGAGCTCGACCAGTGGAAACAGCCCCAAGCATCAAAAGAGGTCGGCTCCAGACTGGCAAATCATTTCTGTGCTGTACTGGTCGCTTTTGTCGTGATCGCGCCGCTGACTGAACGGCGAGGCTATTGGGATCATTGGCTCTCATGGTCACTTTATTCACCACACACGAGTCGCGTTGAGCTGCAACTTCATCAAACGGTCCTTGCGAATCTACCCGATCAATTACAGCGCTTCACCGATTCCGATCCCGATGGCGACGGCTGGCACCAACTCTATTTAGGTGATTGGTCATTGGACACACGTGGAGTTCCAGTCTATCCGCAGGCCCGGTACCAGCTCGGCTTGTCGATCCGACTGTTGGACGCACTCGATCAAGCGAAATCAGAAGATGGCATTCGCGGACGAATACGCAGCGCATCGGATCGTTGGTCGGGGAAACGCGCTGATACGCAATTGTCAGGTTTACAACAGCTACAAGAGACCGGTAATAAACGCTATTGGCTCTGGCCGTAGGCCAAGCTGTGCGTGATCACTTTCAAACGACGCATCGCGGATGGCACAGGATACGGAGACACTACGATCGCGGAGCGATGGCGACTATCGTTGAATTGTTCGGAGAATGACCTAAATGCCCATTTGCTGGAGCATATCTGCGATCCGGCCTAGCGTATCGGTCAACACGGGATGAGATTCCTCAAACCTCTTTGCAGAATGCGATACGCGTTCGCTCAGACTCTCCGATTCTCTCTCTTGCGAATCGAGAACGGACTGAATCTCGTTCATGGTTGTGCGTAGTTTCTCGACATCCGACGGATCGAGATGATCTGCCTCGGAAAGCTGTTCATGCACCGCTTCCAGTGCTTCATTTAGTTCTCGATCGGTCATGACGTTTCCCACTTTACACTTTGACGCTTAGACTTCCTTCCAACTACCATCCCGGCCACTTGCGAGCACGGCTTCGCACACACGTTGGGTTTCTTGAGCGTCACGGAAAGTTGGGTTACACGGTTTTCCTTCTTCCACGCTCTTCAAGAAATCGGCGACCTGATGAACAAACGTGTGTTCGTATCCGATTTGAAGTCCCGGCACCCACCATTTATCCATGTAGGGATGGTCGCCACCGTGATCCGTCACATGAATGGACCGCCAGCCTCTCATTCGACCCTCATCACTGTGATCGAAATACTCCAATCGATGCAAGTCATGTAAATCCCACCGCAGCGAACCGTTCTCGCCGTTGATCTCCAACGTGTAGAGCGCTTTGTGTCCGCGTGCATAGCGAGTCGATTCGAAAAGACCGAGTGATCCGTTTCCGAATCGGCAAAGGAAAGCACAGGCGTCATCAATGCCCACTTTTTCCATCTTTCCTGTTTCAGTGTGCATTCGTTCTTTCACGAATGTCTCAGTCACTGCGGTGACCGTGTTGATCGAGCCATTCAACCAGATAGCGGTATCGATGCAGTGTGCCAGCAGGTCCCCGGTGACGCCCGATCCTGCTGCGTTCACATCCAATCGCCACAGCGCCGCTCCACCCTGTGGCACGTCCTCTGAAATCGTCCAATCCTGCAAGAAGTTGGCACGATAGTGAAAGATCCTTCCCAACTTTCCTTCTTCGATCAACTGCTTGGCCATCGTGACAGCAGGGACGCGGCGGTAGTTGTACCAGACCGTGTTGGGAACACCTGCCTTTTCGACGGCTTCCACCATCTTCTCGCCTTCTTCGGGATTCAGAGCGAGTGGCTTTTCACAGAGGATCATTTTCCCTGCCTCAGCAGCCGCGATGGCGATTTCGGCATGAGAGTTATTCGGAGTACAAATATCGATCGCGTCGATATCATCGCGTTCGACCACTTTGCGCCAGTCGGTTTCGATGGATTCGTACTGCCACTGATCTGCAAACGCCTGTGCGTTCTCCGCATTGCGGCCACAAACACATTTGAGAACAGGTCGGTGATTCAATTCAGGAAAGAAATCATTGACGCGTTTGTAGCCGTTGCTGTGCGTACGGCCCATGAATCCGTAGCCGATCAAGCCAATGTTGAGAGGTTTCATGCGGTTGGACTTAATATCACGAGAGAGGTCAAAACGGAGAGACGCCGAACTTGGTCGGCGTTATGAATAGGTCTGTGGTCTTCTGAGAATCTTCAGCGATGAAACTTTCTACGATGCCGACCAACCATGTGCGTCCTGCACCGACAGCATGGCTTCTAAGATGCTGTTCCACGTATCTGGTTTGTGCATGATGTCATTCGGGAACATGCAACCATCCCAGCAGATGTGGTGGCACGTTTCCAATACGTCACCATGCTCATCGCGTAGCCAGTAGCCCGCGTCATGTGCGATGTCTAGTTTTCCGTTGGGATCTTTCGGCAAGCAGTGTCGGCCGGTTTTGTCATGGGACCCCGTTCCATGCACGGTTGCATCATTCTGGGCAACATGGAAATCGATCGTCCAGGGCCGCAAGGCATGCGTTAGTTCCTTCAGTGCCGCATTCTTCTTTTCCACGTCTGCCCAGTCGTAATCCTCCGGCAGAATTGCATCTTCCGCAGCGTTGTAGCCAAGTAGATACAGCAGTGTGTGCGCCATGTCCGCCTGGAACCCGAGTCGCTCGGGATGACCGACACGATCCAGGAGATCAACCATCTTCCTCCAGCTATGCATGCCGCCCCAACAGATCTCGCCCTCTGCAGCCAATCGCTCATCAAATTCTTCCGCGATATCGCAAGCCGCTTTGAACGTGTCGGCGATCTTACCTTGATTCGCGTCTGGATCTCCGATCCAGTCCTCTACCGAGCAGGCGCTATCGATTCGAACGACGCCGTACGGACGAATCCCGAGCTCACGGAGTTTTTTCGCAATCGTGCATCCTTTGCGAACCTGAGTCAGAAACGCTTCGACTTGTTCGGTTGATCCAGCGGCTGATCCGCCACCGGTTGGCTCCCAAACGGGTGCAACAACGCTACCAATCACCAAACCTCGGCTTCGCACTTGGTCGGCCAGATTCTCTAGATCTTCGTCCGTTGCATCAATCGACACGTGCGGATCAAAAAGAAACAGATCGACGCCATCAAACTTCCGACCATCGACTTCCGCCGCCGCCGTAAGATCGAGCATGGTTTCCAATGGAATAGGCGGATCGTTCCCTTCACCTCCTTTGCCGACCACACCGGGCCATGCAGCGTTGTGAAGCTTGGGAAAGTTGTTGGGATGATCAGGCATGGTTTCGCAACACAAATGAGGGAGGTTTTTCTGACGCGATGCCAGCGACAATGAAATCCATCGAGATGAGTCAATCAGCTTCCGGTCTGCGGCAAATTCGAATGAGCGCCAGGATCAAAGTATCGCAGCCTAACAAACGGCTCGGTACCCGTGTTCTCTATTTCAACGCCTTGAGTCGGAACCGTGTGTGATGAATGCCTCATCCGCAGCGTGAGTTCTTTGGTAGTGAACAACGGCCGTCCAGTCTCGAAGTTTCCAGTCTCGAAGTTTCCAGTCTCGAAGTTTCCAGTCTCGAAGTTTCCAGTCTCGACGATCTAGCCCAACGACGGCATCCGCGGCCAAATCGCGAATTCGGACGACGCCATCGCCTTTGATCAGCCCTTCGTTTATCGCAACACTCCTTATCGTGGTCTCAATTGACGGAAACTGGGTCACCGATCGAGGTTGTTTCCAATCCGTTCGGTAGTCACCGTCGAGCGTAAATGTTTTATTAGCTGGATCGGCGCGGTACAAGAACGCCTCCGATTCAGTGGTTATTTCCTCACTTCCCGCATTCGATCTGACGTTCCCGGCTAACTGGATGGAATCTTTTCCCGGCAGCCTTGCAACAACGAACACAACGCGGCTCCAACGGTGCATTATGACGACGAAAACGGTTGCTTTGCGTTCGGTGCAAACACCTCATTCAAACATTCAATGGGATTCCCAGTCTCCACTGACGCAATCCATCGAAACACGAGCCGGCATGATCCACACCCAGCACGGGCGGTTCGTCGGTGGGCGAAGTGATCAGGTTGAGGTCATCGAAGTTGATACGGGGGCTGTCAGAGCGCTCATCCTGCCGACACGGGGGATGTCGATTTGGGAGCTTGAATCCGGTGGACATCGATTCGGTTGGCGATCTCCCGTTTCTGGCCCCGTTCACCCGTCCAATGTCCCGGTTTTTGATCCGAGCGGTCTGGGATGGCTCGAAGGTTTCGACGAGCTAGTGGTTCGCTGCGGATTGGAATCCAATGGGGCTCCGGAAATGGATGAACACGGAAAGCTACTTCATCCATTACACGGTCGCATCGGCAACCTCCCCGCAGACTCGCTCGCGATCGAATACGACGAAGCCTCTGGCCGACTGGAAGTCATTGGCGAAATCATGGAGTCGCGACTGTTCTTCAAACGCCTTCGACTACGCAGTCGTGTCCGATTTCAAGCGGGCAGTCCAGACGTGGACTTGCTGGACGATGTAACGAACGATCTATCGCGACCTGCCACGATGCAGTTGCTGTACCACATCAACTTGGGCGCCCCTGTCTTAGGCGATGGATCCAAGCTGGAGGTTCCTTTGGAATCGCTTGCTCCAAAAGACGCATTGTCAGCAAGCGAGATCGAAACCTGGAATGAATTTGGGCCGCCAGCGGAAGGCTATTCCGAAAGGGTCTATTTCGCCGAACCACGGTGCGACGCTTCACATGTCAGCGCCGCCATGTTGCGATCATCCGACGGAGATCTCGGGTTGGGCATTCGCTTTCAAACTAGCAGCCTTCCACATTTCATCGTCTGGAAAAACACAGCGGAAGAAAGTGATGGGTACGTCACGGGGATTGAGCCAGCGACGAATTTTCCCAACCAACGCAGTTACGAATCTGACCAGGGTCGAGTCGTTGAACTAGATGCTGGTCAAACGAAGTCGTTTCGCGTTACCTTGCATCCGTTGACCGATGCGGATGCAGTGAACGCGATGTCCCAACAAATCGCAGACATCCAAGGTAGCGAACCCACTCAGATTCATAAGAGTCCAAAGCCGGGCTGGACACCCGATGCGTAGAACACACCAACACGAATCTTGATGAAACTTACTTGACGCTTTCGCCGTCGATCTTGAAGACGGCAAAGTGGCTGGCACCCTTGGGTCCGGCGCCGCCAGGATACTTGTAGGACGTCGTGTCGATTTTGAACTTCCCTTCGACCGTGACCGGCCTCGTCACGAAGTCAGTCGTGCGACCTGGGACCATCTCAATAATCACACAATCAAACAGAGCCGCTCCTGGGCCGAAACAACACTCTTGGTTGTCCCGCACCAAGACGAATTGATCAATGTCGTGCTCTTTAAAAAGTGTGCTCGGCAAAATGTAACCGCGAAGCTTGATCTTCTTTCCGTCCAGCTTCTCCACGACACTCGTCAGCATGCTATCTCTGAACGGCTGGTCTTTCTCAATCGGAAACTGCAGATCGTCAAAGTTGACCTCGCCCTTCGCACGTCGCGCGGCTGCTTCTGCCTTACTTTCTTTCGGGCCGTCGTCTTTGATCTGCTTTGATGGAGTCTTGTCTTGTGCAACGACACGTTCGGTGCGCGGACTCAACAGGCAGACCGATCCGATCATCAACAATGCGGCGAGACGGAATGAGATATTCATAACGAGATTCTACCTTCCGAAACACCGCCGAGGTCAACGGATAATATCGACTTGCATTCTGTAAAAGACTGCATTGTCGAAGTCCGTTACCTTTTGCGGCGCCCGATTCAAAACGAACGTTCCAGCCAATTTCTTTTTAATCAGCCCCGCTTGGGTCGTGTCTCCACCGATCAATGTCACCTCGATCATGTCGCTGCTTTTGGGTTGGCCCCCAAAGCAGCAGGTACCCAAATCTGGCACCAGGATGAATCGTTTCAGCAAGCCACTACCAGAGGAGGGGTGAATATAACCCTTCAAGAAGATCGCCTCACCGTCAATCTCAAACGCTTTGGTCGTTGGCTGATCCAATTCTCCGGGCTGCTGCAGCTCCCAAAAATGCACTCGGGTGTAACCGTCCGGGACCTCTGTCAGATAAATGTACGAGTGGAGACCCGCACCGCCTGCGAGGAGTAGCATATTGAGGGCGATGCCCGCCACCGCAATGGACTTACCGTCAAATTCCTCTGGGAATCGCGTAATTTTCCGCAGGCTAGCGAAGCCGATGAGTGCACCGATCAAACAGATGCCAAGCATGGGCCAAAAAAAGAACCCACCCAACAATCCAATGAACGCGAAAATCACCGACGCGATCGCCGTCGAGCTCATCGCGCGATAGGGGAATTCGAAACTCTCTCCCGAGGCATTCAAGGGAATCTCAGCAGACATTTGCGTTCTCTCGAGGTTTCACGCCCGGCCACTCCGCTGCTTGCATTTGGACTGGAACGTCCTTCGCCTTCGTTCGTTGAAAGGCTATTTGACGGGGACTCGTTCAGGTGCCGGCTGCGGACCGCCGGAAAGCAACAAGAATTGGGCGATCATGATGGTGACAATTGCCAAGGCTAATACGTAGCCCAGACGCCACGGGTTCGCCGTTGAAACCGTCGCAGCTGGCATGGTTCCGATCGGCATCGGATTCAAAGCTGCGGTCGGTCCGGCGGGAATTTGGTCATCCACATCCAGCCCACTGACCGAAGCGACCAATTCGTCATCTGATGTGTCATCGGGATCTTCAGACGCTTCTTTTGTGTCCAAGCTGGAGGTATCCGATCCGGTGTCTCTCGCTGGAACTGGGATGGCAAAAAAGGTCGTGGCACGACGAACACTTTCCGGGTCAATCTCTTCCAACTTTCCTAGCGCCTCTTTCGCCTCCGGCAATGGGCACGCACGCATGTAATTCACAACGGGGACTCGTACCCAGTTGTTATCCGGATCCGCATCCGCGAACAATTTGGTCAGACGATCTATCTGGCTCCAATCGTTCCACCGTGCGAGATCGGGAATCACCAAGTCGGCAAGATCCTTGCGTTCCAAAACATGATGCAAGGACTCAACAAGAGCCGTACGAGGAATCACGCCACCTTCGGTTCCATGGAAACGCAATGCCATGATTGCTGCGTAGGTATCCGAATAGGGTGCGCGTTGGTTCGCCAAAAACAACTCATCAATGAGCGGCAACCCCTTCTCGCCTGATAGCGTTAGATAACACGCTACCAAGGCATCTAGGCCACCACGCGTATTCTTCTGCGTGCTGCGGAGCATCTTTTCCAACAACGGAAGATCTTTTTCATCACCGCATACACCTAACATGGTCAGGTAGAGTCGCTTGCGATCGGTTGCCATTTCCGGATCGCTAATCCACTCAACGAGCTGCTCATGATCCATGTCAGGTCCGAGACCTTGTACGGCATCGTAGGGAGCAATCGCGAACTCGTCATAGGCATCTCGTGCCAACATCGATTCTTCGTCTTGCAGATAGTTTTGAAAAAAGCGCAAACGCTCGAGTGGATCGTCAGCCAACTTAGGGATCTTCGAGACATAGCTTTCAGCTCGCTCACTCACGGGTAAGCAAGACCACTGCACTCGGGGTGGGTCGACTCCCGATAACAAGAAGCGACGCCCGACTGAAACGTCACCGTAGTACACAGCGTTAACTTCCTGTCCCACGCGAACCAAGTCATCGCCCTTAAGAACGGCTTCGACTCTCATGCGGACGGCGCCAGTTTCCTTGTCCCGTTCCAAGTCGCTCTGGATGGATGTGGCAATCACTACCGCGTCCATGACTGACATTTCCTGACGCAGTGTTTGCGATACCGCGTTGCAGAACGGACAAGCCCGACCCGGATTCGGAAAGAGTGCAACCACGGCGATCGACACGAGGGCCAAATAAGCCAATGGTCGGTAACTAGAAATCCGCATCGGAACTACCAGTGTTGGAGGGCAATGTAGGAGGAATGGGTCGTGCCCGAAGACACGGTCAGGGATTCAATCGATTAAGTCACGCCGGCATCTGCGTGACGGAATCGAAAATTCCCGGGTTTGTGATCTCGGCCCAATCGATGAGTTTACCCGGCTGAGGGGCGAATCACCATTGGTTAATCATAGGTGGGTCGAATAGCTGGTGAGTCGCGTCGGAGGCGTCGGAGGCGGCCACACCGAGACTTTTCCTTGCAAAATCCCGCACTGAACGACTCAACCGATGGTCAGGGATGTGCCGATAGTGACGGTATGCCGGAACCAGGTGGCCGGTTGCTGCGCGCGATTGAGCGTGAGCGACCAACAGGAACCGGCACAGACCCGGAATTTGGCAAACTTTTACGCGATCGGCTGTCCCCGCGGGCAGACCATCGTTCGTCTCGAGGGGGGACGCTGTGATGCTTCGTCATCTTTTGATTGCCGCCGTGCTGTCCTGCAGCTACGTCGCTATTTCCGACCAGGCGTCGGCGGACCAACGCGCCTACGGCCGCACCTGGGGCGGACAATCTGATTTCCGCGATTGGAATCGATTCTACCACTACCCGTATGTCTACTACCCACAGAACTTCTGGGGTCAGGAGTACTTCCGCAGTAGTGACAGCTTGTACCACCGGTATCCGCCAGAGATGCGAATTCCCGTTTACAACAAGCAGTGGCACAATTACTACCCGTCGCCACGTCGCTTCCACTCCGGCCATCACTTCATCCTGGACGTGTTCTAGGATCGACTGGACCGCAAAGCCGTTAGACATCTCAGACGGATTGGCACCGAGAGTGCCGATCCGTTTGTGTATGACAAAAACCTGTTTGACCCGGTCGTGGTTTGCATGACGTCATCCAAACGAAGGTTCGTACGCGACTTCGAATGCATGGAAAAACGCCCTGCGATTCCCGTTCGAGTTAGGATGCCTGTTCTGCGCGCGGTGCGCAGACGCAATCGACTTGACGTACAACGTGCCAACGTTTGCGGAGAGTTGAGCGGCTTTTCCTCAACCAGGAATGCGTGATGGCATCCGGTACTCGAACGCGACCTTTCTTGCGCCAGCTTGAAGCGACAGGGTGCCCTTTTTACGTCATTGGTGCTGACGGAACGCTCGTCTTTTTGTCAGCTGGCTGTAGCAATTGGTTGCAAGTCGATTTGGAATCACTTCTCGAGCGTCGATGCGTTGCTGGATCCGCCGTTTCCGATGATCCTCTCGATCGGCTCGCTGCATCGCTTTCCGCTCCTACCGGCATTGCTTCACGTGGGACCGCGTCGCTTCGCGTTCAACCACCGCCTGTCGGTGACGTGCGCGCAGAACCGATGGAAGTTCGATTCACGCGTGTCGGACAAGGGGAGTCTGCAATCACGATTGCCGTCGCGGGTCATTTCGATGATCGCACGGCCGATCACGATTTGCGAGATGCGGTCGGTGTTCGTCAGCAACTGGATCTCTGGCGGAAACATCACGCTGAACTCGCCCATCTGGCTACAGCAGGACAATCACCGTCCGTGCGCGGTTTGAGAAGACGTCTCCGTGTAGCGGCTTCGGTTCGAACAGATTTTTGCCTGTTTGGAAGAATCGGCTGCGGCGGTGAATCGATCGCGCGTCGCATTCATCATGCTCATGTCGAAAACGAATCGATTACCGCTGTGGATGGTTCGTTGATGGATCCTGAGTTGCTCGACGCCGTGTTGAGTCCAGTTATTCACCCCTTAACGGATTCTCGACAAGCCGTCGCGACGGTGCTTGTCCGGAGCGTGGATGAAATGCCCGTTGAGGCGCAAACTCGTTTGGTGGAGATCTGGAATACGTTTGAGAGTCGGCTGAGAGTTATCGGGCTCAGCGGTCCAAGCCCCGCGGTTTTCACCCAGTCGCGATCGGACACCGATCAGCAACCACTCATCGTCGAAGATGACGCACCGTCCGGTATTTGTAGCGAGCTGTGGGAAATCCTGTCGGCGTTCACGGTTAACGTCGAACCACTATCGAATCGCACCGAAGATATTCCAGTGCTTGCGACCGCGCTGTTGGACCGACGGCGTGCGAGCAACGAAGGATCAGCCGAACGATTCAATCGTGCGGCCCTTGATGCGTTGGTGGTCTACCCCTGGCCTGGCGACTTTCAAGAATTGGATGATGCCGTACGTCACGCGATTCGTGCCTCCCGCGGAGAGACGATCGGTGTTGAGCAATTGCCCCTGGCGATCCGCTCGTTTCGTCCCGGTGAGGGTTCGCTCGCGACTCGCCAACTCAATCTTTCGCTTGACGACGCGATGAGCCGTTTTGAGCTGAGGATGATTCAGCAGGCATTAAAGGCTGCTGCTGGCAACCGGGCCGAAGCAGCGCGGCGACTCGGAATTAGTCGGGCGCGGCTGATCCGCAGGATCGATGCCAAAGATGAAAACGAATGACTGATGACGCGCCGGCGAGAGAATCGATGCCGTTTTTCGATCCTCCGCTGACATTCCAAGAGCGTGCGACGTACCAAGAACCGAACCATCGCTCACGCATTGTTGCTCACTCATAGGAAACGCGACGTTCATGTTGGAAACCGACATCCGCCGCTGGTTTGTTTGTGAATCGTCGAACCGTTGGTACAACGCCGTCAGACGATTTGCCCCGGCGATGACCCCCAAGCCATTCATCTTGGATGTTGTCTCGGTCACCCCGGATTTCGTGTTGGACGCCATCCCGCCCACGCTTCCCTCCATCGTTCTTTGGGAGGTCCTCCCCGAATCGCTACCGCTGGCGGCGGAGTCTTTGCGTGTCGTCCATGGTCGTTGTCGACATACGCTACAGCTCGTCGCAGGCAGCCATTTGTCCGACCGAGAGCAGATGCTTCTCTGCGAATTGCCCATTGCCATGGTGGTACAACAGCCCGAACAGTTACCCCGATTGTTACCGCTGATCCAAGGCCACTTCGCATCGGCCACCGAGCCCGTAGACTGAAGGATTGTGTCTTTGGACGCCAAGCACCCAACTCCTATCTAGCAGCTGCTACTCATGACCAGCGACCACGCCGAGTCGATTCAGAAGATCGTCAATGACTATCCAGACCCTGAAACGGGTCGCCCAATGGGCTCCATGGGTCAGGTCAAGGAGATCACGATCGAGGATTCGGCCGTTCAGATCGTCGTCGCTTTGGCAACGCATTCAATGCCAATCAAGGAAGAAGTCGCTTCGGCACTTGAATCCCGTATCGTCGCGATGGCTCCGGGCAGCAAGGTTCAGGTATCGTTCGAAACACACGATCGGCCTCCAGCGCGGCTCGGCCAGATCGGGTTGCGTGTCAAGAGTGTGATCGCCGTCGGCAGCGGTAAAGGAGGCGTCGGCAAAAGCACTGTCGCCGCTTCGATTGCACTTTCACTTCGACGGTACGGCGCGAAAGTTGGATTGATGGACGCCGACGTCTACGGTCCAAGCATCCCTCATCTCATCGGGTTGTCTGGGCGACCGGGCGTATCGGCTGCAAAACGTATCGAACCCATCAAACTTGAAAACGATATGCCCGTGATGTCGATGGGTTTCTTGTTGGAACCGGATCAGGCGGTGATTTGGCGTGGTCCCATGTTGCACGGCTCGATCAACCAATTCCTCGGTGAAACCGATTGGGGTGAACTCGATTACCTGATCATTGACATGCCACCTGGAACGGGTGACGTCGCGTTGACACTTTCGCAAGCGATACCGATCGCAGGCGCGGTCGTCGTCTGCACACCGCAGGAAGTTGCGTTACTCGACGCAATCAAAGCGATCAGCATGTTCCGTAAGGTCAACATCCCAATTCTTGGCATGGTCGAAAACATGAGCGGGTTTCGCTGCCCCGACTGTAGCAAGACGTTTGACATTTTCGGACGCGGTGGTGCCAGGGAAAAAGCAGAGGAAGTGCAGGTGCCATTCCTGGGTGCGCTGCCAATCGACATCACGTTACGCACCGCAGGCGATGAAGGCCGCTTGGCTGACGTGATTCATTCCGACGGGCCGGCTCGTGTGCCGATTGACGCTGTCACGCAGGCTCTCGTGCGGAACTTGGCGGCCAAATCAGCCAGTAGTCCGCCAAAACCCACACTGCCAACGCTGTAGGTCGTCAAACGACCGCGGAGATACCGGTGAGGGAGCTTGTTTTGGAGCCGCCAATCCGCCGCTGGATACGAAGTGGCCGGATTTCAGCGGTCTGAACGCACCAAGCGTTCAAATTGCAGATTTCTGGCTTTGTACGCGAGAACATCGGAATTGACGTTCTCTGCCACGAAAAAAGCCGCATCAGAGAAGAATCTCCAACACGGCTTTTTAATTCTTAGTTCGGTCTCGAAAGACCAAACGGCTGGCAACTTAGCGGCGCTTTTTAGCGGCCTTCTTCTTTTTAGCTGCCTTCTTCTTCTTGGTAGCGCGCTTCTTAGTAGCCTTTTTCTTAGCCGCTTTTTTCTTAGCAACTTTCTTTTTCGTTGCTTTCTTCTTAGCGCCCTTCTTCTTGGCTACCTTCTTCTTAGCTGCACGTTTCTTCGTTGCACGCTTCTTAGTCGCTTTTTTCTTAGCTGCTTTCTTCTTGGCCACGTTTTTCCTCCGCTGAGAAAGGAAACGTTGGCGAGTCCTCGTGACTTTTAAAGCGACGCTTTAGAAGCCACCGGCCACGGCTCACCAACCGTCGTTGTGATTGAGTCTTGGAGCTTTGATGTCCAACATCAGTCCTACCTCCGCCTCTCAACCGTAAAAAACTGCGCGTAACTTTACGCGCTTCTCCAGATTCCGCAACATCTTTTTGCGAAAAAAAGTGCTTGCGTACAAAAAAATTTTTGATACGCGAAGCGCGTTTTCTTACGGAACTACTTCAATGTTTGAGTGAATAGACGTTTAAAACACGCGCATCGTTAACGCTTTTCCTTTTCATAACACGTTTGTTGGTAACACAAATCGCTTCGTTAAAACAACGCACAAACGATCAAAACATGCGCATGATGTGGACGATTCAGTTGCAACAACAACGAATCGAACGCGCAAACGCACACCCGAATACGTCTTCAAAACGTTGCTGTTGCTTATAAGTCTTTCAAACAACCACGGATGTTTGCAGCAGAATCGGTCAACCGAAACGTGGACCGCTCAACTGTTGAATGGCTTGGAAACTACTGACTCCCAACACCAAGAACATCACTCCCAAAAAGCGATCGCCCACCGAAAATCCATAGACGCAAACCAACGCAGCAGCGATCACACTCACCCACAAAGCCTGAACAACGTTTCCACCGCGAGACAGGATGGCCGATCGAACAATATGACCTCCGTCTAAAGGCCATACGGGAATGAGATTTAGGATCGCCCACAGGACACTTGGGAAAATATAAAACGTCACGAGTGCAAACAGTCCCGGCGAAACAACGTCCAAACGCTCACCACCTTCTGCACCCGGGATCATGTCAAACGGTGCACCCATCATCCTCAACACCGTTAGTTCATATCCCAGAAGAACAACAATCAAGCCAACGACAGCGGCCGAAAGCAACTGTGCCAAAGGTCCAGCAAATGAAACCCACATATCCTGCTTTGGACTGAGGTTTCCAAAGCCTCGGTCGGGTGAATAAGAACTCGTCGGTATCGCTAAACCACCTAGGTAGTAAAGAACCACCGAGGACTGAACGCCAAACTGTCGAAAAGCCAACGCATGCCCGAGTTCATGGATCAGAATCGATAGAAATACACAGCCGGACCAAATCGCAAAAAGCGCCGGCATTGGTAAACCGTCATCTCCCAGGATTCCCTCTACGCCCAGAACAATTTGCCAACCGATTAGCAACGCAGCGAGCCAGAATGACCACGCCACTCGCACGGGAAAACCGAGTAGCTCAAACCGCAGGTCATACGGCGAATGGCCAGGTTCTTGAAGTAGCATTTCGGGCAATCAGCTTGAGATGGAAGCAGCGGGCAAATACGAACGGTGACGTCAATTCAAGTTGGCAATCAAAAAGGCCCAGAGATCAGCGTATTCTTCGATCCTCTTGCTGACGGGAGTTCCTGCTCCATGACCCGCTCGCGTTTCGATGCGAATCAACGTGGGGTGATCACATGATTGAGCGGCTTGGAGCGCGGCAGCAAACTTGAAACTGTGTCCGGGGACGACACGATCATCACGATCCGCTGTCGTTACCAGTGTCGCAGGATAACAAGTACCCGTCTTCAAGTTGTGCAGCGGCGAATACGACAACAGATTATCGATTTGGTCCTCTTCATCACTGCTGCCGTATTCAGTCACCCAGGCCCAACCAATCGTGAACTTGTGGTAACGCAGCATATCCATCACGCCAACTCCGGGTAAACAAGCTCCAAAGAGATCCGGACGCTGTGTCATCACTGCACCGACGAGCAGTCCGCCATTGCTTCGACCTTGAAGCGCTAGTCGAGACGCGGCCGTGTACTTCTTTTCAATCAAATACTCGGCGGCAGCAATACAATCGTTGAAGACGTTTTGCTTCTTCAAGCGCATTCCCGCCTCGTGCCATTCGCGACCGTACTCCCCGCCTCCTCGTAAATTGGCGACAGCGTAGATACCACCGTTTGCTACCCAGGCGGCGGTCGCCGGTGAGAAACTCGGGGTGATGGAAATATTGAAGCCGCCGTATCCATACAGCAGTGTTCGATTACTGCCATCCAGTTTGGCGTCACGACGCCGCGTCACGATGATTGGGACGGTCGCGCCGTCTTTACTTTTACAGAACAACTGCTCGGTTACAAACTGATCAACATCCAAGTCAATGTCCGGTCGTCGCCAGAGCGAAGACTCACCGGTTGCCAAGTCGATTCGATAAATCGCTGAGGGAGTCGCATAATTGGAAAAGGCATAGAACGTTTCGGTCGAATCCTGCCTTCCGCCAAAACCACTGACGGTTCCCACACCAGGCAATTCCAACTCATCCAACCATTCGCCGTCCAACTTGTGCCGTGTGACTTTCCCGCGTGCATCCTTCAGCCAACTTGCATAGAACGTTTGTCCGAACAGACTGACCGACTCTAGGACATCATCCGTTTCCGCAATCACTTCCTGCCAAGACGACCGATCGGAATCAGCGGCTTTCACAGCGATCAAGCGTCGTTTGGGGGCTTCGTTATCCGTGACGAAAAACAACGTGTCCTCAATCGACGCGACCAGCGTGTACTCGGCGTCAAAACCTGTAATCAGCGGCTCGACTTTGGAATCGGGATCCTGCAGGTCTTTGATAAAAATCTGTGCCTTCGGTTCACTTCCCTTCCAATTCTGGATCACGAGATAGCGTCCATCATCCGTGACAACAGGGGAAAAACCCCACTTAGGATGATCCGGGCGTTCCAGAACCAATACGTCTTCGGATTGATCGGTACCCAATTGATGAAAATAGAGTCGCTGATTTTCGTTGGTGCCAAGTAGCTCCTCGCCTTCTTTCGGCTCGTCATACCGCCCGTAGAAAAATCCGCTTCCGTCCTTTTTCCATGCGATACCACTGAACTTGACCCACTCAATCAGATCGTCGAGATCCTCTCCTGTGTTGATATCGCGAACTTTCCAAGTGCGCCAATCACTTCCACCGTCCGCGATTCCATATGCGAGCAATCGCCCGTTATCGCTGATCGCCGTGCCGGCTAAAGAAATCGTTCCATCACTACTCAGTGTGTTAGGGTCCAGCAGAACACTTCGTTGCGCGTTGAGCGAATCAGCTTTGTACAGAACACTCTGATCTTGGAGTCCATCGTTGTGTGTGTAGAAGTAGGTCGAACCCTTTCTATTTGGTAAGCCGAAGCGTTCGTAGTTCCAAAGACTCTCCAAACGCTTGCGCATCGATTCACGTTCTGGAAGGGACTGTAGGTAGGCTTGCGTGACTTCGTTTTGTGACTCGATCCATGCAGCGGTTTCATCGCTCTCGGTGTTTTCTAACCAACGATAAGGATCGGTGACTTTTCGGCCGTGATAATCATCGACAACGTCGCCTTTCGCGGTGTTTGGGTACTTCATGGAAACCGTTTGCTGGGTCGGCGTTTGGTCTTGTGCTATCAAACGATGCTGAGATTCCGTGCCCTCAAGCAGCACAGCGAGTAACACGAGGAGGCAAAAACGATGTAGATTCACGGGACATCCTTCTGCGAGGGCGGGGGCATATCGATTGAGCGTTGCGGCTTGCCACGACACTCAAGATACCCGAGTTGAGGAAAATGTAAGGCGTTGTCCGGGGCACAAAATAATTGCGCTGCTGGAATCCGAGGGATCTTCCAGTCGTTTGATCGTTTGTGGCTGCGTTATCCGCTGGTTCCCGTGGCTGCCGCATGCGTCGTCGGGATTCTGATCGACGCCGCCCAAATCGATACCGCTCGGGGACCGGTCGGCAACCGCGTCTGTCTCGGTCTGTGGTGCTGTACGGGCATCGGAGTCGCGATCAGCGGTCATTATTTCTTTCGCGATTCACCCCGAGTGTCGCGATCACTCGTCGTGTTCTCTTTCGTCGCCTTAGGCGGCGGCATGCATCGCTGGGCGGACCAGCGTTACGAGAGCGCATCGGTTCTCTCCTTCGTGACAACGACACCTCAACCCGCGGTGGTTCAAGGGTTGATTCAACGCCCAATCAATCTGCGACGTCGTAACTTTGCATCCCGTGAGGAGGTCGATCCTTGGCAGACGTCCATTCAACTCGACCTAAAACAAATACGGCTGGGTGACCAACTTCATCCCTGCACGGGTCGATTGTCTGTCGTGATTCAAGGGCGATGCGATCGACTGGCGCCCGGCGACTCTGTTCAGTTGCTCGGTTCGATTCACAAACTTCGTCCACCGACGAACCCAGGTGCGATCGACCCGAGAAAAATCGATCGCCGGCGTGGGATTCATGCACGAATGGATGTTGGATCGATGCAACACGTTCAGATGCTCGAACGACACGTTGCTCCTTGGAATCGAGGGATCGAAGCGATTGCAAAGCATGGCCGGAATCAACTCCTCAATTGGACGGATTCAAACACCGGACCGCTCGCCGTCGCATTGGTCGTTGGTCAGCGCGAATTGGTCAATGATTCAACGCGGGATTGTCTACTCGTGACGGGTACGGCGCACTTGCTGTCTGTCAGTGGGTTGCATTTAGCGATCGTTGTTCTGTTAACACGTTGGATGACGATCCTGTTGCGGCTTCCAATTCCACTGCGCCTGTTATCGCTAATTTGTGTTTGCATTTTGTATACGGCCGTCACGGGAGCCAAGCCTCCGGTGGTGCGCGCGGCGATGTTAGTTGGTTCGCTTGTTGTAGCAGCTTGGTTCCGACGCTCGATCCAACCGTTGAATACGCTAGCACTCGCCGCCATTGTTTTGTTTCTTCTAAACCCTGAGCTTGTCTTTAGCGTTGGCGTACATCTCTCTTTCTTGGCGGTCGTCACACTTTTGAATTGTGCTCGACGTGATCGCGCGACTTCAGTGGCTGTTCGTGACGCGGTTGATCGCGAACAACGATTGCTGGAATTGACTCAAGGATCGCAGACTCGACTTTACCGTTGGACCAAGTCTCTCCTTTGCCATTTTGTTAGTCTCTGTTGGTTTAGCCTTTGCGTGTCCGCGGTTAGCTTGCCGTTGGTTTGGTATCACTTTCATGTGATCTCGTTAGTGAGCGTGGTGTGCAATGTTTTCGTCGCGCCCTGTCTGTTAGTCGCTCTTTCGTCAGGTATCGGACTCGTACTTGTTGGTTGGATCGACTGGCATATTGCTGCGTTCTTTGGATACGTCTGCCATTCATCACTTTGGTTGATTCATTCGTTCATCGAACGTGCGGCCGCATTTCCGATGAGTCACTTTTGGCTACCATCACCGCCGGGCGGCTGGGTTGCCTGTTTTTATCTGTTGCTTGGCTTTACTTTCCTCTGGCGACGCGGACGTCGATCATCTTGGATGCGTTATGGTCTGATGTCAGTCTGGTTCGCGATCGCGATTGCACTGGCTTTGAAGACGACACAGCTAGATGAAGATACGATCGAAGCGACGTTCGTTGACGTCGGCCATGGGACGAGCGTGATCGTGCGTTTGTCGGAAGAGGAAGTTTGGATCTATGACTGCGGCCGATTGGGGAACGTCGACCACAGTTGCCGTGGCATCGATACCGCGCTTTGGTCAATGGGGATCACGCGCATTCGCGGTGTGGTGTTGTCTCACGCGGATGCCGATCACTTCAATGCGCTTCCCAGTTTATTGAGACGATTTAACATCGAAGAGGTTGTAACACCTCCAGGAATGTTGAATGAAAACGAAGCAGCTCTCGAAGGGGTGCGTCGGTCCATTTCGCGATACCGCACTCCTGTTCGCGAAGTATTCAACGGATCGAGCATGACCAACAGCGCACATTGCGTCGACGTGCTGCACCCACCGGTACAACGATTGGCAGGGAGTGATAACGCCAATAGTCTGGTCCTCCGCCTGCGCGTCGGACCTCATGCGTTGATCCTGCCTGGAGATTTGGAAGCGCCCGGGATTCAACCCCTTATCAATCAACCCCGACCTCCAGCAGGTGGAGTTCTCATGGCACCCCACCATGGCAGCCTGACCGCAGACACTCAGTCTGTTTTGCAGTGGGCACGGCCTAAACACACGATCGTGAGTGGCGGCCGACGGGCCCTGCGGCCAGATGTCCAGCGAATGCTACAGCTAACCGGATCGAGCGTATCAATCACGGCTCAAAATGGTGCGATTCGCGTCCAGATAGACAAATCGGGTGGAATAAACGTTCAAGGTTGGCTGGATTCACCGTGGTGACCGGTTCGACTGCGCTGACATTTTCCACAGAACGTGTACGATTGAGGGTTGGCTGAACCACTTTCAGGGAGCCGGATCGCGTTGAAAAACACCCTAAAAAACCGCGATTGATCGGCTGCGTATAGTTCTCCTGGCGGCATTCATGGCCACAGAGTCAGCTTCCCGCCACCGACCCACCCTTCCCTTCTATCTGCACCCATGCTGGCCGTTCTTCGAGAGATCTCCATCACGTGCTTTTTCACCAGTTACCTGGTGGTGCTTGTGCTGGAATTGCTGCGTTTGGCAGGAAGGATTCCTGGCCGTGCCCTACTGGTCATCGTCATGATGTCCGTTGGGTTGTTCACGCATGCATGCTACCTCGTGTTGCAGATTCGACCGGAAAGCCCGAACGAACTCCCGGATGCTGGACTGTGGGCAACTTGGTCCGATTGGTCCCTGTTATTAGCATTCGGAATGGCCATCTGTTTTTGTGTCGCCTACCTGCGACGCCCGGACACCATTGTCAGTTTCTTTTTCTTGCCGGCCGTCCTGGCAATGATTGGGTTTGCTGTCGCTGTAAGCGACCTGGACCCATTTACTCGCAACGAAGCGGTTGAACTCTGGCGCAACGTTCACGCGTTTGCCATGATGCTTGGCTCGGGTGCCGTGTTGATCGGTTTCATTGCCGGCATCATGTACTTGCTTCAGTCCCGAAGGCTGAAACAGAAGCGTGCGGGTTCCAACTTTCGTCTGCCGACTCTGGAGTCTCTTGGGCGACTCAATCGACGCTGTTTGATCACCAGCACAACGGCTGTCGGCATCGGCTTAATTGCCGGTATCGTGATGAACTTGAATAAATGGGGCCAAGTTGGACTCGCCGATCGGGGTGTCCTGTTTTCGTTCTTCTTGTTGATCTGGCTTTGCGGTGCGACGGTTCTCGAATACGTATACGAGCCGGTCAGCCGCGGGAAGAAGGCCGTGTACCTGACACTTGCCAGTCTAGGTTTTTTGATCCTCGCAATGATCGGTGTCTTAACCACACCGCACGGCCAAGATCCAAGTGAGTTGTCGGATCGAGTCACTTCGCCGCAGTCGGTGACAACATCGATCGACCCATCCAGCCGAGCATGGAGGTCGATCGAATGAAACTGCAAATGATTGGCTGCAGCCATCACGATGCTGCTGTCGAATTTCGAGAGAAAATTTCGTTCACATCCGAAGAGGCCAGTGAAGCACTTTCGCTATTTCGTGAGCGTTATCCATCCGCTGAATTGGTTCTGCTGAGTACTTGCAACCGTGTTGAACTGTACGCGACCGGCGGTAATGAACTGAACATTGATCGCGATGCGGTGGTTGGTTTCCTTGCCGATCAACATCGTTTGCGGCCAGACGAAGTCATGGACCAAGTGATTTATCGTGTCGGTTCAGATGCAGTCGAGCATTTATTTACCGTCGCCGCGAGCCTTGACAGCATGGTCGTTGGCGAAGCGCAAATCCTCTCACAAGTAAAGCAAGCTTACGACTTGGCGTGCAACAGTGGTGCTGCCGGTCCCTTGACGCACAGCGTGTTCCAAGCCGCCAATCGTGCAGCGAAACGCGTCCAACAAGAGACATCGATCCATCGGCGTCGTGTTAGCGTCCCTAGCGTTGCCGTCGGTGAAGTTGCAACGGAGGTCTTCGAAACACTCGCGAACAAGCGTGTCGTTCTGTGCGGTGCCGGCGAGATGGGCGAAGAGACGCTGCGGTACCTCAAACAGGCCGGTGCCGCAGATATCTGTATTTTGAATCGCAGCTACGAACGAGCCGTTGCACTGGCTACTGCGTTCGGCGTGGAATCAGCACAGTGGGATACGTTGCCAACGCAAATTATTGATGCTGACTTATTGATTGGTGCAACCTCGGCTACCGAACCGATCATGGACCAATCGACCTTTCGTCCATTGCACGCACAGCGGCGCAATCGCGAACTGTTGATACTTGACTTGGCAGTACCTCGCGATTTTGACCCGTCGATTGGCGAAATGCCAAGTATCTACTTATTCGGTATCGACGACTTGCAAACCGCTTGCGAACGGAATCGTCGAGAACGACAGAAGGAGTGGCCAAAAGCGAAAGAGATCATTGCAGAGGAAACCGAGCGTTTCATGCAAGCGATCAATCATCGAGCAACAGGCCCGGTCATTCGACGACTTCGCGATCAAGCGCAAGAGATTAAAAGCGACGAACTTGATCGTCTAATTAACAAGCTTGGGCTGACCGAAACGGATCCAACGGCGAGAAAAGAGATCGAGAAGTCATTTGATCGTTTGATCAATAAACTCCTTCATCCGCCGCTATCTTCGCTTCGAGACGATGCGGCGGAAGGCCACAAACGTGGACTCGTGGAAGCTTTGCGACACCTCTTCCAACTCGGCGAAGACTAGATCAGTCCCATTCTTCGTCGTCGTCTTCCTCGAGGTCATCGTCGTCTTCCTCGAGGTCATCGTCGTCGTCCCATTCGTCGTCGTCTTCTTCGTCCCAATCTTCGTCGTCGTCGTCGCCCTCGACTTCTTCCCAATCCTCTTCTTCTAAGTCTTCTTCGTCGTCGAGGTCTTCGTCTTCTTCGTCGTCGCCATCGACCTCTCCATCGTCTTCTTCGTCGTCATCCCAGTCGTCATCATCCCAGTCGTCATCGTCGTCGTCGTCACCATCGTCGTCGTAGTAGTCTTCATCTTCTTCGTCATCAACGGCGACCGGCTGTTTCGTTTCGTCGGCAACCTCTGCTGGCGGCACGAGAGAATTCTCGGCGCCTTCCATTTCAATTTCTGTTCCAGTGAGAACGGTTTCTGTGAGAACTGGCGCGATGGTTGTGCTCACGACAGGCTCCTTCGTGGATGTCGACAAATCATCAGTGGGTGTATCTTCCGCGATCGGATCGTCTTGAAGTGCTTCCCATTGGATGGGTGGAAGCGCACTTACGTTTGGCAATCCGAAAAGTTGTAAGAAACGTTTCGTGGTGCCGTAAAGATAGGGGCGTCCCAACTCTTCACCGCGACCAACGATTCGAATCAACTCTCGTTCCATCAATTGACGCAACAGCTCGCCGCAAGCCACTCCACGAATGGACTCAGCACTAGCACGTGATACCGGTTGCCTGTACGCGATGACAGCCAGTGTTTCCATCATCGGGGTGGACAATCTTAACGGAGCCGGAACGTGTCCAAGGCGGGCGAGCCAGGGAGCAAGTTCCGGACGAGTCATTAACCGATACCCACCAGCTACCTGTTCCACTCGCAGCGCGCGACCGACCGTGTCGTAAACCTGGTTGAGTTGGCGGACAAGTGTACGGGCCTCCGTGGCGTCCGCCAAGTGAGCCAACTGGGCCAACTTTCGCGGATTGACCGGTGTTTTCGACATCAAAAGCACCGCCTCAACGCGCATCCGGCTCAACCGCGGATCCGCTTCCTCCTCGGATGCTCCGTTTGGAGAACTGTATGTCGCCGCCACCCGCTGCGGCCGACCGAGCTGCGTCACCGAATAGGGACGTCGATACTGAATCGAGATCGATGGCCGACCCGATGGCCGCCATGTCAACGCGGCCGCACCCACCAACGACCGTCCGCCTGCTGAATGCGGTGTGCAAGGCGAATTTCGAATGGCGGACGAATTTTGCTTCATGGCTTACATTGAAGGTTGGTTCGGCAAAAACGCCCAAGACGAAGGTCCTGGTGGCCAACAACCCTTCGCTTGCGTCTCATCCGCCAACGGATTGGTCCTCGTGTCACGGCCGAGATACGATGGTTTGATCGCCGTTGGAACCAGCAGCATCATTTTGCGGAAAGATCCATAAAGCACCAAACAATGTCCACATCAGTTTTTATTCCCTTACTCGGCTCGAACTGTGGCTAACCAAAATAACGTCAAACGCTGGTTCACCGTGATATCGACGCTGGTTTTTATCCTGGTGTTGTTCATCGTGGTTCGAACGCAGGGCTATGTCAGCGGCTTTGAATTCTCGCCAAGTCATTTTCAGCAACGCGAATTCAGCTTCTACGAGATCCCCTTGTTGCATGTGCAAATCACCCCGATTAAGCGCAGCAGCGCCACCCCCGTGACGGCGATTTACGTGCGACAAAATGGCCTAATCCCGATCCCGACTGGAACACCCCAAGACTGGCAATTGGTGTCTATTTCCCGCGGTCTGACCGGTTCGACGCCTGCCGACGCCCAGCTTTTGGTCGATCAACTTCAATTGGGAACCGACGACGAATACTGGCGAACGTGGAGTAAGGATCAACCCAAACAGGCGAAAGTTCTCTGGCCCATCATTCAGGATCTGTCTGCCCGCGAACTCTACATCCTGATGCCGCCTCTTTTTGAATTGGCTCAAATTGATCACACGCCGGAAGATCTACGCGCCGCAATCGATGATCGTCTGCAATCAGAGTACATCCAGTTGATTCAGGACATGCATGATGCGGATCGAGATGACCTGGCAACCGAGTTGCTTTCTGAAGCGATCAGCGACTATCCCGAAAACGAAGAGCTCAAACAGTTGCAGAATTCAAAGAATTGAGCCGGGAGTTCCATAGGTTGGCTATTTACTTGGACAACAACGCGACGACCGCGATGGATTCACGCGTCACGGATGTCATGCTTCAGTCTTTTCAGCAGGGCCCAGCCAACCCCGCGAGCCAGCATGCGTTGGGGCGCTTTGCCCGAGACCAGATCGAGTTCTCGACTGAATCGATCGGTCAATCCTTGGGAACGCAACTGGACCAACCGGGTGGCCCACGCTTACTCTTCACCAGTGGCGGAACCGAATCCAACAACCTCGCTCTAACCGGTATCGCCAGTGATGGCCCTCTGGTTGTCAGCCGAATCGAACATCCCAGCATCATCGAGCCAGCGCTCGCAGCGCAAAGATCCGGCCGCACCGTTCGCTGGGTCAAAGTCGATGCAAACGGGCAAATCTGCTTGCAATCGCTCGAGGACGCCATTCGCGGTGATGGCAAGATTGCTTCGCTCGTCTCAATCATGTCCGCCAACAACGAAACAGGTGTCCTGCAACCAATTGAAGAAGTTGTTCGGATATGTCGTCATCTGGGTGTACCGTTACACGTCGATGCAACCCAATCGATTGGCAAAGTTCCCCTGCAGCTGGACGAACTCGGCGCTGCTGCCATCACTTTTACGGCGCATAAGTTCCATGGGCCTGTTGGAATTGGTGCTCTGTGGATGAGAACCGGGCTCAAAGTCGAACCGCTCCTTTACGGCGGGCAACAACAACTCGAATCTCGTCCTGGCACAGAACCTGCCGCTTTGGTGATCGGGATGGCCAAAGCACTGGAACTGGCTGTTTCGGAGATGGAACAGTCGACGCAGGCGGTTCGTGTATTACGGGACCGCTTGGAAACAGAGCTCCTTCAACGCCATGATGAATTAGTGATCCATGGTGCCAACAGTAGTCGTTTGCCTGCCACGAGCTGTCTTTCCTTTTGTGGGACAGATCGCCAGTCGATGTTGATGGCTCTCGATCTTGCTGGGATCGCCTGCAGTAGCGGCTCGGCCTGCAGCAGCGGCAGCAGCCCGCCCAGCCACGTCTTATTGGCCATGGGTTGCCCGGACGAGCAGGTCCGATCGGCCCTCCGTTTCGGACTGTCCAAGTTTTCCACTATTGATGAAATCAATAAATCGATCGAACTTATCTCCAATAATTACAACCGTTTAAGGCAATTATCGGCTGTGGATAACTAGCTTTTTTGTGTCTCGCCTTTTGGATGCGAATCGGTACAATGCGGGGGCTGGGGTAACCGATCCACGTCCGGATGATTGGCCGCGTTCGATGTCCACCGTGCAAGCAAATTCCACTTCGACTCCTTCGGAAACACCCACGGTATTTCCCTTGGAACGGCCAAGCCTACGTGGTCGCCGAAGAGATCTGCCGAATCTGGCCACATTGTTGCCGTACTTTGTCTGCGGCGAGGAAAACCGGTTAGCCGGCTATTTGGCGACAATATCAACGCCTGTTCTAGACCTCGGTAACCCGCTCTTGCTTTTCGGTGCTTCGGGAAGCGGAAAAACGGCTCTTTCACTCCATTTTGCGTCCCGACATCTATCGAGTCATCAATACGCTGAGCCGCCGTCGGTCGTCTACCAAACAGCCAATGACTTCGCTCGCCACTACGCCGAAGCGGTCGCGGCCGATGATCTGCCGCATTTGCGCGAGCAGCTTGCGACGGCTGAATTGTTGATCCTAGACGACTTGCACCTCATTTCTGATAAGCCGGCGGCCCAAGAAGAACTTGCGCTACGTATCGAAGAACGATGTGTGAGGGAGCTGCCAACGATCGTAACTTGCAGCCGTTTACCGTCTGAAATCCGGGGGATGAAACCTCTGCTGATCAGTCGTGTCCTACCCGGTTTGACGGTACATCTGAACCTCCCGACAGGTCCGGCTCGTCGACAACTGCTGAGCGAATTAGCAATGCGACACGAAGTCGAGCTCACCGAACATCTGCTTTCCCTCTTGGACACGGAATTGGAAACTCCCCTTCCCTGTCGTGCATTGGAAGCCGCAATCAAGCAGATCTCACTGCGAACTCGAATGCAGGATTGCCCGGTGGACGCCGAGTCGATTCGTGCTGCGATCGACGTCGTCGGGCGAGCTCACGATCTTTCACCCGCAATCATTGCCTCCGCCGTGGCAAAACATTCGCGATTGCGTCTTTCGGATTTGCGGAGCAGTTCACGCAAACAACATCTCGTCCGTGCCCGATCCCTTGCCATGTACCTGACCCGAAAGATGACGGCTCTGAGCATGCACCAGATCGGAGATTATTTCGGAGGTCGGGACCACACGACGGTTCTTCACGCGATTCGAAAAACAGAATCAACGCTGAATCAAGAACCAGAATTGCGACAGCTGGCCGACGAAGTCACAGAAAAACTTCATTCTGTTTAAAAAAATCTTGGTCTGGATAACGTGTTCAATCTCGGTTGAACCATGACCGATTCGCGGTCGATCGCCGATTCCTGATTCGAATCACTGTTGGAATCTGTCTCGATTCGTGCACCAACTGAACATGGCCTCAACACAACGACGACAAGTATTCCACCCTTTGGTGAACGAAGTAAACCCTTTCGAAGAAGCGACTTAGAGCCGCTGCATTTAGATATTGACGGCACGAAGCTTCGTATTACGACGACGACGATAAATAAATATCAACTTCTATTGGTAAGCAATCCAACATGTCTCGAAGACTCAAACATCAGGGGCATGCAGTCCGAACGATCTCACGGTAAAACATGCCGTTCAATCATGGGATCCTTTTCCCCGATCTCTCTAAAGCGTCATGAAAATCACCTGTCAAAGAGAATCACTTACCAACGCTTTTGGCCTCGCGGCGAGCATCGCGCCCGCTCGATCGCCAAAGGAGATTCTTCAAAACGTCAAAGTCACTGCCGCCGGAGAGAAGATCACTCTCACGGCGACGGATATGGAAGTTGGCATCCGCTTGGACTTGGAAGAAGGGGTTGAAATCGAAACGGAAGGAACCGCGTTGCTGCCTGTTCAGCGAACGATGGCGATCCTGCGGGAGAGCAATGATGAGACCCTGTCGTTCGAAACCGATGCGTCGGGAATTCGTGTCCAGGGTGCATACAGCAAGTTCCGATTGCCTGGTAGCAATCCGGATGAGTTTCCAAGTGTGGCCAGCTTCGATGAAGAGACGTACCACGTCATCCCGACGCGGCTGTTCAGCGAAATGGTGAAACGAACAGTGTTTGCGACCGATGCAGAAAGTAGCCGGTTTGCGCTTGGTGGCGTGCTCTTAGAGATGGAAGACGATCGTGTGACAGCCGTTGGAACGGATGGTCGCAGATTGGCAAGGATGGAGGGGGCGGGTGAATCCGTAGGCGATCACAAGACGTCTGGCGCAAGCACCATCGTTCCTACCCGTGCCATCCAGCTCATCGAGCGAGCTCTCAGTGACAAGGATGAATCGGTCGAAGTGGCTGCGCGAAGCAATGATCTGTTGGTTCGAACACCACGTGCCGTGATCTACTCTCGATTGGTCGAAGGCCGCTATCCGAATTGGCGACAAGTTTTTCCCCAACGGGAGAACGCTGTGCAATTGGACATGACGGTCGGGCCCTTTTTTGCCGCGCTGCGACAAGCCGCCATCGTCACCGACCACGAGAGTCGTGGAATCGATTTCACCTTTGCGGACGGCACTTTAAAGTTGGAAGCCAGTACCGCGGAGATCGGTGAGTCACAGGTTGATTTGCCGATCGCTTACGACGGCGATCCGATTGTTTTGACGATGGATCACCGATATGTCGCAGACTTTTGTAAAGTACTCGACAACGAAACGAACTTTATTCTTGAGATCGAATCGGGTGCTTCCCCTGCCCTGCTGACGACCGAGGACGGTTACGGTTACGTCATCATGCCAATGGCTCGCGATCGGTAGAATCACTCCGCTCGGTCCTTTCTATGTCTTTGCACGCAGCCAGTTGGCTCGGGAAGTTGCATAGACATGAAGCTCCATCAACGAGAGTTTCGCGCAAGAAAAAAGCGAGGTCTGTGGAGACCTCGCTTTGATTCACTGTCTGAATTAGATCACTCCGAATCGGAATTCGAATCTTCGCTTTCGCCGACTCCGGCACTGACCGGTTCGGCTGGCTCCGGCAGACCTCGGACTTCGCCCTGGAAATCGAGTCGAGTAATCTTGACTTTCTTGCCGTCGGCATCGGTCATCTTGCCGTCCTCAGCGGTCTGAACATCTTTCTCTTCAACTCGCGTGCCATCTTCGTTCTCGAGGATACCCGTAACAACGATGGTGTCTTTCCCTGCGAAAGCACCGCGAAGTAACTCTTCACTGAGAGGATCTTCGATACGTTGTTCCAGAGCACGACGCAGTGGACGAGCACCGTAATCCAGGTTGCTGCCCTTCTTGACCAAGAATTCTTTGGCCACGTCGGTCAGCTCCAGATTCAGGCCGCGTTCAAGCAATCGCCCGCGAACTTTCGCCAATTCGAAATCGATAACACCCTTCAAGTCATCCTTGGTGAGGTGACGGAAGATGATGGTGTCGTCCAAACGGTTGAGGAATTCCGGTCGGAACACTCGCTCGATTTGGTCCATCACACGTTGCTTCATCGAATCGTAGCTGGCATCGCCATCGGGCTTTTGGAACCCAAACGCCGACTCATTCTTGATCGCTTCGGCACCTGCATTGGTGGTCATGATCAAGATGGTGTTCCGGAAGTCCACGTTGCGTCCGAAAGAGTCCGTCAAGCGACCCTCTTCCATGACCTGCAACAGCATGTTGAATACATCCGGGTGAGCCTTCTCAATCTCGTCGAATAGGACCACCGCGTAAGGTCGGCGGCGAATCTTTTCAGTCAACTGACCGCCTTCTTCGTATCCGACGAATCCGGGAGGGGCACCAATCAATCGGCTGACATTGTGCTTCTCCATGTACTCGCTCATATCGATGTGAACGAGTGCTTCGGAATCACCGAACATGTATTCGGCTAGAGCTTTCGCCAGCAACGTCTTACCAACACCCGTCGGTCCAGCGAAAATAAAGCAACCGGTCGGACGTCGCGGATCTTTCAATCCCGAACGACTTCGACGAACCGCTTTACTGACTGCTGTAACGGCCGCATCTTGGCTCACGACACGTTTGTGGAGCTCCTCTTCCATTTTCATCAGTCGCAGGCTGTCCTCGGTCGACAAACGAGTCAGAGGAATCCCGGTCATCTTGCTAACAACTTCGGCGATGATTTCCTCATCGACCACGCCATCAGTTTGCTGACTGCGATCTCGCCAATCCTGCGTGATTTGATCCTTCTTCTTACGTAGTTTCTCGGCTTGATCGCGAAGGTTGGCAGCCTTTTCAAAGTCTTGGTTGGCGACCGCGTCTTCCTTTTCCTTGTTTAACTTTTCGACTTCTTCGTCGATTTCCTTCAAATCTGGTGGACGCGTCATCGTGCGAAGACGAACTCGTGCACCTGCTTCGTCGATCACATCGATCGCTTTATCAGGCAGACAACGTGCGGTGATGTAACGCTCGCTCATTTCCACTGCGGCAACGATTGCATCGTCCGTGAATTGCACACGGTGGTGCTCTTCATAGCGGCCTCTCAAACCCTTGAGAATTTCAATGGTTTCATCCTTACCGGTCGGATCGACAATGATCTCTTGGAAACGTCGAGCCAGCGCGTTGTCCTTTTCGATGTACTTTCGATATTCATCCAAAGTCGTGGCACCGATGCATTGGATCTCGCCTCGAGCCAATGCAGGTTTCAGGACGTTTGCGGCGTCAATGGCACCCTCAGCACCACCAGCACCGACAAGCGTGTGCAATTCGTCGATGAACAGAATCGTATTCTTGACGCGGCGTACTTCCGTCATGACGGCTTTGATTCGTTCTTCGAACTGACCGCGATATTTGGTTCCGGCAACCATCATGGCTAAGTCGAGAACGACGATCCGTTTCTCAGACAGGATCTCAGGCACTTCGCCTTCGATCACGCGTTGAGCGAATCCTTCGACGATAGCGGTCTTACCAACACCGGCTTCCCCGAGCAAAACGGGGTTGTTCTTCGTGCGTCGGCAAAGGATTTGAATCGCTCGTTCGATCTCACGTTCACGACCGATGACGGGATCGAGTTCGCCTTTCTTTGCTAACTCGGTCAGGTCTCGGCCAAAGCTATCCAGTGCCGGTGTCTTGCTCTTGCTGCTCTTGCTAGATGAGCTACTACCGCTTTCACTTTCGCGACCGCCGCGTTCGCTGACTTCAGCACCCTCGAGCCCATGACCGAGAAGGTTGAGTACCTCTTCGCGAACGTCTTCAAGCTTCAGTCCTAAGTTCATCAGAACCTGAGCGGCGACGCCTTCTTGTTCACGTAGTAGTCCGAGCAGAATGTGCTCGGTTCCGACGTAGCTGTGATTGAGGTTCCGAGCTTCTTCCATCGAGTATTCGATGACTTTCTTGGCTCGAGGAGTTTGTGGCAATTTGCCGACAGTGACCATTTCAGGTCCGCTCTGGACCAGCTTTTCGACTTCTAAGCGGATCTTGCGAAGATCGACTTCCAGGTTTTTCAACACGTTGGCGGCGACCCCGCTGCCCTCTTTCACCAGACCAAGCAGGATGTGCTCGGTTCCGATGTATTCGTGGTTGAATCGCTGTGCCTCCTGATTGGCCAGCTGCATGACTTTGCGGGCTCGGTCGGTAAATCTTTCGTACATTTGATGTCTCTTTTGCCCAGTAAGAAGGCTCAGTTGATGAGTTCTCGTGTGCCCCTGATGAATTGACCTGACGCATCGCGGATGCGAAGTGCCATTGTCAATTTGGCGAATCTGCCGAAGTTTGCTTTTATCCAAGCAAACCGTACGCCACAATCGCCCGGTCACGCATACACGATCGTCCGGACTCGATCTAAGCGTGCTTGCCGACGGCTAATTCCCTTCCGTCCTAGGAATTCTATCGGTTGGCGGAAAATGCGGGGATAGGAGCTTTGTAGGGGGAACGATACAGAACGGGCAAGATACCGATGTCTGATTACGGGGCGATTATTCCGTTTCCCGCCTGATTCGCTTTCATTTTGGGGATCAAGCGGCTCGCGACACCGGCTCTGTCATTTCGGCAGATTCTTCTTCGTTTTTTTCTTGTTTCGCGCGACGCTCTTTGTCGCGGGCTTCAATCGCACGTTCTAGTCGTCGACGCTCGGCGACAAGCTCCAAACTCCATGGATCGGCGACTTCCAAGCGATCGATCTCGGAAAGCAGAATTTCTGACGCATCAAGACGCCCTGTTTGTCGATAAACGGCCGTCAGGAAGAGCAACGAGGGCGGATCGCGAGGCTCAATTGCTAGCACTTCGGTTAACAAACGTTCCGCCTCGGTCCAGTGGCCGGCCAAAAACGCGTTACGCGCTTCTGGAAATCGATCGGGTTCATCCGAAGCCAGTCGTGGCGCAATGAGCTGCGGCAATTCCTTGATACTGCGGACAACGTAGAAGATCCAAGCGACGAGTCCCGTCCAAACAGCGAGGGACACCAGACTGCCCGCAATCCACTGGGGATAGATGTATCGTGTGATTAGCAGCAAATTGAGGGCTAAACCGAAGCCGATTGCTGCCGGTAGGGCATTCAACCGTCCGCGCCACCAGAGTTCAGGCAGGCCGGGCCACAGGCACGTTAGATAGTATTTTGCCTCCATACTCTGTCTTTACGTGCGACGACGGGTTGGGATCAAGAGCATGGCAGGATCTGCGGCTTGTTCTGTCAGCTGCCCATCATTTCCCACACCGAGCGATAAGACCCCTGTTGTTCAAAGTACTCGAGGAGTGATTCATAAAACGGGTCCGAAGCGAGGGTCGCGCTATCTCCGATCATGATCAGGCAACGTCGGGCACGCGTGACCGCCACATTGGTCCTTCGCGTGTCACGCAAGAACCCAATTTCCTGTCGATCGTTACTTCGTACCATCGTCAAAACGACCGCTTCTTTTTCTCTACCCTGAAATCCGTCAACCGTATCGATCTCGAGTCCTGGATGGCGAATCTGTTGACGAAGCCATCGAACCTGTGCGGCATACGGCGCGATCACGCCGATATCGGTTGGATCGACACCTGCTGAAACCAGTTCATCAACCAGTTGACTTGTGAGTTCCGCTTCCTTGCGGTTCATCTTGCTCTCGCCATCCGGTTCGATTTCCTCAACGTATTCGGCTCCAGCTGTGTCAATGAAGTGAAGTGGCTGGGTAAACCATGGATTCGCGAACTTCTGGTCGTCATTGCTTGGATCCGCATTCACTTCAACCGTCGAGAGATCGCTTAAGACGTGCGAACGAACGGATGGATCTGCAACGAGTGAATCTTCGTAAAAAGCTTGCGACGAAAAGCCCATGATTCTTTCATGCATTCGATACTGCTGAGTGAGGCGTCGGTAGATCGAGTTACCTTCACGCTCTACTAGGTGTTGCATCATGGATTCTCGCATGCCTTCACGCGCCGCTTGATCGCTTAGGACGGTTGGTGGCAGCTGACAATGATCTCCTGCAAAGACGATGCGATTGGCGCGTAAAACAGCTTGCCAAACGCCCGGCAAAGTGCACTGACATGCTTCATCAATCACGACAAGATCGAAGTCACGATTGCCCAACAGGTCATCGTCGATCGTTGTCGTGGTGCAGATCACATCTGCACCATCCAAAACGCTGCGAAGTACTGACCGTTCGAGCGCACGAATTTGTCCTCTCAGTTGACCAGCTTCGGCAAACAACTCTCCCCGTCGTCGTCTCCCATTGTGTCCTCGAAAACCCTTCGATGCAGTGCGTACTAGGTCTTGGACCTCCCGGCGCATGTCACGAATGACTTCGGACGATGGATCATTGTCGATCACCTCGTCCAATGTGTGACCTCGCAACGATTCAAAGACACGAGCAGGATGTCCAACTCTTATTACAGAACCGGAGTCGATTGGATCGGCTGAAACCAGTTTTTCCAGCAGGTTGTCTACTGCAGTGTTGCTGGGAGCGCACGCCAGCACACGGTCACCTTGTGCAACCGCTTGAAAAACAATCTCTGCGAGGGTGGTCGTCTTTCCCGTTCCAGGTGGACCGTGCACGACAGCGACATCTTGTGCTGACATAACGAACTGAACCGCATCGACCTGTGACGAGTTGAGGTTGGACACGATCGCTCGTTCGACGGGTGGCTGAAACTTGGGTGGTTGATTTCCCAGCAGGATGTCCCTGAGCTTGCGAGCCCGACCATCGGCAACACGCGTTTTTGCCATTGCCGACATCTGACGGCGACGAGTCGTTTCATCCGGCGACAAATCCAATCGGAAGCGATGAGCTTCGGGCCACGTTTCTGTCGCAACTTGAATGGTGTCTCGTTTCCTGCGGCTGACAACACCCGAGATGCCGCGGTCGTTCATCTGGTTTTGATCGGAAATCACGACCGGCGAACCAACCTTCAGACGGTTGATTGGAAGTTCGGCTTGCTCGCTCTTGGCAAAATCGATCAGGAAGCGTCCTGCCAAGCCCGTTCGATAATCAACGATCTTAAGGTTAACGATCGCTTCGCCGGTCTTCTCAACGTCTTTTGCAGATCGGAGTAAACGCCGACGTACCATTCGTTCACGTTCGGCCTCGGCTTCTAAATCGAGCCAGCGATCGAGCTGGTCAAAATATGCGTCGATGGAACCCGTTTTCCAAATTGGATCAGACAATGAAGTAAGTCTCGTAGAAAACTGTGAAAGCGTAACCACACAAACCACTTCGCGAATGGTTCGATGAGACAAGGCTGGCCAAGAAATCATTCGTCGGAGGGAGTCCAAGCAATTGCTATGGCAGGATAGCAATCAACTCAATGTCACGGATCGGAAATTCTAGCCATGACGTTACGCGGAAGATCAAAGTCTTCCAAACGCGCACCAGCCAACTCCGTGTTCAAAATTCCAACGATCTTATTCAATAAGACACGGTTGTGGATCAGTGATTCATCAGCTTGTACAACCGGTCGCAAGATGTACTCGGCAAACACGAGCTCGCCACTGCTGATCAACTCACGGGTGAATGACAAACGTGTTTCAAATTCAGCCTTACTGTTCGGTTCATTTTTGTGCTGCACATGAATGTATTTCAACGATTCCAGAAAGCGATCAAAATCAACTGGTTTGCGTGATTGCGTTCTTACGTAACGAAATTGACCACCAGTCGATTTCGCAATCTTTCGCATTGATTCAACTGTAAATGGATTCTCTAGAGAGATCGTGTGAATTGGTAATTCACGAAACCGTTTTTCAATCCCTGGAATGACGTCTTCCATCGATCGTTCGTCATCCTGATCAAACCAACCTGTTTCTGAGTTGGGAGAAGCGGGCTCATTGAAGTGTCCATCGGAAAGCAAGAATAACGCATCCGGATCCATTCGGAGAGAAAGCGAAAGTGCTTTTCGCGGATCCGTTCCGGCACCGAGCGTCATTCTTCGTAGCCAAGTACTTAACCTTTCGACATGATCGCCTTGTGCTGGCACATACTCCAATTGAGGTTGATAAAACATCTTGTGGGTATACCAGGAGAAGAGAAAAACGAAGTACTCCTGATCCTGCCGCAATTGCGACACGGAATGAATCAGCTCTTCACAGGCACGACGATACCTTTCGCCATCGCGTGCCTTCATACTGAAGGAGATATCCAGCACAAATACGAAACGTTTGCCATAAGCCCGTGTTCCAAAGAACTCGATGGAGTTTGGACTGAACTGTCGATTGATTTCTAAACTTGGCGTGAAATTTTCGAATAGCCCATGGAAGTCAGACTCAACATCGACCTTGGTTTCCTCGGTCCCCGCTTTTGGATTCGTGCCCCAAGGTTCATCCACCTCCAGTCTGGGATCGCCCGTTTCCAGTGATATCGACTGACTTGCGTTGCTTGGCGTTGCGGAGAGAGTGATCGATGAGTAGCGGATGGTTCGAAAGACGACCGACCACAGCAAGACTGCCAACAAACCGTGAAATAGAATCGAAGCGATCCAAGATCGACGGGGAACCGGCTTCCCCTGAACGTGATGCCTAAGTGATGGTGGTTCGACAATCCTGAGCATCGGTTTGATTGGTGTTCGTGTGGCGACGAATCACTGGCGACATGGCCGGGCATGCTCCATTCCCGTCAACTTTCACTTTATCAGCTTTGCACATCTCTGCGGCGAAACTTTTACAGCCGTGCCGAGTGGTTGCGCGAACAGACTGACGCGAAGTTCCTCGATCATCCAGCGAAATTCGCTATCGACCTGCTGATTTGGCTCCCGAGTCGATTCGGGTAGTTGTTCAAGCCACTGATTCCAAAGTTGAAACACCGTTTCCGATAATTCTCGATCCCGACTTCCCGCTCCACGAGACTTGTCCATTCGGTAAGCGATCGCGTGAAGGTATCTCGGATAGTGTTGTAACCATTGCCATGGAACCGCTTGCAGAAATCCGTCGAATAACAACCAATCAAGTTGTGTTTTGATTTCTTTGATGAGAAGTTCGTGGCGTGCACTTCCGTTCACACTTTCCAACTCTCGCCGAAGCAAAAAGCCATGCTCAGCGAGATTGTCTAACCACGATGCAATGACCTGCGTTGCACCGGCGATCCGTCGACCCCGATCTTTCCGCCGTGCTTCGAATTCCAACTCATCACGTGCCAGTGGCTCGTTGTCGATAAACGCGATTCGAGCCAGAAGGTCAGCGAGTGATGTTTCGAGATTTTTAACGGGCAACCATCCCGTCAGTTTAACTTTGGCTTGATCTAATGCGGGCAGCCAACGAACCTGGCTTCGTAATTCCTTTGATTCATTGATCGCGTACAGTCGTGTGAGTCCACGCCGGATGCTCGCTTCCGCACTCTTCTGATCGGGAAAAAGCTGCGTCGAGACACTGTCACCATGATCGATCATTCCGGGATACTGTGCGACTTGCACTCCACCCCGCTGCCTGACGACTTCTACCGGCAGTTGCTTGATGGAGAAAGTCTTTGCGTGGTCGAGCGACCAGGCTTCATTGTCCACGTCAGCGGCGACGGTCGTTTTCGTTGAAGTTGTAACTTCCGTAAAGCGCGATCGAAGCTGTTCTACTTGCCGGCTTTCCGCAAGCGTTTCCCCCTCATCATCGACAATGGTGACGAGAAAATCCAAATGATGCGCGAGCTTGTCTTGTTGAAAGTCTGTCGGATTGACCGGCATTTCTGCAAGTCGGCTCATCACTTCACAAACGGCATTCATGAACGGAACCTGGCCGTAAACTTCTAAGAGTTCTAAACGAATCTGTTCAGCAACATCTGCGGCCGGCACCAAATTTCGACGGATCCGTTTTGGTAGAGACTTAATCAGCGCCACCAGTTTTTCATGAAGCAGTCCTGGTACGAACCAGCCGAGTCGGTCGTCACTGATTTGCGGTAGCGCCGACGGATGAACCTTGAGTCGAATCCCGTCTGATTCTGACCCTGGTTCAAAGTGATACTCCAATGGAAGACGAGATTGACCGACTTCGATTTGCGTTGGGAAATCGTCCGGTTGGACAGAATCATTAACCGTGTCGATAAGATCACTTGGATGCAGATACAGACTGCCGGTCGATTCATTTGCGGCTGGTGATTGTGCCCACTTGGCCAGCGCATCAAAACTGGATATCCGATACTCGGAATCCGGTGTCTGGAGAGTCCTGTCGAGTTTTTCCAAGCGGCTGCGATCAACAACATCAGCCGGCAATCTTGATTGATAAAAATGTGACAACGCATAGTCATCGATGACCCATTGGCGTCGCCGTGTACGATTGGCAAGCTCCTGAAATGCTTGTCGCAAAGCGCGATTATGTCGAATGAACTTTGCTGTTGTCTTTAGATTCTGTTCGACGAGTCCCTGTTCAATCAGAAGATCACGGGATGTTGCCGGATCGATGGGCGGTAACGGCACACGACGTCGTACGACAACAGGAAGTCCGTATAACGTCGCGTTTTCATAGCAGAAAGCACCGTTCGCCTTGTTGCTCCAGTGTGGATCGGAGTGAGACCGCTTTAACAAGTGTCCAGCGATCTTTTCGATCCATCGATGGTCGATACGCGCGACCGTTCGCGCAAACGGCTTCGAAGTTTCAATCAGCTCTGCTGCCATGACCCACTTGGGCTTTGCACCAAAGATGCCACTGCCGGGCCACAAAAAGAGCTTTAATCCGCGAGCACCCGTGTACTCATGTTTGTCGGAGACTGTTGCCACACCGAATAGCAAGCCGGACAGCAGAGACTGATGGATGGTCTCGTAGTGCGTCTCATCGACGATGTTATCCGTGTCTTCGCTGTATCGAATCTTACCGATGGTTCGACGCGGCTTTTTCTTTGAACGTCGTGACTGCAATGAAGTTAATGACATTTCACGAAGCTGACGATAGATGTCTGTCCATTCGCGCATCCTTGCAGGCGATAGAAACTTCTTTCGCAACAATCGATTGAGTTGGGTGCGGCTGTTTTGACTACGGGCTTCTTCATAGAAGCGCCACAGACGTAGCAGCGACAGAAAGTCACTCCGTGGATCCGCAAACTCGGTATGAGCTTCGTCCGCCGCTTGTTGGCGATCTGGCGGGCGGTCTCGTGGATCTTGTATTTCCAAAGCAGCTGCGATTGGCAGAACTTCCGGCAATGCTCCATTTCGATCCGCTTCGATCAGAATACGTCCGACACGTGGATCGACGGGCAGGCGACCCAATTGCCAACCCGTATCTGTTAGTTCTTGTTGTTCATCGAGTGCGCCTAACTCGATCAAGGTTTGTATTCCCTCACGGATGGCTTCCTGCCGCGGTGGATCGAGTAACGGAAAATCCTCTAGTCGTCCGAGTCGAAGCGTCTTGGTGCGCAGCACGACCGCGGCCAAGTTTGTTCGACGAATCTCCGGTGTTGTGAACGCATCCCGGTGGTCAAACTCGTCTTGTGAATAGAGACGTAAACAGACCCCAGGCCCGATACGCCCACAACGCCCTGCGCGTTGATCCGCACTTGCACGACTGATCTCTTCCACCGGTAGGCGTTGAACTTTGCTACGTGCGCTGTAGCGACTGATGCGAGCTGTCCCGGTATCGATCACGTATCGGATACCTGGAACCGTCAGGGAACTCTCGGCAACATTGGTCGCGAAGATGAATCGTTGTTTGCTGCCGTCCGGATGGAAAATTCGTTGTTGTTCTGCCGACGGCAATCGAGCATAAAGCGGTAACAAGTCGACTCGGTCACGTTGTCCGCGTCGTTTGAAGTGACCGGCAACACGATGAGACACTTCGCGGATGTCTCTTTCGGTTGGAAGGAAAATAAGCGTGTCACCGTTTCCGACGCGGCTCAGTTGATCGATGCCGGCGACGACGTGACGAGCAATATCATAGCGACGCGATTCGCCCTGATCTGTTTCATCAAAGACTTCCTCCCACGGCAGATACTGAATTTCGACCGGGTATCCCCTACCCTCGACTTGGATAATGGGTGCCGGTCCATGATCGTCGGCGAAATGTTCCGCGAACCGCTCAGCGTCGATCGTGGCCGATGTGATGATGATTTTTAGATCAGGGCGTTTCGATTGCAGATTCCGGAGGTATCCGAGCAAGAAGTCAATGTTTAACGAGCGTTCATGAGCCTCGTCGATGATGATGGCTTCGTATTGTCTGAGGTTGCGATCACTCTGGGTTTCCGCGAGCAGAATCCCGTCGGTCATCAACTTGATGCGGGTCCCTTCACTCGTCTGATCTCCAAAACGAATCTGGTAACCGACCAGTTCACCCAGTTTGCATTCCAACTCTTCGGCCAAACGGGACGCAATGCTCCTCGCGGCCAGACGGCGCGGTTGTGTGTGGCCGATGACTCCCTGCTGACCCAGCCCAGCCTCCAGGCAGAATTTCGGCAGCTGCGTACTTTTCCCACTACCCGTCTCACCGCAAACGATGATCACTTGATGATTGTGGATTAGATCAATGAGCTCTTGCCGATATGCGGAGATTGGTAACTCCGGCGCATACTCCACTTTCGGCGTTTCAATGGTGCCGGAGAGTTTGGGACTGGAAGGCTTGGGCGAGTTCATGATGCGTCTGTCTGGGTCGTGCTTCCATCTTACGTTCGATGCAAGCTCGACGCGTTATTACCGATTGAGGATCGGACTCTTACCCCCATTTGGGCGAAGATCCTTTGGCTGAAACGCCAGATACAAGGCATGCCGAGACTAGAATGCCCAAACTCGGGGGACCAGGAGCAGTGTCACGATCAGCACGATTAGCGATAGGGGCAGACCAAAACGGATGTAGTCGGTCAACCGGTAACCGCCGACACCATAGACCATCATGTTCGTTTGATAGCCGAATGGCGTCAAGAAACTGGCCGACGCAGCAATCATGACTGCAATCACGAACGGGGTTGAAGTGCAGTTCATTGCACTGGCAGCTTTCAAGGCGATTGGAAACATTAAGACCGCCGCCGCGTTGTTCGTGATCAGCTCGGTGCACACCATCGTTGCCACGAAAATGGCCGCCAACGCGTACATCGGGTCATTTCCGGCGAGACCGAGTAAACCGTTTGCGAGTACCGTCGCCGCACCACTTTTTTCCATCGCTGTCCCGATGCCGATGGCAGAGCCGATCACGATCACAATGGACCAGTCGACGCTTCGCCGAGCTTCGGTGGTGGTGCAACATCGAAAACCGACCATCGCCATGAATGCCAAAAGGGCTGCCGTCATGATCGGGATGATGCCCGACGCGGAAGCGACGACCATCGCAAACAAAATCCCAATGGATAGCCAAGCTCGTTCAGGACGTCGCACTGAACCATGCTCAACGGCACTGACTAGAAAGAAGTCGTGTGATTCACTGCTGCGATGCAGGAACGAGGGTGACGCTTCTAACAACAGCACATCACCGGCTTCCAAGCGAACGTCACCGAGTTTTCCGGTCAGACGCTTATCGCCACGCGCCACGGCGACGACAGCCGCGTTGTAGTGGGACCGAAACCGGCCTTGGCGAATCGTCTTTCCCCGCAAGGCGCAGCGCGTGCTGACAACGGCTTCGACAAGCGTTCTGCGCCAGGCCGGGATTTCCAGTTTTCTTGCTTGATCATCTGAAGGAGCCAGACCTCGGATCTTTCTCAAGTCGACAACGCTCTCCAATGCACCGACCAGAATTAGCACATCTCCCGATCGCAATACTTCGTTTGGTTTGGCCGCCGCGATGATGCCGTCTTCCCGTTGGATCTCGGCAACGTAGAGACCTGGGAGATGTCGAAGGCCTGCTTGTTCGATGGTCCGGCCGACCATCGGGCCCCCTGGTTCAACTTGGACTTCAACCGTGTATTGCCTGGGGTCATCTGACACACTGACCGCTGGCCGACGCTCGGGTAACAACCAACGGGACAAGCCGATCATGTAAACCAATCCCAGCAACGTCGCTGGAACACCCACGACGGCCGGAGAAAAAAAGCTCAGTGGCTTGGCTGCTAGGCCTGCTTTGATTGCGTTGTCATTGAGATCAGAGATGATCAGGTTGGTGCTCGTTCCGATCAATGTGCACATCCCACCCAGGATCGCCGCATAACTCATCGGCAGCAGCAAATGACTGGTGCTCGCGGAAATCCGTTTCGCTAAATCGCTTACAACGGGCATCAACGCGACGACGACAGGTGTGTTATTGAGAAATCCACTCAACGCAGCAACGGGTATCAAAAGTCTTGTTTGTGCCGACGACAACGTCCTGGCGCGGTTTAAAAACCAACTGGTTGCCAGCTCCGTGCCACCCGTGAATTCCAAGCCGGCGACGACCGCGAACAGCAAGGCGATCGTGACCACGCCTTGGTTACCGAAACCCGCCACCGCTTCACTCGTCGAAGGAAGTTTGGCCGAGTCGGTCAGGTTTTGAGCCAATACCAGGATCGCCAGACAGGAAATCGCCAAAAGGTCCATCGCCGCCACGCGCATCGCAAGGCTGACCAACAGAGTGGCGGCGACGATCAGCGTTAACCAAGCTTCCCAGGACAATACAACGACTCAGGTTTTGAGTTGGCTCAAATTGGGGTGAGGGCGTTCGGCTGTAAGCAATTGCCCGTTACCCGCGAACGATGCCAAAAAGAGAATGGGTCAAGATCGGTATCGAACCGCCAGCGTTGACGTCGTGAGCCTAATTTCGCCTGACGGCATGCAGAATTACACTGCTCACAGCGAACTCAGACAACCGAATGCTGACCCGCCATGTTTTCCCAATGGAAACTCACCCTATGACATCACCTCCCATGCAACGCAGAGGGCCTCTGATCATCGCCGTGATGGTCGTGCTGCTGCTAATTGCCCACCAGGATAATTGGTTCTGGAACGACGACACGCTGGTGTTGGGTTTCCTGCCTATTGGACTCTTTTGGCATGCTTGCATTTCCATCGCTGCTGCCTTGGTCTGGTGGCTGGCGACGCGGATCGCCTGGCCTTCGGAAAGTGATGACGGTTTGGCCAAGGGGGAGGGATCCGCAGAATGACCATTCAACTAGGAATCGTATTTGCCTATTTGGCGTTGCTCTTGGGACTTGGCCTGTTCTCAGGCGGTCGTTTTCGAGGCACGCGAGCGGACTATCAGATGGCGAGCCGGACGATTGGTCCTGTGCTGCTGTTGTTGAGCATGTTCGGGACGACCATGACGGCGTTCGCGTTAGTTGGCAGCACGGGCGAGTCCGTGCGTGCGGGAATCGGCGTCTACGGGATGTTGGCCAGCAGCAGTGGCATCGTCCATTCGCTTTGCTTTTTTTTGATCGGCGTCAAAGTGTGGACGATCGCGCAGAGGAACGGGTACAGCACTCAGATCGAGTTCTTTCGCGATCGATTGGACAATGACTTGATCGGCCTGTTGCTGTTTCCAATCTTGGTCGGCCTGATCGTGCCCTATTTGTTGATTGGTGTGATAAGTGGCGGTGCGGTCATCAACCAAATGGGAATGCCCGGATGGGCGGGTTCACTGTTGATTTGCTGCGTGGTGCTGATTTACGTCTTCTTCGGTGGCATGCGCGGGACCGCTTGGGCGAATGCGTTCCAAACAACGGTCTTCATGGTGCTAGGCGTCGTGACGTTCTTTGTGCTGGCGAGTCGATTGGGTGGTCAGAGTGGGTTTTTGGAAAATGCTCAGACGCTCAGCGAAGCGATTCCCGATTCGCACTCCACGCGCGAAGGTCTTAGCAAGACAAAGTTCTTGACGTATCTGCTGATCCCTTTGTCAGTGGGAATGTTCCCACACATTTTTCAACACTGGATGACGGCAAAGAGCGCCCAGTCATTCAAATTGCCAGTGGTGTGGCACCCAATCTTCATCATGATTGTCTGGGCGCCCTGTGTGTTGATAGGAACCTGGGCCGTTGCTGCTTATGGCAGTCCTGATCTACGTCCGGACACAGCTGATTTGCCCGCAAATCCCAACCAAGTGCTGGCTTTCCTGGTAAATACGCAAACCGGTGCTGTGCTGGGTGGGCTTTTAGCCGCGGGCATTCTGGCTGCGATTATGAGCAGTCTCGATAGCCAGTTTTTGTGCATCGGAACAATCTTCAACAATGACGTTGTGACACACTATTTTGGCAAAGACCGTTTTAGCGATGAAAAGCAAGTTCTGCTGACACGTTCGTTTATCGTCGGAATAGTGGCGATTACGTTCTTGCTCAGCCTGGGCAATGTTCGCAGTGTCTTTGCGATGGGTGTCTGGTGTTTTAGCGGATTCAGCGCTCTATTCCCGATCGTTGTCGCGGCACTTTATTGGCGAGGTTTAAGTGCCCTCGGTGCCATTGCTGGAGTGCTGGCGGCAGGTATCAGCTGGGTCATTCTTTTTGTTCGAGGATGGCAAGTTCCGATCGAACAGGGTGGATTGAGCAAGTACGTCATTCACCTGAATCTCGGGGAAAGTACTTACGAGATTATGCCCGTTGTTGCGATGATTTCGTGCTCAACGATTGCGATGGTGGTGGTTTCCTTTGTGACCCCCAAGCCAAAGCAAGAGACGTTGGACAGATTCTTTTAACAGCTTGAATGCTGGATACCGGATCGAAAACGAAAAAAGCGTGAGCGAAATGACTTCGCTCACGCTTCTGTTTTGTCGGAGAGATTGCGGTTGGTTTAGAAGCGAGCTTCAATTCCACCGGTCAAACCACTGAACGTGACGGTCTCGTCGACGCTTACCAAGTTGTTCGCTCGTACGGCATCGATGTACTCGCGAGTCGAGATCGCGTTGTACCAAGCGCTCGTCATGTATCCGATCGTTGCTTGGCAGCGACCGCACTTGCTTTGCCAACCGAACCCGAGTTCGAGTTCGACAACAGGTGTCACTCGGTAGTCTTCGTATTCGTTACCGACAACTCCACCACCGAACTGGTTGGTTGCGGAGTAATCACCTCGCCAGCTACCAGCCAAGAAGCTGCTCATGCCGCGGCCGTAGATCAACAATCCGCTCTCGCAGCTGCGACGCATCGCATCAACACCGAAGAGCATTCCGAATCCGTCGAAGTCGACGTCGGCATCAACGGTTGCGAGGCCAGTTGCAACGGCTTGCTGTTGGATAGCAAGCAGATCTTGCTCGTAACGACCGTACTGAAAACCAGCCAGCCAGTTAATCGCGTAGGTGTCGTTAGCTCGCCAGATGTGACGGTATGCCAAGTCAATCAACTGGAAATCGAGATTCGCCGAAGCGGTCGAACCCAATCCCGTGTCACCGGTGGTCACAAGGTCTGGGTGAATCACTTGCGATACCAGAACGTTACCGGCACCGGCTGTAATCGAATCTTGCGTGTCGCTTTCGAAGTACGTGTAGCGACCAACCAAGCTGGTACACTCGCTGGCACAGCAGGAGAAACCGACGCGGAAACCGAGTTCCTCATCAATATTCGTTCGACCGGTTTGTCCAGTAGGAAACGCCGGTGTCGGATCGTCGAATTCGAGTTCGTAGATCTGATCAGCACTGCCAGGACGCAGCAACAAAGCTTGAGCAAAAACGCCTGAGCGGTGTGCCCACCAAGGAGGGCAACAACCAACGTCGCAACTGTCGCAAGCGGAGTCGCAGTCAGAATCACCTCGGACCAAGCTGAGAAAGCCAACTGGCTCCAGATCGGAGGCTGATTCGACGTCCGAATCCATGGACATCATGATGGGTCCGGCATCGGCGTCAGCAATTCGTGACACTTGAGCTTCGGCAGTATTACCGGCGATTGCGATTGCCGTTCCCGCCGCTGCAAAGACTGTTGCGCGTCCTGCGCTTCTCAGTCGATTCGCAATGAAATCAAACAACATGATCGGGGTCCTTCCCTTTTGGGTTGATCGAGTGCGGCGGTCAGGGACGCTGTGCCCTTTGACAAATCCAATACGACTCGGTGAACCGCTGCTTACGGCACACACCCTACCGCGTGATTATCCGATCGACGCGTCAGGACCCTTCGCCTCAGTCGCATCCGTTCGTCTGGTTCTTCTTGCCCAATCGCTACAGATTACGCACGGAGAGTGAGAATCAGCCTCTCACTCCCCGTTGAAAAGCCCGTGAAACTCACTTCACGCGATCGCGTTCCTGGTCCAAGGCCAAAACACCCAGCAAATCTTCGTCGTCGTCGCTCATCGCGATCACGCCATCCACATTCGCTGCCCAGGCATCGGATTCACCTTCCGCTTGAGCCACTTGGCGAGCTAGACCATTGATCACTCGCAAAGCATCTGCAGCACTGATAACTCCGTCGCCATTGGCATCGAGGCGATTTTGCCCCATGGTCGCCATGAGGCTTTCCAAGTTGGAGTAGTCGAAACTGTCGCTCCGCGGCAACGCGTTGATCACGACCAGAGCGTCGGCCGCGGTAAGTGATCCATCGACATTGGTATCCAATGGCGACGAGTGGTTGGTCAACGGTGAAACAGAATCATCGTCATCCGTATCGTCTCCCTTGGCGACAGGCGGATCGAAGTTACCAATCAGCGGAAGCGCGAACTCGTCTCCAAACTGGGCGAACAAGTCGTTGCCGAGCGGTTCCGGGCTGTAAGGATCGAACAGTGAACTCGGAAGAGTCACGGCGTTGTTATCGTCAACGCGGTCCGAAACGAGGAAGTGGAACTCACCAGACGCCATTGGCACCTGACCGTCCCGATCCGGAACCCACATCACGAGATCATCGACACCGTCCAGGTTGACATCTGCACTGACCGGGCGTTCCCCGAATCCACTAAAGATGAAACCAAACGGAACGCCATTGACCAACGTTTCGGGATCGATCTGATCGAAACCGATCACATTTGGTCCACCAACGTACGAGTCGACCGGATCAATCAGGGCGAATGAAAAGATACCTGTGTCGTTGTCGAAGGTTGCCAAGTCATCGGACCCGTCTCCGTTGAAGTCACCGACGATCGGAATTCCGTTGGGCAGTCCTTGAACAATGAATCGTTCCCCGAGTTCGATCTCGTTATCTCCGTCCGTATCGAGATACCAGTAGGTACCGTCGAAGGCACCAATCTCATCTCGTGGACGTGCACCGTTGGCAATCGCTGCCAGATCCGCGTCGCTGCTAAAGAAGTTACCAGCAACTGGAATGGCATTGACTTGATAAGCCATCGTCCCAAACGTATCGCCGACACCATCATCATCCGTATCAAGCAGGAACATGTAGTCAACTTCGGTCGGCGTCACCGTTTGACTGAACGATCCGTATGCACCGAGCTTGTCAAAACCGTTCGAAGGTGCCAGGCCGTCATCAGCGGTACCCTGAATGTTATCTGCACCGATCGAAGCAACATCGGAGAAGTTGCCAGTGAAGTAAGCATCGGTGATTTCGCCAAAGTTAAAGACGAAGTCACGGTTGGTGGCGTCATTGTCTTGTCCTTCCGGATCCCAGACAAAGTTGCCGTTGATATCGGCGTAAACCACACCTTGTGACCAAGTGGCGATCTCAGGGCGGCTGTCGATCGTGAAACGAGCTACGAATTCACCACCTGGTACACCGTCGCCGCTAGGCAGTTCCGGTGTTTCCAACGGTCCGGACGCATTTGATTCTCCATCCAATGCGTTGCCAGCTACGTCGCTGATCGCATCTGAGATGATCAACGTGTATCGGTCATCCCGCAGCGGTGCATCAAAGACGATCTCCACTTGGGCCGTTGCTGGATCGCCAGCGACGACGTCATGGATGATGTTGATCTGGCTGATAGGAACGACCCCGTTGTGATCTCCGATGAGAGAGTAATTCCCAACATCGAGAGCGAGGGGCTCATACACGGCATCGTACAGGTAGCTTGCCGTACGTTCTGGTAGGTCCTCGAAATGAATCACCAACGATGTGACTTCCGGTGTCGGTCCCTGTGACGGCTTAAGGTCAAACAGGTCGTAATCACTGTCCGCCTCATTCACATCCAGGTCTGTGACCCGTGGCCCTTGGGTGTCGACGAAGAAACTCTTGAAGCTTTGCGTCAAATCGCCGTTCGCATCCCGGTCATTGCCAGCCGGATCCACGTAGGTGAATCTCGCTTCCCATTCGCCGTCGGCGAGGTTGAGATTCGTCTGGATTAGCCAGTTGCCCTGTACGACATCATTGGGTGCGTTTGGCGGTTGGAATGCGTCATCGCCATCCAGTGGTACCGCAATGGCCGTCCCGGCTGGAATGTAAGCTCCGCCGGTACTCACGTTCCGAACTTCGACGGTCACAAGAGCGTTCGCTTCGGCTGTCCCAAAGAAGGTCGGCGTTTTGTCGTTGGTGATCATGTCAGCCATCGTGGCCGTGAATCCAGCGACACCCGAATCGCTATCGGGATGCAAATCTCCGATGCCCGTGAAACCGACGGTATCGATCAACAGGTTCTGCAGGAAGTCCTCGCTGATGTTACCTGCGCGGTCTTCCACTTCGAGCTTCAGATTGTGGATACCGTCAGCCAACTCAGGCAGTACTTCTGTGATGAACGTCAGACTGGTAAATCCGTCACCAGCGAAGTCAGTACCATCCACCTCGGCGTCCAGCACGGAATCGTACAGCAAGACCTCGTCGCTCTCTTCGAACCGATCGTAAATGCGGAACTTTAGGTAGTCCGTCAGCACATCATCGGGATCGGCCGTATCGAGGTTCGGCATCAACAGATGGAAGGCAAGGTTCGGATCGTGCGTCGTGATCGTGACAGCTGGAGTGCTATCGTTCGTGATGTTGTCGTCGTTGTTACGACCCGAATCGCTCGCTTCCACCAGATCCAGGAATGGCGTGTTAGGTGCGATCGTATCGATCTCAACTTGGACGGAAGGCAAGTCACCGTTGTCGTCTTCGTTGGTGTTACCAGCTTTGTCTTCGATAAACGCTGTGAAGATATAGACACCGTCGTCCATTGGTTCGACAGTGACCTCCCAAACGCCTAGACCATTGCCGAGAACGAAATCGGTCAAGTCGCTACCGACGACGCCAACACCTACGGGAACGTTGTCGCCAACTGGATTCCCGTCTGTATCGAGCGGTTGTGCAAAGATCGTCACTTTCGCACCAGCTTCGCTAATACCGGTGAATGCCGGAGACTCCATGCTGGTCACATTGTCTTGGTCATCCATGCCAGTGTCGCTGCTGTCGAGCAGATCGATGCCACTGTCGGGATCCGAGAGCAAGACGGTATCGATCACGATGGTGAGCGTTCGCTCGCTGATGTTGCCCGCGCGATCCTCCACGACCAATTTCAGATCGTGGACGCCGTCAGGCAGCGGAGCACCATCAATAACTCCATCATCATCATCGTTGAGCAGCAAGCTCAAGGTGTGAGTGAAGAAGCCACCTTCGGTGAAGCCATCTGGTTGATTGACCGTCAGCTGAGACGAATCGATCAGCAAGACCTCATCAATTCCCAAATCACCGTCAGGCCGCACGTAGATGCGATACTTCAGATCGTTCGGGAATGGGTTTCCATTGCCGTCGACCGTGTCGTTGATGGTCACCGACACGTCCGGCGTGTTGTCGGAGGTGATGTTGTCAGTGCTGCTGTGACCGGTGTCCGAATCTGAAAGCAGATCGATCTGCGGAAGGTTTGGATCGGTGGTGTCGACCCAAATCTCCATGCTGGCTTGTGAGTTGTTACCGGCCAAGTCTTCGATGTAGGCGGTAATCTCGTACCGGCCGTCGTCCAATGGTTCGACCGTTACCTCCCAAGCACCTTGTCCATCATCGGGCACCAAATCTGTTTCGTCGCTGCCGACCGTACCGACGCCAACCGGTACGGTGTCACCGGTTGGATTGCCAACCGAATCCAACGGCGTGGCAAAGATCGTTACCGTGGCTCCGATCTCGCTAATTCCCGCGAACGCGGGCTGATCAATGCCCGTCACATCGTCGTCGTCAAACATACCGCTGTCACTCGAATCGATCAGGTCGATCGTAGCCACTGGTGTGACCGTGTCGATTTGGATCGTGAGTGTTCGCTCGCTGATGTTACCCGCGCGATCTTCGACGACCAGCTTCAGGTCGTGAACGCCATCCGGCAGGTCTGAGCCATCGGGCAGCGTCAAGGTGTGCGTAAAGAAGCCGCCTTCAGTGAACGTGTCATCCGGTCCCGTTGCTCCTTCGGTTGAATCGACCAACAGAACTTCTGGAAGACTTAGATCACCGTCGGGTCGTACAAAGATGCGATACTTCAGATCATTCGGGAACGGATTCGCTCCACCATCGATGGTGTCGTTGATCGTTACCGACACGTCCGGCGTGTTATCGAAGGTGACATTGTCGGTCGTGCTGATGCCGCTATCCGAATCCGACAGCAGGTCGATCTGAGGGAAGTTCGGATCGGTTGTATCGACCCAGATTTCCATCGTTGCCTGCGAGAAGTTTCCGGCCAAGTCCTCGATGTGGGCGATGATCGTGTAGCGACCGTCGTCCAGTGGTTCGACCGTGACTTCCCAGGCTCCCTGGCCGTCATCGGGCACCAAATCCGTTTCGTCGCTACCGACCGTTCCGACGCCGACCGGCACGATATCACCAATCGGTGCTCCCGTGGAATCAAGCGGTTGAGCCAGAATCGTCACCGTGGCTCCCACTTCGCTGATCCCAGCAAAGGCCGGCTGCGAAATGTTGGTCACGTCGTCATCGTCGAACATGCCGCTGTCACTCGAATCGATCAGGTCGATCGTCGCCGCTGGCGTGACCGTATCAATCTCGATTGTCAGTGTTCGCTCGTTGAGGTTTCCGGCACGGTCTTCGACCACCAGTTTCAGATCGTGAACACCGTCAGGCAGCGGCGCGCCGTTGGGTAGCGTCAAGGTGTGAGTGTGGAAACCAACGGTGGTAAAGATATCCGCTGGATCGGTCACACCTGCCGTCGAATCGACTAACAGCACTTCCGACAGAGCGAGGTCGCCATCGGGACGGACAAAGATCCGATACTTCAAATCGTTCGGGAATGGGTTGTCACCGCCATCGACTGTGTCATTGATCGTCAGCGACACGTCCGGTGTATTGTCCGAGGTGACATCATCGGTGCCGCTCAGACCCGAGTCCGAATCGGACAGCAAGTCGAGCTGCGGGAAGTTCGGGTCAGTTGTATCGACCCAAATCGTGATGGGCTCGGAGGTGGTTTGATTACCAGCTGCATCTTCGGCTTGTGCGGTGATCGCGTAGGTGCCGTCACGCAGTGGTTCCGTCGTGATTTCCCAGCGACCATCTGTGGTGGCAACGCTCTGTCCTACGATCGCGCCGTTAGCCAGGATACGAACAAGCGCGTTCGGTTCAGCTGTGCCACTGAATGCGGGCGACATCTTACTGGTCACGTTGTCATCATCGAACATCCCGGTGTCGCTGGAATCCAACAAATCGGGCACGTCAACGTTGGGTGCGATCGTATCAATGGTCAACAACATCGGAGCGGTCAACTGACTGCGACCAACTGCCGGTGTGCCTTGTCCGTCTTCGATACGAGTCCAAGCTTGGACTAAGTACACGCCATCGTCTAACGCTGCGCCCGGTGTCGCACTCCAGAAACTGTTGTTGGTATTGATCACGCGATCGGCTTGCACGTCCGTCCGGATACCCGTCGTCGTGTTGGTAAAGCCGAGAATCACCTCAGCGCCTGGTGTGCCTACACCCTGATCAACGGGAACACCCATCAAGGCGAAATCAGCTAGGTCGGCCGTAATGTAATACGTTGGCGTGGGATTGTTGGTGATGTTGTCATTGAGCAGAGTGCCGGTATCGCTGCCGGGAGCCAATAGCGGCTTATCTGGCTGTGGAGCGGCAAAGTTCTCAATCTCCAGATCGTAGACGGCTCGATCGAATCCCTGCACGTCAGAACTGATCACGAGGAAGTAATTCTCTTGGCTGACAACAGGGATCACACCGTTTGTGGATGGAATGACATTGTCAGCCGCATCACGGAATTCCAACTCGACGGTCTCACCTGTACGTGAGATTGCGAAGGCCAAAAGCTTCCCGGTCGTGTGCGCGGTGTACTCGAACACATCGACGTCATCCGAGTTATGCAGCACCAAGTTGTTCAGCGTCAGAGTCTCGGGCGAGCCAAGTTCATTCGCCGCAGCAATCGTATCATTGGGTTCGAACGGATCGACGATGATGTCGAAACTCGCGTCCAATGAGACATTACCTGCAAGGTCCTCCGATACCACGCTGACGGTGTAATCATCGTTGCGAAGAGTGTTGACTTGCACCTGCCAAACGCCCGCGGTGTTGGTCACACCAGATCCAATCAACTCACCGTTACTGGCGTCGAACAGATGGATCTTGCTATTGGGTTCAGCGAATCCGGTGAAAGTCGGTTGCGAGATGCTGGTGATCCCGTCGCCGGCCGTTCCGGTGTCCGAGGAAGCTTCCAACACGATCGTTGGTGTTACGGGAGCGGTGAAATCGATCTCGACGAGTAACTCTTCTGCTTGAGCTCCGCGGTTACCTGCAAGGTCATACAGTTCAGTGCTAAGTGGATGAGGACCTTCAACCGGATACCCAGTGTCCGCAGCCAAAGCATTGAAATCGATTCTTATTTCAAGATCGCCATCGGCTGGGATGATTGGGTTTCCGTTCGCATCAAAAACGATTGCTGGAACGTTGTTGGCGTAGCTAACGGCAGCTGACTGTTGGATCTCGATGTCACCATCTTTGATCCGAAGTGACTCACCCGGGACGCCTTGAATGCGGAAGTCGGCAATGCCGTCTGCACCCGTTTCACCGGATGTGACGTTATCGAAACGAGACATTCCGGAATCGTCCGTATTGATCAGATCGATCGTCGGACGCTGAGGACCTTCCGCATCGATCGTTACGATCAGCGGTTGTCCAACAATTGGACTGACGTTTCCAGCCAAGTCTTCTTGTTCGGCAGTGATTTCGTACTGTCCATCTGCCAATGGCTCGCTAGTAATCTCCCAATTGCCTGCGACGTCAGCCACCGTCTCGCCGACCTGTTCGTTGTTGGCGAACAGTCGCACCGTGTTGTACGGCTCGACGTTGCTTCCGGTGAACGCCGGTTGCATGATGCTGGTGAGATCGTCCGTGTTACTCGTACCGGTATCGCTAGCGGTCAGAAGATCAAGGTTGGTGACTTCCGCCGGGTCGGTGCCGTCGATGGTAACTGGCAACGGCTCACTGAAAATGCTGCGACCGATTGCGGGTGTTCCCTGGCCATCTTCGATCCGAACCCAAGCTTCAACAAAGTAGTTCCCGTCGCCGAGAGCTGGCAGCGTCGCGGACCACAGGTTGTTATTTGGGGTTCCCGCATCGACGCGGTCTGCAAAGACCGTGATGACAGCACCCGAGTTCTGATCGGTCGCTGCAACGACGACTTCGGCACCTGGTGTGCCCGCTCCACCATCGACCGGAATACCCATCAACCAGGCTGACAGATCAGCTTGGACGGCGATCGTCGGTGTTGTGTCATTGGTGTACTCGTCTTGAAGCGATGATCCACTATCGCTGGCGTCGACAAGGTCCACTTCCGGCTGCGGAGCCGCAAAGTTTTCAATCTCCAGGTCATAATTGTTGACGTTGCAATCGTCGTCCGGTGTCGACACACCATTGACTTGGATGTAGTAAACCTCCTGACCGACGACCGGAATGATGATTTCCTCAAAGTCCTGGTTATCCGCAGAGCTGTTGCTTGCGGCAATCAAATTGCCATCGGCATCAAACACGGACATTTCCAGATCGCCGAATTCGTGCTCAAAGAGCGAGCGAATAACCAGTTTGCCGGTGTCGTGCGCGACGTATTGGTAGTAGTCGACATCTTCAACGACCCAAGTGGTAGCCGGATCATCCGGACCGTGAATGCTTAGACCGTTGAGTGTGATCGCCGGTAGTGAACCGAGTTTGGTCGATAGATCGGCGATATCGGGATTGGGGAAGTTGCCCGCGTTGTCATTGAACTCAAAGCGGTCCGGCAAAACGACCCATTCGAAGTCAGTGAAGGTAATCGGCGTAAACGTTGCCGATGGTGCCGCACTGGAAATCACACCCGCCGTTTGTTGGAACGGTGCGTTAATCGGACCAAAGCCAACCGTGTTGACACTCAGGGTGTCGCCGGGTGTTGAGCCATAGGAACCGCTGGGCAAGTTTCCATCGAATATGTAAGCCGTTGTTGGGCTCGGTTCAGCCACAAACTTGTCTGAACCGATGCCGCCTCGCAAAGCAAGGTTTTCAATTGAGTCGTAATCGATCTGGACAACAGGTGCCGCGTTCGTTCGCTCCACAAACGTTGGACGGATCAAGTAGTTGTTGTCATCCGTGTCGAACTCATCCGAGATATTCAGATCGTCGACGCCGCCGTCGCCGAACACGCAGATTTCGCCCAGAATCTCATCCAACGACGTTCCTACATTGGGGTCATCATTGCCGATGAAAATCTCGTCGTTTCCGCCACCGCCGAAGATGTCCATCAAGCTAGCGGTCCCGGTGCGGCGAACGAAAACTTCGTCGCTATCGCTGCCGCCGTCAATCAACGTCAAACTGCCGTCGCCCGTGTTCTCAACAAACACGCCATCATTTCCCGGTCCACCCAACAGGGCAACGCCGCTGCCTGGAGAACTGGTCAGCATCGCCAGGGTATCACCGCCATCATTTCCATCGACGATCGTGACCGAACTCGCGCCGGTTGTAGTAATCAGAATCACATCGGCGCCATCGAATCCGGCAATGTTCACAATGGAACCATCACCCGTGGTGGTGACTTCGATGTCGTCGCCGCCACCTGCGTTACCACCCTGAATCCGCGTGTAGATGCCGTCGGTCGTATCGACAACGTCGATAATGTTGTCGCCAGCATCGGAACCAAGGACATCGAGTGACTCGATACCGGTGTAGCTAATTAACGCTGCACCGACTCTGTCAACCGTCCCATCATTGATGGTGTAAGTGTTGCCCGTTGCGTCAGCCGTATCGTTGACCTGAAGCGTGTCGCCGATGGACAACGTCACTGAGACATTCGATCCCTTGGCAGTTACGTCGGAAGTTCGGGTCGGATCAACAGCATTGTCTTCGCCGTTGACTGTCAACGGTGCGTTGATCGCATCCAGAGAACCAGGGCCACCGACAATGATGGTGTCGTTGCTCGCTCCAGAGTTGATCGTATGTAATTGAGTACCGGTCGTGGCGTTGATGTTGTAGGTGTCCACCCCGGCTCCGCCACCGAGCGTTACCACTGCGTCGAATGCAGCATCCATCGCATTCATGGTGACTTCGTTGCCATTGTCGTTTGCGATCAACGTCAGAGAAGTCGTCGGGTTGGCGAACGAGAGGTCTTCCGCTGGGTTATTCGTGAACGTCACCTGCGAATTACCCACGGTTCCGCCATCGTTGGCGAAGGTCAGACTTTCCGAAGCAGGCAATGCACTGATATCAACGGTCACCGTATCAGGAACGGCGGTGACAATGACCGGTTCCAAACCGGTAAACGTGATTGTGCGAGTACTATCCAGCAGGACGGTTCCTGCGTTGTCTACACCAAGGCTTGGATCAGGTGTGTAGTAGAGGTCCGTCAGGGAACCGCCAGCACTGTCGATGATCTCCAACAGGTCGCTGCCACCAGCTCCATCAAAGTTCACATCACCCGCGTTGACATGGCTAAGCAGGTCATTTGCTAAATCGATTGTCAACGTGTCGTCGTCGCTGCCACCGATCACTTCGATCGTTCCAACGTTGTCTCGGATTTGCGAGCCAACGACGAGCAACGGTTCGCCGGGACCAGATCGGAAGGAGACAACCACAACGTCTTCACCAATGAAGTTGTCGAAGGTTGACTCAATCAGAATCTCGTTGGCCAGACCGTCTTCACCGCCTGGGAACGCGGAGATGTCGATCACGTCGTCCAAAACACCCGCGGCCAGGACGTATTCAAATTCTTCAAAGTCGACATCGGGGTCGCCAACAATTTCGCCACTGCCAATACCGGTCAATGTCTTCGTTCCGGCGCCTGGATACTCCAGGATGTCGATATCGTCGCCGCCGGCGAATGAATTCTGTCCTGCGTTGCTATCGACCAACTGGACAAGGTCATCGCCCGTTCCTGCGTCAACCGTCAACGTCGGGGACTGAGCATCTTCGATGATGATCGTGTCATTATTGCCGCCACCGAGAATCGTTGTTTCAGAGATCGCGTTGCTGTCAAACAGCGTGATCGTGTCGTTGTCGCCCTCGCCATCAACGGTCAGAACGTCTGAATTGGCATCGAATACCTCAATATCATCTTCGCCGGTCCCGCCCAGAAGACTCGTTTCACCAAACGTATTGGTGTTTACCAGCGTGATCGCATCATTGCCGCCTTGACCATCGACCGTCAGTTCGTCGCCAGCCGTGCCTTCTCCATTGGCATTTGAAATCGTGATCGTATCTGCACCATCGTCGGGACCACCCAAGATCTCCGTTGTGATCGCATTGGTATCCGTCACATCGATGATGTCTCCGGCTCCGCCGCCATCGATAACGAGTTCGTCACCATGGGCATTGACGATGGTGATCGTGTCGACGTCCAAGCCACCGTCAACTTGCGTCAACGTAGCGTTGGTGTCGTTGACATCAATCGCATCCCCATCCTCGCCGCCATCGACAGAGAGTTCATCGCCACTGGCGTCATTGATGGTGATCGTGTCTTCGTTTTCTTCCCCATCAATCAGGGTGAACGCTGCATTGGTATCGTTAACTTCAATGTTGTCCGGATCGAGGCCGCCAAAGACCTCCAACGAATCGACTGTCGCGTCGTCGACGGTGATGGTGTCTTCACCAATCCCGCCTACGACATCGATGTTCGTAAGGCCGTCACCCACGTCCACTTGATCAATGTTGATGTCGTCGTTTCCGCCAACACCATCCACCGTCACGGAAGTCTTGTTGCGGAAGTTGATCAGTTCAAACGGCTGCGCACCAAAGTTCACCTGGTGGGTGTCTTCTTGAGATCCTGTGATTGGATCATTCGTTGTGGACAGAGGTCCGGCAACCAAGTTCATTTCGTTACCGCCACCCGCGTCAACGATGGACAAGCTGCTAGCGACCATCAAATCTTCAACAGGCTCCAAGTTGCTGAATTCGAGGTCCTGACTCCGTGCACCGAGTTGGTAGAAGATTCGACCGCTGAAACCAGTGGTAGGATCGGGTGACACTTGCGTTTCGTAACTTCCTTCCGCGCCGGTTGCATCACCGGTTAACACTAGTGCGTCATCACCGGCTCCACCGTCATACGTGATGTTCGTGAACGTCAAACCTTCAAGAGTTAACGTGTCGGAGCCATCACCAAGTTGCACGTTAAGTGCTGGTTGATCCAAGGCGGGATCAATCGAGATATTGAGTTCGCCTTCGCCCGGATCCCAGTCGAACTTGTCGGCATAGTCGCCATCACCCTCGATGTTGTCCTCTAACAGGTTATGGAAGAGCAGATTATTCTCGACACCGATGATCACGCTATCGTCCGACGTGCCACCGATGTCTCCTAGGATCGCTACCTCGGTGTCACCGTCCAAAGCGATATCGACGGCCAACAACCTTCGATCTTCGAGAGATTCAACTCTTGGTTTGCGGGATATCCAGTGGTTCAGACGGCGGCGTCGACTCTCGCGACGGTTCGCTTGTTCGTTTTTGTTTCGACGACTGGAATTGCGGAAGACCATCTCGTGCTCCTACCTCTTGATGCGCATCTTGTTCGCTGGCTGGCACGACCCCCCATGGGCCCGCCGGAACCAACCTGAAGGCCAATCTCAGGTTTAGCTCGGACCAGATCCGCTAGATGATAAATTCTGCAGAACGCGTAAGATAGGAAAAATGAGCACTTCCTGGCCCGGTTTTTACAGATTTTCTGCAGCGCAAAAAGAAAGGACCAAGACAGCCTGGCGGCCGACTTGGTCCTGAAATGATTCCCGAAGCTCACTCGAAGCAAGCTCGATGCGTCTGTCGCAAAACGACGGACTATTTGGAACCGAACGGATCGGATCCGGCACCACCAAATGGATCAGCGCCGCCAGCACCTGCACCGCCAAATGGGTCAGCGCCGCCAGCACCTGCACCGCCACCACTGGTTCCTCCGCCAAATGGATCGGCTCCGCCGCCGCCGCCAGCTCCACCAAACGGATCAGCACCGCCGCCCGCACCAGCTCCTCCAAATGGATCAGCACCGCCGCCAGCACCAGCTCCTCCAAATGGGTCTGCTCCGCCGCCCGCACCATTACCACCGAATGGGTTTCCGGCCGGTGGCGTGCTACCAGCAGCGCCCGCCGTCGCGGCTTCACCAGCGAATGGATCCTTCAAAGCATCTTTAAACGCGTCATCGGCAACGACTCTTGGTTGACCCTGAGCCATATCATCAGCAAATGGGTTAGCTGCTCCTGTTGGTGGAACCGGTGCGACTCGGGCTGTTCCTGGAGGGACCGGGGCGATCGGCTTAGTGGCTGCTTGGTTTGCGGCTCCCAGTTCGCCGTAGCGTTCCTTGGATCGCTTCATAGCCATTGCCAGCGCTTCCAGTTTGGCCTTCTGCCGGATCGTTTCCAGTTTCAGACGTGGCGTGCCCTGCAGTCGAGAGAGTGATTTCCCAATCATTGGGTTGGTGCGCCCGGCGGCTTCCATTTTTGCTCCGGCCTTCCAATCGGCTTCGGCCTCTTCTGGGCGACCGGTCATCTCGTAGACCATTCCGCGGAAGTAATAGGCCCGCGGATCCTGAATCGAATTATCAATCGCCATCGTGAAATATTGCAGCGATTGATCCATCGTTCCGGCGTAGTAGGCGTGTACACCACGGCCATACATTTCGCTCAAGACGGCTGTTTGAGCGTTTGAATTCTGGGCTGTCAGAACTAACAGCCCGGCAGCCAATAGATTCCAGGCAATCTTCTTCATGGTTTTTCCGTCCTCCCCCAAGAGTACCGGCCAATGATGAGTTGACAGGCCGGCGTTGCTGAATCGAAAAGTTGTGAAATGCGTGCTGCCCGGTTTTGCCACTGAGTCGCAATGTCGAGCAGAATTGGTGGAAGCGTGAGAGCTCTCTCTTCAAACTGTAATCTTACACCTCCGACTCGGCAAATCATTCTGGTTGAGAGCCGTCAAAGTCGGCATATTCAGACGATCCAGCCTCCCCCTAGCACGCGGGTTCCGTCGTAGACGACAGCGGCCTGTCCGGGTGCGATTGCTAATTCTGAGCGGTCAAAAATGACTTGGAATCGGTCATCATCGGTCGGATCCCACTCGATCGACGCCGGTTTGGGTTGCCCGTTGTAGCGGATCTGAACCTGCACTTCCGAAGGAATCTCCGATCGATCGACCAGCCAGTTGCTCTCCTTTGCGGTAAGTGTCGGTTTCGCCAGCTCCTCTTTGGGTCCGATCACCACCCGGCAGCGATCTGGATCGATTTGCACAACGAAATACGGTTTTCCCATCGCGACACCCAAGCCTTTGCGTTGGCCGACCGTAAAGGCCTCAAAACCATCATGGTGTCCAACGGTTCGACCGTCGGTAGTCACGATCTCACCCCCGGTGTGGGACGCACGCTTGGGCTGTCGAGCACGCACAAAATCGCTGTGATGGCCCTGGGTAACAAAACAGATTTCTTGACTATCCTTTTTGCCCGCGACCCCCAGTCCCAAATTCGCCGCGATGTCGCGAATCTCTGGCTTTGTGAATCCACCAACGGGCAGCATCATTCGAGAAAGTCGGTCCGGTCGGATGCCAAACAACGCGTAGGATTGGTCTTTGCCGGAATCGAGTCCTCGATGCATCTCGGCAAGCGTCACGCCCCGAGCATTGACGGTTTCCTTCATCTGCGCGTAATGGCCCGTCGCAACAAACTCCGCATCGACACCGTCGGCATAGTCAAAGAGTCGCCCAAATTTGATCCAGTGATTGCATTTGACGCAGGGGTTTGGCGTACGACCATTCAGATAATCATCGACGAAGTAGTCAACGATCTTTTTAAAGTCTTGTTGCAGATCCAGGGCATAGAACGGAATCCGCATCTTGGATGCGACTCTCCGCGCATCAGCCGCGTCCGACGCCGTGCAGCACCCTTGCTTGTGGTCGGCACGACCGTTCGCGAGGCCGCCAAGAACCGGGAGTGCGGATGAACCTTCAGGCTCGTTGGAGTCGTCTACTTTGCATGCAGCGCTCGATTCTTCGCCATGCCGCATGAAAACGCCGATCACTTCATGACCGGCTTCCAACAGCAGATGCGCCGCCACACTTGAATCGACGCCGCCACTCATCGCGAGAACTACGCGAGCCATGTATATTTCAAATGCCTAGTAACGATATTTCAATGCGATAGATGTGAGCGACAACGAGCTCGCTTTTATCATACGCCCTTTGGAGAAGATGACGAGAATGGACGCTGAATTGGTTCACCGCAGCGAGGACATTCAGCAGCGTCTGAAACAACTCGGAGACTCTCTTTGACTACCCTGCCAAGCAGCAACAAATCAAGGCAATTGAGCTGAAAATGGGCGAACCCGGCTTTTGGGACGATAACGAATCGGCCCAAAAAGTCGTTGCCGAGTTGAAGTCGCTCAAAGCCATCGTAGGACCGATGGAAGAGCTGACCGGTTCGGTGGATGATCTCGGTGCGCTTTTCGAAATGGCGGACGAGGATGAATCCATCCAAGATGAGGTCAATTCCGAGATCGCTCGTTTGGAATCGATCCTTGAGGATCTTGAGTTAAAAGCATTGCTCAATGGGCCCAACGACGGCGCGGGTGCGATTCTCTCGATCAATGCTCGTGATGGTGGTACCGACGCAAACGATTGGGCTGACATGATGCTGCGCATGTACTCCGCGTGGGCGGTCGCCAACGGTTACAGCATCGAATTGTTGGACCGTCAGGAAAACGAGGAAGCCGGCATCAACCATGCATCGGTCGCCGTGCGGGGACCCATGGCCTACGGCTATCTCAAAGGTGAGGAAGGGATGCATCGCTTGGTGCGGATCAGTCCGTTCAATAGTGAAGGCAAACGTCAGACGAGTTTTGCGGCCGTCAGTGTTTCTCCGGAGATTGATGATTCAATCGAAGTCGATATCGAGGACAAAGATGTTCGCGAAGATCGATATCGAGCCGGAGGTGCGGGTGGTCAGCACGTCAATAAGACCGACAGTGCCATTCGCCTAACACACATCCCAACAGGAATCGTTGTGCAGTGTCAGAATGAGCGGAGCCAGCATCAAAATCGGGCGACTGCGTGGAAGATGCTACGAGCCAAGATGGCCCGTTTAGAAGAAGAAAAGCGCGAAGCCGAGGAAGCTAAGAAGTACGAAACCCAAGCACGAACGGGATTTGGTAGTCAGATTCGCAACTACTTCCTGCATCCTGATCAGCGTGTGAAAGATGCTCGCACGGGACACTACGTTGGCAACTTCAATAGCGTCGTCGACGGTAACGAACTCCAGGGTTTTTTGGATGCTTACCTGCGATTGAAAGCGGGCAAAGAGTAGACATTTCTGCGTGTGGAGCTAGGCGGCTCGACGGTCATCGTCGAGATCAGGCAGCGCTCCACGCGATCGACGCAGGCTACGAATCTGATCGTGTGCCTGTGCGTTGGCTTCTAAGCTGTCCTCCAATTCGGCACGCATGCGTTTGAGGTGATCGGTCAGTTCGGTCACGCGTTGCTGCAGTGTTTGGTTTTGCGTTTCCAGCTGTTGTTGCCGACCGAGTTCGTTCTTAATGCGCTGTTGCAACTCAATCGCTTCGCGTGAAGCTGTTTCCTGAAGTCCGCATCGCTTCGCGAGTTCTTGGTTTAACTCGTTCATGGACTGCTTTTGTGCGTCGAACTGCTTGTGTAAATGTGTGGCACGATCGCGGTGTTTTTGAAGTTCACTCTGAATCGTCTTTCGCTCTTGTTGCCATTGCGACGCTTGTTCGGCCGCTGCTTGCTTGGATTCCGTTTGGTATTCCTTCAGCACTTTTTCTGCATCAGCGACCGCGTTTTTCTGTACATGGATGGAATCGTTCAGCTCGGCGATTTGTTCTCGGTAGCGTTCAGCTTGTTCCTTCGCATCCCGTCGCTCTTGTTCCCAGTCTGATTCTTGGGCCGCTACCACTTGTCTGATCTGCTGTTCTTGATTGGCCAATTCTTGTTTTGCGAGTGCCAGAGCTTGATTCTGGTGCTCAATCGTCTGTTGAACCTGTGCAAGCTCATCGCGATACGTTTGGATTTCCGCGTTGGCGGTCTGTCTTTCCTGTTCCGATTCAGAGTCACGAGCTGCGAGAACCTGCTTTGTTTGTTCTCCGTGATCGGCTAATGTCTGCTTGATCGAGTGGAGGTTCTGGTTTTGATCTTCAATTGTCTGATTCAGTTGAGCGATGTCTTTTTGATACCGTTCGATCTCTGAGCGGGCACTCTGCAATTCATCACCCCAATCCAGCTTATCCTGCTCGAACTTTTCCAATAGTTCTTGATTCCGAATCGCCAACTCAGATCGATGTCGGGTCATTGTTGTGAGTTCATCGCTCAGCGATCCAATTTCGGATCGAAGTGAGGCTTCCAAAGTCTGCGTTTCATCAAACAGGACGCGCAAATCGTTCAACTTTCGATTGAGTTCATCGACTCGTGAACGTGCACTGGTCGTCTCTTCTTGGCTTAGTCTGAGTTTGCTAAGGAGTTGTTCAATCTCCTGTTGTAGCTCAGGGATCTGTGCAGCTTGCAGCTGGAGCTGCTCGTTTTCCTCACGGCTCGCTTCGCACTGCATCTGTAAGTGCTCACAGCGTGAATGAACGTCCGTTAGTTGTTGACGGGCCGTCGTCAGTTGTTCTTGAAGCGGTTCGAGCACATCGATTTCTTCGGCCAGTTTGCGCAGATCGGAATTCTGCCGCTCGATAAACGTGTCTTTTGCAGCCAACTGCTCTTCCAGTTCGTTCACTCGCTCGGAGCTGGTGTTGTATTGCTCAGAAAGAGATTGATGATCCGTTTCGAGCGACCGCAGTGTATTGATCTGCAGTGTCATTTCGTACGCTTCCGTTTGCAGCGTTTCCAAGTTGCCCTTAAGCAGTTCGCATTTTTGTTTGGATTCAATCAATTCTTGTGCGGACACTTCGAGCGATTCAATCAGTGTTTGTTGAATCCGATTCTGCTCTCGCTGTGCATTCAGATCACCGCGTAGGTGCTCGATGGTCTGGTCGTGACTCTCCAGGGAGTTCGAAAGTTCCAGCACACGGTCTTCCGCAGATTCCAGTTGAATCAACTGCTGTTCTAACTGTGTGATCCTGGTGTCTCTTTGGTCGACGGTCTCGATGAGTTCGCGTTGTGTTTCAGCGTTTTGATCGAGCAAGGCCGTTGCGTCTTTGAGCTCCGTTCGTAAATGTGCCAGCTCTTCATTCAGGAGGTTGAAATCGACTTCTCGCGCTTCCAGTAATTCCCGTTGCTGTCCGAGTGAGTCGGCGGCGGATTGTAAATCAGCGGCCATGTCATCGCGTTGCTGAACGATCTCATTGATGCGATCACGTTCAGCGTCCACGTAACGCGACTGCGTTTGGTGCCGCTGGAGTGCTTGCTCCGTCTCTTCGTATTTGCCACGTAGCTCATCCAGGTCGGCACAACGATCCATTAGGTCCTTTTCCGTCCGCTCCAGGGCGTTCGCTTTTTCGTCCAGGTTGGATTGCAGTTCGGTGCGCAATTCTTCGAGAGCTGCGGCTGATTCGGTTTGCAATTCGTCGATGGATTGTTCGCGCTCTTCAACGGATTCTGTTTTCTGGTGAAGTTCCTGTTGCGTTTGTTCGAGATCGCGATTCAGCGTCTCAATCTGTCGATTGAGATCTGCAATGAGAGCGACCTGTTCCTGTTGTTCTCTCTCAGCCGACGCGCGCAGTTCGAGTGTTTCCTGCATTTGAGCAACAAGACTGTCATTGCGTCGACTTTCCGCATCCAAAGACGCGTCCTGCGTTTCCTTCTCTCCGCGCAGCGCGATGAGCTCTCGACGGCATTCGGCCAAGCGATGATCTGTATCTGAGTGTTTGGCCTGCAATGCATCATGATCGGTTTTCAATCGATCGAATTCCCGCCCTAAGGACTCTTTGTCCCGCCGTAGATCGAGGAATCGCGTTTTGCGTTCGCGGGCGGTTCCACGGGCTTTCCAGTAGCGAGACTCGAGACCTTCCAGTTTTTCCTTCTGGCGCGACCGATCGGGAAACCAAAGCAAATAGCCAACCAAAAGGCCTGCCAGCACAAACAACAGAATGGACGTCAGCGGGAGTCCAAACAAATCAATCATCGAGTCGTGCCCGGGCTAGAGAGGTGGTCCAATACACCGATTGGAAGCCCTAGCAAATCTTCGGATTGACTGTCAACGCAGGTTTCACCCGTGAAACATTTTGGGCATGAATTGTGGGTGAGTCCGCGCTCGGATCACCGCACCGCTACTCGTGCGAACGAATTTCGACGATGACGCCTTTGAACGCCGGAGTACGACTCTGTGGATCCACGTGGCGAGATACCAACTCGTTCGCCTCCGGGTAGTACATCAAAGCATTTCCCGGGCGAATGGAATCAAATCCTCGTGCAAGGATACCGTCCAAGCGGCCAACTTCGTTACACACCGTCACGCGTTGATCGTGTTGCAACCCTAAACGCTGTAAATCCTTGGGATGCATCAAAATGATGTCCCGTCGATCTTGGTTTCGATACAGATCGTGCTCTTCGTACACGACGGTGTTGAACTGCCCTTCACTGCGGACGGTCATCAAACGCAGCTGGTTTTCTGCGATTGCTTTCAGTGACGGAAGTTCATGCACATGCAACACTCCACGACCATCTTCGGTCGAGAATTTCGGTTGATGAAACGTCCGGCCATCGATTTGGAATTCTTTACCCGTTTGATCAATCTCAGCAATCGCGTGATACCCTGGCACGACGGACGCGATCCAATTCCTTATCGTGCTAGCTTTGCTCATCTCATTCCAATCGATGCCTTCGCTATCGGGCATCAGTTGATGGGCGATGTCAGCGATAACTTGAACCTCGCTACGAGGGCCGGGTAATCGTCGCGGTCCGCCGTCGCTCATGCGGACAAAATTGAACATCGATTCTTGCGTCGTTGGTTCCGGTTCTTCATCTCGAGCGAGCACGGGCAAGATGATCGTCTCGGCAGCCAAGCCATTGACGTGACCCGTATTCATCGTCGTGCTCAACATCACATTCATCTCGAGGGACGACATCGCTTTTGCTGCAAACTTTGCGTCCGGGTTGGATCCGTAGAGGTTGCCACCCAGACAGAATCCGACACGTAGTTCTTTTTTGGCTGCGGCCTCCATGCACTCCAATGTGTCACGACCGCGTGTCGTCGGGAGGCTCAACTGATGCTTGTCTTGAAGAGCGTCGAAGATTTGCTGTTTCAGCTTGGGGGTTACGCCAACACTTCCGATGCCCTGAACGTTGCTGTGGCCGCGGATCGGCATTAAGCCACTTCCGGGTTTGCCAACCATCCCACGTGCCATCGCTAGATTGGCGATCGCTTGCACGTTCTGAACACCGTGAGCATGGTGGGTGATTCCCATGGTCCATGAGAATACGACGTTCTGACTCGTCGCGTATGCGTTTGCAATCGAATCGATTTCGGTCCGAGTCACACCCGACTTTGATTCGATCTGTTCCCAAGAAATTGAATCCAATGCCGCCAGCCATTGATCCGCATCGCGACAATGGTTTTGTAGAAACGAATGGTCGAGAGCATCGGATTGTTGCAAGGACTTCGCGATTCCCCACAGCAACGCGAGGTCACCACCAATGTGTGGTTGGACGTAGTGGGTCGCGATCTTTGTTCCCAACATCAGTGAAATAGGATCGCTCGGAACCCGGAATTTGATCAACCCAGTTTCCTTGACTGGATTGATGACAATTACTTTGCCACCTCGACGACGAAGATGCATCAGGGATGTCATCAAACGTGGGTGGTTGCTAGCCGGGTTCCCACCGATGAGGAAAACACAATCGGCTTTTTCGAGATCATCTAAAACGATGGTTGCTGTGCCGCTACCAACACTCGATTGCAAGCCGACACCACTCGCTTGATGGCAGTAGTAACTGCAGTTGTTGACGTTGTTGGTTCCGTAAACGCGAGCTAACAACTGAAGCAAGAATCCGGCTTCGTTGCTGCTACGGCCACTGAAGTACCAAAACGTCTGATCCGGTTCCGTCTGTTTCAGCTTGCCAACAATGGCTTCGATTGCATCGGACCAACTGATCGGTTCGTAATGATCAGTCCCCAGTCGATACCGAAGCGGTTGGATCAGTCTGCCAAGATTCTCGAGTTCACGCGGGCTTTGTTTGCGTAAATCGTCGAGTGAGTGTTCGGACCAAAAGTGAGGATCGATCGCCGGTTGCATGTCGGCAACCATCGCTTGCAAGCTCTTTTTGCAGACTTCGGGGAATGATCCGCGTTCATTGACCATACCTCCCTGTTGGCCACCCATGCCGAGTGCGCATGTTTTGCAGGCGTTCTTGGATCGCATCGCTCGATAGAGCTTCCACAATCCACCCGCTTCGCGTCCTTTTTTCCACGTGTAGGCGATGGCTTGCAGTCCACCGCCACTTTTAATCTTCACTATCGAATCCCAGCAGAGCGCCCGCTACTTTGACCAGAGCGAAACGCAAGATCGCATCGTCTCTTGTTCCAAAGACGAATGGGCGATCGATCGTTTGCGCTGGAATCATGAAGCAAGTCTAGCCACTCAGTTTTTCGCCACGTGCATGTCGTGCAAGAGTTTCTTGGTATTTCTTCTTGCCGTCTTCAACCGATTTGCGAATCGCTCGAGTGCTCTCTTCCGATTCCTTTCGAAGCTCGGCGATCATCTGTAGGGACTCAATTTGGAAGTCGCTGATCGAGTCGACCAGCTTTTGCACCGACTCTGGATTGATGGTGCTACCATAGCCTGCTTTGAGAGCGGCTCGCTCCAATTCGCGTCCTAAATCGGCAATGTCTTCTAGTCCTTTGTTCACGCCTTCCTTCATGGCTTCGGTTGCCTGGGTGACTTCGTGCAGTCCATGTTGGCTGGTGTAGACGGTACCCAAAATGGTGAAGACGTGTTCGTTTGTTGTGAAGAATGTCACGGCACGCCGGTAGACACGATCTTTGACATCGTGTGTTTGCTTTAGCTTCGTGATCAATGTCTCACCGACGTCGTATCCGATTTCCAAGTTCTCGGCGATGTCTTTGAGTAGTTGATACGTTTCATCTTCTTTCTCATAGCGATGTCGCGCTTCGTCACGAGCCAGCTCCAACGCACTTTTTCCGCCTTCGTCCGTTCCGGTATATTCATCAAGTGCTTTTTGTGATTCGGTTAGCGCATCTTTTGCGGCCTCTAAGATAGGCACCTGCGTATCAAATAGTTCTCGCGCGAGAATTTCTGCCTCCTTCAGCGCGAAGCGGAAATCGATGTAGCCTTCCATGATCGCTTCCTCGCGACGCAACTGGTCTTTGGTGTCTTTGGCGACTTCGCTGTAGACGTCCACAATTTCTTCGAAGCGGTCACTTGGTGTGCCACGACGGATCTTCATCCACCAATTAGAGATTTTTTCGGTGCCACTGATGCGGCCGTCATCCAGCTGGGCGATCAATCGCTTGCTGTCTTCGCGGATGGAATCGAACATCTGAGTGATGTCCATGTACCGATTGCCAACCGAGATGCCTTCGACATTTTCTCGAACGAGCGCATTGAATGCGCTCATGTGCTGGATCACGTCGGCGATGGCCAGCACTTTGCCTTCGTCGATGTGCTTGACTTCCTCAAGGAGAGTGATCAGTTCCTGAGGAGCAGTATTTTCGTTGCTGATCCCAAATTTCTTGAGGGTATCGACCGCCCGAGTCAAATACTCACGCATGATCCGCGAATCACGTTGGGTTGCCGGCGCGGTTTGCTGGGGTGCAGATGCTTGTGCTTGGTCGGACATGCCGAGTCGTCTCCAAAGATGAGGGAATAAACCGTCCGGCGTTTCCTGACGTGGAAACTTTCAAACATAAAGTAAACCGATGTGCTGCCAGTCCGCAATCGTCGCCCAATCGGCGACTCACGTTCCTTGACGACTTGATAACAAACCAAGCGAAATCGTGGTATTTCCGCCCAGGTCCGCGAAAGGGATGGATTGCCTAAGATAACAAGGTCCGAATCGCCGACGCGGAGGGCGCGGGTCGCGACGCACGGTATCCCGAGATTTTTAGACCATGTCACAAATGTCGCAGGCACAGGCTTCGGAAAACCGATCATCCCGAGCACGAGATGTTCGGCTGCCCGGCGAAGATTTGACCATCGCGGAAACGCTTCGAGTGATGGATGTTGCCCGTCAAATGCGCGACCAGCGCGAGACGGCAGAAGAGATGTTTCGCCGAGACGACCTCCGCGTCGCACTTCGCGAGAAGCTGATCCGAACCGCCCGCGTATCCGGCGACACCGTTACTGAAGCCGAAATCGATGCCGCCATCGGTCAATATTTTGAGAACCTGCATTCCTACCAGGACCCGGCGGGAGGATGGAAGTCAGGACTCGCGCACCTTTGGGTCTGGAGAGGACGAGTCATGACCGCCGCCGTGTTGTTAGCGTCCGCCGCTGCGGCAACTTGGTGGATGTTTGGCTGATCAATTGGTGACTCATCGGTCGACGATGAGCATAAAAACGCCCGTTGAAATTTTCGAAGACGATCGAGCAGAAAGGACACTTAATCCATGCCGCTGCCTGGGCCATTAGTTCATCAACAGTTAATGGAGGCCTACACGGGGCTGCAAAATGAGCTGTCCAAAGTACGCACGACGATCATTAAGTCGGGCCAAGAGCGCACTGACTTGGACCAAGAGCGTGATGACGCATTGCTTCGACTAGCGGAATACTATTTGCCCGAGTTGACGCCTGATGCGGTTCGCGAAACGTGGAAGGAAGTGCGCGGATCGATCACTCAGATTCTTCGCCGCAAAGAAGATCACGCGGGTCAAATCAAGTCGCGGTTAGATACCGCAAACGGTGAGCGAGGTGCCAGTGAGTCAAGACTGTTGTCGATCAACTCCGAGTTAGACGAGGCCGTTGAATCACAGAAGCAGATCATGCAGCAGATTGAACAAACGCTGCGGCAGGACTCAAAATTCGCCGAACTTTCTGATCGCGCCGCCTTGGCCGAAGTGGCTTTGGAGAGAGCTGAAGCGAACTTAGCAGAGATTGACCAAGATGCTGCCCGTAAATTGCCTGCGTATGAACAGAGCTCTCTGTTTCAGTATCTGTACAAACGTAACTACAGCACGCCCAAGTATTCCTATCGAGGATTGACTCGCCAATTCGATCGCATGCTCGCACGTTACATCGGATTTCAACATGCGAAAAAGGGTTACGAGTTCCTTCGCCGCACTCCCGATCACATGCGTGGGATCATTGCGGACGATCGCGATTCGCTCGATACAGTCATGATGGAATTGGAGCGACGGCGAGATGAGATTGCAGATTCTCATGGCTTATCGGATGCCAACCAGAAATGCCGAGACTTGGAACGCGAACGCGATCAGTTAATCGAGCGATTAGACGAACTACGTGTCGACGTTGTGCACATTCAAAGTGAATGGGCAGATTTGGATGATCCGCGTGGGAATTACTACCGACAAGCGATCCAGCATTTCCGCGAGATGCTCAGCAAAATGAGCTCTAAGGATCTAAAACGAAGAGCGGAAAAGTCGCGCGAAATCACTGATGACCAAATTGTTGCCAGGTTATTGGGCGTTGAGACGGATATCGAACAGATGGATCGCAATGCGAGACGCCGCCAATCGCAAGTGAAAGACGACTACGTGTTCTTGGAAGAACTCGGCCGATTGATCCAGCGTTTTCGTGCCGCCCAATTTGATTCGGCTCGGTCGCAATTCGTCGACTCATTCGATCTTCATTCTGAGGTCAACGATTCTCGAGAAGACGTCAACATTGAACGTCTTTGGAAGCGACTTCGCAGAGCACAGCGCTGGACGGGGTCTGCGGGACAGCATTATCGCACGGCCAATTCACATCCCTTCGGTCAAATGATGATGGATGCGATGGCTTACGCGGCTGGTAATGCACTGGGAGAACACGCTCGTCGCGCCGGCAAACGATATGGCGAATCATGGAAAAAATGGTCCGAGGGTTTTGGGTCCTGGGACGAATGGTCCTGGGGCGACGATAGCGATGACGATCGCAAGAAGCGACGTCGGCGACGGAAGCGCTAATCAAGTGATGAGCTCGGCACCCTGATTGCGAGCGGCCCCGGGAAGATGGTTTTTGGCGGTTTGACCGTTGCCTTTTGCCCAACCAAGTGGACGCTCGAGGTATCGGACGACTTGCCAGCCACTTTGGTTCGATGGGATAGGTTCGCCACGCATGAACGCCTGGGCCGCGCGTTCATCCACGTCGAAGAAGACCTGATCCGGAGTGTGGGCGTTCCTTCGAAGTGCAGCCGCGTGCGAGGGTTTCCAAGTGCGTCCGGTTCGATGGAGTAACTCGGGACCGGCGACCGCTACGTGTTCGACCCAGGGAGGCACATCCTCAGGCCAATCCATCACGGTCGAATCTGTCGCATGCAATCGACGTGGATGGTCAGAGGGAAAAAGCTCTGCTATTTCATCGATTCGGCAAGGCTCTGGCTTTGGCCAGCGAATCGAATTCCGCCCAATACGTGTTTCGTCCTCCTTGTCTTGCACCGTCATGGAGGCTGCAAAACTGCCGGCGCAGTCATGTCTTTGCGGCCAGAGACGATAACAACCCGGACTGGTCCGGTACGGATCGAGATCTGGATGATCGTTCGCGACGCATTGATTAGATTCCGTCAGTCGATGAATCTGAGATTCGTTTTCTGCTTGAGCGAATGTGCATGTGCTGTAGATCAGTTTACCTCCAGGCCGCACCAACCGAATGGCCGCATCAAGGATTCGCTGCTGACGCGAAGCGCTATGATCGATCTGCTTCGTAGAAAGTGCCGCTAGTTTCTGCTTGCCGCGTCCGAGCAACGCTTGACCGCTACATGGCGCGTCAACAAGCACCCAATCAAAGATGCCAGGAAGTGTATCGGCAAGTCGTTCCGGATCCATCTTGGAAATGGCGTAACGGTCCGATCCCGTTCTGGCGAGATTCCATTGAAGTGGACCGAGTCGAGATTGAATGACTTCGTTTGCTAAGACGAATCCACTACGAACGGTGGGTTCGGAATCGTTGATCGCTTCTAAAAACGCCGAAGCCTTGCCTCCAGGCGATGCACACAAATCGCAAATCAATTGACCGGATAATTCGTCTGAATCTGCCGAAGCAGCCGCCAGTGCAAGGAACGAGCCCGCGTCTTGAAGGTAAAAATCTCCTGTTGTGAATCGCCAAAGTCGGGCTGGCTTTATCTCGGTATTAGTGGGTTGGTACCCCAATGAATACCAAGGGACTTGTTGCAACGGGATTGGGATCTGTTCAACGGAGACATCACGGCGGAGACGAAGCGCGCGAGCATGCGGGGTGGACAAAGCGTCGAGAAAGGCGTGAATCCCATCCGGGATTTCAACGTCACCAATCGCGGATGCAATGGATTCGACCGATGGACGATCGATCATACGCGGCGACGATCCATCCATCGAACGATAGCGAGAAGAGTTGACAGCACCCCGGCTAACAACAGCGGCGATGTATATGTGAAGAGGATGAATGTGATGTGGGCCAGGCGACCAACCTCATCACTTCCTTCGCCACCGCCACCCATGATGACATCCAGCTCAGCTTGGACGGCCGGCACTCGGGACGCATAGAACAACCCGGCCGACATGACGGAAAAAATCACCATCATCAGCATCATGAATCCCAGACTCATTTGCGGTGGCCGGCGGCTGGGTGCGGTGGCTGGTTGCATAGCGACATTGTAGCAGCCGATCGTTCCAATCGCACAGGCAACGCGGCGCGCTGGGATGATCTAGCCTGATGCCATCAACCTCGTTTTTAGAGCCCGTTGGCGTCGCTGGTGTTTCCACCGTTTTCTGCGGAGATCAGCTGTCTTTGCTGTTCATACAGAACGATTCCGACGGTTGTCGCCAGATTCAGACTTCGTACGTGCGAGCTGGTTGGCAATCGCAACGCGTTTGGATCCGAGGGATCAAGAATGGACTCGGGAAGCCCCGACGTTTCCCGGCCGAAAACAAACGTGTCCCCTCTTTGGAAGGTGACATCCCAGATCGTCCGTTTCGCGAATCTTGAGAAGAAGAATAGTCGTTTCGGTGCGAGCTGATCCAACAAATCCTGCCAGTTTGCGGCGTCTCCGAGTGCAAGATGTTGCCAGTAATCCAACCCGGCACGCTTCAGCTTTGTGTCATCCAATTGAAACGCCGCGGGACGGACGATCCATAACTTCGCATCGACGGCAACACAGGTGCGACCGATGTTGCCCGTGTTTTGCGGAATCTCCGGTTGATACAACACGACGTGTGCTGAAAATTCACTCCGTTGGTCGCTATGATGAGCGTTTGCACCTTCCTGGTGCGCAGGAATTCCTGCCGACGATTTTGTCTTGTCCATTCCTTCGTCTCCTTCCGAGTCCTGTTGGCTCTGCGTTTGATTCATGCCGATTCAAGTAACTTGTGCGAAGTGCTTTAAGCGATTTCAAGTTAGCGACAAATTCGCTGGCAAGACGGGTCCGTGCCCGGCCTGTAAAGAACAGATTAAGGTTCCGGAGAAATCGGAAGAAGTCGTTATCCACGCCCCCGAGGATGACGCACCGAAGGATCGAACAGGTCAGAGTATCCTCAAACCGATCGAGCGGGAAGAAACCGACGTCACTCGCAAGGGTTTGCTGCTGACCGGAGCCGCTGTACTGGTGGCGGTTGGGTTGGCGTTCGCTGTGCGAATGATCGGCTTGAGTTCGGGTGCGTTGTTAGCGGTCAAGATTGTTGGAGCTTTTGCACTGGCACCACCTCTCGTGTGGGCGGGATACACGTTCGTTCGTGACTCAGAGCTAGCACCATACACCGGTCCGGATCTGCGGAATCGCGTTTTAATCCTATCTGCGATTCTTGCCGCACTCTGGTTGATCTATGCGTTTATTCCGAGCTACGTGATGGAGTTGGAGACAGCCTCCGAGATGTCGTACATCACGTTCGGTGTCGTGTTTTCCATCATGTTGGTCATTGGAGCGTTCGCGTCTGTGGGAACCTTTGAGCTGGAGTTTCTCAATGGTCTAACCCACGCCGGATTATATTTCTTGGTGACAGTCGCACTGGCGATGATCAGTGGAATCCAACTGGCAACGGGGTCTTAGCCTGCGGTCGGCAGTCAAGTTGTTCCGCGTTTGGATCTGGGTTTGACGAACCTTTGCACGAATGTGCGGTCAGTTCATTCGCGAAGGTGGGGAGAAATTGAAAGCCATGTTGCCGGAAGTGATTGCTTTGCATCGCATCGGATCGTTGGTGCGTATTCCTCCGGATCAGGATGTACCGTTAACGGATCGTGTTCGCCGAGTGCTGGATACAGCTCCGCTGCGACGATTGGCTTCGATAAGTCAACTGGGGATGGTTCGTTTGATCTATCCCGGGGCAACCCACACGCGATTGGAACATACGCTGGGCGTCTATCACAACGCGCTCCGACTGTTAGCGCGTTTTTCCGTTGAAGATGAATTCAATTCTCGAATTCATCCGGAGATGGCGGATGCGTTCGTGCTTGCCGCGCTCTTGCATGACATCGGTCACTGGCCATTTTGCCACCCCATCGAAGACATGCAACTAGGCGAGGTTGGTGAACACGAAACACAGATCGCCGAGATCATTGCTTCGAGTGAATTGCAGGATTGCATCGATCGAGATTGGAGTTGCGATTCAAAACAGGTTATCGACTTGCTGGATCCGGGAGCCGTTGTCGATCATGAATCGACGTTTGGGCAGAAATTCTTGGCGAGCTGCTTAAGCGGTCCCATCGACATCGATAAACTCGATTACTTGCAACGCGATAGCCTTCATGCAGGTGTGCCGTATGGAAGTCAGTTTGATGTTGGCAGGCTGATCAGCTCGATGCGAGTGAATCCGCATTCGGCGAGACTAGCGGTCGATGAGAAAGGTAGGACCGCGGCGGAGCTGATGGTTTTTGCCCGCTACATTATGTTCAGTGAAGTCTATTGGCATCATGCGGTGAGATCGGCGACGGCGATGCTCCAGCGAGCGGTCTTTCTGCTGCAAAATCGCTTTGATTTGGTTTCCAGCCTTCGGATGACCGATCCGCAGTGGATCGCGATGCTTCGGCGCAGTGCTGAGGGCAGTGTTGCAGAACCATTGGTCGAAGGTTTGTTTGGACCCACGCGTCGACTGTACAAACGGGCGGCGGAATTCAGTGTGATAGATGGTGGGTTGGTGCACTTTCGACTGGCAAGGAAACCGTACTGGTGGTTGGTCGCCTGTTCGGAACGCTTGGCCCAGAATCTATCGCAAGTTACAGGATTGGCCGTGCACGCGGCCGACATCCTGATCGATGCTCCGCCGGTCAAACTGGAAGTCGATATCAACGTGGATGTGATCGGCAACGACGGCAGCGTTCGGGCGCTGGGGGACGTTTCTGCCGTCGCCTCGGCTTTGGCAGAACGTCAATTCGATGATCAGGTTAAGCGTGTACGCGTCTTTGTGCGGCCAGATCTCTACCAGGATCTGCGGGCAACCATGGAAGGACCCAAACAATGGAATGAGCAATTGTTAGCCGTGAGTGAGTCTCTAGAACAAGAATTGGTATGAATCGGTCGATGACTATCCCGGAACTAATCGTTTGCGAGGACCGCGATCAAGCCGCTCGCTACGTGGCTGACTTATTCTCCTCCGCGATTGAGTCGAATCCGGCGTCAGTGCTTGGATTGGCAACTGGTGGGACACCCGTGGACGTCTACCGTTTGTTAGTCAAGCAGCATCAAACCACAGGGTTGGATTTTGGTCGCGCTCGGTCATTCAATCTGGATGAGTACGTGGGATTAGGGGCGGATCATTCCCAAAGCTATCGTTACTTCATGAATCAACACTTGTTTGATCATGTCAATTTTCAGGCAGATCATACGCACGTGCCGGAAGGGACAGCATCGGATCTGTTGATGCATGCTGAGAACTACGAACAGTTAGTTCGGGAATGTGGCGGCATCGATCTCCAGCTCTTGGGTATCGGCAGCAATGGACACATCGCTTTCAACGAGCCTGGTTCCTCTTTTGATAGCCGCACTCGTGTGGTGGAATTGTCGGAGGAGACGATTCAAGCCAACGCGCGTTTCTTTGAATCGATGGATCAAGTTCCTCGGTCTGCGATTACGATGGGCATCGGCACCATCCTCGAAGCGAAGCGGATCGTCTTGATGGCAACTGGAGCGGGTAAAGCGGAAGCCATTGCACAAGCGATTCAAGGTGAGGTGAGTTCGGAAAACCCAGCGTCCGCATTGCAGCTGCATCGCAACGTGGTGTTTGTTTTGGATCAAGCGGCAGCAAGCCAACTAAAGCAGTAACGAGTTATCTCTAGGAGTTCTGAATTGCGATCGATTTACTTGGCTTGGTTGTGGGCGATTGGTATCGGACTTGGCATGATGCATCCATCAGCTTTCGCCGACGGGCCGTACGACCGCCCATCCGGTAATCCCCATCAGAGCCGTTCGACGGTGATTTCGACCGGAGGTATGGTGGCGACGAGTCATCCCCTGGCTGCATCGGTTGGATTGGACATCCTCAAAGACGGAGGCAATGCCGTCGATGCAGCGATTGCCACGAATGCGATGCTCGGGCTAGTGGAACCGATGAGTTGTGGGATTGGTGGTGATCTATTTGTCATCTACTGGGATGCAAAAACCCAAAAGCTCTATGGCCTCAACGCCAGCGGGCGAAGCCCCTATGCACTGAATCGTGATGTCTTTGCGGAGCAGGAACTGGAACAGATCCCAATCACCGGTCCACTTTCTTGGTCTGTACCTGGTTGCGTGGACGGGTGGTTTGAATTGCACGCGCGTTTCGGCAGACATGGCTTCGACAAGATCTTAAAACCGTCGATCGATTATGGACGAAATGGATTTCCCGTCACGGAGATCATCGCGGGTTATTGGAAGAGTGCAGAAGAAGCATTTGTCAATTATCCCGACTCCGCGAAGACATACTTGGTGGATGGCAAAGCTCCCCGAGAAGGTCAGATCTTTCGCAACCCGAATCTTGCAGACACCTATCAACGGATCGCCGACGGTGGCCGGGAGGAGTTCTATCAAGGTTCGATCGCACGTCGAATCGTGGACTTCAGTAAAGCGAACGACGGGTACTTTTCGATGAAAGACTTCACCGATCACACGTCCACGTGGGTCGAGCCCGTTTCAACAACGTATCGAGGTTATGAAGTTTGGGAATTGCCACCCAACGGACAGGGAATCGCTGCGCTTGAAATGCTCAATGTGTTGGAGGGCTATGACATTGCCTCGATGGGCCCGCTGAGTCCTGAGTACTTGCACGTGTTGATCGAGGCCAAAAAGTTGGCGTTTGCCGACCGTGCGAAGTTCTATTCAGACCCAGATTTCAATGACTTGCCTGTGGCTGAGTTAATCTCAAAGGAATACGGTAACCGTCAGCGTAAACGGATTGACCTCGAAACGGCTGCGTCCGACGTGGAGGCGGGTGATCCGATTCTCCAACATGGGGACACGGTTTATCTGACCGTCGTCGACAAAGATCGAAACTGCTGTTCATTCATCCAGAGCAATTACTACGGATTCGGATCCAAGGTGACGCCTGGCGACGTCGGTTTCGTGATCCAAAATCGCGGGGCTTTGTTTGCTCTCGACGAAGAGCATCTCAATCGCCTGGAACCCCATAAACGCCCATTTCACACGATCATTCCCGCGATGGTTACGAAAGAAGATAAGCCCTGGTTTTGCTTTGGAGTCATGGGCGGTGACATGCAACCCCAGGGCCATGTGCAAGTGCTCGTTAACATGATCGACTTCGGAATGAATGTGCAAGAAGCCGGTGACACAGCTAGAGTTCGCCACGTTGGATCGCAACAGCCAACGGGGACCAAGATGGACGGAAGTGGAACGGTGAACGTGGAAAGCGGAATCCCCGAACAAGCAGTTCTGGGGCTGTTATCCCGCGGCCACAAGATCGCACGCGTTCGCGGTGGCGGTTTCGGAGGCTACCAGGGAATCTTGATTGATTGGAAAAACGGAACGCTACACGGAGCAACCGAATCACGGAAAGACGGAGTAGCAACAGGTTACTAGACACGTAGGTCACGCTTTGCGTGACGATAGTCGCCGATCGCTCCGCCGATCGTAGCGTTAGTCGAACCTAAGGTGAGTTCCGGAGGAGTTCGGGGAGCGGTCTTCGTCATGTGGAGCATGACCGACCAAGCGATAGTCGCCGACTGCAGCGGGAACCAATCATGGCAAACGACGATCGACCACGTAACGTCAATTACGTCAAGATTCCGTCGACGACTTTTGCGGGTTCGACACCGGTCAGCTTCATATCGAGACCCTGGAACTTGACGTTCAATCGGCGATGATCCATGCCTAAGAGATGGAGCATGGTCGCGTGCAGGTCTCGAACGTGGACAACATCTTCAACGGCGTGATAGCCGAGTTCATCGGTTGCACCGTGGCTGTAACCGGGTTTAACTCCGCCGCCGGCGAGCCACATCGAGAAGCCTTTGATGTGATGGTCGCGTCCGGCACCGCCCTTCCCTTGAAACATCGGAGTACGTCCAAACTCACCACCCCAAATGATTAGCGTGTCATCAAGCATGCCACGCTGTTCTAGATCCGTTAGCAGTGCCCAAGTGGGACGATCCGTCAAACCGCAGCAAGTGTTCATGTACTGCACCAGACCACCGTGGTGGTCCCAGCCGCGATGATATAGGTGGATAAAACGCACGCCGCGTTCAGCAAGTCGACGTGCCAATAGACAATTTGATGCATAGGTACCGTCACCAGGTTTTGCACCATACATGTCCAAAATGTGTTGAGGTTCATCCGAAAGATCCGCTAGTTCTGGAACGGACGTCTGCATTCGGAACGCTAGTTCATAGGTGGATAAGCGAGTCTCGATTTCTGGATCGCGAGTTCGCTTCCATTGATGTTGATTCAGAGCACTAACCGCATCGATCAATCTTCTTTGTTGCCCGCGCGAGACGCCGGGTGGTGGTTGCACGTAATTAACGGGCTGCCCGCTGCTGTTGAACTCCACGCCTTGGTATCGGCTCGGCAGAAAGCCGGCTGACCATTGTCGCGATGCGATTGGTTGCGGGTTTCGCCCACCCACGCTGGTTAGCACCACAAATCCTGGCAGGTCGTCGGACTCGCTACCCAGCCCATACGTCACCCAAGAACCCATTGAGGGACGCCCGCTGATGGCCGTACCCGTGTTCATGAACGTGTGTGCCGGATCGTGATTGATCTGTTCGGTCACCATCGACTTAACCACACAGATCTTATCCGCCATTTTTTGGTGGTAAGGCAGGAAGTCACTGACGAACTGACCACTTTTGCCATACTTTGAAAATTTGGTCAGTGGGCCTTGGCACTTGAGAGCTTTCCCTTGCAGTTGTGCGATAGGCTGACCGCTGGTGAAGGACTCTGGCATCGGCTTGCCATCCAGTTCGGCAAGTTTTGGCTTGTAGTCAAACGTCTCCAAGTGCGATGGACCGCCAGCCATGCAAAGAAAAATCACACGTTTGACTTTCGCGGGAAAGTGCGGCGTGTCACTGCGACCCGGCGCGTTGGCAGTTGAAGCGCTGGCAGTTGAGGCGTAGAGATCACGAGCCAACATTCCGGAAAGGGCAACACTGCCCAATCCAACGCCACTCCGTTTGAGGAATGTCCTTCGCTGAATGTCCGTCAAGTTATTTGGTTCATTCATTGTCGGGTCACCGTTTCATGAGCGTTGAGCAACAGACGCGCGACTCCCGTCCAACTGGCCAGCTCAATGGAGGATGCAACCGTGGTGTCGACGAAATCGTCGGCGGATTCCATAAGCATGTCAGCGGACTGAGGATTGGATTTGTATTGGTTTCGTTCTTCGGCCAAGAGTTTTTCCAAGACCGATAATTCAAACGCGTCAGGTCGACGAGAAACCACCATTCGGAAGCTCTCCCGCAGTCGATCGGAGTCCGAACTGGCTTCCATTTTCAACATTCGCGAAGCCAGTGCGATAGAGGCATCGACCATGGAAGGATCGTTCAGTAGTACGAGCGCTTCCAGTGGTGTGTTGGAACGAGGTCGCTGTGCGGTGCACTCTTCGCGACTGGGAGCGTCCATCGCCTTGAGCATTGGATGTAAGAATTGTCGCTGCCAGTGAACGTAGACGCCGCGTCGATACTGTCCTGAATCTTGGTTGGGCGCGTAGACTCGGCGAGGAAAGTTGAGGTGGCGGTAATAGCCCGCCGGTTGATGGGGTTTAACACTTGGGCCCCCGACAGTGGCAACCATCATGCGGCTGGTAGTCAACGCTTGATCGCGGACCATTTCCGCCGGCAGTCGATAACGAGATTGCCTGGCGAACCAACGGTTGTTTGGATCTGCGAGGAGGATTTCATCGGAAGCACTCGAGGATTGTTGATACGTTCGCGTTAATACCAAGCGACGTGTCATGGTCTTTATGCTCCAGCCGCTCTCGATGAAATCGACGGCCAGCTGGTCAAGCAATTCCGGATGCGTTGGCGGTTCACCCTGGCCCCCAAAGTCCGCAAGCGACGAAGAGATTCCACGGCCGTACAGCATGTACCAAAGTCGATTAACCATCACGCGAGCGGTTAGCCCACCAACGCCCTGATCTGAATCGACTAACCAATTCGCAAGGTCGAGACGATTGGCTCGCCGATCACCCGTGCTGAGTGAGCCTAGAAAACTAGGTACCGTCGGTTCGACAACCGAACCGCTGTCATCCAGCCAATCTCCCCGTGGGAGAACGCGGATCTCGCGGGGCTCGATTGCCTGAGTGATCATCGTCGTGCGTTTGGCAGCTTCGAGCTGTTTCTTCTCCTGCTGCAAACGCACAAGCATCCGTTCATCACTTGATCCGCTGCCAACATCTCGTCCCGACAATTCGCCTTCGATCGCATCTAACCGGTCACGTTGCCATCGACTCAGGACATCGATTTCCGGAGGTCGCTTTGTTGGCAATGAATTGGTGCCAACCTTGAAGTGTTGCGATTCGTCGACGTCCGCGAAGAAAGCAGACATCGAGTAAAAGTCTTGAATCGAATACGGATCGTATTTGTGGTCGTGGCATTGAGCACAGCCAACCGTCGCTCCCATCCAAACAGCCGATAGGTTTCGGATGCGGTCGGCTGCATAAATCGCCAGATATTCTTTTGGCTGCAGACCTCCCTCATGCGTCGTCTGAAGCAAGCGGTTGTAGCCGCTGGCAATCAAATCGTCTTGACCCGCGTTGGGTAACAGATCTCCGGCAAGCTGTTGCCGAGTCATCACATCGAAAGGAACATCTTGATTGAATGAATCGATGATGTAATCACGATAGGGCGAGATGTTGTGGTCTTGGTCACCGTGATAACCAACGGTATCTGCGTAGCGAACCAAATCGAGCCAGTAGATCGCCATCCTTTCGCCGTAGGCAGGTGACGACAACAACTCATCAACGATTCCCTCTAGAACTCGGGGCGTTGGGTTTGCGACGTATCGATCAACTTGTTGCTGGGATGGAGGCAGTCCGGTCAGATCAAACGCCAGACGCCGAATGAGCGTAACGGGGTCAGCATCTTGAGCCGGTTCGAATCCTTGCTTTCGTTGCGCGTCCAACACGAAGTAATCGATTGGATCCCTTGGCCAGTTCGAATCGATTCGAGGTGTCGGTTGCGGTTCTGGCTTCACATACGCCCAATAAGCTTCATAGGGTGCACCCTGCTGAACCCACTGACGCAGGATCTCGATCTGTTCTTCTGTGAGTTTCTTTCCCGACTCGGGCGGCGGCATCAGTAGGTCGGGATCATCGGTCAAGATCCGAGAGATGATCTCGCTTGCTTCCAGGTCACCCGGGACAATCGCAAATTCTTTGGCGTTCTCTTCGACGTCTAACCGCAAATCGGCTTCGCGATGGTCAGAATCCGGCCCGTGACAAAAAAAGCACGTGTCTGAAAGGATGGGCCGGACGTCTCGATTGAATGAGACTTCATCAGCTAGCGCGGGGCTCTGTCCGATCAACAAGCTTAAACTCGTCAGACAACCTGGTCCGAGCAGGCCGATCCAGACAATGGTCAAAAAGTAACGCACAGGAAACTCAATCAGGAAGATGGCGGGGGCGAAACCCCATTGTATCTGAGTGGTGTATCCACGCCATTCGAATACCCCCTAAGCGATGACGCTTCATGTCAGCAGGTGCATCGATACACGAATGCGGGTGGCAAATTACGCCAAACGGTGGGGCTTTTCTGGACGGTGGAAAACGACTCGTTCAATAATCGGGAGAACCGTATCCCGGCGGGAAGAACCACGCCCTGCCAATAGGCGAAAGTCGCAAATTTTCCGCCTGGACCAAGCATTTGCAACATTGCATCAATGATTTCGCGTTGCAGTGCATCGGGAAACGAGGCCCACGGCAAACCGCAAAGGACGGCGTCAAGTTTGTCGATTGAGTGCTGTTGGCAGATTTCGCCGACTCGCGTCGCGCTGTCTTCCACGACGGTGACGCCGGGGCAACGAGCGCGGGTGGCTGCGACCAATTCGGGCGATCGCTCGATCGCCAGGAATTTGCAGTCGGGGTGCCGACGCCGCTCGATAGCTTCTGTAAACACGCCTGTACCTGGGCCGAATTCAACCACATTTCGGATTTGATCCCAATCGAACCAGTCGACCATCATCTCGGCCAGCGCTGAACTGCTCGGTGCGATTGCTCCCACCTGGGTCGGGTTTCGCACGAAGTTTTTCAGGAACGTAATGGCGTCGGACATGAGGTGTGCCAGTCGAGTGCAATGAGAAGGACCCCGAAGTGCAGATCCCTTACGAGCGTGGGTAGGGTAACATGCCTTCATGCAAGTTCCGAGCATGAATAACCGTCGCAGTGTTGGCGCCAATATGACGCCGATGATCGATGTGATCTTTTTGCTAATCATTTTTTTTCTGGTCTCCAGTCATTTAGCACGACAGGAGAATCGATTGCCGCTGGATTTGCCCAAGGCCAGTACGTTTGCTCCCTTCGATCCTGAGAGCGCACCGTTGACGGTTAGTGTTGACCGCGAAGCTCAGTGGCTGGTCGCCGGAAAGATTGTCGAACTCCCCGATTTGCGAGCCGTCTTCGCCGATTTGGTGGCTCGCCAGGGAACGGATGCCGCGATCCGAATTCGCACCGATGGTGCCGTGCAGTATCGCTTCGTCGAACCGATTCTTCGTGAAGCCGCATTGTCCGGGATCAGTGATGCCGCCATTGCCGTTCGGGAGCGCGATTCACTTTGAGATTGCCATCCGTTCATGACAGTGATTCGATGGAGTTGAAGATGACTCCGATGATCGACGTGGTGTTTCTGCTGCTGGTCTTTTTTGTTTGGACAAGTAGTTTTGAGATTCCAGAGTTTGATCTTCCGAGCGCGATCGCTCAGCCACCAGCCGGCGGGTCCGAGGTGACCACGGCAACACCACCACCGGAAGCGTTTGATGAGATCGTGATCCGATTGGATATTCGCGAAGCTCAGCTCGCGATCGAGGTCGGTGGTCAGACGTTCGCTGACATCAATTCACTGGGTGTCTATTTGGCCGAAGTTTTATCGCTGGGTGTTCAGCCGCCCGTGATCGTCGATCCTGCCGATCAAATCAGTATGTCGACGGCCGTTCAAGTTTATGACGCGGCCCGCGACGCGGGTGCGGACCGCGTACTGTTTGCGGCTCAACCGGAGTAGATTCATGCGACGGTTGATGAATCGATGGTGGCTATTTGGTTTTGCAATCGCGTTATCTTTAAAGGTTGTCGTGGCACAGCCAGCGATGGTTGGACGTCGGACAATTGACCGTGATCAAGACCTGTTCCAAGCTTTGCTGGATGCGGGACGATACGACGACGCAATCGAAATCTGTGAGAACGGGTTGAAGGACACAGATCCTCGATCTGACCGCGCAGCCAAATGGACAATTCGAAAATCAGCCGCGCTGTCGTCACGTCAGTTAGCCGAACAAGCATTTTCCGAAGACCAGATAGCGGCTGCCCAAAAACCAGTGACAGCGCTACTCCGTTCCTACCCGGATCATACCCGCAGTCTGTTTTTGGACGCTCAGGTCGTTCGTGTTCTACGTGACGCGGCGAAACACGCCGTGCTTCGCGCTGCCATTTCTCCCAGTGACAACACGTTGCGACAGTCGGCGGCAGGCAAGTTGGTGCGAGCCGCCCGCGTTGTGGAGTCTCTGTCGGAAAGAGTCGCTGATGAGCAAGCGCGTCTCGGTCGCGATATCGAGAACGCCCAAGCAGTGTCGGACTTTGAGCGTCTTGAACAAGAACTTCAAGTCGAGGTTGTATCGCTTTCACTTGCTCAAACGGAATTGTTTGCACGAGGAAGCCAAGATGGCATTGCAGCAGCGATCGGCGCCGAAGAGGCAGCTGACGAAGCCATGGCGAGACTTCCGAACGGTTCCGCCGCGAGTGATGAAGTCAATCGGTTACGCATGGAGGCGATCCTAAGGGCCGATCAAGCTCGGCGAGCTGATGCCGAATGGGATCGTGCACTCAAAGAAGGAAAGATCAACGCGACCCCGCGTTACCTGTCGCTACGTATCCGAACTCAGTTGGCACTCGAACAACGTGGTAAAGCCGAATCTTTGCTGGCTGGTTACTACGGTGCCGACCCGTCTTCTGCGCCGCTGTCCGTTGAGATGGATTTGGCCCGCCTCGAATTCCTACTGCAGAAAGACCAGGGTCAAGGCGTTGGAGCTTGGTTGGATGAGATTTCAAACCGAGGAGGCGCCTACGCCCGTCGTCGAGCCGAGGCTTGGTCATTGAACTATCTCAAACAGGGATCGCAGCGATCGATGGAAGGTCCGAGGGTGGATCCCTCTCTCATCGCGGCGCAAGCGAAAGACTGGTTAAGACGCGGCGACGTTCCGCGAGCTGCCGAGTTATTATCCGCCGCCGCCGCCACCGAAGCTGACCCCAGTCGCGCGATCACGCGCGCGATCGAGGCCGCTGCGAGTTGGGTCAAAGCAGGTTCGCCAACAAAAGCGGCTGAAGTTCTTTCTGATATTGCGCTAAGCAAACCGGATGGAACGGGCGCCGCGGACGCCCACCTACAAGCAGTCGTATTAATCGCGTCGACGCGGAAGCCGGATATCAACACATCGGTTGAATCAATGCTACGCAGGAACATGCAACAGTGGCCGCGCGGCAAAGCATCTGACGGTGCTCGGCGATGGTTGATTCGCATCTTGGATGCGCAATCACGACATGTGGAAGCAGCCGTAGTCGCGTCCACCATTGACGAAGCTGATCTGGACGCAAGTCGATTGGATCAAGCTTTCAAACGCTGGCTGATTGCGTACCGTTCGGTGGATGACAACGAGATCGATGATTTGGATCCCAAGCTACGCGAAGCATTTGAACCGTTACAGGAGAATCCTGGTGCGGTGCCTACCTTTCAAAAACTTGCCGCACTTATGGGAAGCCGCTCGACATTGCAGGGCCTGAAACCTGTTGGAAACTCAGAGTCGTGGGTCCAGTCGCTCGTTGCCGTTCGTCCGACAGGAGCAGGGAACACGGATTTAAGCGGCATTCCGGTGGAGTACCACCGGGACGTCATTCGTCGGTTGATGTTGGATGGTCGACAGCAGCCACAACTTCAGGACGCCGTTAATCGCGCAATTGCAAGCTTGCCAATCCCCTCCACTCCTTCCGTCGATCTCGTAGAGCGTTTGCTTTGGCAGAACAACACCGTGCAAGCGATTGCCACGGCTGAGTCTTTGATTGAGACATCGCCGGATTCTTCAGATTCTTTAAAACGTCTGGCAACCTTGCTCGGTTCAAGCCGTCAATCAGAAGCGCGTCAAAAAGCGATCAAGTGGTGGGATCAATTGGCGGCAGGCACAACAAAGGGTAGCGATCTTTGGCACACGGCCAAGTTGGAAGCGATTAAGTTGCTGGCGGCGATCGGACAAACGGATCAGTCTAAGAAACGAGCGAAGTACATCTTGCTAACCAATCCAAATCTTGATCCCGAACTCCGTCGCAGCTACCAGGCTGCTGCAAAGTAAGGTTAAGTGAATCGCTCATCGAGATTCTCGAATGAATGGCAAGCATAGGAGACGCTTTGTCGTTCTCCATCATGAAGTCACAGCCGCTTTCCAACGGAGTGATCAGCACCACTTTGATTGGATGTTCGAACAGGGTGGTGAAGCGCTGCAAACGTGGTCGACATCACCCCTGGAGTCTTTCGACGATCCCGTCATCTTGCCAGTGCTTCAATTAGCCGATCATCGAATTCGATACCTCGATTACGAAGGGCCGATCAGTGGCGATCGCGGAGTCGTTACGCGTGTGCTGACTGGGACGTTTCAACCCACTGATCATAAAACGTGCGAGATGGCAACAGAGACACATCTTCATGTGACGCTCCAATGGGAGGTGAACCAAGCGGAGCGGACGGCCGAGCTGGAGATTTATCGAAATTCCGTCCCTGAATCATCGCGTCTGGACGACAACTGCGATGGTTGGTTTCTTCGTTTCTCGCCGTGACGATAGGAAACGAATTGATGGACGGGACCGCTTGGCTGATAGTCATCCATGGCTTGAGGACCCGTGTGACCGGACAAAACCAAACCACCTTCGACCAGCGTGACGGATTCGACAATGACAGGATTCAACACGTAATTGGGGTGCTCGCTGGGAACAGTCACCAGAGCGATCGGACCTTGATCCGTCTCATCCCAACGAATGTCGATGTCGCCCTTGGCGGCTTCTTTCGTGATGCCTCGTAAGAACTTGCTGAGCGGAAGCGGCAGTGCGCCCGCTTTGAGTTGGTTCACCTGCAAAGCGAGCATGTTGGGTTCTTCGGTCAACTCGACTTTCATTTCGCACGAAATGACCGTGTCGAAGCGACTATTGCGGTACCGAACGGCGGCCAGTAATCGGCCGTCTTCAATAACAATACGCGGCTCACTCGCGCCTTTCGCTGAAAGCTGCGGAAATTTCTTTGGCAACTCTTCAATCAACCATGCATTGATCTCTGCCGCACTAAATCGTGCGCACCAAGAACCCTCTTGAGCGACATCGCTTTGCAATTGCTCAACACCGGCAGTTAACAAGCGACTTGCTTCTTCCGTGCTTTCCGGGGTGGAATCCATCGCCCGCGCATAGAATTCAGGCACATGCTTTGTTTTATTTAGCGCCCACCAATACGTCCCCATCCCCAACACAACTAGACAGATAAACACGATTGCAATTCGTTGTAACCATCGTCGCATGTCGCTTCTCCGAAGGGGAGTCGTTCAACAAGACTAGAAACGCAACGGCCTTGGAAGCCAAGTTCGAATGCGCTCGGCCACGCCGGGCGTTTCCTCTTCTTGAGGTTCAGCCTGCGTGACAGGTGCCGGTTGTTTGACTTGTTTGAGCGAAAGGACATGCCTTGCCCAAGGGTTCTGTAACAGGCGACCTGCTGGTGCCAAGTTACCGCGTTGCAAACCTTGTACGGCAAGAAATGCCAGGCTCTGCAGTTCCTCACGTTCTTGCTGAGTTGCGAATCGTGAGTGAAGTTGGACGTCGTCAATCCAGACCCGCCCAACGGAAAGACTGTCGATCGTCAACCGGAGCGAATCAACCTCGCCGGTTTGAATACCATCGGCCTCAAGCACGGCCTGTTGAGTGATCCAGTGACCCGTGCGAGGCACTTCCACTTCTTTCGTGAATCGGATCGGACGACCTTCACGCGTTGCTTCGATTGACACTTTTAATCGATGCGGCATCGCGTTCTCCTGTGACTCACTTCGGCAGCTTAACGAGACTGCCAATCGGCCAGTGGTGGGCGGGGACATGGTCTCGCTGACGATCCATGTTCGGTTCGATGTTTTGGGATCCGTCGTTAGAACAATCGATTGTTTGCCGTTCGCAAATTGTTGGTCGTCGACTTTGACACAGCCCGGCGGGTACTGAGCGTGTAACCAGCCTACCAGCCCCATATTACCCGAGTTCTCAAAATCTCCATTTCTTGGCTGGTCGATCGGCTCTAGCTCGGACAATTGGGCAATTCGCTCAACGACGGAGGTGACCTGTTGCTTAATCTGCTGCAGCGTATCGATCCCCCCACTGACTCGAGATGTCCAACCGACCAATCGAACCGCTTCGGATTCGCGTGTTTCCGCGTTTAGAACGACCACTTGACCGGGGGGGACGGTAATTCGGATTCGGGTCTGGCTACGTTGTTGAAGTTGAGCGTCTGTGTTTTCGCTCCATCTAGCTGGCCCGGATGTTTCCAAATCCAGATCCGTCGGCCACGGAACGCGGCTGGTCACCGACACCCACAAGCGGCCTGCGGCGAACGTGGACCTGACCAATACCGTCTGACTCGTTGGGTCAGGACCCTGCACGACCTCTAGCGGAGCAGGCGGAAGTGATGTGAAAGCGCCCAGGAGTTGGCGTTGTTGTTCGTTGAGCTGAGAACCAACAACACTGTTCTCGATAAGGACCCTCGTCGGTTCGAAAGTATCAATCAGGCGACTGACATCGACGTGCCACGAAGGACGCGTTTGGCTCTCACCGTTCGCTCTACCCGATGCGCGAATCAAGAGCGTCTTCGGCGATTTGAGATCCTTCGCCGATAGACTGGAAAGTTGTTTTTCGAGGTGATCCTGATCTTTGAGGATCTGGCTGTCTCCGTACCTCATGGTCGGAGTTAGTGACCAGCCGTGATGCGATCCATCCATCCAAGGTAAGACTTCATCTGCTGGTACCAACAGCATGGCTGGACGCGACACGAGCGACTGAGTCAACGTGCCGAACGCCTGCATGACTTGATTCTGAAACCAGCTGTTGAAGACTTTGGGATCCTGCTGCGTAAACCAGTCTGGGTTTTCGAGTGTTATCGCTGTTAAGTTCTGTGACTCGGCAAATCGAACTAAGATCGATGCGTCACGCTCGACCCTTTCGGGTATTTGTAGGTGGCTACCACGCTCGCACACCAAGCCGAGACCTGCGTACGAAGTGTATTCGGCGTACTGCGAGTCCCGTCGCGCTATGGCTGTGGCGAGAACGCGTTGCACGTTGGGATCCAACAACTGGTACTGTTCGCTATGGCCCTGTTCGTCTCGGGTCAACGGTTCGGCAAGTCGAGGCTGTAAGCGAAGGGAGGATTCCAAAGCTTGAATCAAGCGCTTTGGTTGCAGCGACACATAGACTTGCAAGCGTTCATGTTCGAAAACGCTCAGCGCCGAGCTGGTCACACTAATTTGCCTAGCGATCCCAAACGAATCGTCTGGCTCAAGGGCTGTGTCATCTGCCGGGAGCATGACACCGGTGAAGTTCTGTTCTTTCGCATAGTTTGCCAGTCGGTGCGAAGCCGTCCAGACTTGGTGTGCGAAGAGAGTTGTTTCATCAAAGTCACGTCGCCCGGTAACTGGGTTCACACTCCAGAGTGCGACCCAATCCTCTCGCGAGATGCATAAGATTGCCTCGTGACTCGGTCGGTCATCAGTCTCAAAGGAAATGGATGAGGCGGGAATCGCCTCATTCGTCGCTGTTTCATCAAAACCCAGTTGATCGGAAAAACCCAGTTGATCGGAGTCCGAACGAATGGATCCGAGTTGAATCGGACCGGCGTCGACGGCAATCGATTCAATTGCGGCCGATTCGGCTCCGAGATTCGTAATGGAGATTTTCGGTTCTGAGTTGGGATAGTGGACCCAGCTATAGAGAAGCCACGGTTGATTCGGATCCGCGACGGCTTCTTGCGAGATCGTAAACGTTGCGTCGGGTTGATGACGATGTTTCAGTTGTATCTGTAAGCGAATCGCGCGATCTTGGGCCAGTCGCAGCGTGATTCGATGCGGTCGTGATCGATCAAGAACAGGAAGAACCGACTGAAAAGACTCATCTGGGGAGAGAATTGAGACTGTTTCACCCTGGAATGTCTTGTTTGGAAGCGGTGGAGGATTAGGTGTCTGTTCAGATCCAGGAATGAACCGCGAGGGTGGGATCCACTGGCTGACGGACCAAGTCGATTCAATGGCTCGAATCTCACCAACACGCTGCCAGCGATCTGTTCGGAGCGAATCGACGGGACCATCCACGATCAGTGGCTGGCCCATTTGCAGCAGCGAAATGTCGCGACGTCGAATCCGTGACCAAATGTTTTCATCCTCTTGCACCAACAAGGTCCGCACCTCGTAGACACCGGCTTTTTTCGGCGCTTGGATCGACATGTCCATGGGTTGGCTGTTGCCATTGGCGTCGATGCGAACGATCTGCCGCGTCGCACTGACCGTCTTACCGTCTTGAACGCGAATCAGCGAAGAGTGAAGCGTGAGTTGTTTGGATGCGTGAGGCAAAAGTGAGTTGCATCGAATGGAATAATTCAACGCTTGCCCGGGCGAGACCGTCTGACCAGAAGGAAGGCCTTCCAATCGCAGGCCATCGTTCGGCACGCGAGTTATCGCCCAAAATGGAGTGTCATCGTCCGCCGATCGATTCTCATCCGAGAAAAGCTCACCTGAATCAACCAAGTCACGGAGTGGAATCTCTCGTGACGGTAAGTGCTGGATCGCCGAGTTTTCTGTAGGCTCGAATCGAGAGCTGCGTATGATCAACTTGGCATCTCGATGCCCGCGAATACGGAATTCGACTTTTCCACTCGATTGCAAAAATCGAGGTTGGATCAGCAGGCTCGCCGGTCCGTTCGGTTGATCCATTGAACCAGCGAGATCCGTTTCTCCAACATCGGATACGTCGCTAATCTCGCCCGATGCACCGTCGCCAATGATCTCGAATTGAGTTTTCCAGTAGCAGGATTGCTTCGCACGCCATTCCAATTGCACGCGAAGATCGATCAAATCCGTTTCTTGTGCGCTTGCAATTGAAAATGTCAGAGCGCAAATCCACCCAAGCATGAACGCGATAGCGCCAGACGGATTCATATTTCGGCAGAGACATCCGTGTCTAGCCATCGATCCGGATTCTTTGAGGGTGAAGGCTCGAGCGGATCGCTCGGGATTGCTTCGGACACTACCCTTCAGCGGGCTGCCGGGTAAAGGCGAGATCTGCCAGCACGCGTTTCACGCCACGGATGTTTCACGAATCGAGCTCATGCTTCGCATGACGATAGTCGCCGATCGCTCCGCCGATCGTAGCGTATGCCGCTACCTTTGCGATCAAGAGAAGGGCGCAAACAACTTGTCGCCTCATCCGCTACGGGAGCGGTTCAGACGGAAATCGCCTGCTCCTTCCAGGGATTGATCCAATCGCTCCAGCACTGCAGGTACGATGCGTAGGCTTCGCAGCTGTCGGATCGCTCCTCGATCCACTCACGTGTTTGCTGAATTCGTTTCAATTCGTCTTCTAACGTTAGATTGCCGACCAGCACTTGCGTTCGTAGAAAAACGAAATAGGTGTCCAAGACATCGCAGCGGCAATAGTCGCTGATGGCCATTTTGTTGCCTGAGTCGAATTGCTGTTGGACTTGATCTCCGGTCAGGTCCATCTTGCCCGGTTTCCCGAGCAATTGAGCCATCAGGTTCAGTCCGCCATTACAGCGGGCCGCTCCGTAATTCATCAACAAGTCTTGAAGGTCTAGATGTGCATCCGAGTTGTAACGATTCCTAGGTGTCTTGTAGCCGTCGGATTTGAACCAGGCCGGAACGGGCACTCCATACCGGAACGCAGCCAACTCCATCAAAGGAACATCGAAGCTGCGACCGTTGAATGTCACCCATTGCGGGTATCGGTACAGTTCCCAGCCGCGCCAAAAGTTCTCGGAGATCACGTGCGGTCGGAATTCCGGCTCATCCAACGAGACGATATCTAACAGTTCATAGTTCTTAGCAACTTTGGCGATCACCACAGCGGTTGGGATCTGGAACGTATGAGGAATAAAAGTCGTTCCCCGTTGTTCCATGAGTTCATCTTGGTACGTCGCAATTGCTTCCGCGGGGCTGTAGTTCGCGCCGGGGTAACGCACTTTCGAAATCAGCTCACCATCGGCAACACTCTCAACATCAAAGACCAAATGTGCGACGCGTTCCGCCATCACTGCCCTCCTCGTGTTAGCAATCGCTTCATCGAAGCATCTCCCCACAGTGTATCGTTCTCTCACGGTTATCGTGGAGCATTTGGCGGTAAGATGATAGGGCGGAAGGCCATTCCCGGATCCGGCCTGATTGAAACTGAATCGAGGAAGCTGACGTGGATCAAGATATTACAGAGCAACCTACACAACGCGTTGTCGTGAATCGCCAACGGCTCTTGGATCGTTTCTTGCGTTATGTGCGTATCGGAACGCCAGCGGATCCGGGATCCGAGACCTATCCGAGTAGTGAATGTCAGCGTGAGCTCGGCAACGTGTTGGCTGATGAGTTGCGCGAAATGACGATCACGGATGCTCACCAGGATGAAAACGCGTTGGTCTGGGGAACCGTTCCAGCAACGGATGGCGACACAAGTCCAACCGTTGCTCTGGTTGCCCACGTTGACACGAGTCCGGAATCTCCTGGCATGGATGTCAATCCGCAGGTGATCGAGTCCTATCCCGGAGGCGACATCGAGCTGCCGTCAGGTTCGATTATCAGCTCGGATGACTGTCATGAGTTGTCTGCACTGAAGGGAAAGACCCTCGTCACGACTGATGGAAACACGCTGTTAGGTGGAGATGACAAAGCAGGCGTCGCCATCATCATGGAATTGGCTCACACACTGATAGAGAATCCCCATCTTGTTCACGGTCCTGTTCGTGTCTTGTTCACGTGTGACGAAGAGATTGGACACGGAACGGACAAGATTGATTTGGAGAAACTGGGTGCGATGGTCGCGTACACCCTGGACGGAGGCGGCGCTGGGGTGATCGATGTCGAGACGTTTTCCGCTGATGCTGCTGTCGTGCGGTTTGTGGGGCACAACATTCATCCTGCCATCGCGAAAGATCGCATGGTGAATGCTCTTCGAGCAGTTAGCGATTTTGTCACTGCCCTGCCCCGCGAGAACATGACTCCCGAGACGACAGAGGATCGTGCGGGCTTCATTCATCCTTACGGGGTCACTGGCGGAGTGGGCGAAGCGTCCGTTGAGTTGATCCTTCGATCGTTCGAAACCAAGGATTTGGAAGACTATGCGGATCTGATTCGAGCGACGGCCAATCGCGTCGCCGAATCGATGCCGGGACTTGAAGCACATGTGGAAGTACGGCAGCAGTATCGGAATCTTCGCGAGGGACTCGCCAAACTGCCAGAGGCCGTTGCGCTTGCGCAGCAAGCGTTCGAAAGCCTGGGACGGGATTGGACGAGTGCGATCATCCGGGGTGGAACCGATGGCAGTCAATTGACCGAGAAAGGTCTCCCGACGCCGAATCTTTCCAGTGGGCAACACAACATTCACGCTGTAACTGAATTCGCGTGTTTGGACGAAATGGTTGAAGCCGTCGAACACTTGATCGAACTGCTTGCGCTGTGGAGCGAACAGAAAAGCTAAACCGTGCTCGTAACCAAGAGAGTTTACGGTTCAAGCCTGTCGTTCGAATCGTACATCGTCGGCGGATGCGTGGATCATCGCTTCGATGCATGGTTGACCGTAGGTCGACGCACCTGTGTAAACAACCAAGTTATCGGATATTCGAGCGATGCCATCGTGGTGCGTATGCCCACACAGCACGGTGAAGGACTGATCGGCTCGACGGTTCGCATGCTCGATCAGCAACTTGCCAACTTGTCCGCAGACAAAGAACGGAGCCCAATTCGCATCGGTTGTTTTTCCTTCGTACCAACACGATTCGCAAAAAGGTGGGATGTGCGTAGCGACGATGACTTGCTTAGCGGCAGGAGGAATCGATTCGAGTTTTTCCCGAAGGCGTTCGGCTGATTCCTCACCTAGTCGATGCAAATGCTGTTTGCGTTGGGTCGCGTCTTCGTTTTGAAAGTCCTCGATGAGTCGAAAGTCGTTAAGTTGAATCGTTGAATTTTCGTAATCACCTTCGGTTGCATCGGCCCATCCATCTTCGCCCACCAGCGCGATCAAACCTTCATCATCCAAGAGGATTGAGTGAAGGTCCGTGAGATAATGAAGGTTTGCTCGTTCACGCGTCAGATGAATCACGCGCTGACGCGTTTTGCCAATCGATGAATGATAGAAATCGTGATTACCGAGCACGATATAGATTGGCAGGTTCAGTGATCCGGCGAGTCGCTGAAGTTGAACAACGACGTCGTCACCCTCGGAGATATCTCCGGTGATGACGACGCCATTCGCCCCGTGCGAGGCGATGGATTCAATCCAAGTTTGCCAGACCGTCTCTTCGGTGTGGTCTAAATGCGGGTCGGTGACCCAGACCAATTGCACGTCGGTTCGACCGCTCAAGCTGACGCAAGAGCCCCGGCTGCGGCTGCAAGTGCTTCCGCCTTGTCGGTCTCTTCCCAGGTGAATGAGTCACCGCTTCGACCGAAGTGACCGCCAGCTGTGGTTTCCTTAAAGACTGGGCGTCTCAGTTGTAAATGCTCGATGATTCCAGCCGGTGTCAGCGGAAAATGTTCGCGAACGAGATCGCAGAGCTGAGTGTCATCGATCTTTCCCGTACCTTCGGTGTCAACATGAACGCTGACAGGTTCAGTGACTCCAATCGCGTAAGCGAGTTGTACCTCGCATCGCTCTGCGAGCCCCGAGGCGACAATGTTCTTGGCAACATACCGCGCCATGTAAGCAGCAGATCGGTCAACTTTGGTCGAGTCTTTGCCACTGAACGCACCACCGCCATGTCGACCCCATCCACCGTAGGTGTCAACGATGATCTTGCGTCCGGTTAAGCCACAGTCGCCATGCGGACCACCAACAACGAATTTGCCCGTCGGATTGATGTGGAACTTGATGTCACCTTTGACCAGCCCTTCGGGCAACTCAGGCAGAATGATCTTGTCACGAATGAAGTTGTGGATTTCTTCATTCGTGACATCGTCATCATGTTGTGCACTAACAACGACGGTATCGATACGTACGGGAGTCGTGCCTTCATATTCGACGGTTACTTGGCTTTTGTTGTCCGGCCGCAACCAAGAGACTTCCTTGTTGAAGCGTGCTTCAGTCAAACGGTTGATGATCCGATGCGAAAGTGCGATCGGGAGCGGCATCAATTCGGGTGTGTCCTTGCAGGCGTAGCCGAACATCAGACCTTGGTCACCGGCACCGATCTCTTTACCCTTGGCATCATCTGAGTCGACACCTTGTGCAATGTCTGGACTCTGTGCATCGATCGAAACCATCACGGAGCAAGTGTCACCACAGATGCCCATGTGGTCGTCGGTGTATCCGACTTCGTTAATCGTATTCCGGACAATTTCTGAGTAATTGACTTGGGCCTTGGTGCTGATCTCGCCCGCGATGATGGCAATACCGGTCGTTACCATGGTCTCACAAGCGACTCGGCTGGTGGGGTCTTGCTCGAGCAACGCATCCAAAATGCTGTCAGAAATACGATCAGCCAATTTGTCGGGGTGGCCCATGCTGACCGATTCACTAGTAAAGAGGTATCGAGCGTTGCTCACGACGTTTTTCTCCCCGCGACATTGCTGTTGGCGATTTGGGTTTAGACTTTATTAGGCGATAGACTAATTGGATTCGCCGATCCTGAGAAGCGTCTGCCATTTATTGGCGTTTGTGTCTCGGCCCGTGGAGCGCCGCTATGAGTGAAAAACCCACCAAATCGAATGATCCGCAGCCCGGCAAAGAGACCCGTTCGGCGGACATCGATGAGGAACTATCGATCCCGGACCGCACGACACCCGCATTGCTGATGTCGCTTCTAATGCATGTCGTCATTCTCACGACAGCCGGGTTGGTCTGGACGCGTCAACCGACCGGAACGGGCGAAGAGTCGGATCGGCCCGTCGGCATTGCTCTCGTCCATCGCATGCCAGATCGGGATCGATACATCGATGCCAGTGAAGTTCAAACGGCGCAAACGGAGCAAGCTGCGGCGGAATCCAGTGCTTCGGCGGCCGCGGCACCTCCGGCGGACCTCGCACCGCCAATCGATCTGGCTGGTGTTTTGGAAGCCATGGAATCGACACCCTCGACGGTTTCGGGAACGGGACTCGCCGGAGAAACCGAACTTGATGGCGATGCGTTCGCGGGAGACGGGACGGGCAATACCGTCGGTGATTCCGAGCAGTCGACGACGACGCTATTTGGAATTTCCGGGAGCGGATCTCGCTTCGTCTATGTCTTTGATCGTTCGGACAGTATGAATGGATTTGGCGGTCGTCCACTTCGCTCGGCAAAGTCGGAATTGATCCGCAGCTTGCGCACGCTCACTGATCGGCAACAATTCCAACTGATTTTCTATAATGACAAACCGTCTCCTTTCAAATTGTCGGGATTGCCATTGCAGATGATCCCTGGCGAGGATTCCTATCGTCAGTTGGCCGAAACTCATATTCGTTCGATTCAAGCGTTCGGTGGGACAGAACACAAATCAGCCTTGAAGATGGCATTGCGAATGGGTCCGGATGTCGTCTTTTTTCTGACCGATGCACGGATCCCACGACTTTCTTCTTCTGAGTTGCGAGACATCAAGAGTCTGGCTGATAGTGTTGGAGCGACGATTCACGCGATTGAATTCGGGCCCGACCCTGGAGCGCCGGTCGACAGTTTCTTGCGAACGCTCGCTTCGCAGAACCTTGGGCAGTATCGCTACATCAACGTTCGAACGTTGGCGCCGAACTAACGGCATCGAAGGATCTGATTTGAACCGCCTAATTCTGTTCAGCGATTGCGACGGCTTTCGCGTACGTTTTCAAGCAACGGTTTTGCTGTGCTTATCGATGATCAGCGGAATCGCGCAAGCTCAAGACACAACTGAAGCCAATGCCAACGGGAACAACGCGACCGCGAGTCGAAATGTGGCGGCTGATCGTGTCTGGTTGCAACCGCGTCTATCGACTTCCAATGATGTCAGTGATTCGTGGTTTGCTCCAGGCATCCAGACAATTGTCGGCAAAGTGAATCGATATGACGCTCAGGTACTCGAGATCGAACGGATCGATTCCACGGATCTAACCCAGATTTCACCGGACCGAGTGATCTGGATTCAATCGGCTGGGTTCAAGCAATTGGAACAGCCGATGGTCGATCTCTACGCTGCGGGTGACTACGCGACGTCACTGACAAAACTGCGTGCCATCCTAGAACAACGACCTGCGGTCTGGCGGCAGCAGTGGATCACGATGTTGGCCGCGAACGCCGCGTTGCGGAGTGGCCGAAGTGAGATCGCAATCAATCTGGTATCGCAACTGGATCGTCGGCCGCTACCACCGGTTGTGATCGCGTGGCTTCCCATTGCATGGAAAAGAGGCGTATCGGCGTCAGGCGTTGTGGAGCAAGCTGCACCAAGACTTACCGATTCTTCCGAGGCGGTTCGACTCGTGGCAGCCAGTTGGCTTATTTCGTCAGCCAAACGCAACGATGCGATCACGGTCCTCAAGCAACTGCGTCAAAGTGAGCGGCGCGAAATCGCTCTGCTGGCGGAAGCGTTGCTTTGGCGAACGGCATCGCCACCAGACGTAAAACGCTCCGCCGAACAGTGGGAAAAACGGCTAAGTGCGATGCCGCTGGTGCTCCAACCTGGGCCGACACAAACGCTTGCTGATCAGTTCCAAGCTGTGGGATTATCAGCAGATGCTGAACGGTTGCGGTGGTCGATGGAATTAACGCCCATTCACAAGCTCTTTTATTCCTCTTCGGAAACAACGAGTCGCTGAACGGTCAGGCAAATCAGACGCATGTGAGCAAGTGATCGCACAGTGTGTCGACGTCTGCTGGATCGTGTGTTGCCGACAGCGAAATGCGTAGTCGTGCTGAACCTTTAGGGACGGTCGGGGGTCGAATGGCCGGCACATAGAAACCAAGCTCTGCGAGTTTTTGAGCAGCATCGAGTGCTCGGGCATCTTCCCCAAGGATGACGGGAATGATCGGAACGCTCTTTTCTTGCTCGGCGGAATGTAGGCCGAGCCGTTCTCTGACGTGAACCGCTAAACGATGGAGCCGTTCGCGTCTATCTGGTTCATTCTCAATCTTCTGTAGGTTCGATGTAGCGGCCTGCACAGAAGCCGGTGCAAGTGCCGTACTGTAGATCAACGTCCTACAACGATTGATTAAATAGTCAATGACAAGACTGGGCCCGGCTACGAATCCACCCTGACTACCAACGGCTTTGCTTAGAGTCCCGATTCGAACAGACACACGGTCTTTCACATTCAAGGACTCGCATGCACCGCGGCCGGCCGTCCCTAACACACCCGTGCCATGTGCCTCATCCACCAGCAAGTGCGAATCATATCGTTCAGCGAGGTCGGCCAACTGCGGAAGTGGAGCCAGATGCCCATCCATGCTGAAAACGGCATCCGTCAGAATCCAGACTCGATTGAACCTGTCTCGCATGGACTTGAGTGTCTGTTCGACAGAATCCGTATCTCGATGGGGATAGATGATTCGTTGGGCACGCGAGAGTCGGCAACCATCGATCAGCGAAGCGTGATTCAATTCATCACTGAGAATTAGGTCACCGTCTTCGGCCAACGTCGCGATCGTTCCGATACACGCAGCGAAGCCACTTGGAAAGACAACAGCTGCTTCGGTTGCTTCGAAGCGGGCTAGTTGATCGGCCAACTGTTGATGTGATTCCGTCCATCCACACACCAGCGCGCTAGCACCGCTACCACTGCTTGAGGCACCAACGCATTCCGCAGCAAGGCCGAGGTAATCGTTGCCTCCGAAATTGTGCAACGATCGATCTTCGGTGATCAGCCGCGTGCCCTCTATCTGACGAGGCAACAGGCGACGTCGGCGATGTTCTTGGTCAAGGTGATCGAGACGGGATCGCAAGTATTCGAATTGCGGCATGAGCGGCTCAACCGGGTGGCCAAGTCAACGGTCGGCCACCGAGTACATGAAAATGTAAGTGAGGAACTTCTTGGCCGCCGTCGTCGCGTGTATTCGCGACCAGGCGGTAACCTGCTTCTAATCCCTCTGCTGCAGCAACCTTGGATGCGACCACCAAGCACCGGCCCAGGATTTCCTCGTCCTCGTCTGTGACTTCCGCCATCGACACGATTTCTTTTTTGGGGATCACCAGAAAATGCGTCGGAGCCTTCGGGTTGATATCGCGAAAGGCCAAACAAAGGTCGTCCTCATGCAAGATATCTGCAGGAATCTCCTTAGCGATGATTTTTGAAAAGATCGAAGGCATGACCGGTCATTCCAATGAGGTACGTTGGTTTTCGCGGGAATTATACAAATTCATCCTGAGTCGCTACCGGCCAGACCGCGGATGAAGGACCACCCGGATCACCACCAGAATGGGTGTCTTCGACGTGTCGATTTTTCGACAAATTTCTCGTATCCCATTTTGATTTGCCACAGAATGGAGTGAGCCTAAGAAGCTGGCAACTTGTTCGTTAACCTCCTGAAACTGTGTTGCCGTCCCTCTCTTCGAACGAGTTATTTGGTGCACCCAATGAATCCTTGTCGACGTTTTTCGGTGTCTAACCGCCGCATTCGGTGTTTTTTTCTGATCCTGGCAGCAATCTCGTTCTGTGGGTCGGCCGATGGCCAAACGATCAGCTGGATGGAAGACTTTGCGTTAGCGAAAGACCGTCAGGCGAAACTCGCTGAGCTCATCCCGGGAACGGATGACTACTACTTCTATCATTGCCTCCACTTTCAGAGTATCGGCGAGCTCGAACGAAGTGAGACGATGCTGCGGGACTGGCTCGCGGATCGAAACGGACGTGAGACCTCTGTCATCGTGGCGATGACGGATCGGCAACGGTTGCTGACGTACAGCCAGTCGCCCCAGCGCACCATCGATCACTTGGTTCGACGTCTTGGGATCAAGTTGGACCACACAGCACCGGCAACCAAGAACCAACGGCGGTTTCCAAGCCAATTCGATCCAGGTTTGCTGCAACTTGATCGCTTGGTGAAAGAAGCTCTGCAACGAAATGATGCATTGAAGCCGGTTGGGATCCAATTCCTTGCTGAGCGATTTCTAAAAGGAGAAACCGCCGGTTACTCGATCAGTCTTCGAGATTTTTTGAATCGTGTCTCGGGCCCATACGTCGCCAATCTTGACGACTTGGTCATCAAAGAGCTGCAGTCCAGGCGCCCGAACGAACGCCGATTCGGCGATTTGAAAGCGCATGCGTTTCTGACGCTCAAGGAACTTAACAGCGTTGGCACGGCGATTGAATCAATCGCACAAGACAACCGTTTCGTTGCGGCAAAGCTGCGACGGATGCGTCCGAGCGCTGACGAGGACATCAGTCAGCAACCAGCCGTAAGAATCGACTACCTATCGAGAGTCGAAGAGTATCTGCAGACACTGCCGGCAAGCTACAACAGCATGAAAGCAGCCGCCGCCTTTCGTCTGCTTGAGGCCAATCTGACTCGCGGTATTTACGATCGCGAACTCTTGATGCGTTACTTGGAACTTCCACGTGTCAGCCCGATCATTGCTCCGGAGTGGAATCGCCGCGGCGGTCAACAAGCGAAGTTGTCGGACAATTTCATGGATGTGGCGATGCTACCGCCCATCGGAAATGAAGAGCCAGTTGTTCGCCGACATCTAGAGCACTTTCTTCGTGACGCCGATAACTACGATGGCTTTACAAAAGTGCTCAAGCCTGAGTACTTGCGCATCGTTTTTGCCGAGACGAAGTTGTTGGCAGGCGTGGGCAGTGATGAGCAGTGGTACAAGATGTTGTCCGCTTCGCAGCGGAAGACGCTCCGCGATGCGGTGCAGGTGCGTTTGTCCGATGAGAATCCGCTTCGATTCGATCCGAATCAACCAACCGAATTGCTCGTCGACGTAAAGAATGTCCAAGAGCTGGTCATTCGAATCTATGAAATCAACACTGCGTCCTATTACCGAACTCGTGACAAGCCAATTGGAACGGACCTCGACTTGGACGGTCTGGTTGCGACCTATGAACGTACGGTCGAATATTCGCAACCCGCGGTTAGACGGCATCGTGAAAAACTGACGCTTTCCGAGATTGAAGGCCGCGGAGTTTGGATTGTCGATTTGGTTGGAAAAGGAATCCGTGCACGCGCACTGGTTCGCCGTGGAGCGATCAACTACGTGCAAACGGAAGATGCCAATGGAATGGTATTCTCCATCGTTGATGAAAGTCGAGAACCGATTCCGGGTGCGACCATGTGGGTCGGATCTCGTGAGTTCATTGCCGATGAAGACGGCAGGGTTCTGCTTCCTCCTGTCATGGAGCGCGTGGATAGGCGTGCGATTATCAGTGACGGTGAAATCGCTACGCAGGTGAAGTTCCAACATCTTCGCGAGAGTTATCGTCTGCTCGCGGGTATGCACTTGGATCGCACTCTTTTGCAAAGCGGCGGCCAGGCTGAATTACTGATTCGACCACAGTTGCGATTGGCTTCCACACCCATCGCCATCGAAACGCTTACCGATGTTTCTGTGACCTTGTCAGCAACGGATTTAGACGGTCTTGCAACGACAACACAGATTGATGACCTGGAATTGACACAGGATGGCGAGCTCGTTGTTCCGATGCGCGTTCCGGCTCGATTGTCCAATTTGAGCGCAGTGTTATCTGGTCGGGTCGACGGATTGGCCGATGGTAAGGAACGAACACTATCGGTAAGTCGCAGCTGGGATGTCGCCGGTATTCGCCGGACGAGCTTTCCATACGACGCCTTTCTTACACGCGATGGTGATCTCTTCGTGCTGGAAGTACGAGGGCGAAACGGGGAGCTCATTCCACGAGCAACCGTACAGATCCAAGTCACAACCGAAGCGCGTTCTGCAGCGGTCGACCAGACATTGCAGTCTGACGATAACGGTCGAGTGCAACTGGGAGAACTTAAAGGGGCAACGCGAGTTTCCTTCGCGATTCCAGGTGGAATCCGTCACGAACGCGATCTTGTTTTGGACCAAGTTCGTTGGCCCGATGTTATCCACACTCTGGCCGACCGGCCGGTTCGCTTGCCCCTGGTCATCCCTGCAGAGATCGCCGGAAAACGCTATCGGCTTTTGGAATTACGAGAAGGAAGCTACCACGTTGATTTCAGTGACCGTCTGGAATTCACCGACGGGATGTTGGCTATCGGTAAGCTTGCCGGCGGCGACTACCATCTGATCGATCGAGATACCGGTAAGGCCCGGCGAGTAGTCGTTGTAGACGGACCGGAACGTGAGACGGTTGCAACTGGGTACAGTCGGCATCGCGAGCTTTCACCAGCGGTTCCGCTTGGTATCGCATCGATCACGCGTGATGCATCCGGATTGAAGATTCAGTTGTCCGGCGAGACATCATTGGCGCGCGTCCATCTTTATGGCTCGCGTTTCTTTGAGCAGACAGCACCGATTGGACAACTCCATCTGTCTCTGCCATCGCTGGATGGCCGCCGCGTGACGTGGCCTCGCAGTGGTTACGTGAGTGATCTTCGTTTAGGCGATGAGTATCAATACGTCCTGCGTCGAAAGTACGCGAATAAATATCCCGGCGTGATGTTGCCGCAACCCAGCGTGATCTTGAACCCTTGGGTAACGGAAGAAACGTCCAATCAGTCTCAGATGGCCCGTCCGGGTCAAGCGATACCCGCATCTCCTGCGCCCGACAGCGCCATGATTGGAGAAATGGCAGCAGAGAGTGCAAGGCAACAAGCTGCCGCGACGACGTCCGATTTTGATTTTCTTGCCGATCCCGGCGTGGTTCTCACGAACCTGACGCCCGATGAAAACGGAGTAGTTACGATTCCTGCCGATGCGTTGGATGGACTACCCGTGTTGCAGATCATCGCGTGTGATCCAGCCACGATTGTGCAGAAGGTCGTCACAGATGAACTAGGTAAAGCGGAAACGCGAGACTTGCGTTTGGCCAGTTCTTTATCCGCCGATACGCCGTACTCCTTTGAAAGAGGCGTCCTCGTTGCTTCATCCAAAGAACCACTCGACCTGAAAAGTCTCGGGTCAGCTCAGTTGCAAGTTTATGCTTCTGTTGCTGATCTCTGGAAACTCTATAAGACGCTCGTTTCCGATCCACGGATGAGTGAATTTGATGCGTTGGCGACTTGGCATACGCTAGATGACGCTGGCAAATTGGAAGCCTACTCACGCTTGGCTAGCCATGAGCTCCATCTATTCTTGTATTTCCATGATCATTCCTTCTTTGACCAAGTCGTCGCAACGTACCTGGCAAACAAGAAAGAAAAGCAATTCATCGATGCATGGTTGTTGGAAGAACCACTCGATCGATACGCATCACTGTGGCAATACAATCAATTGAACGCTGCTGAACGAGCGTTGCTGGCGATGCGAGTACCTGAACTGCGGGAGAGTATTGTTCGTGAGCTAAGGGATGTGGTTGCAAGCCAAGATGAGAACTACGCCGCCGTTCGAAGAGGAATTGAGAGCGCCTTAAAAACATCCAGTTTCGCGATCGGTCCGGGTGGCGGAGGGTCGGCCGATGCCTATTACCGACAACTCGGGGAAGCCAAAACAGAGTCCGAGGCACTCGCTCTTAAGGACCTAGCATCAGGCCGGCAGAGTCTGAGCCGGCGGAGAATGAGCCTGGCTGAAGAAGCGCCCGGGCGTGGCGGCGGTGGAAGAGGGCGAGCGATGTTTGGTGGTCGAATTTCTGGCGACATCGGCGGCGGTGGAGGAGGTATCGCTTTTTTCCGTAATCTCGATTCCACCAAACAGTGGGCCGAAAGCCATTGGGATCGAGTGCGAACAGTAGGTGGACCGTCTCCAAGCGGTTTGATTCCCATCAATCCATTTTGGTCGGATATCGCAGGACAATCGGATCGGGCACCGCAAGTGTCCAGTCATCTGCTTCGCCCGGTGACGAATCGACATGCCGCGTTGGTTGCGTTGGCGATGAGTGGACTGCCACTGAGTCCTGGTGAGGTCGGGTTACCGACCGAGGCCGATCAGGATTACGCACCGGAGCATGCGGTTGCCGTTGTCACCAAACGACTTCAGGAGCTCGACATCCTTGATCAACCAAGCACCATTCTGATCGGACAGCGATTCGAATCAGTCAACGACGCCAGTCTCCGTAGTAAGTCGGAGCAACCCGTTGAGCCGAAAGAGTATGTCACGGGACAGACCTACCGTGGTTATGTCGTGATCAGCAATCCAACCGCTCAACAACGTCTCGTTGACGTCTTCTGGCAACTTCCCGCCGGTAGCGTCCCTCTGGCGGCGAATCGCGCGACCGATAGTAAGACGTTGCAGTTGCAGCCGTTCGCTGTGCAGTCGATTCAATACGAGTTCTATTTCCCTGCTGCAGGATCGTTCACACACTATCCGGCAACGGTTGCCAGCGAAGGCGACTTGATCGTTCAGGCAGCTGAAAGATCATTCGAAGCGGTCGATGAACTGAGTGATCAGCAGGCCATCACATGGGAACGCATCGCGGAAGTCGGTGACGCGAACGAGATTAGTACGTTTTTGAAAACAGCGAACCTCCGTGAAATCAATTGGATGGCCGTCGCACATCGCATGAAGGACCAAGACGTCTACAAAGTCGTTACAAAGGTTCTGAGTGAATCTCGGATCCCGATTAGCGAGCTCTGGGCTTATGGCTTCTACCATCGTGATGAAGCAGCAATGAAGGGTTTCTTGTCGTTGCGGGCGGATCTCGTCAATCGCGTTGGACCGGCTTTGAAGAGTCCTCTGCTGGAAGTGCAACCGATCGAACGACGCTTTCATGAACTGCTGGAATACGCTCCGCTCGTTCGCGCTCGAATCCATCGCTTGGGTTCGGAGGACAAGATCTTGAATCCAACGTTCCATCGGCAGTACGAAAGCTTTATCCGAATGCTCGGGTTCTCAGCGGACATCCCGCAGAACGAGCGATTGGTGCTAGCCTACTATCTGCTGATTCAGAACCGAATCGTGGAGTCAATCGAACAATTCGGACAGATTGATCGAGCTAAGCTGGTCGAGCACCTGCAATACGATTACTTGGCGGCGTATCTGGCGATGCACCAGGGTCAATATGACCGGGCCGACCAGATCGCTCGGGCGCATGTTGGACATCCGATACCTCGATGGAACCAACGGTTTGGCCAAGTCGTCGAACAGCTACGCCAACAACAAGATCTCAATGAAGTTGAAAAGCTGGTATCGGTGGACGGAACAAAAACAGACCCGATTCCCGAGGGTTCAGGTGACCTTGCCGTGCTTGACCGTGAGCGACGGCAGGCCGCTGCTTCGGATCAACAGCCAGAAGTTATCGTGAAAGTTGAGGGTGATTCTTTAAGAATCGATCATCGAAGTGCACAGGAAGTTACACTCAATTTCTACGGGGTCGACTTGGAGCTGTTGTTCAGCAAAGCTCCGTTCGTACGCGAAGACTTGCAACGGATGGCGATGGTTCGCCCTTCCATGAGTGAGAATTTGGAGTTTGATTCTTCCAACGGAATCGGCACGTACGATCTGGACGGTAACCTGCGTCGGCAGACTCTGTTAGTGGAAGTCATCGCTGGAGCTTCACGTTCCACCGCTCTGTACTACGGAGGTGATATGACCACCTATGTCTCAGATAGCTACGGGCAACTGCAGGCTAGTGACTCCGCGACCGGCCGCCCTATCAGCACTGCGTATGTCAAAGTGTATGCGAAGTACCCCAATGGGCAGGTCCGGTTTTACAAGGATGGATACACCGATGCCCGTGGTCGCTTTGACTACGCAAGCATTAGTGCGGCCGGTGCGCAAGGTGCAGCCAGATTCGCTATTTTGGTAAAGAGTGACGAGAAAGGTGCGACTCTCCACGATGTAGCGGCGCCAAATCAATGATCGCGTTCCCAATCGATGTGTTAGACGTTCGTAAGTGTTTTGAACGTCGTGCGGCTTGCTGGACAGTATGTCTTTTTGTGTTGTTCATGGGTGGCCGCCCCACTCACGCGCAAGAATTTGAACTACTGAACGCATCGAGTGGACGGATTGGCGTCGTGGAATTATCCGGCGACGGATTGTTCGTTCAGCAATCGGTCAGTTCATCGATTCGATACAAGCGTGCGGTAGCGTACGATTCGCTCGATGGACGTTTAATTGGATTCTTTCATCGCCCGACAGCGCGGGCGTTGCGTTTTCCAGTAACCGGTCGAGGGCGGTTGTTCTTGGCTGACCTCAATCATCCGCGACCAAGATTTCGTGCTACCGCGCGACTGGTTCGGCCAATTATCGGTCCGCCACATGCTTTGATCGTGAATCCATATGGAGGTATTTGGCCAATGACTCCGTGGATCTATGGCTATGACTTGGCGCCGGTCATCGATCCATTTTTTGTAGGTCGTTTTCAGCGATTTCCTGTTAGTCGCACCTATTTGGTTGATTCACAAACGATTGTCGGCGATACGCTACCTCCGGTTGAAGTCAAACTGTTTAACGATGGTCCACGGGAAGTGCAGGTCCAGGTCAATGATCTGCTTGAACCTGGCAAGCGACGAAGTGTTCGAATCAAACCGCAATCGACTGTTGCTGTTACCTTGGAAAGAGATCCAGGTGGATTGCAAGTGAGGCGTTATCAAGTCGATACCGGATTCGGAAATTGGATCACTCGCGAAGCGTCCTACCCGATCCCTTCACCCATCCGATACGAGATGGTCGTGCATGAGTGGGCCATGCAATCGATCGCCATTGACCGTACTGGAAAGAGTCCCAATCCAATTGAAGATGTTCAATATCAGGGCCGCGGACTGGGGCGATTCCTGCTTCCACCTGGGGACGAATTGCAAGCTGGAAAAATATCGGTGGTGGAAACAGCTCGTCGCCAAGGCAACCAAGGAACCGTAGCACCGATTCTGCCCACCGAACGTTCCACGTCGCAAGACTTGTCACCGCTCGAGCGTGCCTTGAGAGACGTTCCCAGGTAGCGGAAATGCTTGAGAAGCGTTTTTGAGTGACTCACACTTTTCGAATAAATTCTTCTGCATAACTGCGCACTTCACGTCCATTCAGCACGTGCACTAGCCGAAGTTGCTGGACCTGCTCGTCACTGAACGAACCGAGCGGAACATGGATCAAGTGCTTCTTGTATCGCCGCGCGAGTCGTCGCCATCCACCACCGGGAGGCAACGAGGATACGAGCGCGATCTGTCGTGCACTGGAATACATGCAAGCAGCCGCGATCAGTCGCTCCTCGAGTGTCTCCGCGTAATCAAGACGGGGGTCGGACCAAACGTCGGGAATTTCCACCGGTGGGAACAAGAACATCGCACCACCGTAAACGCTTAATCCGATTCCCGGCCCGACCATTTCATCTTCGAAATTGGTGGCGTACAGAGCCAGCGTTGACTCTTGATTGTGTTCAGCGAACCATGTCGTCCGCCAAGGATAATCCCGCGGGTCAGCGGGTGAGTCGAACAACATCACGCAAGCGTCCAGCGTGCCACGACTCGGTGGAACGACTTTCACATAGATCTGGTGTTCGTACCAATGTCGCAAAGTGTCGCGAATATCGATTCCATCTTTGACACTGGTCGTGAATTTCTCCGTGTGCGCCAGGTCATTGCCCATGATCGCTTTGGCACGTTCGAATACGCGTGTCCGAAAGTTCTCAATGCGATCATCTTCCGGCGGATAACTGCATTGGCTGTACGGATTCCAGCGATACTTCCAGCGTTGTTTTTCGAATGATGTTGGTTTGCGTTGCAAGCGGATCGTACACCAAGTCATCGGTGGACCTGGCAATCGATTGACTAAAGAGACAATCTCCTTGTCGGGCATTCGTGCTTGGTCGATTCCTAACGTGACTTCCTCGAGTGGTTCCTGGTCTTCCGTCGTCCCGACATGGTGGTACCGGTTGGCCAACTCTGCAACCTGAAGCGCGAATTGATCACCCAGGATCTGCTGAGCCGCTGTGACGATCGTGATCAGATCCGGCGTCATCCGGCGATGAATCAGCGAAAGATTTCGAATGTACTGCAGGCATTTTGATAGATTCAGCGGCGTTACTTTTCTGGCACGGTTACCGTGTTCGTTCAGGTAGCCTTCTCTTGCGGCGATCAAGAGTTCTTTGACGCCGTCGATTTGCAAGTCTTCGTCGTCTTCCAATTCGGAGCGCGCTCGTTCATAGAGCGATGTGATGAACGGCAATTCACCGAATAAGAACATGAGCGTTCGATCTTCGACCGAGTAACGCGTTGGTGGTGATACTTCTTCATGTTCTGGTAATTCAATTTCGACAGCGGACTCGTCGCGAGTGGAAGCACTCTGTTCAGAACTCAACGCCGTGTACGCCTCCCGAATCCAAGGCCAGTGCATCAGACTGGTCACCAACAGGATGCGCTCGTAACGCTGTTCCAGTTCAATCAATCGCCATGCCATGTGGACCATCCGATCCTGCGTTTGTCGATCCGGTGGCCGTGTGATACTGGGAAGAACTGCCGCAGCAAATCGATCGGGCGATACCTGACGAACCGCGAACGGGTCCGGCATGTTGGTGGCAAATGGGCGAAAGTGATTGGTTTCCAAGTCGATATATTCGCGCGGCAGGTGTTCACCCATCGCAGCGCGAATGGCCATGATTACACCTTGGCATGGGTCGACCGGAACGTAACTGACCGTCGTCGGATCAAACTCCTCTTCTTCGTCTTCCTCCTCCTGTCGCCAATTGGTCGATTCCCAGCCGCCGTTTTGGATGCCAAACGTGTTCTGCGGTGTTTGGATCACGATCGATGGTCGGGGCAGTTCCAGTACTGCCTCTTCCACCGACTGCTGGAAAGAACTTGGCAACGGGACAGCGACGCAGTCGAAGGACTGTTCCAGCAGCCAGCGACGCACTGTCAATGCGAACTGACCGCTACCGTGGATGATCGGCAGCACGGCAATTCGATCGCCGATTTGAAGCAATTCGGGGATAGCTGGATCGTTGGTCACGGGGCTGAACAAGCGAGGTCAGAGTGGTTGACGATACGCTTGCTATTCTAGCCGTTCTTGTCTTTGCGGACCGCTGCCCAGTTTTGCGAATCGATTGGATCAGCCGGCAACGAAAGGGAATTGCTACGCAAAAGTCGATAAAACGTTTGATCTTCGATTTCGACGATCAATGACTCATCAAGAAGTCGACCGTCAATTGAAGCGAATCGGAATCATTCATCAGAAAACTATGAAGGACGGGAACCGTTTCCAACGCTTCGGCCCCTTCCAGTCGCGCTTCATCAACGCTAACCACAAAATCACTCGATCCGTCGACGAGTGGGTTTTTCAATTGCATCGGAAGGGGCAACTGCGAAACGTCCCCAGCAATGATTAGAAATGGAAACGACGGAGTCGCAAGCTGCTGGGCAAAGGATTCCCATTGTGGACCCAACTCCATCCCTCCTTTTCCTGTGATCCAACCATACAACCCGGTTGGAGCGAGTCGACGCGAAATAGCAGCTCCTTGATTCGGCGGTCCCAACATGACCATTGAATGAAAGCGCGTTAACAAATGCTCCGGATCGTCTTCTTGGAGTCGACCGAGCATGTGGCGTACGACGATGTTGCCCATGCTGTGACCGACAAAGCTGAATTGCGTACCGTCTGGCAAGTCCTCCAGCACTTCGCGAAGTGCTGCACTATGATCCGAGATGGAACTGCGTGTGCTGGCATAGGCGAATCGAATCACATCTTCGTGTCCCTGTTCGGCCAATGCCGCGGCAACCGGTTTCATCGAGTGATGACTTCGCATCAATCCGTGTAATAGGACAACGTAGTGTTTGGGGGTTTCTGCTTGCCCCTCCTCCGGATGGATCTGATCTAGCACACCACGACAATGGTCTTCGGACCCCCAGCCACGGCGAACATCACGGGGATCCAAAATTCGCCAGTGACCGGTTAACGCGTTTTGCTGCACCCGAAAACCATCGCGAAAGCAGTGGTCCGTCCACAATTGGGTTCCGCCACCCGTCTTGGTCGCCCAATTGAAATTGGACGATGCCTTTTTTTCCGGTTTCGGCGGTGCTGTCTGGTTTTCGCCGTCGGGATTCGCCGGAGTGGGATTCTGAGCGTCGGGGGTTTCTGAGTCTGAGTTTTCGGAGTCGGTCAAATCCCTCTCCTGCGGCAACCTCTGTAGTTCATCTGCCCGAAGGCGACGGCTCAGGTTGGTATTCCCGAGACTTGCCAAGACGGCGAGGATCAATCCAGCAACTATCAGCCGGGGGCGAATCGATGTTCGCATGGGAACAACTCAGTTTCAACAGTGGAGGCAATGAGAGCGAAAACGGTCGTTTCTGGTTGGAGCCCGTAAACCGTCTAGCGCTTCGTATCACGCATCCGCAGAAACAATCAAGCCGAAGAATTCCTCTTCGGCGACGATCCGAGCCGTGCTGGACTGGCCCATGAGTCGATCGGCTTGACCCCGGTCCGTTTTTCCGTCGCCTCCAATGACGATTAGATCAGTGTCGTGATCGATCTCGCTCTGCAGGTTCCCGCCCGAGCGCTGAGCTAGCATTTCGGCCTCTTCGGCGCTGCACCTACGTAGACGACCGCTGATGACGATCTGCTTGCCAGACAGCGGTCGGATGAATTCAGCTCGGACCAGGAGTCGCTGGAGATCCAGTCCATCATCAGCCGTTTCACAGACGGCGTCAGCTTTATTGGGAAAGAGAAATGGCAAAGAAGGGGTGCTGTGCTTTCCGGCAGACTTGCTTGCATGTGGTTTGCGAATCCGGCCGCTGGGTCCCTGGTACCCCCAGTTCCCAGCCGAACCTCGACGTAATCGCAGCCGCTTTTCCAGGTCCGGCATCGATGTGGCCTCGCGATCGATCCCGGCTGCGAGCAGGATCTTCGCACAGGCGATCGAGTCCTCCAGTGCATCGTGATGTCGAAAGCGAATGCCGAGCCACTGGGCCAGCGGCTTCAAGCCGTAACGTCGGTGGTGCGGCCACGTTCGACGGGCGATCGCACGAGTGCAAGTGAATTGCAAGTCAGGAATAGCTTTCCGATGGGCCCGCAAGCAGGCGATCAGCACGCCGATATCGAAACTCGCGTTGTGAGCGACCAGGCAATCGTCGTCCAACACCGGGGCCATCTGGCTCGACCAGAGCTCTCCAAAGTTGGGCTCATTCTCGACCCGTTCCGGCGTGATCCCATGAATCCGAATATTGCTACGGCTGAAATAGAAAGGTTCCGGCCGAATCATCCACATGTGCTCGTCGACAATCTGACCGTCTCGCACCACGACGGCTGCTAATTGGCATGCGCTGTCGGAGCGGCGGCTTGCTGTCTCGAAATCAATGGCGGTGAAATTAGCGGCGAATCCCATTCGACTGGCACATCCTTGAAACTGCTGTGCAGAGCGTACGAGCCTAGTGTCTAAGAGCCTAGTGTGTACGGACGTATTTTAAGAGTTTTGCGTGAATCCGTGCAGATGAGTTACTTCGGGGCCAGCCGTCAAACATCATCCGCATCGACGCGCTGTAGAGTTTCAATCGACAGTGGAGGCTGACTTCAGGCTAAAATGCATCTCTTCCAACCCACTGGTAGTATTACGGTTCCACCATGAAACAACGTCTGCTTTGGCTCGGTTTGGCATCCATCGCTCTCGGTGCTTCGATCGCGATGGCGTGCAATGTGCCAGTCTTCCGCTACGCGTTGGAACGTTGGCCGCCCGATCTGTACGAGATCGTTGTGATCCATGACGGTGGACTTTCAGCGGCTGACGCGCAGCAGATCGATTCGCTGCAGGATTCAGATCATCTGTCCTCGAAGGGGACTAACTTTCGCGTGCGCTCAGCGGACGCAAAGCAGCTCAAGGATAAAACACTTCTGTCACTTTGGGACAACCGAAAACAACGCGATCGACCGTTGATGGTCATGATGTATCCGCGAAAAGCGCGGGAGGTACCCGACCGCATCGTGACAACCGCCGCGTTTTCGTCGTCTGCGATTGAAACGATGGTGGATTCACCCGTGCGTCAAAAACTCGCGAAGCAATTGCTGGATGGCGACTCAGCGGTTTGGGTGTTTGTTCCCTGTGGTGACAAGGAACAGGACGAAGCTGCTCGGAAAATGCTGGAACTGCAGATGAAGCGCAATCAAGAAGAGCTTAAGCTTCCGCCCCAAGACGAAATCGAAGCCGATGAATTCTTCGTCGACGACAATCCCATCGAACTAAGACTTAGTTTTTCCATAGTGACTCTTAATCGAGAAGACTCGAAAGAGCGATTCTTATTGAACATGCTGCTCGGTAGTGAACCGGACCTCGAGGCGTTGAATCAGCCCATGGCATTCCCTGTTATCGGCCGCGGACGTGTCTTGTATGCGCTCGTTGGGAAAGGCATTTATTCGGATACGATTGAGATGGCATCGAAATTCGTCGTCGGTCCCTGCTCCTGCCAAGTGAAGGATCAGAACCCGGGTTTTGATCTGTTAATGGCGGTCGATTGGGATAAGAAAATGGGCGGTGAAAAACTCAGTCGTGAAGCGAGTGGTCAACAATCCAAACCTATCCTGATCGAGATTCCGCCCGGCAAATAAGCGGGAAGAATCGCCCCTCCCCTCCCCTTCTCAAATCGATCCATGGTTCGCACTCTTTTCAGGGCAGCGCTGCTGTTGTGCGCGTTGCCGTCCGCCAATGCCCAGCACCGATTGGCTGTGCGAGTCATCGACAGTGATTCCGCCAAGCCGATCGCTGCGCGACTCTATTTAACTTCGAAGGAAACTGGAACCTCGTTCTTTTTCGAGTCCGCGTCCATCGATGGTACATCGGTGCGCTATGAGAAACAGAATTGGATCAACAAAGCTTCAACAGAATATCACACAACGATCTCGGCACATTCCGCATCCGTTGTCGTACCACCGGGAACGTACGAGCTGATCGTTGAGCATGGCAAAAGTTTCTTTCCCCATCAGCAAGAGATACGAATCGATCAAGACGTTGACGTCACCGTATCGCTTCGCCGTTGGATCGATCTTTCCGAGCGCGGTTGGTTCAGTGGCGATCTGCACATCCATCGTTCCATTGAGGAACTTCGAACGATTGTTCAAGCAGAAGATTTGAATGTTGTTTTTCCACTGACCCAGTGGGTCACCCTTTCGGATACACCTCCGTCTGCAGGTAACAAGAATCTTGCCGGAGAACTGCCGGACCAACTGGTTCAGGTGGATGATGAACACGTGATTTGGCCGTTAAGTACCGAGTACGAAATTTTCTCAGTCGGAGGTAAGCGGCACACGCTCGGCGCTTTGTTTGTGCTTGGACACGACCAACCATTACAGAAGACGGTGCCGCCCTGGAAACCGGTTATCGATTCGGTGGATGATTCCAAACAAGTCGTACTGTTCGATTTGGACAAATTGGCTTGGCCGTTCGCGATGACGCTGCCAACGGTCGCGCCGCGCGCAACATATGAGCTGGCGAACAATCACATGTGGCGTACCGAGTTTGCATTTCGTGAATGGTACACGCCTACGCCAAGCTACATGCAACCACCATTCGGTGCCACACTCGGAAATGAACGAGACTGGATCGATTTTACTTGGGGGATGTATTACACGTTACTGAACGCGGGTTTTCGGCTTCCGCCATCAGCAGGCACTGCGAACGGAGTGCATCCGGTGCCGGCGGGATTTGGTCGAGTCTATGTTCAGTTACCGGATGGATTTGATTTCGAAGCATGGAAAACAGGATTGCAAGCAGGCCGAAGCTTCGTCACGACAGGCCCGATGGTTTTTGCAAAGGCGGATGACCAGCCGTCTGGCCACACGTTCCGCTTTGGTAACACCCAATCTAATTCCGTCGAACTGTCGATCGAAGTCGTTTCAGAACAACCGATCACGTTTGGTGAGGTCGTTATCAATGGATCTCCCGAATACTTGCTACGCGCCACGAATCAACCGCTCCCGTCTGGCGCGTTTCGAAGTGTGATCCGGCAGACGATTGAAGTGAAGCAGAGTGGTTGGTTTGCGATTCGATTCTATGAAGACAGGCCAGGTAATCGCGTGCGCTTCGCCCACACCGCACCGTGGTATGTACAAGTCAAGGGCAAGCCACTGCGGCTGAGTTGGCAGGAACGCGAGTACTTAATTCGCCGAATGAAGGATGAGATTCAACGGAGCCGAGGAGTCGTATCGGGCGATGCACTTGAAGAATATGAACGTGCGCTCGCTTTCTACCAAGGACTCGAGTTTCAAAACGATCAGCAGCAGGTATCCGAAACAGCACGTCCATTGCAAAGGCATCGGGAACGATGGCTCCGAAACATGATCATTGACCATCGTTTCGATGCGGCCGAGGTTCGGTCGGCGACGGGAATGTCAATCGAGTCGGCTCAAACCGAGGTCAATCGACTGGCCAGTGAACGAAAGTCAGCGTCGAGCCAATTGCGCTTATTGCCGTACCCTGGGGGTCGTCATCCGCGGCGTGGATTTTTGGAGGGTGCGATCGATCCACAACGCGACACCAAGATCAGCGTCTTTCCGCCGTGGCCGGATGGCGGGTACGCCGTGATCGATGTTCCCGAAGCAATTTTTTCTAACCTGGGTCTGACGTATTTGGCTCATACGCATATCCCAACGATCTGGTCCGAAAGATCGATTCAACTGGATCCAATTGAGTGGGAATCGAAAGACGAAAACCATCTGACCTTCGAACGCAAACTTCCCAATGGAATTCGATTTGGAAGTGACGTTCACATCGAGAAAGACATCGTTCGCATGGAAATGTGGTTGCATAACGGAACCGAGGAACCTCTGACGGGATTGCGATCGCAAGTGTGTGTAATGCTCAAGGGATTGGTTGGTTTTCAGGCGAAACGCCGACGAGATGCCGTAGTCCGTGGCCCGTTTATTGCCATTCAATCGGAGCAACAGGATCGTTGGTTGATAACCGGCTGGGAACCGAATCAACGAGCTTGGGCGAACCCTCCGGTACCGTGTATTCACAGCGATCCGATCTTCCCCGATTGCGCACCCGACGAGACCGTTCGAGTTCTTGGAACGATGTGCTTTGTCGAAGGGGACAGCATCGACGATGCGATCAAAGCATGCGAGCAGATTCTGTCCAGTCTTCGAACGACCGAAAGACAAAAAGAGTGAATCGTGTCGCGCATGAGCACTGCTACTTGCATCCGTGAGAAAATGCGCTACGTTGCTGCGATACGATGGTTCGTGCGATGACCAGACTCTTTCAGGAGCAGGATGTTGAACCTCCAGGTAAACCGAATTCACCACGGTAACTGCATTGAAAAACTGGCGGAACTCAAACCGGGTTCAGTTGATTTGGTGTTTGCCGACCCACCGTTCAACATCGGCTACGAATACGACGTTTACGATGATCAAAGATCGACTCAGGATTACCTGTCTTTCTGCGAAGAATGGATACGCGGAGTTCATCGTGCTCTGAAAGACGATGGGACGTTTTGGCTCGCGATCGGCGATGAGTACGCCGCGGAACTAAAAGTTCTTTCCCAGCAGATTGGTTTCCACACTCGTAGCTGGGTTATCTGGTACTACACATTCGGTGTGAATTGCGCCAAAGGATTTAGTCGATCGCATACGCATCTGTTTCACTTCGTGAAAGATAGAGAGCGATTCACCTTCAACGGAGAGAATCCAGCCGTGCGAGTCGCTTCTGCACGGCAATTGGTTTACGCAGATTCGCGAGCCAATTCAAAAGGTCGGCTCCCGGATAATACGTGGATCCTTCGTCCACAAGATTCACCGCCGACCAGTTTTTCGCAATCGCACGATACGTGGTTCTATTCACGCGTTGCCGGCACGTTCAAGGAGCGTGAAGGATTCCACGGTTGTCAAATGCCTGAACAACTGCTCGGCCGTATCATTCGTGTTTCGAGTGATCCCGGAGACTTGGTGGTCGATCCGTTCGGCGGAAGTGGAACCACGCTTACCGTTGCGAAGAAACTTGCACGACGATTCATCGGAATGGAGCTTTCCGAAGAATACGTTGAGCATATCTCCAAGCGTTTGGATGGCTGTGCTGTAGGTGATCCGTTGGACGGTGCAGAAGATCCTCTGCGTAGTGCCCCGAAAACGTCTCAAGGCAAACGTCGAACGAAGTTTCGCAACGGTAGACCAGTCATTCCCATCACGGATGAAATAGAGTCAGCCGTGGTGGACGCTTTCGCTGAATCGTCACAGGGTCATTCGACGGACTACCTGCTGTGTCAGCCAGAGCTTGCCAAAGCGTTTGTCGATGCGTGTCGCGCACGGAAGATTCCCGGTGATCCGCGGATTTGGAATACGTTCTTGCTGAGGATTCGTAAGTCCGGCAAGTTGCCTGGATCGCGAAAGTCTGGGAATCGATTGTCAGCAGCGCAGATGGACGCTTACAGCGATGCCAGTGAGGCCGCGATGAAGCTGATTGGAATCGATTGTGGTCTGACGCTCGATGAAATGTTATGTACGCCCCATGCGATTGAAGAGTTTGACCGACTGGCTGAGCTCCTTGCTCGCGGCTATACACCGTTTGAGTACCGCTGGGCTGCGATCTCGTTGCGAAAACGCGCAACGACCAAACGGTTCAGGCAAGTGGCAAGCGAGCAACAGGAACGATGGGTACGGCAGTCAAAACCATTGAGCGAGTCCATTGTTGATTGTCTTCGGAGCGAATATGAGTGTCCCGGTGTATATGTGATCAATGGAGAAGATCCGTTGTACGTCGGCGAAACACGAAACCTCCGAGATCGATTAGAGAAGCTTCTCAATTCGGAAACATGGATGCGATTCGAGCCGACAGACGTGCAGATCTGGAAGGTCGACAACGAACAGGATCAGTTTGGGCTAAGATCGTACCTCGTTCGTGAGCATCGACCGTTGCTCAATTCGGAGTTCCTGCAAACGGATCCATCATGACTCATCCGCCGCTGCGAGGCCTGATTGCAGCTACGAGCACTCCATTGTCGAGCGACGGTTCGGTTAAGCTCGACGCGATCGGACCGACAGTGGATCGCTTGCTCGATTCGGGCGTGAGCGGTTTTTATGTCTGTGGGAGCACTGGCGAAGGGATGTCGCTCACAAGCGTCGAGCGACAAGAAATCGTTCGAGAGACTGTGCAAGCGGTGAATCAGCGCGCATCGGTGATTGTGCAAGTGGGACACAACTCGCTTGCCGAAGCGCATCAACTTGCAAAGCACGCGGAATCCGTCGGCGTGGATATTCTGTCCGCGACATGTCCTTCGTATTTCAAAGTGCATGATGCTGAGACGCTTTGCCAGTGCATGCAACAAATCACTCGCGGAACCGAATGTCCGTTTTACTATTATCACATCCCAGCATTAACCGGATCGCCAATCGATATCGTGAAGTGGTTGGAATTGGCAGTCGATGAGATACCCACGCTCGCTGGATTGAAATACACGGCGCCGTTGCTGCATGAGTTTCAGAGTTGCCTTCACGCGAATGATGGCGAACTGGATATTGTCTGGGGTTGCGATGAAATGCTGCTCGGCGCGATGGCAACGGGCGCTCAAGCGGCAATCGGCAGTACGTACAACCTTGCAGCTCCCTTGTACCAGAAGATCATCGATGCCTTTCAGCGGGGTGATCTCGAGAACGCGAGACGACTTCAGTACCACAGCGTTCAAATGGTTGAAGTCATGAAGTGCTATCCGTTTCATGGAGCGCTTAAACAAATGATGCAAATGCTCGGTTTGCATGGTGGTCCGTGCAGATTCCCCTTGCGCGATCTCGATGACGAGCAAGCGACAGCACTTCGTGCGGCTCTCGATGAGATCGGATTCTTCCAATGGTGCGGAATGGTGGAAGGTTGATCGATGGGTCGCTGGGTATCGAAGTGTCTTTTGATGACCGCGTTGTGGGTTCCCTTGGTTGTCACCGGGTTCGACCCTAGCACCTTGCAAGCGCAAGATGAGATGCTGGATTGGACGCCACTACCCGCCATTCCCGATGAGCTAGGTGTAGCAGGTCCCGTGGTCGGAGTGCATGGCGGTGCTCTGATCGTGGCTGGAGGCGCGAATTTCCCGCAGCCGGTTTGGGAGAGAGACAAAGTCTGGCACGATCGCATTTATGCGTTGCGGAACGAGACTTGGCGTGATGCGGGAACTCTGCCGCGAAAACTTGCTTACGCTTCGGTCGTATCAACGAAGCACGGTATCGTCTGCATTGGAGGCAATGACTCTGAATCAACGTTTTCGGATGTCTGGTTGCTGCAATATCAAGGGTCAGCCGGCAGGGTCGTCGCGAAGCCCTACCCTTCACTTCCCTCGCCATCGGTTTACTCGGCAGCGGCCCTGATTGATGACACGATTTACGTCGTCGGCGGTCAGAGCGGATCATCACTCGAAACGGCGACAAATCAACTCTGGTCCTTGGATCTTTCGTTGCGTGAGAATCCGGAGGCGTTTACTTGGCGTGTCCACGATGACGTGCCTATTTCACCACGTGCATTCCATTTGGCGATCTCGCAGCACGATGGTTACCACGATGCACTGTATGTGATCAGCGGACGACAGATGGATGGCGAACAGGTTCGTTTTCTTACGGACACATGGAAGTTTGTTCCGGCGAACGAATCCTGGACGCAGTGTGCTGACATTCCCGTGTGCGTCATGGCGGCACCGGGGATCGCATTTGGTCAGTCGCACCTGTTTGTGCTCGGCGGCGACGACGGGACGTTATTTGGTCGATCGGAAGAACTCAAGGACGATCATCCCGGGTTTTCCAAGCAATCATGGGCGTATCACACCATCACCGATACGTGGACATCCGCGGGCGAAACTCCCGCAAATCACGTGACAACGGTTGCCGTCGAATGGAAAGATCGATTGATTGTTGCCAGTGGTGAGATTCGTCCGAGAGTGCGCTCGCCAAAGGTTTGGTCGATCGAACCGATTGCCAAACGAATCGACTTTGGTTGGATCAATTATGGCGTCTTGATCGGCTATTTGTTTTCGATGGTTGGGATTGGATTGTTCTTTGCAAAGCGGAATAAGAGCACGGATGATTTCTTTCGAGGTGGTAAGTCCGTTCCTTGGTGGGCAGCCGGATGTAGCATTTTCGCGACGATGTTAAGTTCGTTGACGTATACCGGCATACCATCCAAGGCATTTGCGCAAGATTGGGTGTTAGCTGTCGGTAACTTCATGATCCCTGTCGTCGCCGTGGTGGCCGTCTACGTAGCGCTTCCGTTTTATCGTCGCATTGATGCCACGAGCGCATACGAGTACTTGGAGCGTCGATTCAACCGAGCTGTGCGACTATTCGGAAGCGCCAGTTTTACACTGTTCCATGTGTTTCGCATGGCCGTCGTCATGTCGTTGACCGGTCTCGCGTTGGCGATTGCAACTCCACTGACTCCAACGCAATCTGTCGTGTTGATGGGCGCACTCAGCATCCTGTACTGCACCATGGGTGGCATTGAGGCTGTCATTTGGACGGACACAGTACAGACCGTTGTGTTGATCGGTGGTGCTTTGGTTGCTATTTGGCTGCTGGTAGGCGGGATCGACGGTGGTACCGAAGGTTTCTTCCAAGTCGCGAGCGACGCCGACAAATGGACGATGGCGAATTGGTCTTGGGATCCAACCAATACGCAAATTGCGTTTTGGGTGATTGTGGTGGGAGGGATTGCGCAAAACCTATCGTCCTATACCGCTGATCAGGCAGTCGTTCAGCGGTATGTTACGACGCCCACCGAGAAACTTGCGGCACGATCGATTTGGACCAATGCAGTGCTGACTCTTCCCGCCACGTTACTGTTCTTTGGTATCGGGACGGCTTTATACGCGTTCTATCGATCCCATCCCGAAAAGCTTGATCCGACCGCCACGACGGATCAGATTTTTCCAATGTTTATCGCGAACGAAATGCCCGTTGGATTGGCGGGCTTGATCGTTGCCGGCGTGTTTGCTGCGGCCCAGTCAACTGTTTCTACAAGCATGAATTCGACAGCGACCACTGTCGTAACAGACTTCTTGAAGCCGCTGAATGTGTTGGGGAATGATCGCCAATATCTCCTCGCCGCCAGGTGGATCACTCTCACCATTGGGATCGCCGGGACCGCGATTGGTCTGTTGTTCGTCGATCCAGACATCAAGTCGTTGTTCGATCAGTTCATCAAAGTGATCGGGCTGTTTATGGGAGTTCTGGGCGGCTTATTTGTGCTTGGTGCTTTGACGACGCGTGCGAATGGGTTGGGTGCTTTGGTCGGTGCGTTCGCGGGGGCGGGAGTCATGTATTCCGTGTGGAAATACACTGACATCGACGGTTATCTGTATACGGCAACAGGTATCACGACGTGCTTTTGCGTCGGTTATTTGGTCAGTCGCGTCGTTCCTTCGGTCGGCAAAAATCTGGATGGACTGACGATCCATACGCTCGACTCGGGTGCACAACCGCGGTGAAACGACGCACAAGCGCGTGCTTCATGGATGGGTGAGCGGCTCGATCGGGTGGCAAGCTCGGAGTGGCTTGATCGGGTAATTGCACGCTAGAGCGTATTGGACGCGAGATCGAAAGCAGTGAAACGAACGGCCATTTTGGGCCAAATAGCACCCTACGGTCCCACTTTGGGGACGGTCTGTTTACAATTCGTTGACGGGTACACCGAAGAAAAACACCTCAACATTCCCTCCATCAATCTTTCCTCTCGAGGACGAATAACATGCAGAATGATTCGACACGCCGTGGATTCTTGAAGTCGACGACGGCGGCTGCGGCTGGAGCTGCGCTGACCAGTACGATTGCGAAGACCGCTCACGCGGCAGGCAGCGACGAGATCCGCTTTGTTTTGATCGGCTGTGGCGGCCGTGGAACCGGTGCAGCACGTCAAATCATGGCGACCAAGGGCAACACAAAACTCGTTGCCGTAGCTGATCCGTTCGGTAAGAAAGCCACCGGTGCTCTGAATGCTCTCAGTCGTGGAGATAACAAAGACAAAGTGGATGTTCCGGAAGAACGCATCTTCGGTGGCCTGGATGGCTACAAGAAAGCAATCGACGTCGAATGCGACTTGGTGATCATCGCGACCCCGCCCGGCTACAAGCCTCAGCAGTTTGAATATGCCGTCAGCAAAGGGCGTCACGTGTTTATGGAAAAACCGGTTGCGTCCGATGCCGTCGGTGTTCGACGTGTCTTGGACGCCGTAGAGCAAAGCAAGAAGAAGGACCTGATGGTGGCGATCGGATTGCAGCGACGTCACGAACCCCGCTACATCGAAACCATTGACCGAATTCACGAAGGTGCGATCGGTGATGTGATTGCAATGCGTGTGTATTGGAATGGTGGAGGTATCTGGTACCGCAACCGAACGCCAGATCAATCTGAAATGGCTTTCCAAACAAACAACTGGTACCACTTCAACTGGCTTTCCGGTGACCAGATTTGTGAACAACACATTCACAACCTGGATGTTGGCTGCTGGGTCAAAGGTGAGTACCCGGTCGAATGCAATGGCATGGGCGGTCGCGAGCAGCGGATGGACGGCGATGCTTCCAAGTCGCAGATCTTTGACCACACCTTCTGCGAATATACGTTTGCTGACGGAACAAAAATGTTCAGCCAAGGACGTCACCTCCGCGGCGCTTGGAACTACGTCGGTGAAGCGGTTCACGGATCCAAAGGAACATCGAATCCAAGCGGCTCGATTCGCGGTGCAACGAACTGGGACTTTGCCGGTGAAAAGCCAAACGGTCACCAGCAAGAACAGCACGATTTGATTGAAGCTTTGATGCGTGGTGAGATCTACAACGAAGGTGAATACGGTGCAAAGTCAACTTTCACCGCTATCTTGGGTCGTGAAGCGTGCTACAGCGGAAAGGTCATCAAGTGGGATGAATTGTTGGCCAAGGGCCGCGAGCTGGCACCGGGCATCGACAGCTACACGTTGGATACGCCTCCACCAACGTTGCCGGATGAGGATGGGTTGTATCCTGTTCCTGTGCCTGGCAAGTATGATCCGATGGAAAAGAAAGCGCCCGTGCCAGGTTTAGGCTAGGACGCTAATGAATTGCAAAGCGTGAGCGTGAGCGGGATTATCCCCGCTCACGTTTTTTATGCGCAGTCTGGTTGGAAAGCAGAGGTTCGAGAAAACCGTATGGACCTAGCCCTTTAATCGATGCGGTGGATCGCTTCGCTGGGTCGGGGTGTGCACCCTCAATGGCGAGGACGCCACTTCAAGATTTGATTCCTCTTGATCTTCGTTTTCTTCTATCAGGTCGAGACCTTCTGCGAGTGCTGGACGCTGCCGCGGTTTGAAGAGCTTGCCAGCCGGTCCGGCCAACAGGGCCGGCAATAGGATCAAGTCGCCAACCAAAGCCGCCGCGAGCATCACAAGCATCAGTGTGCCGAACCGTTGCGTCGGAGTAAACGTGGACAGCGAGAACACGAACAGCCCGAGCCCACCAACCACGGTGGTTTGGGTCATGGCAGGACCGACACGCCGATACGTTTCGATCACAGCTTCGACGCGGTGCATACCGCGATCCAAGTTCTCTCGAAACCATGCGAGAAAGTGGATGGTGTCATCGACAGCAACGCCCATCGCGACGGAGGCCGTCATCATGGTTCCGATGTCGATCTCCAATCCCATGTGGCACATGATTCCAAATACCAGAATGACCGGGAAAACATTCGGGACCATTGCGACGGCACCGGCCGCAATTCCAAATCCCAAATGGCGTGGACGAAGCCACGAAAGTGGTAGCTCACCGGGATTCAGCAACCAGATCATGACCGCCGCGATTAAGACGAAGGCCAATTCGATCGAATCGGCCAAGCTGCTGAGCAGCGTTCGTTGTGCCTTGTACACGACGGGAACAACACCGGTGTAAATCACTTGCAGCGGACCGGCATCGGCCACGACTGGGACTCCATCCGGCATGATCGTCGGCGTGATCGATTTGGAAAGAGTTTTTTGTCCGTCGATGAAGATCTCAGCTGCGGCAAAATCGGATGGTTGAAAATCATCGCTGCCGAGCCATACGATGGCATCGAATCGCTGAACGAATCGCTCCCATTGATCACTCGCCAACAGTTCCTTTGCTTTTTCAGGCTCGACATCTAGCCAACTCGGGCTCTCCATCCGTTCGCCGCTGAGCAACTCGCCAAGCGTGGCGATATAGGTTTGTCTCCGATCAATCGTTTCATCGGAAACAGTCAACGCAGCTTGCGCCAGGCTTTTGGGTCTCGGGCTACCAACGACCAACACCCGTGGTTGTTTGGTCGATTTGAGTTGCAGTAGTAATTGCTCACGCGTTTCATAAGCGCGCAAGACCGGCTCAACGGATTCACGCAGAGTGGAAATGAATTGTCCGTAGTCGACATCGGAAAGGGCTGCGACTCGCAAACTGATACGCCAAAGTTCGCTACCTTCGAATTGGCCGGACTGTTCCAATCGCAGATAATCGTTGTTGCGTAATTGATCACTGGCCGCCGCCAATTCACGGACCGCTTTCGTGCGGACCGGGTTGTAACCATTCGACGGCGGAGGAAGTGGCGGCAGAAACGTATCCGCGCCCATGGCTTGACCAACGATGCCTCGTCCGGGTTCTCCCAGCGTTCGGTGAACGACCGTGCGGATCCGTGCGACGGCTTCCACTCGCTCAAGGATATCTAACGGCTCGTGTGAAGAAGACTCACTCTCATCTTGATTGGCATCAGCAAACTCGGATTGAATCGAAGGTGGAACGCGGACGATCAGCTCCATCGGAACGAGCTTGCCGAAGTTTTCTTCGAGCCACGCGTAGTCACGAATGATGCGGGAGTCTTCGTCGAACAATCGAAGCAATTGGACCGATGTTTCGATCTTTACTAAGCCGGTCCCACAGCCAACGAGAACGAGAATGCACACGATGCTGACGACGGCATGGTGTCGGGTGACCCAACGGCCAGCGGATGCCCACCATTGTGACAGTTGACTCTCACGATTGGACTCAGCGGGAATTTCCCGAAAGAACGCCTTCGACGGTGGAAAGGTCTGAAGCGCTGCGGGCAGGTAAGAAAACAACACGCCGAGTGTCATGATGACACCGATCGCGGCGTACAGTCCAAAGTTATTGATGGGTGCGAGATTACTCGTAAAGAGCGATGCCAGGCCAATGGCCGTCGTTACTGAGGCAAGCGTGCAAGGCAGGAAAGCGTGACGAAGCGCTCGGCGGGCCGCACCAGCTTCGCCCCGTTTACGAACTTCGTCACGGTAGTAATTGACGACGTGAATCGCACCGGATAATCCCAGAACGTACACGAGCGAGGGCATGCTCATCAGGATGGCGTCCACGCGTCCGGACGTCCACCAAACAACAGACATGCAAAGAATCGCGGAAGAACCACCGACGATGAAAACCATGCCCGTGATTTTGAGACTGCCAAAACAAATCAGCGATAAAACGATACCGATTACGACGCTGTATCCAATCAAACGGATCAGCGTAATCGAACCCTCTTCATCAATCGCCATGTTGTCGACCGGTGGGCCGCCCATTCGAAGGGCGGGCATGCCAGCGATCGCATCGGGCGGATCACGATTGAATGGTGGAGGCGCCATCGATGGCGGTGGAGCAGCGCGGACACCAGATTGTTCCGCGAGCTGAAGCAAACGACCACGCGGTTGCCCCAAGACACCCCGACCCAACGCATAAGGCAGATGATCCTTACCAAGTTGCGTGAGCGTTACCAACACACACGTCAATCGAGGTGGCGGTTCGATTTCTGCGGCATCATAGACGGCGTAATAGACATCTGTTCTTTCCGCCAACGACGCGGATTTTAATGTTTCGATCGAACCGTCGAAGCGATCCTCGACGATTCGAGATAGTGCATCCTGAACCAACAGTGCGTGATCATCCGGAAGCCTTTCAACAGCTGATTCGGGAATCCTCTCGCAAAACGCTTCGCTCGTCCATGCAAAGTCATCTGTAACGGCGGGCGCGAACAGGGTTCCGGTCAGTCTCTGCATCGCTCGACGTCGAGCGACGACGGGACGCCGTTCTTGCTCCGTCAAATCGACTGGCCAAAGTGGGCCACCCTCGACTGTTAGCTCCTTCAAAATTGACTCGCCGGTCTGCACGGAACGAAACAGAGACGCGCACAGCAACGAGGTGTCGTTGTAAAAAGGGTTGGCAATCCGACCTTGAGGTTCTTTTCCAAACGCGGTGACGAACTGACCGTCTAATTCAAAGGTGCCAAACTTCTTTTGCATCGACCGGTATCCTGCGGCCGGTCCGCTCGTTCCACCTTCCCAACGAAAAAGGTGTCCGTCTGGCGTCACGTAATACCACTGGCCGCTGGCTGACTGAAGCCACTTTTCTTGCAGGCCTCCCCAGTTAAGAAAGTCATCGCCCGGGTGCAACAACTGGAGCTCTTCCCCGAACTCGCGGGCACGTTTGTATTGCGTGGCTAGTTCGGGACTCAGTGGACCGCTCGGGTCGTAATCCTCACACTCGCGAAGAAGCTTCTGTTCGAAAAGCTTTAAGCGTTGGTCATCGGCCGTGCATCCCTGCCAAGTCGCCAGAACAAAACTCTCGCTGGCAAAGTGCTTCGCGAACCAATCCAGTTCGGCCGTTTCAGGGAAGTCGCCCGGCAGCCAGTCTTTGACGTCGTTTTGCTTTTGACCAAGGCTCAGTCGAGCGGCGCGGAAGGCGAACGGCAAAAAAAAGAAGAATGCTGCCAGAATTAACAACGCATAGGGTATTCCCCTTCGGCTCCGGCGATCGAGCTGAGAGTCCTGATTCATTAGGGGATAGCGCTGCCAAGTGAGGGCGACAATGGACCGTGCGTGGGTCGGATCAAAACCGTGCCGGCTGGTACATTACCGCTGATCGACGACTTGGTCTACTTCAAACGGCTATTCAGCTTATCCTCGTCGCCATCCCTGTGCGGAAAATACCGGTTACGCGTGCTTTGCGGTTTCCGCGGTTTCATGACTCTCCCCCGATTGACGGTCCGATTCGGGATTCCGTCCACAGCACATCGGGTGCTCGCCATCAGCATCACTCTACTCTTGGGGCGGTAATTCACCGTCTGCACGATTGCCCATCTGGCGATACAGATCCGGATCGATCGAATGAGTCAGAAAGCGAATGGACCCATCAGCAAAGACGAAGTTACCACCACCGGCGTGAAAACTGTCGAACTGTCCAACATCCAATGAACCGGTATCGACCTCCGATTCCATGGGCCAGTCTTTCGTGCCTTGGAATGTTCCAGTGTTGCGCAAGGTTGCTCGCGTCCCGGAAGCCCAGCCGAGTGATTTTTCACTCGGCTTAATTTCACCCAATAGGATTGTTTGTGAACTGCCGTCGCGAATGTCACCAAACTTGATTTCGCTGTTCATGAACAGCACACCGTTATTGTCTCCATCGATCGGTGATTCCACATCATGGTGACAGCCGGCGTAAGAACTGTGGCCGACGCGCTTACCGGATGGCGAGCGATAATTGGTGCCCGGATAGGAAGGACAGAGGACGGTCTCTATCACAATCCCGCGAGCCTTTTCGTTCTCTGGTGAGTAAACACTTTTGCTGAGATCCATATGCTCATACAAAACTTGTTGTTCGATATAGGGCAGGATTTGAACAATCCAACTGGTGTGTATCCCGATCTCTTCGTTACGAATCGGACCCGTCGGATTGATCGTTCCAGAGGGCAAACGTTCCATGGCGAAGTCGTGATGGTGGATCGCAAGTCCCAACTGCATCATGTTGTTTTGACAGGACAACCGTCGAGCTGCTTCACGAGCAGCTTGAACGGCTGGCAAGAGCAATCCCACCAAGACACCGATGATGGCGATCACCACCAAGAGCTCTACCAACGTAAAGGCTCGCGGATGTCGGTGTCGGAGTTTAGCAAAACGCCTGTTTGGACAATTTCGGTTCATCGGTTCACTCCGCGGTAGAGATGTCTGACGCATTCTGTTGGACAGTAAATTCATAGCTTCGGCTTGTCTTTTGTTGACGCGCGGATGATTCAATAATCGTCGCGGTCACTTTGGCATTGATCATGGTGTTGGGTTCGCGCTTGACAGCTATTTGGACGGTCGCTTCCCCAAAACGCGTTAGTTCGCCTGCGGGTGTCCATGACTCGCCCTCATAGTCCGCTTGCGTTTCCAGTTTTTGCAAAGCCCGCTGAATACCCGCATCAAGCAAGAAGTCAGTCTGGACCATCTGTTGTTCCAGTCGTGTCTGTCGTCGGTATCGCAACGCGCTCTGAATCGTGATGGCCATGACGGTCGCGGTGACCATCAGGCAAACGAGTGTGCAGACAGCAAGAACACCACCATTGCGTTTTCGGATTCGGCTGCGACATGCTGAACGGGTCATTCGGCCACCTCCAAGTCGCTCGCTTGCTGAAGCCAGCGGCCAACCACTGCAGTCACGTGACGATCCAAACGCGTGGCGGGCTTGATGGTTTCGATTCGAAGGGAAATCCGCTCAGGTTCTGCGGATGCAAAGGTGGCCTGTCGATCATCACCAATGTCGAAGATTTCTTTGGCCGCCGTTTTACTCTCGACGATCAAGATACGGGTGACTGTGTTGGCATCGATCGTATAGCGAACCTGAGATCCCGTTGGCAGCAGGAACATCAATTCCTGGTCCAGCTCAAACGAGGCTGCTTGGTGGGCGTCACGTCGAAATTCACGCAAGAACCGATCGGTGACGGTGGATTGATCCATCTTCGTTCGATTGACCGCTGCCAAGTGCATCGATTTCTGGATCATTCCGATCGCGAGCATCAAGACGGTCATTCCCGCCGTCATGACGACGAGCATCTCAATCAACGTAAATCCGAAGCGTCGTCGCCGATTCATGTTTCCTCCCCTTGGTCGTCTGTTGTTTCCCTATTCGCTGGCGAGAGAAAACCAACCAGCTCAAGGGGTGCATGACGAGTCGTGGTTGGGCCATCTTTCCCATCAATCCACAGAGTGAGAACGATCTGGGTTGAGTCGTTGATCCGTACGATCTCGCCATCGATGCTTGCTTGCGGCATGGAATTCCGGATTGCTTCGGAAAGTTCCAAATCTGCGATCGCTTTCTCGGCCCCTGCTCTATCAAGCGAAGTCAATTCTTCTAATTGGTTGGATAGTTCATCGATTGCTAACTTCTGAAGCCTTGTGTCTTGCCAAAGTCGATTGGTTCTGATCGAAAGGGTGGCAATAAAGGACATCACGGCCATCAGCAATGACGCGCAAACGATCAGCTCGGTTAACGAGAATCCGGATCGGGGATGATGAGTTCGCATGGTGTGTCGACTACGAAAGCGCCTCGATTAGAAACGACAGAAAACTGAAGACGGCACTGCAAATCAGCAAGACGATCGCCGCGATCACTAGCGTTACACTCGGTAAGACAAGTGATGCGTTGCGGTCTCGTTTGCCAACAACCTGGTCACGCTTCCACGCCGCAAGTCGTTTCAGAGCCCAGACCCGAGATTGCTCGGAGAACGAATTCGCCAAAGCGCGGCTTTCTGCAGCCGAAAGAAGTCCGACCTCGTAGAGGCTTGTCCACTCATCACCACCTTGTTCGATTTGATTTCGCGCCAGCAGTAACTTCTGACGAACTTCACCGTCAAAGTGATAGTGGGCAAGTGTTGATAACGAAGCTGAAACGGGTCTTCCGGCGTCGCAAGCAATGGCAAGTAGCTGCAGCACTTCAGAGGTTCGTGATTGCAACGGGTCGCGAAACCACTTGGGGACAAACTTTCTGAGGATCTGACGTGATGGCGTTGCCCAGAACAGAAATGCGAAGACAACGATCGCAAAGATGTAGATCATTCCGTTGTTGACGATGTGATCCCAAATCGTCATCAACAAAGCGAATGCAAAGGGTCCACTGGATAGATCAAAGCCGAATTCATTAAATACCCCCGAAAGCATCGGAAAGATAAACAGTGCGAGAAATGTCACGACGCAAGCAATCATTATCAACGAGACGACAGCGTAGATAATTGCATGCTGCAGTTTCATTTGTGGCTGATCAGCAGTGCTTTCCCGGGGCGAGAGGAGTTCTTCGTACGTTTCGCTGAGCGTACCCGTTTGTGCTGCAAATCGAATTGTCAACACGAGTTCATCACCGATCACTTCGGGTGTCTGCTCAAGCGCTTCGACGATGGGAGTTCCATCAGCGACACGTCTGGCAAGTCTTTGGACTCGCAATCGGTACAGTCCGATCTGTTCGTTCGCGTAGTTGTTTAATAACGGAACCAAATCCAGCCGATCTTTATGGGCAAGCGCGAGCAGTCGCAAAAGTGAGCGTTTACGGCATTCGCGACTCTCCCCCGTCCACCACGGCATCATTCGCCACGCGTAGTAACGATCCGCCGCTTGTAGGGCTGTCGGAAACAATGACTCAACTGCACTCATCTCAAGACAACCCCGAAATTAGCGAAATGAGTGGCGCGAACAGGGCGATCACAACAAAGCCCACGCAAAGGCCGACCAGCACAATTGCGAGTTGGGCCGCAGCGCCGCTGATCCAGCTTGTTCGCTGCGTTGAGTGATCTGAGTACATCGCACTCAATTCCCGCAGAAGCTCCAGATGCGGCGTCCCATCGGGTCCGGCCGACAAGGCATGAATCACATTTCCTGGGAAGCGATCTGCCGCCGGGCATCGATTCAAGGGTTGACCGGAATCATATGCGAATCGCGCGAGTTCTTCGGCAGCTCGTTGGTAGAAACGATGGCTGCATCCCTCACCTGCCAGCCAGATCGCATCGGGAAGTGAGATGCCAATGCTCAAAAGGTCCGACAATTGACCGACCAAAGAGGCCATCGCGCTCACGTTGGACGCACTGCCAGCGGACATCCGTCCAAAGATCTGATTGGTTAACCCAAACTTGATCCACATCTGCGCGGCGATCGCGATCAGAATTCCGGCAACGATCAGAGCGACAAGCGTTTTGAATAAATGATCAGTGAACTGGGTTGAGATCTCGATCAGCACGGTCGTCGGATAGGGAAGCATCAAGCCAAACTCATCGAACATCTTTCGAAAAGATGGCACGATGACTACGCAGATCATCGTCAATACGAGTAATGCAATCAGCAGCACAAGGATCGGATACACCAACACCTTGCGTCGTTCATTGCGATTGCGACTCTCCCGTGCAGCCGTCGTCAGAAGATCGCCCAAGCGATGTGTTGATGAACCTTCTGTAAGTCCCGTCATCAACAGCGGCAGCCAACGCGTCGCATTTTTGCTGGAACTGAGTTCAGATCCAGATCGAACGGTTTCCAACGAATGGGTTAACTGATTCAGTTCGCGTCTGGCTGTTCCACCCGGCAGTTCAGCGACAAGCGCTTGAAGAGCAGGGATAAGTTGCTCTCGTTGTTCAAATACTGAATCGAAATGGGAACGCAGCCGATTGGTCGACGAAGGAGCCGACAGAACAAAAGGTGAAGTCAATGAGCTTGAAAACGCATCCGTCGGCTCTGGATCCTGCGGAACAGACTCATTCGCCCTGTCGACCAATTCAATCGAACCCACTTGCCAACCGCGCGACTCCAGATCGGCAATAGCATCTGCAAGCGACGAGTGATCAAGTTCGCCTTCGAGCCATTCCCCGTCGGCGTCCGTTGCTGAATAACGGTAGCGTGTCATTGAGGAACTCCCGAGGGACTCGCCACTGTCATGAGGAGTTCGATCAGAGGTAGGAAGAGCATTAATCCGTAGAAAAAGACAATGCAGCCGCCCAGAACAGCACCAGCTATGGTTGGCATTACGACGCGCCAAAAATCTCGCTGGCGTTCGGCCGATTGGCGATACGACTCCGCGACAAGCTGCAGAATCCCCGGCAATGATCGGCGGTCGAGTTTTGAAGACAATGCCCAACTCAACAACGGCGGCAGTGTCTCGATTCGCGACGGATAATCGCTTTCGGTTGCCGATGCGCCGGCAAGGATCGCGAGTGCTTCTTCTTCCGTTCGTCCACTTTCGATCAGCGAGGCCAACCGCTGTGCTAAATCTGCGTTACGTACCGACTGGTAATACTTGTGACTCCCAGGAACCCAGCTCCAACTTGAACGCCTTCGTGCCAGCCACCACACAATGAAGACGACGAGCATCGTGATTGGAAAAAGTGGTATCCAAATCGACGTTGACGTTTGAGCTCGTTGAAGCCAGCGAATGGGTTCGGAAGTACCAAACAAGCTGACAAAAATTGACTCCATGGTCGGTGCGGTGTACAGACACAGAACCAGTAAGCCAAGGTAGGCGAGGCAGAGCAAAAGTAGCGGGTAGAAAAAGACGCGACCGAGATATCGACCAAAGTCTCGCTGTGTTTCTGCGGGACGAGCAAAACTATCGAGAGCAATGGTTGGGTCGGAATGATGAATCCAAGCCCACAGGCCCGTGCGATATCGCGCGGGCAATTCGACGGCATTACGAATAGCCTGCTCGATCGATTCGCCCCTCGAGACTCTTTCGGCTAAGCAGGCATTGATATTCTCTAGCTTCGGCGCAAGTTCTTCGTTGCCTCGCAAACCGATGTCTAGCGGCAAACCTGTCTCTGCCAATGCAGCGATCTCACGATTCAACGCGAAAACGTGTTGCAGCGATGCCTCATTCATCCAATAGGTCTCCCATGACACAACCGATGAATAAGGGCCGAAGATTTGCCTAAAGAAAAGAGAATTAATTGTGAGCCGCGATCAGATCGAAGTTAAGTGACCGATCACTACCGTAAGTTCTTCTTGGGTTGGCCCAAGCGATCTGCTTGAATCTCACGTAACTCACTGAACGCTTCGCTGAGACCGAAATGAACTCCAATTTCTCTTTGATCGGAATACTCGATCGCTATCCGTTCCATATCGCTGGATGAAGGTGTCTGTTTTGACGAGCGGATCCACTCGACATAGTTCAGCAGCGGCGAGCTGACCATCAAAAGCAGAACGACCCCAAAAACCAAACTGCCGAGCTTTTGTTCAGCACGCAGGTCACCGCAATGTGACCGCGCTGCTTCGATCGTTCGTGGCCTTAAATCGCGGGACGGTTGGATGGTGTGCGCTGCAGACGCGACCAACCGTTCTACCGAATCGTTTTTGGAATGAGACTCAAACATGACTCATCTCCTCTGCAATGAACGAACGTAGTTTCTGATCGAGTTTGTCAATCGCATAGCGATAACGACTAGCAGCCGTAGAACTGGAGATCTGCAACAAATCACCGATTTCTTGGAAGGTCATATCCTCCCATATCTTTAAGACAACGACTTCACTCTGATTGGTTGGTAGTTCGCGCAACGCTCGCAACACTGCCTCTTGGCGATCCTCAAGATCCATCTGGTCAACAAGTCGTCGCGTGACCAGATCGGTCAAGTTCTGCACAAAACACCAACGTTTGCGACGCCGCAAGATTGCCAGCGATTCGTTGCGAACCATCCGTAGCAGGTAAGCCCAAGGTTGTTCACTCGTTCGCAGCAACTTGGGTTGACCAGCAACTTTCACCAGCGTCGTTTGAACCGCATCCTCTGCGTCATGCTGGTGTCGCGTGATCGTTGTTGCGTAACGAACCAGCCGTTCCGCGGTCAGATCGTAGAGACCTGCGATCGCACCTGCGCTACTTTCGGCAAGCCGGTCGGCTTGGATGCGAACCCGGTCGGTAAAAGAAGAGGGAAGAGCCATAACCCCACCAGGATGCGCCAATCGCCCGGATTTGTCTAAGCTTTCTCGAAAAATCCCGATTTCGTGAAAAAGCGTCCGGTCAGCCGGATCGGATCGCGGTTAAAAGCTCGCCAGCAACAGCGAAGGGGTCAGGTTCGCCCGTAGAAACGGTTGCCGAGAATCTGCTCGAGAAGGAAAACAACGAGCACCAACAAAATCGCTGGCGAATGCAGTGATACCCGCTGTGACGCTTCGTTTTCTGCCAACTCAATCGACTCTCGATCGGAGACCAGATTGTATTGATCGGGTCCGAAAACCTGGTCTAGTTCGCCCGGTTCAATTCGAGTTAGCTGGGTCGCGGATGGATCAAGATTTGCGCTGAAGCCGACGCCGGATTCCAAGCCTCGAATCCAGTAGACGCCACTCCGGCTCACATCCGTGACCGTGATTTTTTCAACATCGTCGGGTACCGTCAGCGGAACAGGGGACGCGTCCCCCGGTGGGAATAATTGAATCCGGTCAGGACGTTTTTCTAAATCCAATTGGTCGCCGATGGGGATTGTCACCAGGCTTCCGACGTCAACGCTTGGATCTGAGCTGCCGCGGCGAGTCAGTAGCTCGATCGATTGTCTCGTCATCAACCATGCTGGCCATGGGTCGATTCCGAATAGATCGTTCCAGCCTCGCGTTCCTTCTCCGAGGGCAGGCAGTGGCGTAGCTAATGTCAGAATGCGCCCAGCCTCGTCCTTCGATTCTGCCTCCTGACCGACCAATCGTTCAACGAGTGCCGGGTGGTTGGTACCGGCAAACGTCATCAACGTGCGATCCGAGGGACCCGGTTTCAATTGCCAATACTGCAACACACGAAAGTCTGACCAAGGTGTGTCTTTCGCGAGCGGCTGAGTGATCGGATGGTTCGCGGCTAATACCTGCAAGAAACTTCCTGGATCGGGCGCTCGCCACGGACGCAACAATTCAGGTGTCCACGTTTCGTTGAGTGCGTTGGTTCCAGCGTTTGGTCCAAGCGCCACCAAAATTCCACCACCGGCTTCCGCAAAGTTCGATAGGGTTCGATCACGAAGGACGTCGCTCGGTGGATCGAGCAAAACGATCGCCGAAAAATCGCTGAGTCGAACGGCCGGCAAGTCGGTGTAACCAATTCTTTCTACCTGGAACTCCGCGTTCTCCTCATCGACCAATCCCGGTGAAGCGATGATTGCCATCTTCATGATGTTCGCTTCTTTTTCATCATCTCCCACAAGCAACACTGTCGATGGTGGAAGCACTTCCAGCGTGAAATACCGCACGTCATCAAGCGGCAGTGCATCCTCACCGATCACGCGAATGCGTCCATGATGCGTTCCAAAATCCAGCGAAGGGATCGTCATCAGCAATTCGCTGGATCCACCCGGCGTGACTCGAACATTGGTGCGGTCAACACTGATCGCATCCGGTCGAACGATCTTCCCATCGCGGACGACGGGTAACGACGGATCATTTGTGAAGAGTTCCAACTCAACGGTGGCCGCAATAGAATCGGTCGTCTCTTCGGTAGCTTGTGCGGTCAGCGTAGAAGTCAAGGCGATCGGAACGCCCGGCGGAGGTGTGTTGTCCGCGAACGTAGGCGGCGACAGAACGCGGTTCGTTGCGTCGAATCCTCCGAGGTCAAAAACGGTCAAGGCGACTTCAGGTTCCTCGGATAAAAGCGCAGCGAGCCCGGCGTCACTCATCGACTCGTTCCATGTCGCTGTTGCCAAATCTGTGATGAGTAAGACTTGGCGATTGGACAAGTCACTTGTTCGCAACAAGCGAGTTGCCACATCGATGCGAGTTGAAAGTGGTTGTGTGACCTCGAGGGGTCGAATCCGTTCAATCTTGGAAATACTGCTAGCTACGTCGAGCGAGAAAGAGGCGACCTGTGAGGAACGATCGATAACGGCGATTCGACTTGTGCGAGGAAGACGTGTGACCATCCAGCTCGCAAGGTCTTGCATCCGAGAAAGACGATCATCGCTGGGTGTTTTCCATGCGGCGGTCGCCGAGTTATCCAGGATGATCGCCATGGCGACGGGCTCAGCGGTGCCAAGCGAGGGTGTTGTTCCCGATCCGTACGTCAGCAAACCCCAGCCCGTCGCCATGATCGTTGACAAGAAGGCCGCGATCACGAGCCCATAGATCATGGCTTTGGGTTGTTGCCGCGAAAGCGCGACGGATGCCAAAACAAATAGAGCGATGCCTAACGCCGCGACCAGACCGATTGTCAACCAAGTCACGGATAACGATTGATGGATCGCTGGACGGGCGAGCGCGAATGCGAGTGCTGCCAGTGCCGCGATTCGCAGTGCCAGTAACCACCACCGACGCACTCGCAAACGACTACGGTTGGATTCAAATCGCTTGGTCAGAAATCGGACGGACGGAAAGACGACTTTGCGCGGCTCTCGACGCGCGATCAGATGCAACACCACCGGTACGGCGACGGCCGCGACTCCAAAAATCAGCGTGGCGTTGAAGAATGTCATTTCAGAAACGGGCTACTCTAAAAGCGACCTTGGCGCTGAAGCAGGTATTCAGTCAGTGCGGTATCGAAAGGCATGCTTGTGTCGAGCGGCACATAGTCAACCCGCATCCGATTACAGCCTTCACGAAACGTCTCACGAAATTGTTCCAATTGCTGCAGGTAGTCTTCACGGAAACCTGAAGCATCGACCGCCACCGTTTCGCCCGTCTCGGCATCTTCAAATTGAACCGGACCGTCATAAGGGAAATGGACTTCCGCTTCATCCATCACGTGGAAAACAATCACGTCGTTTCCCGCAAAGCGCAATCGGGCCAAGGCGGCAATGATCGATTCCGGATCGTCTTCTTTGGAATCACTGGGCAGCAAATCGGTAAACAACATGACCAGCGAGTGCTGCTTCAACATTGCCGCGACTTGCGTGATGCAATCGGCCAACTGAGTTCGGCCTGTTGGTTGGAGGCGTGACAGCTGTGCCATGACATCGCCCAAGTGGCCACGCCGACTACGGGCCGGCAAAAGCGCTTTTACTTTTTCGTCAAAAGTGATTAATCCAACGGGATCCTGCTGCATGGTCATCAGGTAGGTCAGCGCGGCAGCCAAGCAAGTGCAGTATTCGAACTTGGTCATCGATTGACTTTCGGTAAAGCCCATCGACTTTGACAGATCCATGACCAAGTAACCGGTCAGGTTGGTTTCAGCTTCGAATCGCTTGATGAAGTATTTGTCGGTTTTCGCGTAAACCAACCAATCGATGAGCTTGGGATCATCGCCGCGGTTGTAGCGTCGGTGCTCACTAAACTGAACCGAGAAACCCTGGAACGGGCTAGAATGCAGCCCTTGCAGAAAGCCGCGGATCACCATCCTCGCGCGGAGGTCGAGCCGTTTGATTTGCTGGAGAGATTCGGGACTTAGCAGCGCCGACATGTCATTGAGCTCGTGCGAGCTTCTCCGGCTCCGGAGGTCGAATATCCTCCAGCAAACGTGTCACGATCGCGTCGGTATCCATGCCTTCAGCTTGTGCTTGAAAGTTGGTCGCAACACGATGTCGCAGAACGGGCAACGCGACACGCTGGATGTCGGACGGATCGATGCTGAAGCGTCCATCCATGGCGGCGATCGCTTTCGCACCTGAAATCAAATTCTGGCCCGCGCGAGGACCGGCGCCCCAATCAATTAGCTCGCGAACGTATTCCGGTGCGGAAGGATCTCCCGGGCGTGTCGCACGGACGAGTTGAGAAGTGTAACGCACGACGTAAGGATTCACCGCGATACTGGAAACAAGCCGTTGCACGTTAAGGATCGCACGGGAAGAGAGTACTTTATTGACCGTCGCTTTTTCGCCCATCGTGGTCGTTGTCAGAATCTTCTCTTCTTCTTCAGCCGTTGGGTAATCCACGCGAATGTTGAACATGAATCGGTCCAACTGTGCCTCAGGAAGCGGATAGGTTCCTTCCTGTTCGATGGGATTTTGTGTCGCGATGGTGAAAAACGGATTCGGCAAGTTGTAGGTTTCGCGGCCCACGGTGACTTGGCGTTCCTGCATCGCTTCCAACAAAGCAGCTTGTGTCTTGGGTGGTGTTCGGTTGATCTCGTCGGCGAGCAAAATGTTGGTGAAGATCGGCCCCTCGACGAACCGAAAACTTCGCTTACCTGTTTCGTCCTCTTCCAGAACTTGAGTTCCCGTGATGTCCGAGGGCATCAAGTCCGGCGTGAACTGAATCCGTTTGAAGGACACATCGAGGATTTCCGCTAACGTGCTAACCATCAAGGTTTTGGCGAGACCCGGAACCCCTTCGAGCAGACAATGGCCGCGTGTGAAGATTGCCGCGAGCAACTGTTCGATTGTTTCACTCTGCCCCACAATGACTTTGCCCAGTTCATCCCGCATCGTCTGTTGATGCTCCGCAAACTCTCGCAGAACATCGGCAAGATTGCGTGCGGGTGCGGCAGCTTGGCCGGCTTTGTTGGGATCAGACGGCGAAGGCGGATTGGGTGCCGGGGGAGGAGAACCGCTCATGATGGGAAAGAAGTCATCCTTTACAGAAAAAAAATTCGCGACTGCCGTGAGAGCATTAACAAGAACAAACCAGAAAAGAGGTCCGTCAGCCCGCAAAGCAGACTAGGGTTCTTCAGCGAGTTTTTGACAAAGACTAACGCTATCTTAGACGGCTTGGCTAGACTGCGGGGAGGAGGAGTCAGCATGACAGGGATTCGCATCACGATTATCGGGGCGCTACTCACCGTTGTCGCCCTGTGGCCACCAACCCCCTGCTCTGCCCAGGTTGATGCGGCAGCAGTTCAGCGATCAATCAGTCGCGGAATTACCTATCTTCGCAAGGGACAAAACGGACGCGGAGGATGGGAGGAATACGGCGGCCAGTCGTGTGGGTTGTCCGCCTTGTGCACGCTGGCACTCCTGAACGCCGGTGTGCCTCGCGAAGACCCCGTGATCGTCAAAGCGATGCGTTACTTGCGTGGCTTCGAACCCAAAGAAACCTACAGCGTCTCCCTGCAAACGCTCGTGTATTGTCAGCTGGGTGCTGCTGGAGATCTGCCGCGAATTCGCCGCAACGTGAAGCGGCTGGTCTCCGAACAGATCAAAGCGGGAAGAGCCGACCGAATCGGAAGTTGGAACTACGGCAACGGAATCGGAAGCGGTGACCCCTCGAATGCTCAGTTTGCAATCCTAGCGCTTGGGGCTGCGCAAGATCGGGGCGTGGAAGTTCCCGAAGAGGTTTTTCGATCCGCGATGAAGTATTGGGTCGATCGGCAACTCGGTAACGGTGGATGGAGCTATCGGTCGCGTCCTGTACCGACAGGCAGTATGACTTGCGCGGGAGTTGCGTCGATCATCATCGCTCGCGGTCGTCTTGGCGGTGAAACATCATCGATCGTCGGGGATCAAATTCAATGTTGCGGAGGTGAAGCGTCCGCAGATGATCCCGTCGAACGAGGTTTGGCGTGGCTCGGGCGGCAATTCACGTTGGAGGTCAATCCGGGCGGCGACAAGTTCACTTTCTTTTATTATTTGTACGCTTTGGAGCGGGTCGGTCGACTATCGGGCCGACGATTGATCGGCGAACACGATTGGTATCGGGAAGGTGCGGAACGACTGATCAAATTGCAGGATGGTCTGTCCGGGTTCTGGCCGGGCGTTGAGCCGATGGAGACGCGTGAAGTTGCGACGTCTTTTGCACTGCTGTTTCTAAGCAAGGGAAAACGGCAAGTCGTCATTGGGCGGCTTCAATATCCATCGCCAGCTTTACCGACTCAGTGGAATCGGCATCCAGATTCGCTTCGTCAACTCGTCCGTCACGTTGAACAGAACTGGCGTCGAGACCTGACTTGGCAAACGATCGACGCATCCACAGCAAGCCTGACGGATCTCTTGCAAACGCCCGTGCTGGTGATCAGCGGACAGCAGGCGATTCGATTTCCAAAAGAAGTCTCAGAGACTCTGAGAACGTATGTCGATCAGGGCGGCTGTATCCTGTTCGAAGCCGAAGGTGGGGATGGCTGCGGAGACGCGAGTGGTTTCGAGCAGAGTGTTCAAGAGCTTTGCCAAGACTGGTTTCCTGATGCGCCGCTGGAGCGTCTACCGCTGGATCATCCGGTTTGGTCGGCTGAACACAAAGTCGATCCGACGGCGATTAGTGAAAACTTCTGGGTCTACGGGGTTCAGGCGTGTTGCCGGACGGCGGTGTTCTATGTGCCTCAGAGTCTGTCCTGCCGCTGGGAACTTGGTGATGTGTTGTTCCATCGCGATCGGGAATCCGCGGCAGCAAGGTCCCAAATCGATACAGCTGTCCGGATCGGGGAGAACATGATTGCCTATGCGACCGGTCGTGAGCTGAAAGACAAATTGCAGCAGCGGTTGATTCTGCAGGCTAGCGATATCGATGCATCGGCTCGCGGTTCGATTCAACTCGGCATGCTGGGAATTGACGCCGGTGGTCAGGAGGCGCGGCGCGCATTACCCAATGCGGCTTCCCTGATGTCCTCGCGACTCCCGATTCAAGTGGCTGCTGTCCCCGGTTCGGTTGGTTTTGATGTGGACCAGTTACTCGAAGTGCCATTTCTTTGGGTGCACGGTCGTACCGAGTTCGAGCTTCAGCCCGACCAGCGGGAAGCGCTGCGGAACTATGTGCAAAATGGGGGTGTGATTCTGGGGTCCGCTGTCTGCGGAAGCAAACCTTTTGCGGAGGCCTTTCGACGGGAGATGTCGCAAATCTTCCCCGACTCGCCGCTGACCCCGATTTCAACCGACCACCCACTGATGAAAATCTACGGTGGCTATGACATCAAAAGCGTCACGATTCGGACCCCCGCGACCGCCGGATCGGCTGTTTCGCAGCGTACCGGTCCCCCCGTCCTGGAGGCTGCGATGGTGGACAATGTTTTGGGAGTCTTTTTCTCACCGCTCGATTTGAGCTGTGCCTTGGAGAGCCCAAACTCGATTCAGTGCCCGGGCTACGATACCGAAGATGCGGCCAAGATCGTTGCAAATATGGTGCTTTACGCCCTGCAGCAGTAAACCGACGTAATCGGTCGGTGGGCGGCTGTTCCAGGCAATTTTGGCGAAGACGATCCCGTGGCAGCTGGCTGGGTGGCGTAACCCGTGCGATGAGGATGATTTTGCCTTTCTACTTGCCCAAATTGCACCTCCCATGCAATAATCTCGCCCTTCCAAATCGCAAGAAACATTCGCGTTTTATTAGATTGAGCATCCAGCGATGGCTAAGAGTAAGAAAAAAGCTGAGACCATTTTCCTCGTGTGCGACGAGTGCGGTGACTACAACTACTCGTTGAAGCGAAAGCCCGGCGGCGAAAAGTTAAAAGTGAAGAAGTACTGCCCTCGTCTTCGCAAGCACACGATGCACAGCGAGAAGAAGAAGTAGCCGAGGGTTTCTACCCTGGGCAAAGGGGCCAGACGGCCCGCGTGATGGAGTTGCGAAATCAACCTCGCAACGCTTTTTGGATCTTTCCCCGGATCCTCAAGGACCGAGTCGCTTCGAATCGGACCTCAAGCTATTCAGGATTTCGGGATTGTTCGCTCGAGAAGGATGCGATCGGAGTCACGGATGCAACGACAGTGGCGAATCATTCCTCACGATGGCGGTCGCGTTGAACAGCTGATTGGTGCGACCCGCCTGCCACCTGTCGTCGCACAGTTGCTAGTGAGCCGCGGTGTTTACAACGCCGAAGACGCGAGCCGATTCCTGGACACCAAGCTGATGGGTCTGCGCGATCCACAGTTGCTGCCCGGCATGGCCGACGCAACTGAATTGATCTGTGAAGCGATTGATTCGAAGACGCCGATTACGATCTATGGCGATTATGACTGCGATGGGATGACCGGCACGGCCATCCTCTACAACGGCTTGCAGTTGCTCAACGCGGATGTCAGTTACTACGTCCCCAATCGATTGGAGGATGGCTACGGTCTGAACGCGGATGCGATTCGCAAACTTGCTGAACGCGGCAAGAAAGTGATCGTAACGGTCGACTGTGGGATCACGAGTGTTGATCATGCGGAGTTATGTCGCGAACTTGGCATCAAGCTGATCATTACCGATCACCATACTTTGAGTGATCAGTTGCCCGCAGCGGAAGCGATCGTCCATCCACGACTCCCCGGCTCTACGTATCCGTTCGGAGAACTATGTGGAGCGGGGGTTGCTTTCAAGCTTGCTTGGTCGATCTGTCAAAAGGTCTGTGGTTCAAAAAAAGTCAGTGAACCGCTGCGGCGATATTTGATGCAATCGCTTTCACTGGCGGCAATCGGAACGGTTGCGGATGTTGTGCCGCTATTGGATGAGAATCGAATTCTTGTCGAACACGGGATTCGCATGCTGCAGGCCGAGCCATTGCCCGGTCTATTTGAGTTGATGAAGCTGACGAAGCTCGATCAAGCGTCACAACTGACGACGGAAAGCATCGCGTTTAGTCTCGCGCCGCGATTGAATGCTGCAGGTCGATTGGGACAGGCACAACTAGCGATTGAATTGTTGACAACATCGGCCGGTGAACGAACCAATCAGCTGGCCGAGTACATCCATCAACTCAACAGCACGCGTGACACCTTGCAACGCAGCGTGATGCTTGCGGCGAGCAAACAGGCCAAGAGCGAGTTCGATCCTGAGGGGGATCCAGCATTGGTCCTGGCAGGTGTTGGTTGGCACCAAGGCGTGATCGGTGTTGTTGCCGGGCGACTGGCTGATAAGTTTGCCAAGCCCGTCCTGGTGCTTTCTCTTGATGCCGCCGGAAAATCGGAAGCCGTTGGATCGGGGCGCGTTGGCGGGACCGAAGTTGATTTGCATGAAGCACTTTGCGAGTGTGAGCACCGGCTCGTCCGATTTGGAGGACACCGCGCCGCTGCGGGAATCACGATCCACGAACGTGAGATCGAAGCATTCCGTGGTGATTTTTGTGAAGCCGTCGCGCGGCAATGGACTGACAAAGAGATCGTTCCCGAAATCGTGATCGATGCCGAAGCAACGTTTGGTCAGTTGAATTTGGAGGTCGTAAAACAGATCGAGATGCTCGCTCCTTTTGGTTGTGGCAACCCTCGGCCTGTTTTGTTCTGCGGCGGAATCGAACTCGATGAGCCCGCACGCCGCATGGGCGGTGGTGATCGGCATCTAACGGTCAAGTTGCGTCAGGGCAGCAAGGTCATCCGCGCTGTTGCATTCAGTTCAGGCGAGTGGTGTGACGAACTGAATGAATTCGAAGGGCAAATCGAGATCGCCTATCGACCGGTAATCAATGAGTTTCGTGGATTCCGGAAAGTGGAGATCCATCTCGTCGATTGGCGTCCAGCCACGAGCATGGCGACCGTCTAAGTCACTCTTTCGCGCTTCCAGCGTCGTCGGCCGTTCCGCGATCGCAGCGTCTCGTACCGAATGACTCTGCGAGGATCGCGGAACGAACGGCGACTATGTGAGTGATCGAGAGGTCTCGCGTGTCTACACTATGCTGCTCCTGAATTCTGCGCCACACGAGAGACCGACATGCGTCATCTGCTGTTCACGTTTTCGATTCTGCTGCCGTGCTGTCTTTTCACGACACCGGTGATCGCAGACGAACGTCCCAATATTGTTCTGATCTTGGTTGACGACTTGGGTTACGGTGACCTTGCTTGTTTCGGTGCCGAGGAGATGCGGACACCGCATCTCGACAAGCTCATGGCTAGCGGTATGCGTTTCGATAACTTTTATGCGAACTGTACGGTCTGTTCGCCCACGCGAGCTTCACTGATGACCGGCCGCTATCCAGATGTCTCCGGTGTTCCGGGCGTGATCCGCCAATGGGACGAGAATAGCTGGGGATATTTGGATCCCGATGCCCCGACGTTGCCTCAATTGCTGCGATCAAGCGGCTACCACACTGGTATGGTCGGGAAATGGCACCTGGGTTTTGAGCCACCGAACGTCCCCAATCATCGCGGCTTTGATTTTTTTCATGGCTTCTTGGGTGACATGATGGACGATTACTACGATCATCTGCGCGGTGGCGAAAACTGGATGAGGCTGAATGACGAAACGATTGAGCCAAAGGGACATGCGACCGACCTGTTCACACAATGGTCGATCGATTACGTCCGCCAGCAAGCAACGGATGATTCCAAACCATTCTTTCTATACCTCGCTTACAACGCACCTCACTTCCCCATTCAACCACCACAGGATTGGCTGCAGAAAGTGCGAGAGCGTGAACCACAACTGAGTGACAAGCGGGCGAAGAACGTGGCCTTCGTCGAGCACCTGGACGATGGAATCGGACGATTGATTTCGGCGATTCGTGAGATCGGTATCGAGAAAGAGACACTCGTGATTTTTTCCTCGGACAATGGTGGTTCGCTGCCGCATGCACAAAGCAACGGTGATCTTCGGGGTGGAAAACAAGATCATTGGGAAGGCGGGATTCGTGTTCCCACGTGTGCAGTCTGGCCTGGAACCATTCCAGCGAAACGATCAAGTGAACCGGGAATGACAATGGATTTTTTGCCGACTCTCTGTGAGATCGCTGGCGCAAGCGTTACCGAGCCAATCAATGGCCTGTCCCTTACCGACATTTGGCTCCGGAATGGAAAGAGTGACCCAGACAGAACGATGATTTGGGTCCGTCGAGAAGGAAATCGTCGCTATCAGGGACGCGCCTACTATGCGATTCGCAAAGGTCCCTGGAAACTGTTGCAGAACACTCCCTTTGAACCGATGGTCCTGGTGAACCTGGAACAAGATCCGTTTGAGGAGGCGCCAAAACCTCCTCAGGGAAAGATCGCTGACGAGTTGCGGAGTGAGTTGATGCTTCACTTACAGGCTGCCGGCAGCGTCGCTTGGCAACCATGATCGGAGAATTTTGAATCATGCCGATGGCGAATCGCACGCGTGTTGGTCAACTCGATTGCATCGTAGTCGATGGTGGAGACAATCCATCCATACCGGTGGTGATCTGTCATGGTTACGGCGCCTCGTATGAAGACCTGGCACCGCTTTCGGGTGAGTGGATCGCGTTGCTCGGTGACAAATCGGATGCTTTTCGATTTGTCTTTCCTGATGCACCGAATTCGTTGGTCGACTTGGGAATGCCTGGAGGTCGTGCTTGGTGGCCAATCAACATGGCTCAGTTAGCAGAAGCAGTGCAAGCTTCGCGTTTTGATGAGTTGCACGATAAGACACCGCCTGGAATCGATGAAGCGCGAGATCTATTGAGTGAAACCATTGATGAATTGTGTGAACCTCTCAACGGAAATTCGACCCCACTGGTGTTGGGCGGTTTTTCGCAAGGTGCCATGTTGGCGATGGATACTTCGCTTCGTGGTTCCGTCCAATCGCCCGAGTTGCTTTTTCAGTTTTCCGGGACCGTCGTTTGTCGTACTGATTGGCAATCGAATCTGAATCGCTTAAGGCAAACCGTCGTCTTTCAATCCCACGGAAAGATCGATCCGATTTTGCCTTACACGAGCGCCTTGACGCTACACGACATGCTTGATCAGGCTGACATCAACATTGAATTCCACTCATTTATGGGGCCACATACGATAGACGTGGATTCGGTTCAGCGCACGGCCATGGCGCTGTCAGATTTGTTTGACCGAGTCGATCGCGATTGAGGCCGAAGACCGCAAACTCAAGCGGTGCGTAGAGGAGGCGCGTTTGCGCTATCGCTGCTGTGGGTCGGATTGATATCGAGTTCTCGATATTCGGCGATTGTGTGAATCCGCCGACTGATCGCCGTCGTGGAATTCACGTAGACGCGGTACGTGATAACGGACGAGTTATACGTCGCGATACTCTCAACGATCTGGCGGCTGGATGCCTTCGTGCCTTCCAAGCAACCCACAAAGCTATCGCTGAGATTCGTCTTCGATTTATCGTATCGTTCTACAATTTCATCGGTCGCCACGAATGACTCCCGCAGCCGATCCGCTAAACGAGTCAGGTCTGCCGGCTTGGGTGCCGCTGAGTTGACCCGATCGACCGCTTTCTGCGTGCGATCGCTGGCACGCTGGATTCTCGACCGATCTACATCCTCCGAGTCACCCAGTTGGTCCTGCAAGTGACTGAGGATCAAGTGTCGCTGCTCAATATGTTCCAGAAGATCGGAAAGCTGTTTCCGACAGCGATTGCGAAGGTCATTGAGCGACCGATTGATCTGCCGCAACCACCAGCCCACGGCAAACGTTCCGCCAACCATCACGGTCAGGATGACATACCCCACGAATCGGATTTCTCGCAATCGAAGTAAGATTCTCTCTTCGCCCGGGCGACTGGATCGTCGATCCGGCGTATAACTGCCCCTGTTTCCCGTGCGGTACGATCACGCGAGAGGTGGGAATCATAACACTCCCGACAGTGTTGTTCGATGTGTGACGAACGCAACCCTCCACTTGGTAGCGTCGTACAACTTGATACACCAATTGTCGACGCAAGGAATCGGAATGGAGGCTCTTGCCGATCAGGGGGTGATCCGTACAGTGAAACTCAAATGATGAAACGACTTCGAAGCCGCCGACCAGACCGATCGGAATACTGTTCGGACTACCAGAAAGACCTGATCGATCTGGTGGAAGGTGACGATGTGTTGCCTGTTTTGGAGCAGCAGCAGTTTTGGATCTGTGAACTGGTCAGCCATTTGAGTGTCGAACAGATCGACAAATTGCACTCTCCCTATACCTGGACGATCCGCCAAGTATTTGAGCACCTCGTGGATGCCGAACGTGTGTTTGGGTACCGCATTCTGCGTGGTGCTGCGGGAGATACGACGCCCTTGAGCAGCTGGGACGAAGACGCTTACGCAGACAGTCGATTTGGTCTAGGCAACTTTACGACCATCGTTGGTGAATTGACCTCTCAGCGCGACGCCAATCATAAGTTGTTGCAACGACTGATTCCGCCCTGCTGGGATCGGCAGGTCACTGTGGATGGCGTACCAATCACGGTTCGTGCGATGGCTTGGCTGTGTGCCGGCCATATCCATCATCATTTGTTGATCGTCGAAAAACGATGCAAAGTTCAGGTGCCGAGGACGCCAAAGTGACTGCGGACCAATCCTATGAAGACTATTCCCTGCCCGAAGGTGTTGCGGCGCTGCTCGGTGATTCTGTCGATCCCGTTCAGGCGGGTTTGAAACTTCGTGAGTTATCCGAGGCAAGCAAGGAACGCGGCACTGAACTGCTCGACTCGATTGAGACACGTTCCAGTCAGATCGTTAAATCGGATCCTGCAATTCTGGGTGGAATGTTGCGGTTGCTCCACATGACGCTGCTGGCATCGGGCCAAGAAAGCGTCCGAGGAGTCAACCCGGAAAAACTGCGATCGATCGAGGAGGCTCTTCCCAGCGAAACACCCAACCGACATTTGTTGCAACATCTTTACGCGATGATTCGAACGGATCTCTCCCTCGAGATGCTGGTCTCTTCGCTTCGTAGCCATCCGCCGGACCAGTGGATTGCCGCTGCTCAGGTGCTGACGCCTCTGATGCAGCACGATGACTGGCCAGTCGATGCGGTCTATCCAAAGATTCTTGACTGCATACAGTCCCCAACACTCGCGTCGCCTGTTTTGGATGTCGCTAGTTTCCTGTGTCGCAAGTCACGCGTTAGCCAACATCCGGCCATCGATCGATTACCGATGTTGAATGAATTGCTGGGCGCCGTGAGTGGACGTCTTTCTCAGTTCGAGGTTGATCCTCGCGTGTTGGGTGACGATGTAGAAACCGTCCAGGCGAAACTAGGCGAAGCGGTTGCATTAGCCGTTTCGTTGTGTGACACGCTGGCACTGATCGGTGATCCTTCTTCTATTGGAAAGCTGAATCAAACACTCGAATTAAAACATCGTCGGGTTCAGTGCGAAGCTGCCGGTGCATTGGCCCGCCTAGGAGACGATCTCGGGCAAAAACGATTGATCGAGTTGACCGCGGATCCGGCGGCGCGACTACGAGCGATCTCGTATGCGGATGAGCTTGGTTTGGGTGACTTGGTCGATGCTGACTATCGCAGTGATAAAGCCACGGTCGAAGCCGAGATGTCACTCTGGTTAAGTCAGCCTCAGCAAATGGGTGTTCCGCCAACGCACGTGGAGTCGGTTGATTCAAGGCACATGTTGTGGCCAAGCTTCCAGGATCCCATTGACGTTTCGTTGGTTCGATTTGAGTACAACTTTGGAGACCGAACCTTTAGCAATGTTGGGATTTGTGGTCCCGTGACATTTGCGTTGTCGACGGATGTCGCAGATTTCCCTGTCGAAGATATCTACGCGATTTACGCGGGGTGGCACGCCGAACATCCGGACATTTTTTCTATCGCAGCCGGTTCGTTCAACGACGCCCAGGCTCGCATGATGGCTGCATTTGCGAAGCATCTATCACAGTTAGGTTACGATTCCATCGACGCGAAATTGCTCGGTTTCTTTTTGGATGAGCACGCAGGTGTTTTTCAAGCGATACGAGATGAAACTCAGTGCATGGTTGTGACCGATGGACTGGAAACGATTGACAAGCCTGTTTTCGGACGAATGCGTCCCCCGACAGCGGAGGACTTGTTCAACCTTTTTAAGGGACGAAAGATGCTCCGGACGTTCAATCCCGGATCTTAGCGTCGACTGTTCGTTTTCGCGTTGTGGCTCCGATTCGTGATAGAATGCAACTGTACGCAATTCGATCAGCGTGCAACCTTGTCAAAGCATCCTTTCATTTTCTCTTCGTCACCGACCGCTTTTCCGCCATGTCGTTTAACCTGGGGCGAATCACAGACTTCGAAGGCCGCCTGCAGCGCGATTACGTTGAGTTTGCACGTTTGTGGGCAGCGGTCAAAGAGGATTGGCTTGATGATAAGTGTCGCAAGTTTGAGCAAACGCACCTTCAATCGCTTGGACCCAGTTTGAATCGATTTACTGGATCGCTTCATGAATTCTGTGATGCGATTCGAAAGGCCGAAGCCGACCTTCGCGATGATCAACGGATCAGCGATGAGTGACTAGACTGGAACGGTCTGCTCACTTGGTGGTCGCTTTCTAAAGTGTCCTCCGGTTCCACATTTTGCAGCGTCTTATCTCCATGAAAGATTCTTCTGTCGGCCCCGCAGGACTGTTTGACAATCGTCGGCAACAACGACTACTTGATGGTCTGTCGGACCGCTTTCAATCCTGTGTCGAACAACAGCGCGAATTGCAAGTCACGCATGCCCAAGAACGTGAACAGGAAGAGCAGCAACTTGCTGACGAACGGGCGAGCACAACAGCCGAATGTCGTCAGAAACGACGTCACATGCTGGATCAATGGGACGCCGCTGAAGAATCGTTAATCAGCGATTATGAGCAAACGATCGTCCAGACTCGACAGGACCTGAATCGGCTTGCCGCGATCTATCGTCGAAAGGCGGATGAGCAAAAGAAGGCGATTGAACGCAAAGCGTCTGCGCGTCGTCAGGCGGTGATGGAGCAATACGAAAGTAAGAAGAATCTTCCTGGCCAACAAAAACGCAAAGAACATCGACAGATCGACGATGCGTTAGCCTCCATGCGAGCCTGCCTGGAACAAGGTCGCGCGTTGACGATTCGACGTTTGGATCGACTGCCTGACGTCAACATTGAGGACGACAAGGATCAGCCCTCCAATGATCCTCCGCCCGAATCCGTGAAGCAGTCGATTGCACAGATCGGACATTGGACTCAGAAATGCGACGAAGTGCTGACTGGACTTCATTCCGGTGCGGCATCCCGGATTGTCGATTCGTTTTATCTGCCGGGCGGCGTTGCAGTGTTCGCGATTGTATGGGCGGTCGTCGCTTTTTTTGTTGCCCCCCGCCCACCCTGGCTGTGGATGGCAGCGGGCGTTGTTCCGGCCGCGTTTCTTGGATTCACAACATACCTCGTTCTGTTGTGGCCGCTCAAGCGAATGACGCGTCGTTTGTATCCCAAGCTCGAACAATTCGCGCATTCGGCCGAGCAAGTCGCATCGGCTGGACGCAAGGTATCCAGTCAAAACGCCGAAAATGCATCTGCCGAGTTAGTCAACCGACGGGATACGCACATCAAAGCCACGAAGCAGTGGCGGTTGGAGCAACTCGAACAGTCGGAAAAGACTCTGCATGCTGAGCAGGAACGTGAACGTCAAACGATGTTGGTAAAGCTATCGAAAGCGGATGAATCGTATTCACAGAATTCGCTTGACATCGATCAAGATATGAGGACGCGCGCCGACAAAGTTGCGGACGACATCTCCCACGAGTTAAACGCAACGGATGAGCGACTCAACCAGCAGCGTGAAGAGAGCGAGAAGCGTCGGTTCGATCAGCTTCAGTTTCTCGCCAAACGCCTTCGCCATGGAGTACAACGCGGTTTACACCAAATACACCTTTCGGCTGAGCAGGTGACGGAACGGTTTCCAGACTGGGACCAGGTCGTTTCCGGAAATGCTCCCGTTGGCAATTTAGATTTCCTGCCACTGGGTTGGTTGAAAGTGGATCAGCAGATTGACACGCTGCTTCATCCGCCCGCCCTGGAAGCGTCGTCCGATTCCGCTCAAACGCAGCCAGCAAACGAAGGCCAACAGACGATCGAGGCCGTTGCTGCTGAGAAAATACCAGTCGTTTTGCATCGACGTCTTCACAGCGGCGTCGTGATTCGAGCTCCGCAATCGCAGATGGAGCAAGCGATCGATGTCGCACATCAAGTGTTGTGGAGGGCTTTAACTGGCGCAACGCCTTCACGATCCAAATTGACATTGATCGATCCACTTGGCCGCGGACAGCACTTCACCAGTTTTATGGCGTTGGCGGATCACGATCCTTCATTGGTCGGTCATCGTGTCTGGACAACGGACAGTAAGATCGATGAACGACTAGGTGAACTCGCGCATCATGTTGAAGACGTTCTGCAGGCATCGTTGCGGGATCGCTTTGAGCGGATCGAGGATTACAACGAGATGGCCGGTACCATGGCCGAGCCCTATCGAGTGATCGCGGCTGTTGGATTTCCCGAAGGTCTCTCGCGTGAAAGCTATCGGCATCTCGCAGCACTGCTACAGAGTGGGCTGCGTTGTGGGATCTTTACCGTCTTGGTTTGTGATGAGGCGAAGCCCTGGCCGTCCGACATTCCATTGCCGGGTGGAGATCGAGTTGTTCCACTACGGATTGACGGTGCGGGCGATTGTCATCTTGACCTGGACGGTTTGCGTGATCTGCCTTTCGAACCAGCCGTATCGCCTCCCGCATCACTGCGCACTGAATTGGTCGAACAGATTGGCCAAGCCGCAGTTGCCGCATCGCGCGTGGAGATTCCTCTAGAGAATATTCTTTCGGAAACAGACCAAGCTACCGGTAGCACAGATGACGAAGTTCGGATCGTGATCGGTTCACAAGGCGCCAACCGAAGTCTTGCTTTGCAATTGGGTGAAGGTGTTCGGCAACACGTATTAATCGCGGGAAAAACCGGATCTGGTAAAAGTACTTTGCTTCACGCCATCATCTCGTCTGGAGCGCATTACTATCGCCCCGATCAACTGCACTACTATCTTCTGGATTTTAAGAAAGGCGTCGAATTCAAGCCTTATGCGGACCTAGATTTGCCGCATGCGCGTGTCATCGGCATCGAGAGCGAGCGAGAGTTTGGTCGCAGTGTCCTACAGCGATTGGATGCTGAGCTTCAACAGCGTGGTGAAGCGTTTCGTTCCGCAGGCGTGCAAGAACTTGGCGACTATCGTCGAGAAACGGGCAAGTCGTTGCCACGAATTCTTCTTGTCGTTGACGAATTCCAAGAGCTGTTTGTGCGCGATGATCGGTTGGCCGGTGATTGCACCATGTTGCTCGATCGATTGGTCCGACAAGGACGTTCGTTTGGAATGCACGTCATCCTTAGCAGTCAATCGCTGGCCGGTGCCTACTCATTGCCTCGTGCCACACTAGGCCAGATGGCTGTGCGGATCGCGATGCAGTGCAGTGAATCGGACGCCGCGTTGATTCTGTCCGATGACAACACCGCTGCACGTTTGATTACACGTCCGGGTGAAGCGATCTACAACGATGCTGGCGGCCTGGTTGAAGGAAACCAACCCTTCCAAGTGGCATGGCTGTCTACGAGCAGCCATCGAGAGATGCTGACGGATATCTCCAGACGGGATGCGGATGCTGAAACAGTGGGTACGCCACGCGTGGTTTTCGAGGGCAATCGTCCTTGTCGATGGACGCCAAGTCTCGCCGAATCTGCCATCGCAGAAAGCTCCTCGTTTTCAGGATTGCTCGGCGAGTCAGTCGAACTGGGGCCCCCGATCAGTTTGGAGCTTTCAAGGAACAATGGCCGCAACGTTCTGATCATCGCTTCACCGGACTCGCGCTCGGCTCTCTTGGCTAGCGCTGTATCCGGTCTAGTGAAATCAGATTCACGAATCGAAATCAAATACTTCGATGGGAACCGTGTCGATGACGGACCTTCAACCGCGCCTTGGTTGGAGTCCATCGGTATTCCCATACAGACGATTAAGACCCGCGATAGCGAATCTGAGATTCGTCGTTTGGCGGAGCTGATCGCGGAACGCGGCGATGAATCAGAGAACGCAACGCCGATTTTGGTTGTGATCGATCCGATGGAGAGATTTCGCGATTTACGTCAGGACGACTCATTCAACTTTTCACTCGATTCCGGAGGTGGTCAGCTCGGTGGCGCCGCTGCGTTGCAACAAGTGCTTCGCGATGGTCCAGCCGCGGGTGTCTTTACGATGATCGTTTGTGGGTCAGCCGAAACCGTGTCGCGTTGGCTTCCTCGAGCCTCCCAGCACGATTTGGAACTGAGAATCCTTGGCCAAATGAACCAATCGGATTCCGCACTTTTGATCGATTCCCCGATGGCGGCCGATCTTTCAGCGGCCACGATGCTTCTGTACGACGATTCTGACGGGCGCATTAGCAAGTTTCGTCAAACAGATCTTCCCGATTCCGAATCGGTGCGGCTCTGGCTGGATGAACGATTGACTAAGTAAATCCCTAATGCCACGCAAACTCCTGCGACCAGCAGCCAATGGGAATAGGGGTCGCCGCGAAATACCAACGCGAACAAGACTCCAAACAGCGGTGTGGCAAATCCGAATACAGCAATCGAGGTTGCTGTGTGCCTTTGCAAAAGCACGGCTTGGACAGCAAAGCAGATTCCGCCGACGACCAATCCCTGATAGAGCAATGCCAAAATCACGGGCATCGTCCAAACATCATATTGAGCGGTTTGCGAAAGATCCTCCGTGAGCAAGCTGCTCATCGCAAACAGGCTAGATCCGATCCAATGATGCCAGAAAATGAGTTTGTTCGGTTCAACACGAGCGACGGCATATTTTGTGAACACGATCTTGATTCCCAAGACGAATGCACTTAACAGCATCAAGACGTCGCCAAACAGAGTCGGCAAATCTGCGCTGCTTGTTTCGGTCACGCCCGTTTGACCGTTGCCCATCCCAAAAACCGTTAAACCGACTCCGACAGCGGCCAAGCCGATGCCGCCCACCTTTCGCGGCGTTAACTGATCTGCTTTCGTAAAGAAGTGTTCGATAATCGCGACCCAACCCACGTAGGTGCTAATTAGCAGCACCGCATGGGACGTGTTGGAATAATGAATCGCGAAATTGAAAAGCAGTATCTGTACGAGAAGTAACAGAGCAACAAAAACAGCCGGCCGTAATTCACTGCGGCTTGGCGCGAGTGGAAGGTGGCGAAAGCGACACCATATCCACATGAAGACTCCAGCGAGCGCGAAGCGGATCGCCGCGACCGCGATGGGTGGAAGCGTGTCCTCTGAGAACTTTACCGCCACAACGATGCCGCCCCAGAAGGCAGCTGTCATCAATGCAAGTGACGCCGCCGAGGCATCCAATGGCTCTTTCATGTCCCGATCTTAGCAGTCCGTCAATTGGATGATTCGGAGGTTCTGTCGTTTCACAATCGGTCTTCTGCAAACGTACATTGTGATTCTCATAACGCTGTGATTGGTCTACAGACGAACACGCTGGGTTCAAGCGACTGGTTCGATCAACTGGGTTCGTTCAACTGGGTTCGAACGTGGCTGTACACCTGAATCCGTGGCGAGGCTTTGAATTGCGGGCAAGAACCACCGCACGCAACGCTCGGCCGGATTCGGTCGAGTTATACTCAGAGTGTACGAACCGGTTAGCGGATCTATCCGTTTTCGGTCCGCCTATTTTCCGATCTGCCCGTTCTCCGATCATTGAGTACACGTGTGAACGCCACGTGGATCCAGATCGACTTTTTCGTCTTCACCGGGATCACTGTTCTCGCGTGGTCCGTTGTTTCATATCGACTGGCAAGTCAGCGTGGGATCTCCAATCGTGCGGTGAAGTTTACTTGGCTTGCGCTACTTTGGGCACTGCTGATCGGCGCGTTCTTGACCGAAAGAGCCGAACGAAACGAACGTGATCGCTTACGAGCCCAAATTGAAGGGCTAGCGCCGACCTACGCGTACGAACTCTCGCGGATGGGTCACGCGAGGATCACGCTAGAGACCGATCCGGAAGATCCGTTGTACCAAGAGATGATTGACAAGCAGATCCGTTGGTTGGAACTCAACGAAGCGGTCGCGGACATCTATACGTTTCGTCGTCCTGTGGATGGTCGAGCTGGAAACCAACTGATCGTTGACTCGGAAACTGATTACGACCGAGATGGATCGTTTACGGGCTTGCGCGAATCACGCACAGAAATTGGTGAAATTTGGGACGAAGTCAACGAAGACCTTGAACGCGCTTACGCGGGTCGACCTTCTTTTGATACGAATCTCTATGAAGACCGTTGGGGGTTTTGGGTCAGCGCATACGTTCCCATGCTCGACGAACAAGGACAGGTCGAAGCAGTGCTGGGTGTCGACTATCCAGCAAACGAATGGTTGTACGCAATCGCACGAGCAAGGTTGCTCGTGATCAGCTACTTCGCCGTCGTGATCATCCTCGGTCTCGCCTCGGTCACAATCATCTCACTGCTTCGGGCGGCCAAGGTTTCCGCAGAAGAAGCAACCAGGGCGAAGAGTGAATTCTTAGCGAACATGAGCCACGAAATTCGAACTCCAATGAATGGCATCATCGGTATGTCCGAATTGCTCGCCAATACAGATTTGAACGTCCAGCAGCATGAATTTCTCTCCATGGTGCGAATGTCAGCCAGTTCACTTTTGAGGCTACTAAACGACATTCTGGATTTCTCCAAAATCGAAGCCGGCAAACTCGAATTGGAACTGATTGAATTTGATGTTCGTGATTGTGTTGCCAAGTCGGCGCAGACGCTCGCCAGTCGCGCTGCAGACAAGGGCATCGAACTAGCATGCCGCATTGATGCTGAAGTACCCGAACAACTTGTTGGCGATCCGGGCCGGTTGGGACAGATCATCGTCAATCTGGTTGGCAACGCTGTGAAGTTTACCGATCAGGGTGAAGTTGTCGTGGAGGTCGAGCCTGGACCACCCACGGAGGATGGACGACTGTTTCTGCACTTCGTTGTTCGCGACACCGGAGTCGGAATCCCATTGGAAAAGCAACAGAAGATCTTTGACGTCTTTAGCCAGGCTGACGCGTCGACCACGCGAAGGTTTGGCGGCACGGGACTTGGGTTGGCAATCTCGTCCCAGATTGTCGAATTGATGAAGGGAGAGGTTTGGGTTCAAAGCACGGTAGGAGAAGGTTCAAAGTTTCATTTCACAGCGGAATTTCATCTCGCTGGTGATGAGCAGCCACGCGTCTCCGCGATGGATTTGTCGCCGCTCGAGGACATGCCGGTCTTGGTCGTCGATGACAACCCGACCAACCGACGTATTTTTGAAGAGATCCTTCGGCAATGGAAAATGAAACCTGCGTTGGTCAGCAATGCTTTCACCGCGCTCGATGAATTGAAAAGGGCTGCGGAGATCGGTGCACCCTATCAATTAGCACTTCTTGATTGCATGATGCCAGATATGGATGGGTTCGGGCTTGCAGAGCGAATTCGCGCCGATCATGCGCTGGACTCTTGTCAATTGATCATGGCGTCTTCTGCCGCAACACCCGATCACGCGGAGTTGTGTGAGAAGTACGGCATAGCGCGATACATGCTAAAGCCTGTCGTGCAATCAGAGCTCTTGCAGACGATTCTGGAAGTGCTTGAACCGGAAGCTTCGCAAGATCCATCCGGAACATCGCATGCCGACGCGACGGACATGAGGCCGTTAAACATTCTGTTGGTGGAGGACGGTTTGGTGAACCAGAAGGTGGCACTGGGGATGTTGCGATCGCATAGCGTTGTGTTGGCGGAAAACGGCAAGGAAGCGATCGACCGACTCGGGGAGCGAGATTTCGATTTAGTGTTGATGGATGTTCAAATGCCAGTGATGGATGGATTGGAAGCAACCAAGGAAATCCGTTTGAAGGAAGTCGTTAGCGAAAAGCACGTTCCAATCATTGCGATGACGGCATCGGCGATGAAAGGCGATCGAGAACGGTGTTTGGAGGCCGGTATGGACGGTTACATCTCCAAGCCAATCACCAAACAGGACCTGAGCGAGCTGATAGGTCGTTATTCCAACACGTAGTCCTGTCACAACTGGGTAAAGCTTGCGGCGTGGAATGAACGATGGGCTGAATAATCGGATCAAAACGATGTTTCACCAGCTGACTGAATGGGATTGCACTTTGTAGTCGACACAGCGAGTAGCCACTTTGGGTTATTGGTCGACCACGACCCGAGTGAGCAGAGTGCTCCGGATTCGCAAGTTCCTTCGCCACGGAATCACGACATGGAAAGTCGATGCTTCGTCTCGCTGCGCGCGTCGATTCGCTTGCTGGGAATGCTCGCATTCATAGGCTCTTGTGTGAATTCGCTCGCTGTGGAACCCGAGTCCAATGGAATGCTGAACCAACTCCTCGCTCGGCCGCTCGGAAATCCCCTCGGTCTCGAATGGGAGGGTTGGCTTGAGCAGGGCTTCAGTTGGAATCCTGACAGTCCAGCGGATCGATTCAATGGACCGGTCAATCAAAACGACCGCGCGAATGAGTATCAGATGAATCAGCTGTATCTGATCGCGAGCAAACCGGTTGATGATACGTCTGACCACTGGTCCTGTGGATTCCAAGCTGACTTGTTGTACGGAACGGACGCTTTCTTCTTCCAAGCACTTGGTCTAGACGACCGCATTGTTTCCGATTCAAACAGTCGCTTTTATAAGCTCGCGCTTCCACAGCTCTACGCGGAGTTATACGCACCGATTGGTTCGGGCGTGACCATTCAGCTTGGGAAGTGGTTTACACCGGTCGGATACGAAACCGGACTTCCAAACGACGATTTCTTTTATTCCAAAGCGATCGGATTCAATAACACGCCATATTCTCACACTGGGATCCTAATGAGTTTTGATTTAGGAGATCACTGGAGCTTCTCGCATGGCCTCCATCGTGGAACGGATGTTTGGGAGGACAACAATGAGAACTTGGGATACTGTGGCAGTGCTCAGTGGGCGAATGAAGAGGAATCGACGGTCTGTACGTTCGCCATCAACCTTGGCCCGGAGCAAGATGAGCGAGCCGACTTTCAGGACATCGATGGATCCCCAGGGCCTGATGCACCGGGCGAAAACCTGTACCGCGTAACGTACTCTCTCACGTTGGAGCAACGGATCAATGAGCGACTGCAATACGTGGCGAACCACGATTACTTCTATCAAGAAGGCAGCGAGACATTCGCAATCGAAAACGCGGAAGCCTACGGCCTAACTCAATTCTTGATTTACGATTATTCCGATTGCCTGTCATTGGGTGCGCGATTGGAAGTCTATCGCGACGATGACGGATTTGTTGGATCGGGTTTTCGATCGCTCAATGCGGCGGCACCGGGTGTCTATACAAACTTGACCTTAGGTATCCAGCGGTTGCTGACGCCGTCGTGCTACGTTCGACCTGAGATTCGCTGGGATTGGCAGTCGCGTGATGATACTGCTGACACGCCCGCCTTTGACGACGGGACGTCCACCCATCAGTTTCTCGTCGCTACCGATTTGGTGCTCTGGTTTTGATGATTCGGAGACTTGTTAGCGTGGTTCGCCGGTCCCCGTGATGCTCAGCAAGCGTGCAAGTCGAATCAGTGCGTTGGCGACGGAGTGCTGAGGTAATGCTGAGCAGCATGCAGCACTTTGGTGGGACTGAAAGGCTTTACAAATACAGCCACAACCCCGAGCTCGTCGCGTAGTTGTTGTTGGTCGAGCTCGTATGCCTTCGCCGTGATCATGATGACCGGCGTCTCACTGAGTCGCTCTGATTGGCGAAGGCGTTCACAGAGTTCTGAGCCAGACATTCGGGGCATTTGCTGATCGGTAACGACCAAGCTGAAATCGTTTTGTTCAGCCTGCTCCCATGCATCTAGACCGTCTACGGCCGTACTGACTGAGAAACCAGCCAGTCGAAACGTGCGCTCCAAGATCAATCGGAGAACAGAAGAGTCCTCCGCGACGAGAATATGATGCATCGTGATTCCTAAAAGATTCACCCTTTCAAGAACGTTAGCTCATAGTTGCCGCAGGAGATGATCTGGATTGGCTAGAAAAGAAAGGAAAAGTATGGCGGCTTGATCGAGCCTGCTGAGGCTAATCACCATCTGCGCCGACTTTGCGAGATGCGAAGCGCGACCGAGTGGTTATAGTGTTGGTGCGTCCAAATCGACATCCATGCGTGATTTTTTGGACGATTCCATTTGACTTCGCGTAGCTCTTCAAATCGCGTTTGGTATGCAACTGAGCACGACCCGTCGATCCATCGTGCTTTTTCTGATTTTGGCGTTTTCGCCTTGGTCTTGCCCATCCATCGTTCAGGCGGACGTTGAGACAGGGGTTGTAGGCTTTCGATCAACCATCGGGCCTTTTCTGCGGGAACACTGCCTGGATTGTCATGGAACGGATCAGAGCAGAGGTGACACGACACTGGATTCGCTGACCGGTGAATTCGCTTCGAACAACGAACCAGAGCTTTGGGAGAGAGTTCTCGAACAACTTGCCAGTGGCGAAATGCCACCAGAGGAAGCAGACCAACCAACTGATGCGGATCGGAAGCGTGTTATCGAGTGGATTGAATCAGGTTTGCGTGACTTCATTCGAGCACAGCCATCGGACGCCGTCGTGCCGGCTGTTCGAAGATTAACGAACGTTGAGTATCAGAATGTCCTTCGAGATCTGCTTGGTTTCGAGCTCGATGTGATGAATGATCTTCCATCCGACCCTGAACGGTTTTATCACTTCAGCAACACCGCGGATTTGATGCGGATGGGGCCGGAGCAGTTGGATCGCTATCTGCAAATCGCACGTCGAGCCATGCAAAGCGCCATTGTCGATCCAGAAAAACCCGAAGTGTATCGGGTTCGAAAGCAATGGTCGTCGGCAGGGAATGATCGAGGACTCGGTTATGACGAAGTTGGAGTCTGGGGGAATCGAAGAAACAGTGCCGCGGATGGTGTTGGGATCAAAGGATTTCCAAAGACGGGTCAGTTTCGACTTCGTATTCAAGCGTCTGCGATCTTACCTCCGGGTTTTAAGGAGGTGCCGCTTCAACTTGATCTGGGGACTCCCCCAGGTCGAACGGAGACACCGTTCAAGACCGTTGCGACGTTGTATTTGAGTAACAGTCCTGATGATCCTGCCGTCTTTGAATTCACTGGCCGCATTGAGAATCATCCATACGCGCCAACGCGAGTTGGGAAACGAGGCGACTTGGTTGACCAGATGTCCATTCGACCGCGTGTTGTTTTTGACGATGGAACACTGAATGATGGTGGTACGTACGCGAAAGTTCGGCAACTTTCCCTTCCACGTGCGGTAATCCAATGGATTGAATTTGAAGCGCCGATTGTCGATGTTTGGCCGCCAGAACATCACACCGCCATTTTGTTTGATTCAACGCTTCGTGAAACGGACGCGGACATGTACGTTCGTGAAGTGCTTTCCCGGTTTATGACACGCGCTTACCGCAGGCCGGTCCGAGAGTCAGAAATCGATCGATATCGCAAGATTTACCGTCTTGTCCGGCCGAGTGTTTCGTCGCTGGAAGCGGCGATACGTGAGACGCTTGCGATGGTGTTGGTTTCACCACCATTTCTGTACCGTGCAGAGTCTGATCCGGAGATGGACTCTCAATTCGAATTGGCTTCTCGGCTCTCTTTTTTTCTCTGGGCAAGTATGCCCGATCAAGAGCTTTTTGAACTCGCCGCGTCGAAACAACTCGCTCAACCGTCCGTCATCGAGCATCAAGTGACTCGAATGCTCGCAGATGAGAAATCTCAAAGCTTTGTTCGTGATTTCACTTTGCAGTGGTTGAACATCGAGAAAATGCTGACGGTGCCGATCAATCAAGACTTATACCCAAGATTTCTCTACCGCGTTCCCAATGGCGAGACAGCGGGAACAGAAGTTCCGTATCGACCGACCGTTCGCGATTACATGATGGAGGAAACGATCGGTTTCGTCGAAGAGATCATTCGACGAAACGCGAGTGTCTTGAGCATCGTCGATTCAGACTTTGCGTACCTTAACCAGCGTCTCGCAGCACACTACGGAGTGGACGATGTGGACGGAATGCGGATGCGACCGGTATCGATCAATCGGGATCAGCACTTGGGCGGCCTTTTGACGCATGGCTCAGTGCTCATCGGTAACGGAACCGGTACCGCTCCGCATCCGATTTACCGAGCCGTTTGGCTGCGCGAGGCGATATTGGGCGACACCGTCCAGCCTCCGCCGTCGGAAGTTCCCGCTTTAACGGACACAGCCGGCGAGTCTGTCGAGGAAGCGTTGTCGATTGCGGAACTACTTGCCAAACATCGCACCAAAGCGAGTTGCAATGACTGCCACGCAAGATTAGATCCGTGGGGGATTCCGTTCGAACGGTATAACGCAATTGGGAAGTACCAACCATTTGTGCCCAAGGATGGTGTCCGGGTGCGTGGGTTCAATGAAAAAACGGATCAAAACCTGAATGGCTATGCGAATTACCGAGCCTCAATTAACGAGGTTGAGGTCGCGGCAACAGCGCGTGTTCCCAATGGACCCAAAGTTGACGGGATCCGCGATTTGAAGGACTATCTGATCGATCATCGAAGCGACGACATTGCAAAAAACGTCATTCGCCGTTTATTGAGTTATGCGGTTGGTCGAGAATTAAGCTATCGGGATCGATTTGACGTTGAGGATCTATTCGATCAAGCAAATAACAACGGCTTCAAGATTCGGGACATTCTTATTTCAATCTGTCAGTGTCATGTCTTTCGAGATACTGATTGAGAAGGAGCATCTAGCGGATGGTCAATAAACCCTTGCAGCTGAATCGCCGGCACCTTCTGCGTGGCAGTGGCGTCGCAATGGCTTTGCCGTACCTCAACGCCATGGCGGGGCCGGCAAACGCAAAGAACGATCGCCCGAAAAGGATGATGGCTACGTATATCTCTTATGGCGTTTACATGCCGGAAGGGCCGACAGGGATTCCGAGGAAGAATGAGCGAGGTGAATACGAGCATCACGAATGGAGCTGGTGGCCATGCCCGCAACCCGGACGGCTTTCATTTAATCGATCGAGCGAACCATTCAAAGATTTACTTGACTCAGTGACTTACCTGCGTGGGCTCGACCATAAAGGAGGATGGAAGCTTGGCGGACATAGCAGCGGTGACGTATTCCTGACCGGCGCCGACATGGCCGAATCGGAAACAACGAACAATGTTTCTATCGACCAGGTTGCGGCGAAGTATCACGGTCACAAAACCAGGCATGCCGCTTTGGTGATGGGAACTGAAGGTGGAACTGGGTCCTATCTTCGCAGTAAGACCATGTCCCACCGTGGACCCGGAAAACCTATTCCCTCGCTGCATCGACCGCAAGAAATCTTTAACAGACTCTTTAATCCTTATGGCAACCAGGGAATCGAGCAGGTTCGAGCCAACCTGAAACGAGATGCGAGCATCCTTGATTTGATGATGGAGCAAAGCAGAGACATTCACTTGCGGTTAGGTGCGGAGGACCAACGCAAAATCGATGAGTATTTGGAGTCCGTTCGGGAGATCGAAAAACGCGTTGAACGAACTAGCCAGTGGACGCATGAACCCCTGCCCGACGTCGACACAAAAGGGTTGAATCTGGATGTCACTCACAAGGAGCCGCAGGAGTACATTCGATGCATGTATGACCTCGCTTATCTAGCGTTCACCACGGATCAAACACGACTGGTCACTTTCATGACTGAAAGCGAGCAGTCCAGCAACAGTGAACTGTGGAACTATGCCAACTATGTGCTTGGTTACAAAGGTGCGACACACGACATTGCTCATAAACGGCCCGATGGCTTTTCAGGCCAGTGGGATCGGTGGCGGGCAGAAAATCACGCGTACTTCCTCAATCGTCTGAAGAGCACGCCCGAAGGCGACGGCAACATGCTCGACAATACACTCGTGCTTTGGGGTTCAGCGCACCCTCATGCATCACACAGCGGACATAACTATCCGCTTCAGTTGGCCGGTGGAAAGAATCTCGGCTTCAAGCATGGATACTTGCACGAATTTATTGATGAAGAGAAGGTCCCGCTTGCGAATCTGTTTGTCACGATGTTGAACGCGTTAGATGTTCCTGTTGATCGATTTGCTGACAGTACTGGCAACATGAGTCAATTGTTGGTTTGACGGATGACATTTGTTACGCGAATCGGAATGCTGCTTCTGTTGATGTCATCCAGTGTTGTCTCCGGGCAAACGGAGGCGTTGCCTCAAGTTCTGATTCTCGGTGACAGCGTGTACCGACAACCGGCAACGCAAGTGGAGAAGGAGCTTCGTGGTCGTGTGGTAGTGGTCTTTAAGACAGCGCGCTTGGGAGACGTTTGGAATTCATCGAGCATGCTGGAGCACTTGGATGAACTTCTGGGTGACCGTCAGTGGGATGTGATTCACTTCAACTGTGGATTGGGAGATCTGATCTATCGGGCCCCTGGTATAAAATCATTCCGGATCATGCCTGCAGATCACGGAGGTGTTCGAGCGACGGCTCCGGAGCAATTCGAGAAGAATCTACGGTCAATTTTGAGTCGTCTCCATGTGACGGGAGCAAAAGTAGTCTGGGGTAGTATCACACCCATCCGTCACTCCACGACCAACGTCTTTGAACTTGGATCGGAAATTGAATACAACCAAATCGCTGCAACCGTGATGAAGGAACGGAATGTGACGGTGAACGATATGTACACATACGTGCTGAATCAACTGGATATGAATCGGCCGGCGGCTCACGGTGCCGATCCGTTCTTTTTCGACCGCAAGCCCATTCACCCACCCCTCGTCACCAGCATTCTCAACGCACTGGGATCGGACGTTGCGGCACCTTAACAACTCACTCGATTGAATCATCCGGGTTCGTTCTTTCGTTGTGGATCGGATGTTCACTGTAGAATGAGTGAGTCCTCCACTCTTGTCATTGCTTTCCAACCATGCAACGCATCAGTGTCTTTGACATGCTGAAAATTGGCGTTGGGCCATCAAGTTCCCACACGATGGGGCCGTGGCGCGCCGCACAGCGATTTCTCAGTGAGATGTCGTCTGAGAAGCGTCTGCGGATCGAGCATGTCACGGTCGATTTGTATGGATCTTTGGCAAAGACCGGCAAGGGCCACGGAACGGATGTTGCGGTCCAGTTGGGTTTGTGTGGTGAGGATCCAGTCACGATTGACGTGGAAACAATTGAGTCCCGTCTGGAAGAAATCCGAAATCGCAACTGTCTGGTGGTGTCAGATTCCAACGAGATTGAGTTTGATCCTCGAACGGATATCAAGTTTCACTGGAAGACCCAATTGCCGTTCCATCCGAACGCTTTGCGGTTTACGGCAGAGTTTTTCGATGGCACCGAAGTACAAGAGACGTTCTATTCCATTGGTGGTGGTTTCATCACCAAAGAGAACGAAACACCGTCCTCTTCCTCTCAAATGGAACTCTGCTTTCCGATTGATACGGCATCCGAATTACTCGCCCACTGTTCCAAAAATGGATGTCGCATCTCGGACATCGTAAAGCAGAACGAGCTGTGTTGGCGTACAGAGACCGAAGTCGATGCGATGTTGACGTCGATCTGGAAAACCATGGCCAATTGCATTTATCGGGGATGCCACACCGAGGGCATCTTGCCGGGTGGTCTCAACGTCCAACGTCGTGCGGTCAGGATGGCTTCCAAGCTTCTGGGCGGCACATCACCAACGGGACTACATGAATGGGTTCGTGCCATTCAACAACAGCCCCATGATTTTCAACGAGTTCTTGATTGGGTGAGTTGTTTTGCACTCGCTGTCAATGAAGAGAACGCCTCCTTCGGGCGCGTTGTAACGGCCCCGACCAACGGAGCAGCAGGTGTGATTCCAGCTGTGTTGTTCTACTGTTGTTACTTCTGCGATGTGAGTGAGGATTCGTACAAGGACTTTTTGTTAACCGCAGGAGAAATCGGTTGCATCTTTAAGAAAGGTGCGACCATTTCTGCCGCAATGGGCGGATGTCAGGCTGAGATTGGGGTTTCATCGGCGATGGCTGCAGCGGCGCTCGCCGAATGCCTGGGTGGAACACCAGGGCAAGCCGTCCAAGCGGCTGAGATAGCGATGGAACATCATCTTGGAATGACGTGCGATCCAGTGGGCGGACTCGTTCAGATTCCTTGTATTGAGCGAAATGCCATGGGGGCAATCAAGGCGATTACGGCGGCTCGAATCGCTATCCAGGGAGATCCCGCCCATGCCCGCGTTTCCCTTGATGACGTCATTCAAACCATGTGGGAAACAGCCCGCGATATGAAGGACAAATACAAGGAAACGTCCGAAGGCGGACTAGCGGTGCAAATACCCGTCAACGTAAGCGAGTGTTGACGTAGGTTCAACGTTCCGTGACATATGTCGATTAATCGGTCATGCTCCGCATGATGACGGCTTTATTGCGGAATGTGGGTTGAGTGGAAACTCTTGGCTTTGTCTCAGAAACACGCTCATCCTGAACGGATGTCGATTGATAGGTTTCTTGCTTGCGACGGGATTACGATAAGCGGCACGCATAAGCTGTAACCGAGTCCAAATCGGCACTATCGCTTTCTCGTTTTGCCCCTTCGTCTTTTGGATCAATCGTCATGCAACGACTTCTGTTTGTTCTTGTCACGCCATGCTTCATTCTCGGATCCGTATTTGCGCAAGAGGAAACTCCTATTCCCAAAACTTTCCAAAAGCAGATGGACAAAATGGTTGGTGCTTGGACGTTTCAGGGATCTGAGGGGAGTCGAAAGTTTTCTGGTGCAGAGACGATACGGCTGACCAACAACAAGACAGCGTTGCTGCAGGAAGGCTATTTCGATCTCGGAGGGGGAAAGAAAGAACACTATGTCATTCTCTCTGGTTGGGATTCGAGCAAGAAGACAATGCTGGTTCGTGGATTCACGTCCGACGGTTACACTTGGACTGGCGAGTGGAAGGAGCTGGACCAAAACAAGTGGATCGGTTCGGCATCGGGAGGTAAGGCGACGTTTGAAGTCAAAGCCGGTTCGATGCGATATGAAGATGCGGGTGATGGAACGCCTTGGATCTCCGAGTTCACCAGGAAGAAACAGTAGCGTCGATACCCTCTGGTTTCCGCATGTCGAATATTGAAAACATCGAACAGCTTGAAGCCATCTACGGACATCCGGGAGAAGCTTCGACCGTGAAGGTGACGACTTCGCTTACGCCGGATTACCAGGCCTTCGTTGACACATCACCATTTCTTGCACTGGCGACGAGCGGGCCAGACGGTTTGGACTGTTCACCGCGCGGTGATCGAAGCGGCGTGGTGCGCGTTGTGGATGAACACACGATTCATTTGCCCGATCGCCGGGGAAACAATCGCGTCGATTCGTTACGCAATATTCTGCACGACCCACGGGTAGCGCTTCTGTTCTTTCTCCCCGGATCGGGAACGACTCTGCGAATCAATGGTTCTGCGTCCATTTGTGTCGAATCCAGTTTGCTTGAGTCCTTTGCGGTGAATGGGAAATTGCCACGATCTGTGGTCGTTATAAAGATCCACGAAGTGTTTTTCCAATGCGCGAGGGCGATCGTTCGTTCGGAACTATGGAATCCAGAACGCTTTGTCGACGTGAGTTCCATTCCAACACCTGGCCAGATTCTTGCGAACTTGACCGAAGATCGTGTCGGTGGTGAAGCCTATGATCGCGAATGGCCCGACCGCGCAAAGAAATCGCTTTGGTGAAGATGCTGCATCGGTGCCTAAGCAACAAGAAAACCTACCGCTTCATCCAAACAATGGATGAATCTGTTTGGAGACGGCTAATCTCGTATCGACAATCCGCCCAATCTCGACGGATTGTCGTTAGCTCATTAGGAGTTACTCAGGCTTGAATAGTTGTTCAGGCCTAGCCAGCCCGATTGACTATCGCAGCCGTTGGTACTGTCCCGTCAAAATGCTTTGCGCATAAAGCACAAGTTCAGAGAACTCACCTTCGGTTGCAATCAACGCCTGCATGGGAAGGCCAAACGTGATCTGCTTCACGGCCAACATTTCTGAATCGGCATAGGTTCGCATCGAAAAAGGAATGTCAGACAAGCCCGAAAGTAGCAAGAATCCTTCTCCCATATCCTCGGCGTTCGCGATGTCCGGACCAAAGTCGGTACTGTGGATCAGACCAAAAATGGTGCCGTCCGAAGCGACCGAATACTCGCCGCGAAGGATCGGTCGAAATGGAGCAAGTTCGCCGGTCCCCTCGAACTGGAACGTCACTTTGTTTCCATCCAGAATCATCGTGGCGTCGCCCATGACGGTTTCATTGGACCACGTTCCGCTCGGCAATCCACGGGCGGTTGAAGGATTGATCGTCGAACGGTTGGCTGATGAAACCGGCCGTTGGATGGCAGGTGGCTGGTAGCTTCGTGCGAGATTTGGAAGCGGCACGCCAACCGGTCGACTAAGACGGTTCGCGCTCGGAGGAACCGCGCTTGGAGGAACCGGATACGGAGCGGGAGGTGTGGCGATCGTGAAGTTCGGGTGAGAATTGGCTGGCGGGAGACTCGGGGCCGAGAGGTTTCGTGTTGGGGGACTCGGCGAAGCAGATGGCATCTGTGGGGCTGGAACCGCCGCATTCTGGCACGGGCAGGCAGGCCCATCGGATTGACAGGCCTCAGTATCCGATCCATCCGCTGAGGTTCGGGCGGCAGATCCCAGCAAGACAAGTGAGAGCACCAAGGTCAAACCGACCAGCATTTTGGCCAGTGGGATTTGTTTCCACATCGTTCCTAACTCCTTTTAGACACACTGATATGAAACTCCGTTGTTTCAGCAGCACACCAAGGTAACGAGGGACCGCGATCTGACCGAGAGCACTTTTTACGCTTATCCCGCTTCCTGCGTGTTTTCTTTTTGGCTGCAGAAGTCAGTGACAGCAAAGCGATCCGCGAGTGATTTGTCGGAATGATAGGAGGATCGAGCGTGCGATCCCGTCGCCAGTGGATTGCCAAGACAAGTGCTCCTATTCTGAAGAGGATCGAAACGATGCAAAAGACTCAGAAACCAGGTTGCGTCCGGCGGGAGTCGGTTGGATGGCGGTAGCGATTGCCGTTCCGCGACGCTTGGTCGTGGGCCGCAAACTCACGGGTGCCATAACCCGCCGAATGACCATGACCGGCCGTATGTCCAGAACACGCGGTCCCCAAATTGGCCGACAAAGAGGACCGAATGCGGATGATGGTCACCGAGAGTCATCGATGGTTTGTCACACACCGAAGGTCTAGCTGATGAATTCCCTCAAGCGCCGTTCGCGGCTTAATCGATCAACGATGCGTATGGTGCAATTGGCTCATCCGTCGATGGTTCGTTTGATCGTTGTTGTCGGTGCGATGTTTTCGGGTGTGAGTTGTGCATCAGATAAAGTGAACGTATTACTGATCACTGCGGATGACCTCGGACCTCAGCTCTCCTGTTACGGTGATCTGATTGCGAAGACGCCAAATATCGACAAATTGGCTCGAGAGTCGGTCCGCTTTCAAACAGCCTATGTGAGCCAGGCGTCTTGCAGTCCGTCGCGCTCGACGATGTTCACCGGCTTGTACCCGCATGGGAACGGTCACTATGGATTGGCCAACGCCAACGTTGGGTTTCAAATTCATGAAACGCTGTACGATGCGCTGCTACCCAATGTGCTCAAGCGGGCTGGCTACCGCACGGGCATTATCGGAAAGTTGCACGTGAACCCGGAAAGTCGCTTCCAATTCGACTTTCGACAAGGGAATGGTTTCGGCAGCCGACAGGTCAAGCAACAGTTGGAATGTGCCAGGGATTTTGTCAGCCAATCGAATGAGAGTCCTTGGTTTCTGATGTTCAATCTGTTCGATCCGCATGTCGCTCGTGACCGGCGGCCCGGCGGCGGACGAGGGCCACAATACTTCCCTGATCAAGTCGAGGGTTTGCCAGAATCTGTTTTGACCGCTGAAGACGTCACTCCGTGGCCTTGGCAACAGATCGATTCACCAGAACAGCGCACCAAGATCGCTGGCTACTACAACTGCGTGCATCGTATCGACGCTGCGATTGGGATGTTGATGGAATTGCTCCACGAAACCGGTCATTGGGATGATACGCTAATTGTCTTTCTGGGAGATCACGGGCCACCCTTCGCTCGTGGAAAGACGAGTTGTTACGAAGCGGGACTGCGTGTCCCGTTCTTGACTCGTTGGCCAGGAGTCTCACAGGCTCACGTCTCGAAACGTCTCGTGGGAAGCGTCGACATCTATCCGACGATCCTGGATGCGGCAGGTGTCGAATTACCGGAGCGATTACATGGTCTTTCGTTGCGGCCCGTATTGAGTGTTTCCGATTCCACCGAGTGGCGTAGCACACTCGTGGCGGAATTTCACTTCCACGGGGCTTCACCGTTTTTCCCCCGACGGGCGATTACCGATGGTCGCTACAAGTTGATCCATAACCTTCGTGCTGGGGAAATAACGGCTTCACCATCCATTGATGGCGATCAAGCCAACGTCTTGGCACAACAGCTGAAGGCAGATCATCCGGCCAGGCAGGCGATGCAACGATTACAAGATCCACCTGAGTGGGAGTTGTACGACCTCAAGCGAGATCCCATTGAGTTCGTCAATTTGTTCCATGACCCATCGTTGGCCGATGAAGCCCGTCGGCTTAAAGAGGCTTTGCGCGATTGGCAGCAGCAGACGGAGGACCCGTTTACCGACGCCCAGTTTCGTGAGCGCGTGATGAACAAGTATCGACGAAACTAGTCATTCGTGTGGACGGATAGAGTGAAGCCTCGATCGGGACGTATCAGTCGCGTATCTCTAAGTAGAGACTCACGTCGTCTTAGCCCGCCCTGCTCCGAAGGCTCCGAGCGCTTCGCCGATGGCAGGCAAGTGTTCGCTGGATCGATAGAGACATCGACGTGGGAAAAAAGGAAGATAATCCCTCCTGCGAATGGCCCAAAACTCGAATGAGACCGGGACGAGTCTTCGTCTTTTGGCAGATTTTGCCAGTTTCCTGATTCGATTTCCCGGGAGTTTGTTACTAACTCCCGTATGCTGAGCGAATCCCACGCCGGTTTCGCGTTCTGGATCTGGAAATGGATGACAACCCATACAAACCAACGGTAAACGTTCAGCACTCTCCGTTGTCGACAAGACGATTCGTTTGCTGGATCTTCGTCATCCTGATGCCCATCGGAACGTTGTACATGGCGGCCTTGGCGTTCATGTGCCTCTACCTGCTGTTCGTTCCCGCGGACGGATGGGCAGTCGATGAAGTGATACTCAATATCCTCTTCACGCTGGCCGGTGCCGCCATCTGTGTATTCGTTTTTATGAAGGCTGTCTCCACGCTGAAGTCAGCGGAGATCCTGACCGAACAGCCAGAGCTGGCGACAGACTTGTTTCCAGTCGATGTGCTCTCAAGTGAATATGACCGATGAGAAAGAGAGACACATGGTGTATCACTCGCGTGGCCGCAGCACCGTGGCGCGTCTTTTTGTCAGGATGCTGACGTAGATCCAAGTTCGACTGGACAGACTCTGCCCATGGATGGATTGAGCACATGCTCAGGAGAAGAAGACGGCAGGCGGGGTTTTCATCGCTCTAAGAGACCGTTCAGCCTGTCCCTGCTGACCGGAATTATCACCTGACGGGGAACCAAAGAAGCGACGCGGACGGGACTCGAACCCGCAACCTCCGGATCGACAGTCCGGTTTCACCGCCTCGTAAGCAACGGTTTTGAGCCTGATTTCTTGCCGATGGGTACTGAAAAGGTACAGAATGAGGGCCGAACAATGGCAAGAGAAAGCAAAATGTGGTTTCGAAAGGATCGAAAAACCTGGATGGTGACCATCGAAGGAAAACGACACAACCTTGGGCGAGACAAGAAAGCTGCCAAGGAACGTTTCTACCAATTGATGTCCGATAGTGATCCAACCACGAGGGACGATGAATTGGTCGAGTCTCTCATTTGTGATTTCATCCTGTGGTGTCGCGAGCACCGCGCTATTTCAACAACGATGAGGTACAAGGAACTCTTGATTACACTTACGGATTTGTTTCCATCCGTAACCGTTGGAGAAATGGGGCCAGCTTTTGTTACGAAGTGGCTGCAGAATCAGCAAGCGTGGAACTCCACGACCAAGCGAAACGCGATGGTCGCTTTGAACCGTGTATTCAACTGGGCCGTCAAGAATCGTGGACTAAAAGCAAACCCAATCTCCTCAATGGAGAAGCCAAAGGCACAGAGACGCACAACCACGATTTCAACAGATGATTTTGAGTGGCTCCTTGAACGTGTTTCCAAGCCGTTTAGCGACTTGATGATTGTGTCGTGGGACTGTGGGTGCCGACCTCAGGAGATAAGGAGACTCGAAGCGAAGCAAATTGACTTCGACAAGAGGTTCGCTCGGATTACACCTGAGGAAGGCGCCAAAGGTGGACGAACGCGAGTCTTCTATATTCCAACAGAGCGCGCGTTGTTAGTCCTCCAGCGCCTTTCCATTGATCAGCCGGTCGGTCCAGTTTTTCGTAATAGCATCGGTAATCCATGGACGAAGGACGCCGTCAAATGCACGTTTCAGCGAATCCGCGACAAATACGGGAAAGACTTCACCCATTACTCAATAAGGCATACCAGCATCACTAGAAGCCTCAAGGCGGGTGTGGACAGTCACGTTGTGGCCAAGCTCGCCGGACATTCGTCAACACGCATGATTGATGAAGTCTATAGCCATGTGGCACAAGATCATGATTACATGTTGAAGCAGGCGGAGCGTGGTGCCCAGAGATAAGCCGCATATCATCGACTTGGATTAGTCGCTTGAAGCTCCGGAATATCGACTACGGTCTGCAAATCGAACAAAGTGTTCAAGATTCTCATTCACGGGTTGTTCCCATTTGAGAATTCGGTCTACTCGTCACGCATCTCGTCGAGGAGCTTGTCGCGTTCCAATTGATTGAGGTGAAACTCCCTAACTTCGCGTGAGATGCTTGCCACTGCAATCGTCTGTTCATCGAACAGATAAAAGAATACGGCATGGCTGGGGTTCTTAATCTTTCCCCCTGCCCGATCATTGCTGAACCGCAAATGAAAAGTGTACAGTTCCTCGGAGAAACCCGAAACGCGCCGACAGCCTAAGCGTTGGGGATCTTCCAAAAGATCACGCAACGCTTGCTGTATAAGGTCATCGTAGTCGTCCGCTATCTGACGCCCGAAATGCTCAAGACCGAATGACCAAATGCCGTCAATTTCCAGACTGGCCTGATTGGAGAGAAAGAGCTTCCAAGCCATTTAATTGTGCTGACGCTGAGCCTTCTTCTTCTGGAAGAATTTAGACAGTTCGTCCGAATCCAGGATGGTCGTGTACCGACCCTCCTGAATATCTTTGCGACCCTGCTCAATATTCTCGGTCGCATCATCGCCCAGGACGTCAAGAGCTCGCTTGATGAACTCTTCCGGCGTATTGAAACGTCCGCTCGCTAGTAGCGACTCAAGGCGTTTTTGAGTTTCTCCACTGATCGTAATGTCCATCCTTGTAGAATAACCCAAGTTTTCCCTTCTCGTCAAAACAATTTGAGTGATCGAGACAATGATCGTCTGCAGATTTTCGACGGCAGCGGGGTAAGGCGGAGAGCGATTGGACTCGAGGGCTCTTCATCTCAATAAACGGTTTTTCGGACATGTCCTCAAGAACGCATTTGATTGGCCGAAAGGCCAACCTTATCGGTATAAGCGGAGAGGACCTTATCCTCATCCTCGAGCAGCGATGGCATCTGCGGGATGCTATTCGAGCAAAGCTGTGCCACACCGCAGAAACTTTAGAGGTCTATGCTTCGCTGTCGAAGTTGCACAACCCAGAGTAGGCCTGCGATGCAATAAAAATAAGCAGCAAGATGGTGAGGAATTGCGGTGCTACATGCAAACAGGAACGAGTCGAGTTGGAGTGCTTCAAATATTCTTGCCTATAACAGATATCGTGTCCTCCTTGCTTTCTTCTGTCGGTTTATCCCTCCGCTGAATAAGCTTGCCTTATGACTGAACCATCGCAGGGTCTCGACCAAAGCGAGACCGACTTCAACAAAGACTTGCAAGGATCACAGGCTGCTACTTTCCCTTCCTCCGAGGCGATTTCAAAGGACCTCGATCGCGTCCAAAAGAAGATCGAAACCACAACGGCCAAGATCGAACGAAATTGGTTCCTGCAACTGGCACTCTTCATGGTAGGGGTTGCGTTCCCATTTAGGCCAGACCTTGGGAACCAAATCGCGCAGGTTGTAAGGCTACCCGCAGTGGCCATTACCTACGCGATCCCCATATTCTTGACCTATCTATTTTCAGCCTTCGGTTTTCTTCTGTGCCGATTCTTCTTACTTCGATTAAAGGTTGGCACATTAATCGATGCGTTATATCGAGGCAATGACTTTGATTCAACTCTCCTGCCAATCGACCTAAAACGCATCGTCGCACCTGTAACGATTTTCGAAGCGTGGTACTTATTTGCGTTGCGAACCGATGAACACAAAAGGAAGCTCAAGTCAATTGGGTTCACCGTAATAGTGGTCACGATCGTTATCGTGTACAGCGCTAATCATGCACTTGTCGCTCAGTACGCTTTGACCTACTACAAGATCTTTCCATTCTCAGAGTGGCTCTTTCTGTCTGTTTTCGTTTTGATTCACATCGCTATGTACGTCACGTTCTATTCCCACATCCCTGATGAGCTGGCAATGATTCGTCGTCAAGCGGCCATGGCTCCACTGTTTATTCTACTCCTTTATTACTCGTTCACCTTCGCGATCTGGTGTTGGGGTGCGTGAGCAGAAGCAGATTGGGGCGACAACACATCGGTGACTTTACCGCCTACGATCTGAGTTTTTCCTTTAAGAGATCGGGCGATGCAGCTTCGCACACTTTGGGCTTCGCCAATCGTCTTCGGTGTCCCTTAGCAAACTTCGGGAGCGTAGTGACACCTGCATGTAACGTAAGCGCACGACGAACTTCATGTTGACGGGTTGTGTAGGCTTCGGATTTCTTTGGAGGAGATTCGATGCAGCGACAGAGGTATTCGGCTGAGCAGTGGGCGGCGTGGTTTGAGGAGTGTGACGCAAGCGGCCTGACGATCGCGGAGTTCTGCCGCGTCAAGGGTGTTAGCGTCAACTCGTACTACGTGTGGCGAAGGAAGCTGCGGGACGCGGCAAGTGAGCCGGCTTTTGTTGCGGTTGAGATTGCGGCAACCAATTTGATTCAGATTGATCTGCCGGGAGGCGCCACGCTGCGTGTTCCCAATCATGCCGAGTCGCTGCGTCCAGTACTGGAAGTCCTGGTAGCCATCGGCGGTCAACGATGATCGGACTGGCCAGCGGACTGAAGGTTTTCCTGTGCGCGTCGCCTGCTGACATGCGACGATCGTTTGATGGGCTTAGTGGGATGGCGACAAACATCATCGAGCAGGATCCGACCAGTGGTCACCTGTTTGTATTTCGTAACCGCAATCGCGATCGGCTGAAGATTCTGTACTGGGACCGCGACGGCATGGCGATCTGGTACAAGCGTCTGGAGAAAGGAACGTTTCAGTTCCCCACCGATCTGATCGACAAAGATAAGCGGGCACCACGCGCCGAAATCACCACCGAGCAGTTGTCGCTGCTGCTCGGTGGAATCGACTTGCGATCGGTCGAACATCGAACGCGTTACCGGCTTCCAAACAAACCGCGGTAATCTCTCAACCAGAGCAGAACAGATCTTTGCTTGATGCCATACTACTGGCATGAGCAAGGATGAACTGCCAGACGATCCCGACTCGCTCAAGGAGCTTGTCCTGAGGCTTCAAGCTTCCGTTGAGCAGTTGTCGACAACGGTTGATGATCAACGCAAGACGATCGAGCAACGGGAAGTCAAGATCCTCGAGTTGCTTCAGGCCTTACGTGGTAAGAAGCGTGAGCGAATCGATCCGGATCAATTGGTTCTGTTTGAAGTGGGCGAACTCGAGGCGATCGCCGAGGAGGAAACGGAAACTCCGCCGCCAAACCGACGACGCAAAAAGCGACGTGGTCGCCGGTTGATTCCGGATGATCTTCCCAGCGAAGAAATCGTCTACGAATTACCCGAAGCGCAACGGCTCTGTCCACACGATGGCAAGCCGATGCCGTTCATTCGGTTCGAAATCAGCAAGCAGCTCGACTACGAACCTGCCAAGATGAAGGTGATCATTCACAAGCGTGCGGTGTATGCCAGTCGACACAAGCACGGTGATGCGAAGCCGATCACGGCTCCCAAACCTCCGCAGCCCATCGACAAAGGACTTGCCGCGGCTGGTTTACTGGCACAAGTCGTTGTGAGTAAGTTCGGTGATCATCTTCCGGGTTATCGACTCGAAGACATCTTCTCACGGCACGGTGTTGAGATCCGACGAAGTACGATCTATGACTGGCTCTCGGCAGTGGCTGACTTATGCACGCCGCTTTATGAGTTGATGAAGTCTCGTGTGCTGCAATCGAATGTGATTCACACCGACGATACCCAAGTCAAGTTGATCGATACTTCCATCCGCAGTACACGCCTGGCTAGGTTCTGGGCATACCTGGGTGATCGCGGACATCCGTATACGATTTACGACTTCACCGAGACTCGTGAGCGAGCTGGTCCAGAAAAGTTCCTGGCAGGCTTCGAAGGTTATCTGCAAGCCGATGCGTACGGTGGTTACGACGGAATCTATCTCGGGTCACAAGGCAAGATCCAAGAGGTTTCGTGCTGGGCCCACTGTCGTCGTTACTGGTACAAGGCACGCGAGCAAGATCC
>JBCDEM010000082.1:0-4563 GCA_039179795.1 Planctomycetota bacterium | reverse complement strand
TCGATGGGAAAGAAACCCTCTCGCGATTTTTGCGAAATCGGTGCAGTTTCCAGCAGCGGAATTTGGTAGAGCCTTCATGAAGAAACCCTCCTTGGCATTCAACGTGGAAGTTGCACCAAGGAGGGCTTTATATTTATCGCCAAGGTGGGCGAAAAACTTGACTTTCATCAAGCCTGAGTGGGTATAAGAAATCCAGCCCACTCATGCAAAGAGCAGCTTGCGCGCCGATAGAATTACGACAGTGCCATTCGTGTCCGACACCTTTTCTTCTTCCAGTGCTCTGTCCCCGTGCTCTTGGTCCCCGTGCTCTTGGTCCCCGTGCTCTTGGTCCCCGTGCTCTTGCTTTCAAGGCCTGGCGACAGACTTCCCCTCGTTGATCGCTTTCGCTGGGAATCGCTGCAAGAATTAAGTCCTGGGAATCGAGCTATTCCATACCGTAACATCAACGCCGGCTTTCTTGAGATCCGCGATGAGATTGTCGTGATCTGCATTGGTTGAACGTTCAAAGACCACGAACGTTAACGAAGGCTGAATGCCACAGGTACTGGGGTTAGGTGTGGGCAAACGACAATCGGTAAATCGGAGAGATCGAATGCCTTCCATAGATAGGATCTTTGCAAGACAACTAGGTGTGAATTCACACTTCACGAAGCTGGCCTTTTCAAGATTGATGAATCCCATCAAATCCAACACGTCTCGACTGTCTATCAGCTCGTTCCGAAATGCAATTGCTCCAACTTCAGCTTTTTGGACGCTGGCGTCGCCCTTTCTTAGCACATTGCCTTGGATAAACATGTCACCGTGCTCGTTAAGCGAGAATTCACCCTTTCGCACGAGTGAATAGCCGAACTCGCCAGGGACCACTCTACTCCTTAGCCAATAATAAGCGATGGCAGAAGTTAGGCATGCCACCGTCACACCTGTTAGCAACATGCGCAATGAACATCGAAGGGGAAGCCGACCGTGTTGTCGCACGCTCATTCTTAGTGACCCTTTAGCAGATTGCTTCGTCCTTACTTAAATATCTCTGGCCAAGGTCCGTTGGTTCCGATTGGTGATCGGGATCACGATCCGGACCGGGCGGCAATCCAGGATCGCTCATTTCACACCGAATCGGTCCATCATTGATGACGTAGTCGCAAAGATCAAAACAAAATTGAAATTGAACCGACTGCCTCGAAATTGGGTTTCGAATCCCTTTACCTTTGAACGGAAACGTCGGCAGCGGGCGACCAACTTCGTCTTGCCGATTATCGTACGGAAAATCATCGTCTTCCCCGCGGCGAGGCCACGTTTCTGGAGGCAAGAGAATACCAGCATCGCGGTTCGAAAATAGCTCGAAGATTCCATTCAGCCGGATGCATCCTCGCGCACACGACTTAGCACACCAGTTTGCCAATTGGAAGTACTGCTCGTTCATTCGAGGAGGATGTGAAAGCTGTGGTACTACTTCGCCGTTGTTCATGATGAATGGCAACAAGTGCCGTCGTCGAATATCCCCCTCAGAAATTACATCTCCTGGGCATGTCTCAGTCCGCCATTCCAAGTGTGTTGTGACCACCAGGAAGCCGCCACCTGCGGCTCGCAATGCCGCCTTCTCATGGATGATGGGTGGCACCATTCGTTTTCCGAGCCAACTCGGCTATCCGCGCAGCGGGCAACCATGGAGTCGACCGTGAAACCGATTGATTCAACGGGGCAAAGGGACCGAAAGTCCTAGTCCACCGAGGGGGGGGAGGCCGTCTTAAATCTGCGAGGAGACGACCTCAACAGCACACGCCCAGAAAACTGGTGGGACGACCACTCAAACCGCGAGTGCACTCCCATAGGAGAGTACACTTATGCGTCAAAGACACCCAGGTAGTTTGCGAGACTAACGGAAAACTGTTGCAGTGTTCATATTCCCGACGAAAGCTCAGTTAAATCCCCACTACAACCCAATGCCAGTGAATCACGGGCCGTTCGCGATACATAGCCAATTTCACCGAGCCAACTTCGAGGTAATGGAGGACCGTTGAGTTTACCTCATCGACGGACCAGGTTATCGTTCTGCGTGCATCCTCAAATCTACCTTCCCGGAGCTGAATTCGTTTCTCATTCCCCGTCTCTTGCGATACCGCGAAAAAAAACCTCCCGTCTTCCAGTAGTAGGGCATCGTGGAACGACTCGCCTTGCTTCATCAGAGAAGGCGACAGCTCCCCTCGATCAAAATCGAAAATGTGGACCGAACGTTTTCGGCCCTTGGTGACGCGCATTGCACAGGCACTACCACCCGACCCCGTTGCCCAAAAGTGATCAACGCTCCCTTCGAAAGAAAAAGATTGAACGTTCGCATTCTTAGCTTCCTGAAGGTTGCGGCCAAATTTTGACTGCAATATCACTTTACCTCCATCACGCGATTCAGACAGGAATCGAACGCCATCGCGCTGGGGCAAAAGATCCACTGGATTGTCTAAATCCGAGCCTGGCTCCACCTTAACCCACTCCGAACCCGATTGTCTGTAAAACTCTGCTGCACCTAGCCATGGCGACTTTTCGCATGTTTCAATCGAGTCACAGTCGGCACGCCACACCGCAACCAACCCATCATCCTCAAGCCATAAGAGACGAACCAATCCTCCTGAACGTCGCTTAATTCGAGGAATAGGCGGGATCTCGGTGACGTTCCCGCTTCGGTCAATCCTGACAACACGGTTTGTTGTTGTAGCTCGCGTAGTGCGAAAACAAAACCAAGCGTAGCGCGCGTTCGACGTGACGCCATGAACTCCTTCATATTTCCATGTAGGGTCAAGGGCGAGGCCCGAAGGGAGTTCCTTCCATTCGCCATCTTCGCTACGAATAAAAAACTCGGATGGCCCATTGAGAGTAGCAGGACCAAACATCGCAATCACCACACGCGTTCCTACCGGAACGACGAGTCGTAGTGGACCTTCCCGGTCGGGCACAGTTAGTCCGCGAATTTGACCCATCACCGGCGTGAACCAACCTACAAGAGTCCAAATCAGCAGAGATAGGAATGCAGCTGAAGACCATCGCATTGTCTTTTTCACCATTCCAAAAAGTGGATTGACCAACAAGCTCAAATCCGTGGCCCAAACGTCATTTGCTGGGGGGATTCTTGCACATCTGGTCGCGGTTGCCATCATTGTCGTCGTACCATTTCCTAAACCATCGCGATAGCTTTGCAAAATCCTCATTCGTCGGTTCTGGTGGATCTGCGAATGGATTACAGCTCGATACGCAGCTGCTAGATATAGCTCTTGCCATACACTTATTGCCCCCATAGACGGGCCTGGATTCAAACCCCTCATCACAAATGTTGGCGCAGAAATAGGCCTCGACCTCTCGCTTTAGACTGGGTAGGCACCCGCGACCTTGAAGTCTTTTCTCACATTCCTGCTGAAGATGGATCATCTCATGGTAGATAATGTTCCAATCCGCTTCGTTCTTTATTCCTTTCTCACAATAAGCAGTAAAACTATCCCAGCAGATAGTTAGTTGACTGTTCCCTGCGTAAGCTACCAAATTGCAATTCTTGCAAATCACCGGCGCGACATCACAGTCTCCTCTAAGGCTGTCCCAGATCTTCTTCAGAAATGGTTTTTTCTCAAGAATCTCGGAAAAGCGTGTTTGGCAGTTCTTTCGATCAACCTCAGAAATTGTGCCCGGTGTGGGTTTGGCCGCTTGCGTTTTGCGAACCTTTTTGCATTTATCGCGCATGCCATCCTGGTCGATCCAGTCGTATAACCCATACGGATCGGTAGCAATCAACGGTGAACTTGCCACGTACTGGTACAAATGAAAGGGGCTACCTTCATATCCTACGGGATCTCGTGTGCACCATCGACCCAATTGAGGGTGATAGTACCGGTTTCTGTTGAGTTGCAGTTCGGTAGTGCTGTCCAGGCGACGAGCCGTATACCGATGCTCCCAATCGTAACTGGTTCCGCCACTCTTGGAAGTTAGGTCAGAATTAAGCACGGCACTCTCTCCGTACGCTGCATAGGCAAAACGCTCCTGTACAATCCCAGATTCGTTTGCAAGAGCAGTCACACAACGCTGTTTATCCCGCAACACGTAGAATCGTTCCTCTAATCCGTTGACAGAATTTGCATCGGCATCCCGGTCGCGAAGCACCAGTTCGTCGACGTACTTCGCTCCCCATAAGAACTGTTTGGTTGCTGTCCCAGATTCGGTGCTGCGTTCCTCTACGCATTGCCACGCTTCATTGTAGTAGAAGTGCGTGGTCGCCGAACTTTCGACTCGTTTGATCCGGCGATTGAGTCCATCGTACTCGTAGCTCGCCGCCGTTCCGCTGTCGAGACTCACCAGTCGATTCCAGGCGTCAAACTTGCCCGCGTAGCTGGCCGTCAGCGTGTCCGGCTTGGGGATCGTCGTCATATTGCCCGCGGCATCGAACGCTGGCATAGTCAGCCTGATTTTTGTAGGCGGCTTTGCTTTTGCGTCCCGCGGCAGCAAAGGCCGCGAGATTTTTTGCAGTGCGTGGTACAGCGAACTGACTTCCGTCAACAGCAAAGGTTGGCCGTCCGAGCAGCGGCCAAT
>JBCDEM010000083.1:0-4472 GCA_039179795.1 Planctomycetota bacterium | reverse complement strand
ACGACGCCGATCACTGGAGTATCACGGAAGTACGCGATCGCAGCGGCGCAAAGCGCGATGCCCACGAACATCCGAACGATCGTAAAACGGAAACGCATTCAACGCGCGCTCAACGTTGCAAGAGATTTAGTCGGCGAACGGTACGGTTAACCGGGGTCGCCCAATGTGGCAACCATTTGAAACGGCCCGATGGCGACCTCCGGTTCAACCGATGGTTCGTCCGCGATTATACGTGTTGGTCGACAAGTTCAAGCCACCGTGCGGTAACAAGGTCCGTGTAGTCATCGGGATCTATGTTGTATGCACCCAATGCAAACCCGTCGTTGAGTTCGATAAGCGCAGTTTCGCCTGTCGTCAGAGTACCAAAATCGATTCCGTAGCTACCAATCCGGTGTATCGAAGAATCGAGTGTTCTAACCGCGTCTTCAATCACCGCTTTCGAAAAACGATCATCGTCATCGCCGCAGTAGCGGCTAATAGCGCGAATCGTATTTTGAACTACGTAAACGCGGTACTCCGCGACCCACTCAACCACATCTGAGCAGGATACCCGTTCAGAACGCGATGCGTCGAAGAACTTGGGAATGTCATTGGATGAGTTTAGAACGAACCCGGTAAAGCATTTGGCCCGTCCGGATGGTTTTACGAACCTGGGTTTCGTGCCATCTGTTCGCATGTAGTCAATCTCGTAGCCCACCGTTGAATTCCAGACGCCGCGGTGAAGAAATGACCGAAGGCAATCGGGATAAGGGTCGGCAGATGGAATCGGGACGCCGAGTTGACGGAGTGCGCCGATCACGGAATCGACATCACCAACAACCAGCGTTTCCGGCGTAACTGGGAGTTGTCGACGATTGATGTGTTTTTTGGAGAAGTGCTTGATTGCGACGCCCCGCCGCTGCAGCGCGTCGGCGACCATGCGCTCTTCAACGCCAAGTTGTCGGGTGCCGGCTTGCTCAATGTAAGCGGTATGAATCATCGCCTAGTCGGACGAACGTCAGACATCACGGGGCACGGAGAGTGAACTATCCATCGCAAAAAAAGCCGCAAGCCGTGCTCCCGTGCATGTCATTGTTCTGTCGTCTTGGGGATTGTGTCATTCGGTCGATGTGATCCAGGCAAAGCGGAGAGCACTAGTTTGCCGGCAATCCACTCGGCCACCAAAATCGGCGATAGGGTCGCGATGGCCAGCGGAAGTGAGATCAGTCCGCGAATCCCATCCGAAACAGCGTACAGAGTTATCATGCCAGAGATAAGGAGCAAGTTGGAACGAATGCTGTCGCGGCCTACATTGCAGTAGTGAATCCAAAGCCCAGTTGGAAACAAGCATGTGAGCAACGCCGTTGGGTATGCAAGAGGACCGAGGTATTCAAACGGTTCACGCAGAAACCCAGCGAGGAGAATGCCAGCAACGATGAGTGCAAATGCAACGAAGGCGTCAACGAGCCATCGCATTGGCTGTTCAGGCGTGACTCGCGATGGCGTGGGTCCAGTGATGACGGTCCGCATCTGGTCGTAGAGTGTGCGATCATCTCTCGAGGCAGTCGGCGGCTCGTAAGGATTGTGCATACTCATCGACAGAACGGCGGTGATCACCGGGTCGGGAGTGTTGAGTGTCCATTCGTGGAATCGCGCAAGCCCGACTCCGTGTGAATCACATGGTTCTGCCTTCTTATGGGTCAGCGCGACATGGCGCTAAGAGCCGTGAGATAGCCGAGTCCAAACAGTAGATGTGGAGCGAACGTTAGCACAAACCGAATGTAGGATTTGCGGATGAAGAAAGCAAGCAATCCGAATGCGCCGCCGAGAAATATGCCAACGCCGAGGTAGCCGAATATTTCATCGGCTTCGCCAAAATCATGAACAAAATCTGAAAGCCACAGTAGTGCAGCGGAGCAAACAAGGGGAACGGCCGTTGCAAGCCGAGCAATTCGCATTGATTGGAACCACCATCCGGAAACGCATCCGATGGCAAAGAATACGGCGACCGGAACCGATGCAGCAAACGACGCAACGTACGAATCGTCGGAAACGATCAACCCTGAGACGGCGTTGTCGATTGTCAATGCTGACGCAATCGCCAGCGTGAGAAGTGAAACACCAGTCGCAATCCAAAAGGTCTGTATCGCATTCAGCAAGGACAAACCAGGTGTGCGATTCGACGTTGACGAAGAAACCGTTTCAGAATTCGATGTTGACGAGTACGGATTCAACTTGGGTGCTACGTCTCAGTTTGTTGGCAGAACGGCAGGGTTCAGCGGGGCCGCGCGAACGACTCACCACTTCAAACACGTCAACTCGCGGCCTCCGTTGCAACCCATGGTTATCGCGCTCGTCTGTGTTTGATGATATATTGGGTCCCGGCATCAAGCTGAATGAACAAAATGTCGTCTCCAAAATAATGAAGATACCCCTTATCTGAATCTTCAATTCTTCGACTTAGCATCACTGCTCGTTTTTTCTTTGAGACGAGCTCAACAAATTTCTCCTTTGAAACGACCTCTCCCGATTGGTCCCAGACAGAGAGACTGTCATCGAGCGTAAAAGAGACCGACAAGTTCCGTGTTGGCGAATACGTATCACGGACCGAAGGATCGGGATACATAACTTTACCATCAATCACGGTAGGTACATCATCGCCAACCTTCACTTCACGTGAACGCCAACCATAGTATTCAACCTTAACAAAGTTATCACCATCTCGGTCATACATCGATAAGACGCAAAAATCACCGAGTGCAAAGGGGGGTATGGAATTCGGAAGCGTCACCTCTTCAGCATGGAACTGCGGGCATGCCAATGCAATGAAACAAAATAGGATGTTGCGTGCGATCATTGTGGATACATGGATGCGATAACGGCAGTCGTCACCGAGTCGGAAAGGATGAGTGTCCAATTGAACAACACCGCAAGTCCGACTTCGGTGCACGACTTGGTTATCCGCAGCTACTTTAGGAACTGTGGTCCCCAATATCGGGCGTTGATCCGCATCTCTCCCGTGCGTAATTCATCGATTGGCACTTCAAAAATATTCGGAGTGACATCGACGTTCCACGTGAACGGCTGATTCGGGTTGAGTGAGCCAAGCCTATTCTCCTTGAACGGACGGATGCAGTCGGCAAGCACAGACAGGAGACGATCGTTGGTAATCAATTCGGGTACGGTGTAGTCGAAGGTCCATTCGATGGTCCCTCCGGTGTCATCCCACGTTGATCGAGGTGAAATGCGGTCGAGTCGTAATATGTTGTGCCGCTCAAAATGATCATTCACAGCCAGAGCCGTTGTCGCAAACTGCTCCCCTGCTCGTTCATGGGAAATGGTCTGCGCAAATTGTCGCTGGAACCTCGTTTGTTTGCTGATTGATACGTAGTTGGACAGCAAAACGGCGAGGAAAAGAACGATGATGAGCGATTCTTTAATTGTGATTCGCAATCTTGCCCTTGTTCGGATAACGTTAGAAATCACGGGGGACGGGCGAAAGACGTGCGAGCAAGCCAAGAAACGCAACTCCCGTCCTCCCGTGCATTTCATGGTTCCACCCTGTCTGCGGTGCTTCATTCGTCTCCCCAGATAGCAATGACCTCCCAGTCTCGGAGACGGACCGAATAGCCATCTTCCCATTCGTCGCCGAAGTCAAGGGTGAGATTGATGCTCGCTGGCGGGTCCAGTAGGTCAACCGAGAGTCGCTGGCAAACCTGGCGTTCCAATTCGTCAACCGTCGATAAGTCGGGGTGACATTTGCATACCGCTTGCGCGACACGAGGCCACCATTGATCGTAACGCGACTTGAGTTCCTCGAACACGTGACGTTGCTTGTCAGTTGGCCCGGTTTCCGACGCCAGGACATGCACATGGGCGTGTGTAAATGGAGCATGCGGGAATGCCACCTCGCCATCCCAAGCCTCGACGTTGTATACAAGTCGTCCGAAGATCGGATCGTCAACGGTCGCCGAGGGACTAGCGATCATCTGAATCGGGTCATCGAATTCACCAGGCGGAAGAATGCGGACGATGATCTCGTCACCGACATTGAGTTGGCTTGGCGTTCGCCAACGAACGTGGTGTTTCTTTCCGTCCGATGGATGGTAGTAGCCCAGACCGCCAACATGCAGCCTATAGTCAGGCGGATGTTCGTCCGACTCCCGATTTATGTAGCCGATGTCGACGCCAAGGACACCGTCACCCGTAATCCCAGCAGTGCATAGACGTTCCCCGTTTCGGATCACCTCGAAGCGAACGGACATGCTAAGCCTCTGGGTAACACATAGTTGGTGGAACGGCAGCCTTCACGGGCACGGAGAGACGACTTTCCATGTGTTAAAAACCCGCAAGCCGTGCTTATGGTCACCCGCATTCCTAAATGACTTGGTTGTCCGGAGTGGGAGCCTCGCTCAGCTCAGAATGTAGGACATCCAAAATAGTAACCGATGCGGACGCGAATTTCTTTCGCTTGTGAATAACTTGTTGATCTT
>JBCDEM010000057.1:0-29130 GCA_039179795.1 Planctomycetota bacterium | reverse complement strand
CTCTCGAAATGGAGAACGCGTAGGCTGCTCAGCGGCTTAACGCGAGCTAGTCCTTCGGGCTCGCTTGCCGCAAGGGCGAAAGAAGATACCATTCTGACAAGTGAGACCATCATCAGTTTCAACAACAAATGGGACATCCCCTTGAAAGGTACCATATACTCTTCCTATCGTACTTCGACGTGGTCAAAGTTGTATTACGCAGTCGAGTGTCGAATGGACCACAATTTCGGAAGCAGGTACTCAACCACATCTTCCACCTTCTTTAGAAACTCAACACGTAGTAGTTCTTCAGTGGAGTATACTGTTTCCCCTGTGATTAACAGACGGCAAGAGTTCACTAACCCTGTGAGTTTGCTATCGGGCATGCCATCGATTGGCCTGAGCACCATTGCAAATTCTCCAAACCTTGCGCTTTTGCAAAGTTCGGCGAAAAACTCAAAATAGCGAATTAGTTCATCTTTCCTGGAAAAGTCCTTGTTCAACCTTCCGAAGTTCGCCGCCCATTGTTTCGGTGTTTCCTCAGAGGAAGAACCAGGGAACTCATGACTGGCAGCTTTAACACGACCGAGACGCAATACAAAATCGCCAACCACCAAAAGTTCTGTCCAGAGCGCTAGCGCTTTTAGCTCTCGCTGATGCTGCGGCTCTGAAAGTGCCTCTCTAAACGTTACTTGGCGACGGTAGGGGATAGTATCCAAAGCAGAGCGAAGGGCTACTAAAGCTTGATCCATCAGCCTCTCTATTCTGGCAGTGAATTGGTCATGCGACCAGTCCGCGTCCCACGCATCAATAGTGTCGAAGCAACTCACTTCGACCAAGATCATTTCAAAAAGGATTTGCCCTCGTCCGAGGAACAGGTCAATCCACGCGGAAAGATCACGCCGTCCTCCGGCGAGACTATTCTCCGATCGAAGCAGTGCTTCATCGGCACGTCTCAATAGATCCCGCGCATGTGATACTCGGTCTCGGATAGAGGCGCGGCTTGCCCTGTTAAGTCGGCGCACGTCTGACAAGGCGGTAGCAGCACTCATTGCACAAGCTTCTGCTCGATACATCGAAGTCTTCGCGTGAAAAACTTGGTGTCGTGGAGAGTCCGTTAAACCCGCAGTTGCCCGGTCGAGCAAGCGATGACAGTTTATAAAATGCGATTTTAGGCTTTCGACGCGTGCGAATGTCATCAATGAATCGCAACGATATTCAAAATAGTCATCTGGTGAAATGGCCTGAGATTCTCTTGCCAAATCCTCCAGTCGCCGCGACTCAATCTCAGCGAGGTCTAGTTTGTCCTGAGCATACGCGTATCGAAAGTTAGGGCGGTGCTTCTTCATCGCGTCGAATGCCCCCCATAGCGGAAGACGAACCAAAAGTAGGTCGATTCGACGTCTTACGTTACTGAGCTTTTCACGCGACAGCTTCGCTGTCCCCTCGGTTAGAGATGTGTCCTCGGACACCTCGGCTTTCGATTCAAGGAAAGACAATGAGGCATCCGCAAGACGATCAGATGCGTTCAACAGAAGTTCCGCGAAAGCCCCAGCTCCTAGTTGGGACTTTGAAATCGCGGATCGCCGAAGAGCAGACACAATTCGCGATATGCTTTCGGCGAATGAATCAAGTGGCTTCTCGGTTTCGCATCTAAACCAACTTTCAACACCCGCATCCTTCCATGCGGTATCAATAATTCCAGCTGCAATCTCACTGACTTCCTCATCGTTGAGATTCTTACAGGCAATCGATGTTGCCAATTCGATTCCTTCGTAGAATTTGTCCACGGCAATTGGCTTTTCTACGACTTCTTGAGGTACCTTACCAGCAACTGCTCTGATAACCCCAGTAATAACTTCCGGTCCAACCTTTTCCTTGCTGTTCCAAACAACCGCATGACTGCGCTGGAAATCGCGTCTTAAGAATGTGACGACGCTTATAAGCTGAGTGAGTTCATTTGCGAAACTTTGTACCGAACGCGATACGGAACTTGGCCGAAATCCATTCTCAACATCTGAACCAGAAAATAGAAACGGCTCTAGATCAAAGTTCTTGGTGAGATTGTTCAATCGTTTTCCACTAATCGCGTCGATGTCGCGGTCTCGTATTTGCCGACACCATCCTGCCAAAGTCTCAGGAGGTACAACGGAAAACAAATATTCACGTTCTCGTGATAACGTTTCACGCATTGCATCTATCTGTCGCACACGCGACTGACCAATCAATCCAGCAATCTTTTTCCAGCCATCAACGCTTACTGACAACCAAATAAAATCGTCAACATTCGGGATTACGCGAAGAAACCGCAAACGAGTCGTCAGGTGTGCTGCCCAAGCCTCCTCGGTATTCTCTCCCGGCTTTGGGCTGAACATTTCGCTTTGGTGCGGTATCCCACCAACAACAAATTTAGGGTCGCACTGACTGAAGCGAACGCAAAGAGCGTGGGCAGAAGCAAGATACCGAAGTGAAGACACTCGATGATAGCAATACTCCCAAAGAGCATTGGGGTCTTTCGTTGGGAGGTAAACACCAGAGTAGAAGTGTCTCGCAAAACGTCTGTGCCAGTACACCAAAGTCAACAACTCAAACAACTCATTTATGGGATCGCTTCTCTTGAGCTGGCTATCGCTCTGGGATAGCTTCTTGGCGATGCTCCGATCCTTAAGCGTTTCTGTTAAATACTTGTATACCTGTTCATGCAAAAGAGAAGGTAGCCAAACCGTCTCTCCTTCTAAACAATAGGCTAAGCCAGTCTCAGCAAGCAATCCAACGACGTCGTCGATCTGAGAAAATGTTTTCCTTAGATACTGTTCATCTTCCCCAAGAATCGAATCGGGCGTTTTATTAATGTGAGTGCCGAGGACGCTTCGAATGGTAACGATTGACCGAGGACGCCTGAGCAATGACAGAACGGAGAAAGAGTCCGTTGGTTTGAGCGGCGACTCATCAGTTAATGGACTATGGGCAAGCTTCCATGTTGTTTGAAAGAGGCTCGGAGGATTGACCAAGTTGTTGGCGAGCTCCGCACCCGACCCGACGTTCTCAATTCTTAAGAGTTTTTCTGACGCTTCAGTCCGAGGTGTTTGTTGGTCAATCACTTTTTCAGAATCGTTGCAGGATTTTGAAGCGAGTCCAGTAATACGTCCGTAGAAGCTGGACACCTGCTGGAAGCTTCGTTCCCATATTCTAGATCGGGAGCTTTTTTTGAAGTCCGGCGGATGGTGACGAGATCGCGGAACGTCAATTGAAAAAGCGAATCGCCCATTTCCGGTTGCGTCCTTTGCTTGGTAATCCTTGCAAAGATCAAACAAGAAGTTGCAAAGCAACTCTAGCTGCTCTGACTCGCGCGGATCATTTTCCGGACCGCTCGGTGTCCCATGATGAACTGTTTGCGGACGTGCAAATCCCTCCAGTCTGTCAAAACACAGAACATACGAACGACGCGTCATCGCTTCAATGATTCGCTCTCGAGCTTTCGCAAATTCCGCCTCTATTTCATCGTTTGATTCCTTCGGGTCGAGAAAAGCCGATGATGGAAAGTGGATTGTTGGAAGCTCTGGGTCGAAGATCCTCATGCGATCAAGAATCTCGCAAACCACCCCTTGAACTGTATGGTGAGGCTCAAGATCAATCCATATGGTCATGTGCGACGATCGAAATCCGGCGGAAAACGCCGCCATCCGGACCGAACTATTGGTAGCGACATGCAACGTGTCGAGAGAATCTTTAGCGAAGTCCAGAGAATTGTATTTTTCCCATGTTTTCTGCACCTTATTCTCGTATCGTTGCGTCTGATATGCACTCGGAGAGTGCTTTTGGAAAAACAAGTCCAAGCGACTATCCGAGAATACAACTACTGTTTCTTCCCTTAGTTCAGAGCTGGTTTTGTTGTTACTGATTCGTGCTGGTGACAGATATTCATATCCGGTCGAGCTGGCCGGAAACGCCGATGAGAATCGGTAGTAGCAAGACGCTAGAAATGTCTCCGCATCTTGAATGCGGGCTCGCTTGACGGCAGCTTCGGGATCGACATCGCGGCTTTTCAAACGCTCCATCATCTGTATGCACGGAGTAGGCGACTCCTCAAAATGCAGCCAGACAATCCGTTCTTTGTGGTCTGTTACTTCGTCGGCCGACGTAGTTGCCCATGCTTCGAGCAGCTGCATCATTCTCCGCTCCCAACCTGAGAAACCGAGAACGATCACCAAAGATTCTGGATCCAAGTAGCCCAAGATTTTATTTTTTGTGTCATCATCCAACGCAGACTGAAGTCGCTCGCCGACTCGAAGCCCAAAGTTCGATCCGTGAAGTTTCACTACTGAAAAATTGGGGCGTACAAGAATCGGGTGAGGAACTGAAGCGTGGGTGGAGACATCAAATACTTGCGGTTCGAACCCCGATTCGATAGCAGCTTTCTCAAACAGCGAATCGAAGTTTGTGGTAAGAGCAAGCCGCGATCCGAACGCACGTGATATAGCGGACAGTAGTACGTGCGATGCTGATGGTTTTCTGCCGGATCCCAACGCAACAAACAAAGCATCTACGAAATCGCTCATGCCCTCCGTCAACGTATCCAACAGTTGCGACCAATCGCCGCGAATCCAAGTTTTGTCGGCATCCTCTTTGCGGAATTTGCCTTCCAAAATGGCTTTAGCGAACACCTTCTGAGCTAGAGTTGCATCAATTCGATCTGCTAACTCGGAGAGAAAAACGACGCTTTCAATCGCCTTTAACCATTGAGATTTCGGAACCGACTTAGCAAAGCTGGCTAGATGCGAACGCATCTTGGATTCCGGGATTTTTCCTTCAGTAATACAGAGCTGCTTTCGTAGAACAAAACTGATCCAAGTGCTTTCAAACTTGGTTGATCCAGTTTCGTCTTCTTGCTGCAACCAACGCCACAGGTCGGACGTCAGTCGCTCTGGAGACGGCCAACCGTATAACTCGATAGTGCGACTGGGTTTAGTCTGTAGCGAGTCAGAATCTGAAAGTGCCAAACTAAGGTGGCGCCCGCCGAAAAGTCCTTCAGTGATTGCAAACTGCAGGTGCGCTAGGTAGCTGCAAACGGCCTGAATACCGGGGAAACCAGCATTGATAGAGATTCCTGATCCAAGAAACCAAACTATCGGGCGGCCGTCACGATGGGCGTTTAGGACTTCATCAACGACTACTCGACTTGAATAGATGGTGTTCAAATGCTGCCCCGTATTCAAAGACCAATGGTGCTCGCTACCCGCGACGCATACAGATTGGCCAGTTCATTCCTACTGTGTTCAGTCAAATTTTAAGCGAAGGAGTACCGGAGTGACACAGGCACGGCTTACACCGAGATGGCGGGACAATTCAGGACGTGTTTTAACCTCTCCAGAGTCCAGTAACGATCGGTAGTAGCGAGCTCGTTCCATACCATCCGGCCGACGCTCCCTTTGTTCGCATTACGGTTTCGGAACGCTTGAAATGGGTTTTCAGCAATGGATATCAAACTTCGGCAATCGACGTAAGTTGTTGATGTAGTAAGCACCTACCTCAACAAGCGCCCATTCTCGCATCGAGTATGAATCGGAGATCCGGACAGACTCCGAACCAGTTAACAACGACTAGTCCCATGGTTAGACCGCTGCGAATTACGAGACGGTCCAATCTGCTGAAGTTGGACCCACTTCGCGGACTTGCGTGAACGGCTACGTGCACTCGGTCATCGGCACCGACGCGCCGAACTCGCATTGATGCGATTGGCGGTTCTTCAGTGCAACAAGCCCGTCGGACTTAGCTACTACCGCGTCGACGGTGGTACAGAATTCGGTACAGAATCCATTGCAATGGTACAGAATTCAGCTAAAAAGCTGGAAATTGAGCGAGCCGAATCGCTCGACGAATGATTCCGCAAACCGTTAACTGAAAGTAACTTGCGTCAAGCACTTGCGAGCGTAATCTTCCAGTGATGTTTGACCTACGGAACCGAAGGTTAGAGGTTCGAATCCTCTGGGGTGTACTTTCTAAGTTCTTTCTATAGAACGATTTGGGTGAACTGTGGTCGCATGGTCATCGCACGATAGTCGGGAAAATTCTGTACCATACTCACCACAACCGTCACACGACCACGGATTTACCCGTAAACAACGGCATACCGTGGCCACAATATTACCGAGAGCTTTGGTCTCACCAACCAAACAGCGGAGTGCTTCAAGCTTTGCCCAAGTTCTGGTCCGTTGATAGACTTGAGTCATGAGCACTCTCGACCAGATCAATGATTTCACAGCCTTCGCCAAGTCGCGCTTAGGAAGTGGTGAGCAAGTTGATATCGATCGGCTTTACGATGAATGGCGAAGTAAAGCCTTTGGTGACATTGACGCGTTAGCGATTCAAGCTTCCATTCGCGACCTGGAGAGCGGTGAGCGAGGTGAACCGCTCGATGAGTTCCTGGCCAACTTCGAACAGGAACAAAAACAGGACCGAGGCGAGTGACTCTTCCGGTTCGTATTCTTCCGCGGGCGAAGAAGGACTTTCGTCATATCTTTTCGTACATCGAAGCACAGTCGCTTCAAGGATCTAACCGCTGGAAAGAAGCGTTTCGCGAATGCGTGGATCGGGTAGCCAACGATCCCAAACGATTCGCATTGGCACCCGAAGACGACTTGACCAAATTCGAACTTCGGCAGGCACTCTTCAAGACGCAGAAGGGATTGATGTATCGCGCGGTATTCACCGTGCTCGACGAGACCGTCTTGATTCTTCGCATTCGTGGACCGGGACAGCCGCCACTGACTGAAGATGAGGTTCCAACCAATTAAAAGACTCTCACATTTCGCATTCGCAGATTGTTTCTTGTTCGGTACAGAATGGGTACAGATTCTGGCGTGTTCGAGGATTGTGTCTTGATACACCGGAAACCTTTTCGGGCATACATCTCGCGCCAGACGCGGAATGTCTTCCATCATAGTGCCGACACCCATTCTAAGATTCGTCGCGACCGGCAATCGCGATTCTCCCAAGAATCGAAGGCTTTCCGAGCCCGGAAACCCAACCCCGAGTATCGGTCACCTGGATCGACGGTCGCAGGCCCACCGCTAAGTCGCATCGAAGAAGTCAGGCTAAGTGCCGTCGGTGTGGGCACCACTGCACATTACGCGAAGCTTGATGGAGTACATGAACAATCACTGTTGTGGGTCAAACGCGGGATCTAACGAGCTTCAAAAGGGCAGGCTGGCATGATCGAATTCCTACATTGCCTGATCGAACTTTACCGGCCGAATAGATACAGTTAGTAACGAAACGCCTAAACAACTTCGAGGAAACCGACTTGGCGACCAAGTTACAAAACACGTCTGGTCAACATCATCCGTATTGGTACGAGTCATTTGTTGGGTTGATCGAAGTTGTCAAACTGTTGAATCCCGATGAAAAAGTCGTTTCGGTCACTTTTCAGTCGTCAACCATTAAGGGATGGGACGACGTTGTCGTCGAGTTGGAGAATGGACGACGGCTGTATCAGGTAAAGCACACGCGGGAAGGCGATAGTCTCACGTTTGGTGACCTGGTATCGCAGGACGCCGTTAACAAGTCACTGCTGAGGGAACTCTTCGATGGCTGGCGGGAATCGGGCCTGAACGCGGCAAATACGGAGTTGGTTCTTTATACAAACAGGCGAGACGGCACCAACTGGTACAAGCAGCGACCACCGCTTTTGAAGTTCTGGCAGTGGATGAAAGCGGCGACGGCGAGCGCAAAGTCCCTGGCTGACGTTGTTCCTGAATCGGGGTTTGCTGATGGTTGGGAGGAGTGGCGAGGTAGCTTTCTAGGTTGCAGCGACTCAGACGTCCTCGCATTTCTACGACAGTTCCAACTGCGGACGCGTGAGGACGACTTAGATGGTTTGGAGCTGCGAATTTGCCAACAGCTTTCGGCCAGCTTCGGACTTTCCGTCGAACAGGTTTCGCCGCTTTTCGACGCATTGTGCCGAGAACTGAAACGCTGGACCACCGGATTTGCGGGTGTAGATGCGGAGATTCTTTGCAATGCAATTGCGGTCTCGCACAAACGCGAATCAATCTATATCGCCCCGCCTCCACCTGAGCCGTTCTTTCCAACCAGGGTTCCGATCGCTTCCGAATTGGAGGGGCGAATCTCCGAGCAAGAAGGCGCTCCGATTGTGTTTCTAACCGGTGAGCCTGGTTCAGGAAAAACGAGTTTGGTTAGCTGGCTTGCAAATCGGCGAAACGAGCGTCCGCTTGAGGGAGCGATCGGAGTTCGTTTTTACTGCTTTGAGCCTATCCGTCCCGAAAACCCAATCATCTCGCCAGATGCGTCGCGGGTAAAACCGGAAGAGCTTTGGCACAGTCTTCTGATTCAATTGCTTGAAGGACTGAGGAATCGCCTTCATGAACTAGAGGTTCCGCTCGTACCTTCCTACCTGACTTGGCAGGAAGCACGCGTGCACGTCCTTCGCATCGCTGACATCTTAGGCAAAGAGCATAACGGACGGTTCGTGATCTCAATTGATGGTATAGATCACGCGGCCCGCGCATCTCAGTTTCAGCCGACTCAAATTCGAGAATTCTTCAAATCGCTACCCAAGCCGGAAGAAGTTCGCGATACGGCTGTTCGCATTATGATTGCAGGACAGCCACCCGAAAACTTCATCGAACAGTATCCAGCTTGGCTAGTCAGTGAAAATGAATTGATTGAGCGAATCGACCTTCCAATTCTTGAAGGTACTGATGTCCTAGCGTTGGTTCAGAACTCCGATATTAGTATCCCTTCCGACAATGCTGCCGAGATTGTTCGTGTGATCGAGCATCACGCGAAAGGAAACACTCTGGCTGTCGTCTTTGCTGTGAAGGAAGCCGAGAGTGTTAGCTCGATCAGCGAGCTAGAATCAAGGCTCACATCACGCAAACTGGCATCTGGAATTACCGAATACTATGATGCGATTTGGAAGCATGCTATCCGCGAAAGGCCGCAACTAGATTGCTCACTCTCGGCAGCTATCTCCCTCGCACGCGTGCCTATAACGCCTGAACAACTCGCCGATTCATTCAAGGATTTTGAGATCGGGCCGAGATGGTGGCTTGAGACGCTTCGTAACCTTGGTCCACTCTTGATTGAGCACGAAGGCGCATTCCAGATTCGCCACAACGATATCCGCGTTTTCCTGGCAGCAAAGTATCAGGGGCATACTCCGATACGTCGTGTTGATGCAGCGTCCGCGTTATCCGATCATTTCCTGTCGCCAGACTGCAATCGTGTTGGCGCGCATACGCAACTCTTTGACCTGCTGCGACTAGCCAATCGAGCGTCCGAGTTAGCTTCCGTTTTCGATGTCGGCTGGGTCTTTGAAGGATTGACGCTTGGTTTCGATTCTAACAAGCTCGCACGCGATGGCGAAGAAGCAGCGTTTCAGCTATCTGCTTCACGGGAATGGAACAACGTTATTCGCGTTGCATGTGGATTGCAAACGGTCGAGCGAATTCAACATCACGAAGGCATGTACGACGACCCCGAACCGGTCAGACCGCTGCCGCCGTTTCTGCCAAGTGAAGCATTCGTTGTTCCGCTTTCCGCATGGACTAGGAGCGACTTTGAATCGTTTGTCTGGGACGTCGACAAGTTGCTCGATCACGGAGAAGCGAGCCGGGCATCTGGTCTGTTTCAACGATGGCTCTCTGGAATGACGATCAATGACATCGTCCAGTCACTCCCGGATATCGTTTCTACGGGACCTGGAGCGAGAATCGACGACGAAGATCGGCTTGACGATATGGTCAAGAACTCCTTTACCGTACTCGGGCGAATCTGTGCCCGATTGCGTGTCGGAATTGAGTTTGATTCTGATCGAAAGTCGGAATCGCTTGACACCGAAGCGTTTGCAGCATTTGACGAGGGTTTCATCTCGGAACAAACTTCCTCTCTTGCGGAAGCAACAATTGACGAGCTGTTTGAAGTTCGGCAACCCAGCTTTCTTCGTAGCTGGGAGGAGTTGACTGATGCATGTGCAGCGGCTCGAAACTGGATCACCGTTGTACAACTCCTGGTTCGGCTAAAGAAGCATCGCGACGACTTGAGTCCAGATTTCCTTGCGAAAGCAACATACTACGCCAGGTTTCTTGAAAACGGCGATGAGGCTGACTTATGGACTGCACCACTGTCTGAGCATGATTACGGGCTCGCAGACGTAGGCGGAAGTGGGCGAGGATACGAATACGACTATGAGCCATGTCTCCTTGCGGCGCGAGCGACAGGTTGGACGCGAATCGGATTTGCACCGGCTGACATCGCCGACTCGTTCTTGAAGCATCTCGAATACAGTAGCGAAGAAGAAAATTCTGCGTCAACGAAGCTGCTGGTTCAGACGGCGGCTGTGCTCGGCCGAATCGAGAAAGAATTGAGCGACGGAGACGCGAAGAGTGCTGCCGCCACATTCTCGCCTCAGTATTTAGCCCAACTGGTCGATGCGCTTTGGGATAAGGTTATTCCGAACTCACGACCTGGTTTCTCGGGGCACAAGATCGCGGCGGAACTAGCTGACGAACTGTGCCAGTACTGCGAGCAGATTGGAGGCGACCACAAATCGGCAATCGTAGAAGTTGCTTCAACGCTGCTTGAGAAACGCGTTCTTGGCGACCAAATGAAAGCAGTATGGAGACTGCTCCTCAATGAGGGGAAAACGCCTGATCTGAGACAATGGGTTGAGCATTATCTGGGCGAGGACGGATTCGTCTGGAGTTGGGAAAACCACGCTACTCGTCAGACGGTCGCGGAACTTGCACCGCTTGCACGAGAGGTGGGACTCGACGATCTAGCGAGTCGGGCGGAATCGCGAGCCAAGTTTTTACTGATCGAGTATCAAGATCGGAAGGAATATTCCTTCGAGGAGGCAATGCTTTGGTTCCAGGAAGCAGCGATTGCCGCGCCAGAAGTCTGGGAAACGCACGGATGGCAGCTCTGGCAACTTTGTGCGATTTGTGAGGAAAGGCATCATGAGCACGAGCTCGCGACACCAATTCGCAATTCAATCAGTGCCGCGGCAATTCGGTTGGGCGCTCCATCGTGGTGGCGGCTGATCGCGACAACAGAAGGACGCTGTGTCACGAGACGTTGGCATTTGCAGACTCGTGAACAAGTCGTTCAGGGTGTTCATACAGCTTTGAAACTCGGGGCGACTTTTGAATCAGAAGACATTTGCTCGATCTTAAGTATCGCAGTTGCGTTGACCTACTGGTTTGAGCCATCGGAAACTGACGAAGTTGCGCATCTACGAGAAGCAATGCTTCAGCAGTTGCCAACATCCGAACACGCGTCATTGGTTTCGAGGATCAATTGCAATTCTTGGGTTGCAACCGACCGCGAGCCATCAAACGCAAAGCAAGATGAATCGCCCGCAACATCGTCGCACAAGTCAGACGATGTCTACTGGGCTGAACTTGATACCTGTGTTGCTGAGACTCGTGACCATGAATGGCGAACCCAATACGCGGCCGATCTATTTAGGATCGCTCGAGCAAGAGCACAGGGGCATGGAACGACTGCGGTTCAGTCGGGGCTGGCCGAAATCATCAGAATGCACGCGAAATGGACATTTGGCGAACAAGCGAACTGGAATTCACTTCATCTGGACGAAGAAGATATCAGTTGGGCAGGCGTCGCTGTAAACCTAACAAGAATCTTGCTTCGCTCTTACAGTTCTGAAGTAATTCGTGCCGCGTTAGAAGGAATGCATCACCTCGTTGACTCTCAGCCAGCAGTCATTCCCGAATTGTTCGACACGCTCACTGAACCTTGGGCCCGACGCTGGTTCCTGAACTCATCTGAACGATGGGCAGTTCTCCATCCAAGTGAAATCGAGTCGATCGCCCCGACGCTTGTGCGAGATATGACCCAAAACGACCTCGCGTGTCGTCTCCAAGCCTGGGTGACTCTTGCCAGGAACTGCGATAATCGAGGCTGTGATCGAATCGAATTTCCCTTACCGGATGTCGCTGCGACTAGTTTTGATGACGTGTCGTCGTCTGATGATCGCTTGCTTGATATTCCCCCCGAACAACACGGTCGGGCATTCTACGCCAATCGCTTTTCCGCCGCCCGAAGCCTTCTTCGCTACTGTGAGTTTTTCGGTTTTCAGTTTGATGCATTGCAAGGACTGATCGCGTCGAAGCTACGTGAAAACGCAAGGCGAGTTGCAACCGAGCAAAAACCAAACGAGCGAGGGCCGCGACGATGGGATGACTTCTTTTGCACACCGCCAGAGGCTGAAATCGCAACTGGAGACGCGATACTGGAAATTCTGGATGCGAGGTGGATGGACAACGAAAAAGTCGGCGAGCTTGCTCAAGCCTTTCTTAGCGTCGAAGACCCGTGGCTCTGTGCGATTCACCCGAAACCGATGGACGATCCGTCGCATTGGTTTTCAGATTGCGAGTATCAGGATGGTGATACGCCAGTATCTGAAATGGAAAGTAGGTGTATGCATACTGCCACAAAAGAATCCGTGCCGCCAAATTGGACTGTCGCTTCAGCTCGCATCTATGACTATTCGTGGAAAGACGACTATGAGCTGTGCTATTGGCTCGAGGAATTCAGCGATTCCCTCGTAATCGAGTCAAGTTCGGTCACGACATGCCCAGGTGGCCGTCTCTTTCCTTGGTGGATAGGCGAGCCAATGGTACTCGCCACGGACAAGTACGTGTCGGGACTCTTCGTTGGCGGACGTCAACGGCTATCGCACGCCCAGTTAGAAATTCGGCCACCGCTCACCTGGAGAACCAAACTCGGATGGTCACCCGACCCAGAAAATCCTCTTGTTTGGAGGCGAGACGATGAAGTTGTGGCGATGTACGATCAGCGACACGGAACGCTGCGCGACAATCGCGGTCACAACTACCGACAACCAGTCATGTCTCGTTGGTTAGTTGCCGACTCAGCGTACGACCAAATGACGGAAACTTTCGGGGAACTGATATCACGTCACACCTTTCAACATCACAAGTTCAAAGACACGTGATGTTGCGATAGAAATCTATGGCAACTTTCAGATTTCACAAATCTAAGGCCTCGCTGGTTCATCGTTCACCTACCATAACGACCAATTCGGTTGCGCCGATGGCTCTGGAGATGGGCAGGCGTAGCGCATAGACCGCGATGCGCATTTGCTTGAACGCAAACTGCGTTCGGTTGGACCCACTTCGCGGAGTTGCGTGAACGGCTACGTGCACTCGGTCTAGGGCACCGACGCGCCGAACTCGCATTGATGCGATTGGCGGTTCTTCAGTGCAACAAGCCCGTCGGACTTAGCTACTACCGCGTCGACGGTGGTACAGAATTCGGTACAGAATCCATTGCAAAGGTACAGAATTCAGCTAAAAAGCTGGAAATTGAGCGAGCCGAATCGCTCGACGAATGATTCCGCAAACCGTTAACTGAAAGTAACTTACGTCAAGCACTTGCGAGCGTAATCTTCCAGTGATGTTTGGCCTACGGAACCGAAGGTTAGAGGTTCGAATCCTCTGGGGTGTACTGACTTACGACGAATTGGCTCCGCCGCATGTCCAAGGACCTGTCTAGCGGAGCCGTTTTTCGTTCCCGAACTAGCGGAACTGGTGTCGGCATGGCCCAGCTTCCCGAAGCGAGTCGCAAGGCAATTCTCGCCTTGATTGAGGCGGCTCGTATCAACTGAGCACTCTTTCAGGCTAGGTCACGCCCGCAGTGTTTGCAGACGTTGGCTTTAGCCAAGACCATCTCGCTGCAATACTCACATTCGCGTTCATCTCGGCGTGGCGATGTTCGTGGTCGCGAAGCCAACGCAATTTGCTGAAGCCTCTCCAGTACTTCGGCATGTTTCCGGTTGTCTCGCATCGACCATGCAATGACTACTCCCCAGGGCCCGAGGAAAAAACCAAGTAGTAGTCCCTTCACTGAGATGTTGCCATTTGGATTGAGAATGTAGTTGGCGGTGATACCGCTGATGATCGCCTGGACGAAAAGTATCGCCCCATTTAGGTGGGGGCGTGATTGGCGCCCACAAGTGGTCCTTTTCAAGCGCCCAGTGACAGTCAAATTCATCTCGAAAAGTCAACGCCAACTTCAATCGTTCCCTACGCCCCATCGACTCTGAGCGTCGATGCTCGGTGGTTAACCATATCGCGTGAGACCCGCGTGACTCGTTATCAATTGTCTCCGAATATCTCTCTTTCGAGTCGCTGGTTTTCGGCTTCCGTGTCTTCAAAGTATTGACGGCGGAGCTCGGGCGTCAACTCGCGGAAGATTGACACGATACGCTCGCATGTGTTGCCCAATGCGAAGTGGCACATCGAAACGGCCGGCTTGAACCGAGAGTGGTCAAGCGACGCCCCAAGCCCTACAAACTCATGCGCAAGCCAAGACACATCTTAAAACGCGAGCTTCGCAAACACTGCGCATGAAATGACCTACACTCGACAGTGCCATTCCACTCGGATCCCAGTTGGTTGCAGAGAGGCCGTGAGGAACTGGAGTCGATCGAAGCGATAGTACATCGACCATTGCCAACCAATTGGCAAACATTGATGGAGCATCGGGTCAAAATCCTCGCGTTAACCTTGGGCAGTGGTTGCTCGCTCTCACTCGGTGGCCGTTGTGGACGGGGGGCTATAGCAGTGCGACGACGGCATTCGGCTTTGTCACTCTTCCGTCGTACTTGTGATGCTCGTGTCACTCTGGTTCGCATTGTTGCCCTGCGTGCGCGGCATCAAGATTGATTGACGATCCAAGAAATGCGGTGAACAATGTTATGCGGTGCTTCGTGCCGCGTGATTCCACCGTTTTGCTTTGGAGAAGACATGCATCGTGCTTTATTAATCGCCTTACTCGTAGCTGGCATATCATCCGCAACTTCCCGCGTGACATATGCCCAGGACAACAGCAATTCCGATCAGGATCAGTCGATAACACCAGCAAGCGTGTTCGGAGGCGTCTTTGGCGATTCTATGCAAGCTCAACTCACGGAGATGGCAACAAAGGTCATCGACGGTTACCTTGACTATCTCGCAAAGCCAGAAACGACGAAGAAGCTGGCGACCTTTCAAAAAAACTACTACGACGCACTCATCGAACAGGGCTTCACAAAGGAACAGGCCTTTGAACTGTTGCTTCGCTTCGGAAATCCATTGACTGATGGCCCCAGAGCAGGCAAATAGAGGCAGAACCAAGTGATCCACGACGAGTCGCCAAAGATGCGTTTTCATGTGACGAGTGTTCGCGGCAACGGCGTGATCGCGTTCGCTATCCGAGTGAACGAGGCGATGATTCGTTCCAATGCACTTTGTCTGCTGGTGTTTGTTATCCTTTGGGTTGATGTGGTCGCCCAGGAGACATCTGATCAGCATCTAGATCCAAAAGGTGCCGCGAAACGATTCGCAGGTGTCCTGCACAAAGGTTTTGCATCGTCAAAAGTGCAAGTGGATTTGGGAAGGAGACCGGTGGAGATTTCCACTCAGTATTTATTCCGGCTGCGAAACGATAAGAACAGGCATCCGATGTGGGTAGACGCCCAAGACATAAAACTCGTCTCAAGTATCAAACAGCTTGAATCGTTGTATGGAGCGCTAGATGAAGCTCCGCCTCGGTCAATCAAAGATGCCTATTCTGTCGCAGAGTGCGCATACTCATTCAAAACTTACAGTGGTGTACCCGGCAAGATGCACTTTCTTAGGTGGCTACTTATCGTCCGCTCAAGCGACGACGTGAAGGCAGTGACGATTTCGCATTGTATAAATGTCGAAGAAGAACCGGACGAACAGGAATTGATGAAAATCGACAAGCTCGAACCAGCTTTGCCAGATGGATAATCATCGTTGCAAGACGAGACACCGAGTCATGGATAGAGGCCAGGAAAAGGTGTCGGACACGAATGGCACTGTCGTGTCGGACACCCTATAGCGACTCGATGAGAAGGATTCATAATTGACAAAAATGCACACTAAATCAAACGACTCAATATCATTCGTCAGTTGCAGCTAACAGCTTGGCGACATCACTGTCTAGCAGTCTCCTATCGACAAGATAAGTGAGTCCAGGGCTTCTCTTGAACAGCCTTAAAGCGATTGACTCATCAATTACAATTCCGCGAAGATCGATTTTCTTTAAGAGGTCAGACGAGTCGAGGAAATGACGAACCAATTCGTTAAGCTTTGGGCTATCGGTCGGCTTATTCTGTGACAAATCAAGATACGCAAGGCCAAAGAATTCCATGCGATCTAACCCGTCGTGAACGGGAATCACATTGGACAAATAAAGCCTTTTGAGTTTCAGAACGCGGCTCAGCTGCAAAAGATCATCCGCATCAAGTTTCGCTCCCGATGCCAGGATGGACTCGACTTGTATTTTGCTTGGGAGCTTTGACAGTTCGTGGCTTGCATCCGTTCCAGAAAGAAGCAGTGAGTCAAAGTGCGATGAAGAGATCTGTCGAAAAATCTCGCCGTCAATATCTGTGTAACGAATATCGAGCGTGCGAAGTTTTGTGAAATTTCGAATGACAGATGTATCTTTGCTCGTTATCCGAGCACGGGGTATCGATAGGTAGCCTAACTCTAGATTGCCCCCTAATGCCTTCATGTATCTCGCATCAAACCCAACCGGCGGTGGTATATAAAACGGAGAATCCATGCTGTATTTAATTGCGTACCAACGCACACTCGTGGTTTTTGAGATTTCAGCTATCTCACTTTCAGAAAGACGCTTGGCAGGGCTAGAAAAGACGTCCAAAAAGCGATGACCTTCGAATTCGTGTGTTCCTACGCTTGCATGTTTCTTCAGACTCTTGAAACGCAAGCGGTCTTGCTCAACGGCTGACTCCTCGCACAACGCACCAGATGAAATGACAAGTATGCATGACGCAGCAAAAAGCTTCGTAAATCTCATGCTATTCCCAAGGTTTTTCTGGAGGAAGAGGTCCTAGTGGCTGGCTGGGATCAACACTGATAGGGCTAGCTCCCGATGCAGTTTCCTGGAACTCTTTCGACGCACCACCCGTACAATACGGGCCCCATGTAGAAGAAAAGGTGTCGTTCACCCTATTCGTTTGCTGGAAAACGGTACCAAGACTCCGGCGGCTCTAAGGCGAATGAAACATTAAGCGCTTGCTTGTCACGCTGAAGCGATAGTGTTAGCGTCTTGCCGGACTGGCGTCTGAAGTGACCACGCACTTCATTCAACGTCATCTCTTTCGTTGGCACCCCATTGATCGCGACCAACGTATCATTCGATTCGACACCGGCCCGATCCGCTGGACTGTTCTCGTCGATCTCAGCTATGACGATCTTCTCTTCAATCCATAAAACGGAAATACCGCTTTTGTAAGCATGATCCGCTTTGGAGAAAGCTTCTCCCTTCGCGAGATAAATTCGGTTTCTGGGCAAATCAAACGTCACGCGAAATCGTGACAAATAGTCCAAACCGATTATGTTTTCTTCTCCCTCACTGGCTGCGATGGACTGGTGGCGAAAAGGCCCAACAGCGATGGCATTGACGGCCCCGATCCGTCGTACGACGTCACCACCAGCGGTCATTGCACGTCGTTCCCGTCGCAGCCGGAGCATTTCATTCGCTTGCAGCTGATCGAACAAGGGTCGTGCTAGAGATAACGAGGAATTAAATCCTGTATCCAGCAAGAATGATCGCGTTTCTGAGCCGACACGAACACGCTCGATGGATGGACGTCCGGTCGAATCGACACTCACAGGGATCGGAATCCCCCAGGACTCTCGGGGCATTTCCTCAAGTGGAAGAAGTCTCAGTCGCCCCGCATCGAAATCGATCGAAACGATGAATTGCAGAAACAAGGGACCGCCAAGAATGCCACCGATGTGATGCCCGATTACTTGCGATGGATGCGTAAAGTCGAGACTGACAACCGGGAGGTTCTCTTCAAGGCGTTCTGCCCCGATGGAAAGTCGAGGAGGCCTGTAGTATCGAAGACGAAGATCGGCGCCTGCGGTTCCAAATCCCACGGTGTCGACTGCGCGTCCCAAGTGGCGTCGAAAACGCTCATCAAGAATGTGAATCGACGCCCCGGAATCGACCATAAAGTTCTCGGTCACACCGAACAGGGAAATGGGAAGCAGAATCGCGTCGCCGTGCTTCTCGATACGAAACTCCTTCGCATGCCTCGCTAAATCTTGTGATTCCTGGCCCGCCGAATCGACCCCAGCAAGGAGCAGTAACAGAAACGATCCGACAAAGCGTCGAAGTTCGAGGCGAAGCGTCATCACGCTCTTTCCTAAGCAGGTCGAAATCGCAGGTCCTCAGGATCTCTAGCATTCGTTCTTAAACGCTTGTTCGATTCTTGTGACTTAGCCTAGGCAGTGCAAGGCTGAAACTCGCTTCACTCGCTTGCGAATGCCAGAGTCGCCGATCGCGCCACCGCCTAAAGCTAATCTGGTTCGGCGCGTCTTCGCCTGAATCCAGCCCGGAGAAGAAAAGGTGTCGGACACGTGCCCGACACCCTAAAGCGACTCCTCAGGTGAGCCGATTGGTAGCGGCATCACCGAGGCGGGTTGCAAGGTAATCTTCAATCAACGCTTGAAGCAATCGGGAATGCGCTGGAACCGCAATTCGATGCAAACCAATATCGACCTTCGAGCGGCCTGCCGGAGCGGAATCTGGGATGGCATCTGGAGAAAGATTCGTTCAGCGGAGCAGGAATTACCACCGATAAGCAGGCCACATTGCTATGGGGTGTCGCCCGCTGCCTGTACATGCGCGCTATTGAGCCGACTGCACCCCTGAATCGAACAAGATGAATGATGGGTGGCGCCATTTATTCTCATCCCTTCAAGCAGTGACCACTTTCCTCACAACGCTATTGAACATCCACGGGCTGATCAAAATAGCGCTTGAGCAAGGCGGCCACCTCACCGCCGCTGACAGTAGTTGTGTCGCTGACGTCAAACTGATCTATCCGTTGAAGTGCCATAAATGCCGTCTTGCGGGTAATATAATCCGAGTCTGAAAGTGCGTATAGCAACAACGCCAGACTTTCCCTATCGGACTTTCCAGACAAAGCCTTTGTGACACGCCTTCGCTCTCTGAAATCACGGCCAGATAGAACTGACCTTTCTTCTAGGTGTATAACCATCGCTTCGAGCCTAGCATTTTCGTTCGCTAACCTCGTATGATCTCCGTACCAACACATTAGGACCGCGATTACAAAAACGAAAACCAGCAACGACTTGATGCGAAACTTCACCATCTCAAAACGTTTTCTATGTTCGTATTCTGCCAGACAAAAAACCCATTTTGCAACTCTTTCCATCCTTGGGCTTGGGACAACAGTTCCACCTTCCGAACACAACGTAGTTGACCTCCGAGATCGGACGATCCCACCCGGGGATTTTATCAATGTTCACCCCAGTCGGACCATTCCCCGGGCCCTCCTTATGTTGATGTTTGGAGAAGAAAACGTGTCGGACACCGTATAGCGTTTCCGAGTCGGGCGGGCGATTGCCTTCGCGGTTCTCACTGACTCGCTCAAAAAGCTCGTGTTGCCCAGAAGCTTGGATTGTGAGAGTCCGAGATGCCGCAGTAGCTCTCGCGAGACGTGCATTCGGCAAGACCGGGCAGTTCATCTATCGCTTCGCAGAAGCCACGCTGCGTAACCGTCTCAATTCGATCACGTACCAATCCAATGCAGACGCAAATGCAGGAATTTCGCACACCGGAATAAGCGGTCGGTAGATGTATTTGACTTTCCATATCCAAAAAAGCTCTACGTTGTAACTCGTCAAATATGTGGCCATCATCCAGTACGGCCCGAGCGACGCAACATAAATCGGAGTGACTGCCAGAGAGTAAGCAAGTATTCGAGCTACCCACTTGCGACGGCTCGCTGCCAAGAGACGCTTCCGCAGCAATACAACGGCGGGGAGAGGCAGAAAGGACGAGCAGAAGACACCGATAGGAGGGTACTTGGCGGTGACTGCGAAGAGCAAAGCCGCAACAAGAACGATCTTGAAAATTGCTCGAAGACTGAAGTTCATAGTCACAGCCCTTGACAGTCCGACTTCAAAGGAAGATGCCGTCGTCGTCCCTGCCGTATCCCGTTGAAAAATGGAACAAGGATTCACCCGTTTCCAAGTCGAAAGACTCCATGTACAAGCCAGTGGTCGCGAATCCGAAAACGAAGAGTTGCCCGCTATCAGTCGCGACCAGTTCTACGCGAGAGAAGTGGATACCAAACAAACCTATCCCTGCGGAGCATCCATGAACCTCTGACTGCCAGATAACATCAAGTGATTCTCGGTCGATGAGTGCAATGCTGTGTGGCCAACCCCCTCGGTTGTGGGCCGTCACAAAGAAACCGTCTTCGGAGAAGCAACCAGAAAGGTTACGTGTGCCGAAGTGGTCATCGGAAAAACCTAGAGCTTTTAAGACACTGTTAGATAACAGAATGGATTCACGATCAACGTTGTAGGTGATACCATTCGAACCGATCTCTAGAGTCGCGTTTCTTGGGCAATTGAAACCCTCCACGTTGTGGTACTGCGTTTTGATTTTGTCGTCAAAAAAATAGATGTTGTATCGCCTACGGGCTCGCGAACCGAGAATCAATTCCCGCCACCACTCCGGCATCGGTGCTCTAAACCGATCGGCGAGTATGCGGACAAACTCATTCAGTTCCTCCTTACCAGGGTTGACTGTACCCTTGTTAGTTTCAAGCGGAACAGATCGCTCAACGGCTTCCCATGATGACTGGAGGGCGATTGAGTCGTTGGGGTGCTCCTGAAGCCATGGCAGGAGATCTGATTCTGCAATCGAGAAAATCTGGCGATAGAACTGGGAGTGCGGGCAACCACCATACTGGCGTGCCGTACGTTGCTGCACGTCGAAACCAGCAATCAACTCTTCGATCTTTCGCCACCGCTTGTGATACTTTGAGTAATGGTGGTAACCCAACAACGCCGCAGCGATGGTTGTCAGCACGAGTAGTGAGCGAATTCCAAATCGAAACATCAGTAGACTACGAAGTGCGAGCTAGCGTCACGGATACTGTGAAGACGAGAAAACACCGGAACAGATGAAGTGCGAGCCTCATTCGGCTTCCGATCATGGAGCCACTGGGAAGACTCAAACGCTAAAGAGTGATTACGTTGAGCTCCGCAACGTTTTCTGGAACGACAACCGGGTCAATTTCGTAGCCCTGGTATCGTCACCTTCTGAGCTCGGCCCAACGTCATCATCCTTCTAGCCGATGACCTCGGTTCAAAGGACCAATCGTAGCGTCTTGTCGATCAAGAAGCCGGATGAACGAGATCTCGATTGAGCTGTATCATCGTGCCAAGAACACTTTGCTTGTCACGGCTGCTTCAATCAGATCTTGAAAACGGTATCCTTCCTCGGGCTCTTGCGAGACCAGTTCGTCCACGACGCGTTGGTCGCCGACGGATAGTTCACGTCCCGTTGCGTATTGCAGGATCTTCGTGAGCAAACAGCGGGTAAAAACCTGCGGCTGATCAAGGAGCACTTTGCGAATCGAGTCGGCGCCATTCAATTTCGTTCCGTCTGGCATCGTGGCAGTGGCATCGATCGCCGCCTTTTGCCCCGCATATTTTTCCCGCCAACTACCGACGGCATCGAAATTCTCCAACACCAGGCCAAGCGGATCGATATCCCGATGACATTTGGCACAGCTATCAATCTTCTGGTGGGCAGCCAAAGTCTCGCGTACGGTTTTCGCCTGGCTCGTATCGATGTCCAATGCAGGAACGTCTTTTGGGGGTGGCGGCGGGTGTTGACCAAACAGGTTTTCCAATACCCAAACACCGCGCAAGATTGGCGAAGACTCCACACCGTCTCCGGTGACCGTCAAAACTCCTGGCAGGCCAAGCACTCCGCCGCGATTGCGAACGTGCATTGGTAAGTTTGCGGTTGTTTTTTTCAGATCAATACGTACTGGTTCTGGCCACACGAGACTCTGCCGTTGACGAGCCGCGACCGCGCCAAGATTTTTATCGCGGCTTGGTTTCATTCCCCAAACCACTTGCATCGCGCTATTGGCGTAAGTGAAATCGGAATCTATGAAGGTAACGATCGGCAAGTTCTTTCGCAGGACTTCGTCAAAGAACATTTCGGTCGAGCGAACAAAGCCGTACCGCACGTTGTCATCCCACGGGTATCGGTTGTCACACACATTGATGGCAGCGACCGTCCGGTTACCTAGCCACTGACCTGTAAAATGCTTAACGAATCTGCTGGCGCGAGGATCAGCTAACAAACGTCGTGTCTCGGCAATCAATGTGTTTTGATCGGATAGTTTGCCCGCTGTCGCAAGCTTTAAGAGTCGATCATCCGGCATCGTGCTCCAAAGAAAATACGAAAGTCGCGATGCCAGTTCATGCTGGCTAAGCAATGGCGAGTCAGTTGATTCTCTGTAAAGAAATTCGGGTGAACAGAGGATTCGGCGAATCGCGTAATGCCAGCCAAATTCAGGTTGGCCCATTTTCTCGCCATGAGACAAAGCGGCACCAAGCAATTTGTCAGACTCGACGTCTGTTAGCGGTCGGCGGTAGGCGCGCGCGGCGAGAGGCAGGAGCTTTTCCGCCAACTGCTCGCGTTCAAGCGTGGGGGGCCATGATCCAAAAAACTTCGTCACACGTGGCGGCACCGCGACCGGTCCATCGATCGTCATAGCACGCAATTCGACGGTTGGCTCCAGCCGGTCTTTCAACTTTTTCAATTCGCGGTTGATCTCTGATCGGTTCAAGTCTCCCTTGGGATAAACGCCTGCTGAGAATCGGTTTGTGCAGTAAACATGAAACGCCTCGCCCGCTTCCACTGGCACGTCGCACTGAATCCATGTTGGTTCACCGGGCGGAACGTCGATTTCCGCTACTAAGGATGCTCGTTCAATCCGAAATCGTTTTGGCAATACTTCTTCGGTTGGATCGAACGCGTGGAAACTCAATCTCAGTGGTTTGCCGTCTGCCCCCACTTCGGCCTGGGCATTGGCAAGTAGCTTGACTCGATAGACGCCGGACGACGGGGCAACAAAACCGCTGTCCCAAAGCGCGCCCACCCAGCCCGACTGATTGAATCCCGTAAATTTCAAATACTGTTTCGCATTCTTCGGGCCAAACCATCGACGAGTCGCGTCACCACCGATTGTTTCCGTATCAAGACTCGACTGATACGTCGCCGGATTGGGCAGCGGTGCAACGCGATCAGCGATCACCGTCGCGACATCGTGGTACGCATCCATGACTGCTGGTGAAAGGAACAGTCCGTCGGGCATCGTGTCGAACTCCAAGCTGGTCGCGTCTTCCGGAAACGACGGCGGAAGCTTGATCATGCGGATGCCGAACAGATCTCTTACCGTGTTCAGATACTCAATGCGATTCAGGCGACGCAGCGGCGTGCCACCCGCGACTGATGCTCGATCTGCCTTTTCAAAAGCAACATTCAATGTCGCAAGGATGCTCTTTCGATCGCTGTCAGTTGGTTGCTTCTTTGCCTTCTTGGGTGGCATGTCGCCATCCGCGATGTAGTCACGCACCAACTCCCATTGCCCGCGGGATTCCGTTTCCGAGAGCTGCCAAGTTAAGTGATCAAAGCGGAAGTCGCCCTTCTGAGATTTCGCGCCATGGCAACTGGCGCAAAACTCTCGGACGAATGTGTCTATCTCTTTCGGAGCTTCGTCTGCACACGCCGAAATCGTGCACAATGAAACAAGCAGTGCCGTCAATCGCCTCATAACAACGACTCGTTGAGATCCGACTTGCTGGTCGCAAACGCATCGGTCTCGAATCCAAGATTCTGCAGAACCGTCACGAACAAGTCGCAAGCCATTTCGTTTTTGTGTTCCTGCGTAGCACCGCAAGCGATGTGACGTTGGTGCCGCAATCCGCCTCCGGCGACCATCAATGGAAAATCAACTCGGCGGTGCTTGGATGCGTCCGCCATGGCACTGCCAATCAATACGGTCGTGTTGTCAAGCATCTTGCTGCCGTCGACGTCTTGTGTCTCGTTAAGCGCTTTCATAAAGCGGGCGGCGCCCGACATGTGAGCGGATTCGATCGCAACTAAAGCATCGACCTTGTTTTTCCTATTTCCGTGGTGGGACAACTGGTGGTAGCCGGATGACATCAGTTCTTCGCCAAGCATCAGTGCCCCATCGGCCAACGGAATGGTCAGTGAAAAGACGCGACACGAATCATTTTTGATCGCCAATGCCATTAAATCCCACATCAAGTCCTCATTCTGAATCATCATTGAATGAGCAACGTCTTCTTGATCGGGCAATTTGAATTTTGGGTCCGGTGCTGCGAACGGCTTGTCCAGCCAGTCGCGTCGACGTGCTAGTTTCTGTTCGACATCCCGAACACTAGAAAAGTATTCGTCCAGTTTCGCGTGATCCTCGTTGCTGACGCGATTCCTCAACCGCTTTGCATCCGATGTCACGTCGTCCAACAAACTGCGACCCGATTCAAGCAAGTACCTTTGACGCTCAAGATCCGATGCATTGCCTCCAAACACTCTGGAATACATCACGCTGGGGCGAATGATCGGCGGCAGCGGAATGCCACTGCGATTCAACGAGAGCGGCGCATTAAAACGTTGCTCTCCCGCGCACAGTTGCAACGATTCGTAGCGAGCACCGGCACCCAATCGCGGTGCGACGAATTGGTCAAGTGAAATGCTGCGATCGACTTGGCCCGTGTAAAGCGTATAAACAAGCTGGTGGCCATTTCCCGTCGGTCCCTTGTGATCAAGCCCTGAAATGGTTGTGAGCTGCTTACCAACACCGGCCAGGTCGAACGGTCTTATCAGCCGCGCCTCGGAATTATTGGCAAAGAAGTCTGGCTTGTACCAACCCAACTGAGTGCCGGCGCAAACCAAACGCTTCGGAGCTTGCTTGCGCTCATCGGCACTGGCCAGCGAAGAAAGGACCGGCAGCGCAACGCCGCCTTCTAAAAATCTTCGCCGATTAGGCATCTTTAGCTCCCGAATTCCAGCTTTCTATTTCTAATGCAAGTCCTAAACCTATCTATCGCTAATGCCAAAAGCAACTTGAAACGGTCGAGCCAGGGCAAAGCAATCCTAGACTCCGTACACTGGGATGACATGCTCGCTGCTATGAAAAACGAAGTGATATCAACTACGACCTTGATTTCAATCTCTGCGACTTCGCGTCCTCTGCGATTAACCCGAGTGGCCGATGGAACGCTGAGTCAAGACGTATGGTCTCAATTCAATAGTGCAGATTTCGTATTTCGCTTTCTCAGTTGAATCCCACCATTGAATCCTCTTGGATCCCGACTGCGACCATCGTGATTTTCCCACGAGTCACCCGACTGAATCCTTCTCAATTAGGCCTCGATGTTTTTTTGCTGAATCGTGCAAAACTGAAGGATGCAAGCACAACCACGTGATAAAACCAACCCGAGAGAAAACGCTGTTGGTTCGCACCTGATGTTCGCAAGTTACCGTCAACTCGCGCGACTCGAATATCGCGAACCGTTACGTCATAGAATGGAGAGTCATGTTCCGATTATTCAAACCGCGATGTCCCGTTGATGTTGCCGCGAAGCGATGGATCGAGAATCGTCTCCAATGGCTGTCCGAACAATTCGGACGCGATACATTCACTCGCCGAGCCGTCATCCTTCCAACCAACGACTTCTTTCCCGATCCAATGGATGGGTCCGAAGCGAGTGTTCGAAACCTGTTGGATCAGGTTTGCCGATACATGGATGTACATCCCAATCGAGTCGACCTTGAACTTTTCACCGACAACAATCCACTGTGGCTCGTCAATGACGATGGTAAGTATCTTCCCACTGGTGCCGCCGGGCTATACGACGAACAGATTGGCAGAACGGTGATCCACATTGAGACGTCCGAGATGATGAATCTTACCGGCCTTGTCGGAACGATGGCTCATGAACTCTCGCACTTACGACTAATGGGTGAGCAACGCGTCACCGGCCGCGAGTACGACAATGAACTGCTGACGGATTTGACTGCCGTCTTTCATGGCTTTGGGATATTCCTAGGGAATTCGCCTCGGAATTGGGATAGTCAATACAGCACATGGCCCGGAACGAACCTCAAGCGTCCTGAATACATGACCCTGCCTATGTTCGCCTATGCACTGGCACACACCGCGTGGTTTCGTGGTCCGTCCAAGCCGGATTGGCTGCCATTTCTTTCATTTGACCTAAAACCTTGCTTCAAGCAGGGCTTCCGATTTCTTACGGAAACGAAGGACTCAACGTTTGCTCCAGACAATCCCGCCTAGCGATGTCTTGAAGCGATACAAACACTTCGGCGACTTCGCGACCTCTGCGTTTAACCCGAGTCGGCGCGGGAGAGAAACGAGAAAAGCACGTCGACCCGTTGGCCGACGTGCTTAGAGTGTTAAAAAGCTGTTAGACAGTTTTTAGGTTCGATAGCGTTGAGCTATTTTGTCTCGCCTGATTTCACAAACGTGATGGAACGGTCGCATCGGCCCTTGCTAGACGTTTCCACATCGTTGCGGATGCTTCCAACCAACTTGGTGACTCCTTCGTTAATCTCTAGCGTGACCAGACCACCTTTCTCGGTGATGACGCCTGCATGCTTTGCTGCCGGAGCAATCATGCTGCTGAAGTCATATTGATCAGTACCGTAGACTAAACGTGGTCTCAGGTTGGCGGGCGCTGCGGGAACACGAAACGTGAATCGCTGTCCAATCAGATCGCGATACGCTAAACCCGTTCGAGTAAACCGAGTGTCCCACTGGATGCGTTGAGCGTGCTTTTCCATGATCGCCTGGTCTTCCTTCGACACTTTTTTATCGATGAATGCGATACTGCGTGAGGTCCCGGGAAGACTCGATGACTTCACGCCGTTTCTCTCACTACCTTTGTATTCAGACTGGCCAGGATTGATCTGAATGGTCACCAATCCTCCATCGGTGGTAATCTTGCCGGCGTGCAATGCGGCAATGCAGATCGAGCTCTCGCTAGGATAGCGATCAGTCCCATAGAGACCCTTTAGATCCGTTCCAGGCGGAAGCGGTGGACAATGCACGGTCAGTCGTTGCCCAATGAACTTGTCGTTGTCGTATCGGAACCGGTTCACGGTGGTGTCCCATTCGATCTCGGGAACTTGGCGACCGTCCACAAGCACGCGTGGAAGCGTTCCGACGGCTTTTGCAACGCTCGTTCCGATATTGGAGAAACAGACCGCGACGACCACAAGCATCATCGGTCGTGTCAGCAGGTTCCCTTGGATGCAAGCACGGGAGAAGAATTGAGTGGATTTCATTTCTCAGACTCATTTGGATTGGGGAGTGTTTGTATGCGGCTTGCTAGCCGACACCCATGACTCGCCAACCAATTCGGCCCGCGACAAACAAAATGAGATTTTTTCGTTTCGCCGATGAGTGGAGGGCAAGAATCGCGCCTTGAGTGGAGGGCAAGAATCGCGCCGACTCGGGTTAAACGCGGAGCTACCAGAGTCGCAGAGAGTTCCGCGGAGCCTTACACTTTTATTGCAAATAGGATCCTTTGAACGGGAATGCGTCTCTCCATTGGAATCACCCATGACAAATCATTCTTCCATCACGGAAGCGTCGTTGATGCAATGGCATGCCAATCTTCGACAAGGTGACGAACAGGCGATGCAGCGTTTATGGGATCTCTATTTCGAACAGATGGTCGGTGTCGCTCGACGCAAGTTGGCTCCATCCAGACGCATCGTTCGTGATGAGGAAGACATCGCGTTAAGCGCATTCCACAGCTTTTGTCGTGGATTCTCGAGCGGTCGCTTTGATGGGCGATCCCAAAATGACCCGGACGCCATTTGGCCGCTGTTGGTCACATTAACGTTGAACAAGGCCGTGGATCAGATCCGTCGCGACAACCGCCTCAAGCGAGGAGGTGCCAGCGAAGATGCAGTACGCTGGAACGCCGAAGGGCCCGAACTGCTGAGTCAATTGGCCGCTGCATCGCCGCAACCGGAATTGGTTGCAATGGCAGAGGAGTCGCTTCAGAACCTGATCGACGCAATCCGCCAGCGCGACGACGAAGACTTGGAAGCTGTGGTCAAACTGAGCATTGAAGGTTTAGCAACGCCCGAGATCGCTGATCAGCTGGGCTGTTCCCAACGCACCGTTCAAAGAAAACTGCGAGCCGCGCGCGACTTTTGGCAGACCGAAAACGAAAGTTGATCGTAGTATTCGTTGACGAGCAACAAACGATTGACCCATGCATGGCGACCGGTGGCGACGAAGCATGCATGCGTATCAACTGCCCGTTGCAACCCAACCCCTATAACAAAAAACCCCGCCAAACGTGTTGGCGGGGTTCGCGTTAAAACGTGTGCACGATCTCACTTTCTGGGAGGTGGAAAGCCGACGACGTGACGAGGTGGATGAACGTAAGGTGGCAAGATGTCATCGATACCATCACCGGGGTATGGACGTGGCTGGGCTGTGGATGGCCGGCCCTGCAAGTTGATGGGAAAGCGTGACGCCTGACTGGTTTGTCCCTTCGGACGAATCGGGGGCTTCTTGTCGCCAAGCACAAACTTGCGCCAATCGTTCGGGGGATCCGTTGGCTTTGGTGCATGACCACGTGCCGTCCCTTGGTTACCACGCAAGTTCATCGGGAACTGTGACGCCTGACTGGTTTGTCCTTTGGGGCGAATTGTAGGCGATATGTCTGGACCACAATCTCGCCAATCGGAGGGCGAATCGGTCGGCTTGGGGCCTTGGCCGCGAGCCGTCCCCTGACTTCCTCGCAAGTTCATGGGGAACAGTGAACCTTGGTTGATCTGAGCCCTAGGGCGGATTGGCGGTTTCACATCTCCGAACACGAACTTGCGGTGTTCGGCGGGCGGGGCGTTTGGGTTAGGCGCTTGACCACGAGCCGTTCCTTGATTGCCCTGGTAGTTCATCGGGAATCGTGAACCCTGACTGGTTTGACCTTTGGGACGGATCGGTGGTTTCTTGTCACCGAGCACGAACTTGCGCCAGTCGGATGGCGGATCGGTCGGCTTGGGCGCTTGACCGCGAGCCGTTCCTTGATTGCCTTGGTAGTTCATCGGGAATCGTGAACCCTGACTGGTTTGACCTTTGGGACGGATCGGTGGTTTCTTGTCACCGAGCACGAACTTGCGCCAGTCGGATGGCGGATCGGT
>JBCDEM010000024.1:0-115152 GCA_039179795.1 Planctomycetota bacterium | reverse complement strand
TTTTACCACCTATTGCTTTCTTCGCCCGCTTTCATCCTTTGGCCCTCGGCCCCCGCGTTCTTGCGCGCCCCGCCACTTTTCCCCTGCTCCGCTCGGGGCTCTGCGTTGGGCGACTAAGCTTCTAACGCTCGATGTAAGGGGCAAGTCTCTGACAGTGAATCACCTACACGATAACGCTGCAACAATTGCTTCGATCGTGCTGCTAGCTGCCGACGAACTTCACGTCGCTTTCCTTTCTCTCGCGCGATCTTCATCGAATCGTAGGCGGTCGTCTGATGTCGCATCCAAGCGATCACCGCCGCTTCGGCCCTTTTCTCAACGGGGATTCTCTTAGTACGAGCAACGGTCCCACTGCCAACAGGCGTTGCATGAGCGGTGACCGCCGTGGCAAACCGTTGGCTCAGTTTTTCATGCGAAGGATGAAAGTCAAGAAACTCCATCACCGCACGATGAAAGTCCTCCACGTAATCCGCTTGAACTTGTTCACGCCGTCGGGCGTCCGCCGCTTTGCGTTTTTGATACGACTCCGATGATCGTTCTGATTCCAGTTCTGCACGGATACGATCGATCGTTTCGGCCGAGGCCCAAACACCTCTGGAAAAAGTTCGACGACCCTTTTTCTCTTGAACGACCCAATGCGATCCAGCCGCTTTAACACGACGTGTGAGCCCAGCGTCACCGGGTGGTAGCAACGCCCAATCGTCGGGGACATGTTGCACTTCACCGTCCGCCGTTCGGACAGTGCGTTCGGTTGGACCGGGTAAATAGGATGACAGGCCCACGAATGCGATTCCTTTCCCATAGATGCCAGGATCGGCAGAGCGTCATTAATCGCCCCATCACTCTCAAATTACGTTTCCAAAGTCTAGAGACGTTCGCGGGAACACGTCTATATCCATGCGCGTCATTTCAAATCGGCAGAACGCATCCTTGATGGTGTAGCAAATGAGTCGCACGGTGTAGAATCAAGCCTGGCGATCATAGGATCAACTTCTGGCCGCCGAACGCCTCCACAGGGTCTCCAACATGGCCACGCGAAACCAGACGCATGCTCGCTCGTCTGATCTTCCGCCAGCGGCTCCCCCGATCGCTCCAGAAAATACCACAAACGCGAAACAGTCTCAGTTTTTCCATGAAGCGTCCGACGGAACTCGGTCGGGCCAACCCTTGGTCAGCTTTCTGTGTTCACTCGTCGTGCATTTGTGTCTGTTGATTCTATTAGCGCTGATGATTCGGGCACCTCAACCAATCACCTGGCTGAACATCGACGCCAAATTCGTTACGCCGAACGAAGACACGACCCTGCAGGTATTGGATCTATCCGCAGCGGAGGAAATGCCTGACGTCGACAAGCGAGACGAATCGGTAACCATTGTGGATATCGATGAAATGAAGATGGCCTCGTTGGATCGACTGTCACCCCAAGAATCGACGGAAGCATCGTCAACAAACACTCCAGAAAGCGAATCAGCGCAAGGTGATTCGAGTGAACCAGAACCGGTGCGTTTTTTTGGGACACATGCATACGGCAGTGAATTCGTTTACGTGCTCGATATATCGCGCAGCATGAAGGGCGCGAGGTTGATGCGAGCGAAACGTGAATTGGTAAAATCGGTCCGTGCGCTGCCAGAGGACTACTCGTTCCACGTCGTGCTGTTTAGTGAAGGCACGTTGAATTTTGGTAACGAAGCAGCGCTGCGTCCCGCAACCATCGAAAACAAGCGACTGTTCGAAAAGTGGCTCGCACGAGTTCCTGCTCAAAGCGGTACGCTACCAGGCCCAGCACTCAAGATCGCCGGCGACCTGGAACCCGACCATGTCTTCTTTCTCTCAGACGGCGACTTTGCAGTTCGAACGGAAGAAGACAACATGATGAAGGGACTAATCGAGCTGCTCTCTCAACCGAACAGTCTCGGAGGAAACCCATTCCAATCTTCAAGGGTCGACAATCACATTCCCCAGAGCGTGCTGGATGCCTACGCTCCCGAAATCGTGATTCATACTTTTGCCTATGAGAATCGGGCCGGCTACGCGACGCTGAAAAAGATCGCCGAAGACAAAGGTGGGACGTGCCGGTTTGTGCCACGTCTGCGATAGATAAACCGAACCGCGAAAGACGCGAAATAAGCGAGAAAAGGAAAAGAGAAGAAACCAAGAAGACAACCGCGAAACGACCGCGCTTCCATCTCCGATCTTTCACACTTCAATTCTTTGTTTTTCCGTTCTCTGGTTTCAAGTTTTACTCTTTTCTCTTTTCTTTCTTTCGCTTAGTTCGCATGTTTCGCAGTTCTGTTGAGGGCTTCCGCGAATCTTCGTGGCGAATCGTCATCGTATGAGAAGTAAAGTGACGGCTCGATCAATTCGAGTTCCGTAACGGCCGGTGATCCGTCATCCAGTATCACGATATCGACTCGAGCGTATAGCAGCGTTTCGCCAACCGCGTTGAGGGCTAACGCTGCGACTTGCTTAAGAGACTCGCTCACGGTGGTCGCTTGGATGGTGCCTCCATGCTCTTCTTGCACTCGGAAGTCGCCCTGCTTCGGTTGCTTCAGGATGGCGTGGCTGTAACTGCCTCCGAAATAGAACAGAGAATATTCCCCTTTCGCGGTGATCGATTGAATGAACGGCTGCACCATGAGTGGCCGCGTAGAATATTCCATCACGGCTGCGGCACATTGCGCAGCATCATCAGCATCAAGAACGAATAAGCCGTCCGAATTCGCGCCAATGGTCGGCTTCACCACCAATCGTGATCCGGATCCGTTGCTGAACAACTCGGCGAGTCGGTCCTCGTCGAGGCATTTGAGCCACTTCGTCGGGACGGTTGGAACGCCGCGCCCCCGAAGATCTTGTAGATAATGCTTGTCCAGATTCCACTGACAGATTCGAAGAGGATTGAATAGCGGGGTGCCCGAGTCCTCTATCTCGTTCAATGTTTCCATGAACCGCTCGGGAGCATTTTGATAGTCCCAAGTGGAACGGATAACGACGGCATCAAAATCCTTCCAACGCGCGCCCGAATCCGTCCAGGGGATTTCGAGGACGTTCCATCCAAGTTCTCGCAGCGGCTCGAACGTGAGTTGATCGTAAACGAAGAATCCTTCAGGATCTTCCATCGTCAGGAAAACACACGTGCGTGACATGACCGCCTATCTCAACTTGCAAAACTTGCGGTTGCTACGAAAGAAACGAATCAAACACAAGACTCAAAGTGCCAATACACAGCCTCGTTATTGAGGCGGTCTAGAACATATTGCTTTGGGAGTGCTTCGCACAGTCGCCTGATTGCGTTACCGCGATCGCGCCTTTCCCCTTTGATCAGCCCGTTGTGCTAGAACATGGGCAGCGTGGCGAACAACAAATGATGTCGTCGCGGTATCCAACTCTTGGCGGAGAAGACCGAGTGCGATCGCATACCTCAGCTGTACTACTTTTTTTGTTTTTGGCCGTTGGTTTCAACCAAGTTTTGGCCGTCGACTTTACACGGTTCCGTGGTCATGACGCCACGGGTGTCGCTGACGACCACCCGAACTTGCCGGTTCAATGGAGTCGCACGGACAACGTTGCTTGGGTTGCAGACGTAGCAGGCCAGGGTTGGGGAAGTCCGATCGTCGTTGGCGATCGTGTTTTTGTCACGTCAGTGGTTGCCGATGAACCCAACATTCAACCCAAGGGAGGGTTGTACCTTGGGCAGGGCGTTCGAGATCCAGCGAAAGGTATCCATCACTGGATGGTTTACTGCATGGATCTTCAAACAGGTAAGGAACTTTGGCGGGACGAAGCACACACGGGCAATCCCGTCGTTCCACGACACCCGAAAAGTTCATACGCAGCGGAGACACCCACAACCGATGGTGAGCGTCTGTACGTTCTATTTGGCGACCTCGGATTGTATTGCTACAGCTTGGACGGCGACCTGTTGTGGTCCCACATGATCGAACCCCAAAAAACCAACATGGACTACGGTGCAGCAGCATCTCCGGTCGTCCACGACGGCCAGGTTTTTGTCGTTTACGACAATAAAGAGGAATCCTGGATTGCATCGTTTGATGCGGAAACGGGTGAACAGCGATGGCTCACTAAACGAAACGAGATCATGTCCTGGGCGACACCGTTCGTTTGGCAAAACAGTGTGCGAACGGAAATCGTCGTTCCCGGTCAAAGGGTCAATCGCAGCTATTCATTAGAGGGCGAAGAACTCTGGAGCTTCGACGGCAACATGTCGATTCTCGTCATCCCATCTCCGTTTGCCGCTCACGGGATGTGTTACATCTCATCCGGCTATGTGGGCGACGCACACCGCCCCACGTTTGCGATTCGACCTGGGGCGAGCGGCAAGATTGCGGCGGACGGCGAGTTTAATGACAGTGAGTTTATCGAGTGGTACCAACCGCAAGCTTCTCCCTACAACACAACCCAGATCGTATACGGCGATTACCTCTACACGGTCTACGACCAAGGCTTCATGACCTGTCACAACGCGTTGACGGGAGAAGTGGTGTACGGAAAGAAGCGATTCTCTCCAAAGGGATCGTTTACGGCATCACCTTGGGCTTACGACGGCAAAATCTTTTGTCTCAACGAAGACGGATTGACCTACGTCATCAAGGCCGGTCCTGAATTCGAGATTCTGTCAACCAATTCACTGGATGAGTTGTGTATTGCAACACCGAGTGTCGTAGACGGCAAACTGCTAATTCGTACGCTGACCAAACTCTACTGTGTCACCCGCTCAAACGAAGGTTCAGATTCACCTGATAAAGCAAATAACGAATCGATCGAACCGACCGAGCAAGAATCGCCAAACGGTGAATCGACTACAGCAGAAGCATCCGACGATGTGCTGACGAGCCGTGGTGAGCAGTGGCAGATCATTGAAATGCGGATTCAATCGGACGGTCCAATCAAGAATCCATTCGATGTTGAATTCGGTGCCGTAATGACGCACACCGATGGAGATCGAATCAGAGTACCGGGCTGCTACGACGGCGATGGGCAATGGATGATTCGGTTTTGTCCGCCGAAAGTTGGCCGATGGAGTTTTACGGTTTACTCTTCGGCTCCGAGACTGTCGGGAAGATCAGGTGAACTGAATATTCAGGAGAACCAACAAGCCTGGCAACACGGTCCCATTCAGATTGCGAAACGAAACCCCCGCCGTTTCGAGTATGCCGATGGAACGCCCTACTTCTTGATGGCGTTTGAATTGGATTGGTTGTTCGCTCTTGATGCTGAGAATGACGAAGACATTCCACGGACACGGGAACTCGTTTCGAAAGTCGCCGACAACGGGTTCAATCAAATCGTGATGAACGTTTACGCGTACAACGCTCCTTGGGGTGAAAAAACAAAGATGCTCTCTGAGCATGACTTTTCCAAACCGAACGTTTTCCCTTTCGGCGGCACCAACGAGAAACCCGATTTCTCGACGTTAAATGTGGAATTTTTTCAGAGACTTGATCGTGTGATCCAGTTGCTCAATGAGAAACAAATCACCGCGCATTTGATGATCTATGTGTGGAACAAAGAAGTGAATTGGCCCGCACCTGAATCCGATGCTGACAATCGTTTCTTTGATTACGTGATTCGCCGTTATCAAGCGTTTCCCAACATCGTTTGGGATATTTCAAAAGAAGCACTCGATTATGGACGTGACGACATGGGCTACGTCACTCGACGCATCGATCGGTTACGGCGATTGGATGGACACGGCCGCTTGTTGACCGTCCACGATTATCGATACTGCGACGCCTTTCCGGGCAAAGTCGATTTCATCTCCATTCAAGAATGGCAACCGTACCTCCAGCCAAGGATGCGTGAAGTCGCCGCACGTCACTCCGACAAACCTGTCTTCAACATCGAACATGGAGGTTACGAGAAAACCACCTACAGCATTTTTGATGGTGCGTACACAGATCCGGAAATGTGCCTCGACCGAACCTACCAGTGTCTCTTTGCGGGAACGTACTCAACGTACTATTGGCAGAACACGTCGTGGTACAACGTGATTAGCTCGCCGTTTTCCCTGCCTCCGGAAAACCAGCCACACTTCCACTATTACAAAGCGTTGACCAAGTTATTTAACGAGTTTGACTTCACGGAATTGGAGCCTTCTCAAGAGTCGTTTTCTCCTCCCATCCTTAGCAACGGAAAAGACACTTATCTGTTTTATTTGCCTGACTATCGCACAGGCATCAACGGACGACTTCCCGAATTGCTGGGTAAGAAAATGAAGATTCGTTGGTTCGATCCGCTGACCGGTGACTACGTTCACGAAACAGAGCATCTCTTTGCCGATGACACTTGGTTGTGGATGAAACGCCCCAAGGAGATTAGCGGATCCGCTGCGATCGCCGTCTTTACACTCGTCGACGAAAAGTGACGCAAGAGAGTTGCGTGATTCGGTCCATCGATGGATACAGACGCTAGGTCACTCTGAGCGATCAACTTCCGTGGGTCAACTTGCGTGGGTCAACGCGTTCGAAACAGATCGCTTTGAATGACCGCGTGAATCAACGAACGCACGCCGTAATCCTCTGCACGCGTCTGGTCGGCGATTCGTTCAATCTCGGTTCGGTCGGCAAAAGACGTGGTCGCGCCCGTGGCGTAAACCAAAAGACGTTCGGCGAATGTTTCCGCAATCTGCTGACGGTTCGCGGCGTAAATACGCTTGAGTTCTCGAATGTCTGAAAACGGTTGACCGTCGGCGAGTGAATAGGACGGATCCACCGGTAGACCGATGTTGTACCGCAGTGTGTGGTCTTGTTTTCGCAAGTCCGACTTGGATGGATCTAAGATTCGATAGTTCGTGCGTAAACGCCCAATCGGATCAAAGCTCTCCAGCGCGACACCGGGTGGATCGATCTTCGCATGACAGGATGCGCAATCCGAACTGCTGCGATGCTTCTCCAATTGCTCACGAATCGTCTTCGCGCCTCGAATGTCGGGCTCAACGGCAGGTATGCCTGGCGGCGGTGGCGACGTCGGTTTGCCCAGCACCCGCTCATTCACCCAAACACCACGAACGACCGGGGAGGTATTGCTACCGTTGGCGGTCACTTTCAATACAGCCGCTTGAGTCATAACGCCTCCGCGAACACTCTCGTCGTCGATCTCAACCACAGACAGTTTCCGTCCGGTGACGCCTTCCATCCCGTAGTGCTGAGCTAATCGACGGTTGATCGTGATGAAATCGGAGTCAATTAAATTCGCGACAGATCGGTTTTGTTCGATCAGGGTCGAGAAGAAACAGATCGGTTCTTCCAGCATCGAAGTCCGCAAGACCGCGTCATACTCGGGATACAACTGCGTGTCGGGGCTGGTGAAGTCAATCTGATGGAGATCCAACCATTGACCGAGAAAGTCCTTCACGAATCGTTGCGATCGTTGATCGGCCAGCAAACGCTCGGTCTGCTTTCGTAAGACTTCAGGTTGTGAAAGTCGTTCCTCTTTGGCTAATCGCAACAATTCTTCATCCGGCGTGCTACACCACAAAAAGAACGCGAGCCGTTCGGCGAGCGCAAAATCATGGATGAGTGCCTTCGAACTTCGATCCCGTTTGGTATCCGCAAGCGACTGCTTTGAAGTCGCTTCATCCGACAAAGACGATTGATGAAATAAGAAGTGCGGTGACGTGAAGATCGCCTTGTAACCGGTTCGCATCGCCGACTCGAATGAAACGCCGCGATCGAGCCAATCATGCACGAATCGCACGTAACGATCCGCTTCCTCATCCTCGACGGGGCGCCGAAACGCAAGCAGCAACATCCGGCGTATCAATCGATCGGCATCCGCTTTCGCATCGTCTGGAGAGAGACGTAACGTGCGGACCAGATCCCCAGGATGTGGGACATTTCGATAGATCGGTTCACCACCGTAACTCGGCAGTGGATTGCCCGGCTTCAAGTTGTACGGTTCGGATTCATAGTCCGGCAGCGGTTCGGCAGCCTTATGCTTACCGGCCAGAATCTGCCGAACGACTCGCCCGCGTCTCCGGGAATAATCTTGCGCAGGAAACTTCACGTTGTTGTCCACAGGACCTGCCAAGAGTTTCCATCGATTACCACCGGGGGGCCAATCCGCCGGTCGCTCCCGCGGGTCAGCCGGGATAATGGGATCCGAATACAGCTGTACGTTCGGATCCGGATTCGATGCACCATTGATCGGTTCCAGATGAACACCGCCAAACAAACGCTCCTGTCCAGGCGGCGGCCACGTTTCCGTGATCGGTCCTTCGATTTCCAGCCACTGCACACAAACGCCAGGTCCAGACCATCGAAGTTGACCGTAACGCTTGTTTTTTGGAAATCGGTAAATCGGCAGCTCAGACGGATACAGGTGCAAGAAATGCCCCCGCAATAATTCGCCTTCCCAGTCGTATACTTTTGGTTGATCGGAGTCGATTTCTAAATGATCGAGCAGTCGATGCTTGACTCTCAACGATTCCTTATGACCATTTCCCCCGACGCGCAACGTCAAAGCGATGGGATCTTCCGTGTTCAGGGTATAGGCTGAAACTTTGATCCTGTACTTGCCGGTATGCGGAACGACATAATGTCCCCACAACGCATGATGGTTTGACATCGCTTCGGTCGCGTACAGATTCATCCCGTTGATAACCGGCAAAGTAGGATGCTGTAGCCGGTAGTTCTCCATGTAGCCGTGATTGTTGAGCAGCGACAATCGAAACTTCTGAGTGGAAGGTCGCTCGGTAAATCGCACGGCTTGGTCGATCGACGCATCGATCGCTTCCAAGTAAGCGGCCATTTGGACGCTGGAAATATTAAGCGCAGAACCAACGGTCGAAAAACCCTCAGCCTTTGCGTCTTCGGGTAGCAGATCGGCAATGTCAAGCGGAGTCTTCAACAAGTCAGACATCACCGTTTCAAATTGAATCGCGTTCAGGCGACGGGCTGTCACGCGTCCGTTCGTTTCGCGTCGCATTCGATCGGCTGCGGTCAGCGCCGCTGCCATCATTTCAAGCAGATCGTTTTTCTCGCGTTCACCAGGGATCTCCGCGTCTTCCGGCGGCATCTCACCTCGCTCGATTCGATCGTAAACCAGCTTCCAAGCTTCGAACTGAGCATCAGCAGTCAACTCTGATGAGAGTCGTCGAAGTTCAAAATCGCCTTCGGACGCTCCCTCTGCATGACAGTCGGCGCAGTACTTCCGCAAAAACGGACCCACTTCGTGCGTCGGCATCACAGGATCAGCATGCACGTCAAGGCAGAGCGTTACCGTCACCATCAAAAGCAGAAGCCATCTAGCGCAACGCTGGATCATGAACGAAACTCCAATCCTCGAATCGTACCGGTGCTGCTGCCAAATCGATCGATCGGTAATCCCATGCGTTGCAACATGCTGACGAACACATTGCACAGCGGCTCGTTGTTGACCGTATCGAATCCCAGATGTTGTCCGTGCTTGAATCCTCCTCCGGCGAGAACCGCAGGCAGATTGGAGTTGTTATGGCTAGAAGCGTTGCCAATGTCACTTCCGAATAAAACCATCGTTCGGTCGAGCAACGTTTCATCTTCTTCCTTGGTCGAATCGAGCTTCTCCAGAAACTCGCGAAGAATCTTCATGTGTGCTTTTTCGATCACAGCAAGCTGCGCGAGTTTTGTCTCATCTTGTCCGTGATGTGAAAGCGTGTGATATCCTTCGGTCACGTTGTCGATCGGTGGAACAGCAAACCAACCCACCGACATCACGGAAGCAACACGAGTGGAGTCCGTCTGCAAAGCTAGCGCAATCAAGTCATACATCAGATTGGATCGGCCGATGGTGTCGGCTTGATCGCGAATGTCGACGGGTTCCTTTGCATTGACGCTTGGTTTGGGTTGTTTCTCCCAGGCTTGCTGTCGAACCATTTCCTGTTCGACTTCGCGAACGCTTGTGGTGTACTCTTCAAATTTTTCCCGATCGTCACGTGTCAAACCATGCTGCAAACTCCTCGCTTCCTGCAAGACCATGTCCATGATGCTCGCGCCTTGACGCAACCGCGTGATCTGCGCGTCGACTTCGTCAGCGGACCCATTGGTGAAGAGTCTTCGATAGACACGCGATGGGGATTCTTCACCGGGAATCGGTACGCCGCTGCGTGTCCATGACAGCGAACCTCCGCCATTGGCACTTAGGACAAGAGAGGGAATGCGCGTTTGTCGACCGACCGTTTCGGCGACCAACTGATCAACGGAAATACTGTTCTTGAAACTCCCGCTTCCTGGATGAGCCGCCGCCGTCAGAAACGATTTCTCCGCAGCATGGCCTCCATCAACGTTCGGATGCGACACGCCCGAAAACACGGTCATCTTTTTCCGCAGACGTTCACCGAGCACTTCCAAATAGGGTGATGGCCGATAGTTCGCACCCGTCTGCTCGGGAACGAAATACGGCATGTGTACACCAAGGTTATTGCAGATAAAGACCATTCGCCGTGGCTTGCCGTCGGATTCAACGCCCGGCAAACGGATCTCTTCTTCCGCGAATGAGGTCGGACACGAACGCAAGAATGGCAACGCTAACGTGACACCACTTGCTTGCAGGAGTCGTCGTCGTGACGTTTGGCTTCGGATCATGGTTAAAGAGTCTTGTAACGTTATTGTTGCTTCAGGATTAATTGCATGATTAGCATTATCCCCCATGGAAACGGATGCAAAGCAATCGACTCGCCAGCGAGCCACGGCGCATCGTTAGCCGTCAATTCAGGACTCAAAAGGCTGACCTCGCAACCACCAATACGCAAAAGTACCGCTCTACTCCTACCATAGCAGCGATCTTTGAAACGTTACGGTCATTTCCTCGTCGTCAGGCAGAATCCAGCGACGGGCGAAGCGAACCGTTTACTCCATCCCACCTACACCATCCCACCGCTCGGCCGCTTCGAAGCTTCGAAGCTTCGACCGAGAGTCCCTACAGGGGGAACGGACCATTGTGGATGGCGATCCAAGCGTTAATCGCTGTCGCAAACAGAAGCCATGCGAAATAGGGTACCAGCATCCAGCCGGCCGCTCGATCAATACGACGATACGTGAAGATCATCCCCAAGAGCACACAGTCCAAAACGATGATTTCCCACAACGCAGCGTCCGGACGACGCAAAGCAAAGAACAGCAATGACCAACCAACATTGAGTGCGAACTGTACGCCGTACAAGAAATACGCGATCGGCAATTCTCTTGCGATCTCCGCGCCACCCGAACGTGAGATCCGCAAAGTCGCCCACGCTAGCAGCGAAAGGATTGCTACCCATGCTGGAGTGAATGCCCAGCCCGGTGGTTGGTAGGGCGGAAAATCTAACTCGTCATACCATTCGCCGAGCCCCAATGACGTCAGCCATCCGCCCAACGCCAAAAGCAGGAAGGACGCACCAAACCAAACCGCGGGTTGTAGCCAAGCTCTGGTTTTGCGATCACAAGTCTCGGACACGCTATTCATCAAATCGGTTGTCATCATTCACCCGCGATCCACGCGCGAAGCAAAAGCGTTTGAGCAGACATTGCATTGCCAAGCGGGATTGTCGGGAAAAGTCCTTCATCACACGCTTAGCATAGCAACACGTCGAATCGACTCTACGGACACCGCAGCAACTCGGATCGAGGCCGAGTTGCCACGGTCGAAATGCCACTCAGCTGTCGCTTGAACGGACGCAGTACAACCGCGTGCCAGTGCGAATAAAGAACGCACCATCAACAGCCGCAACCCCATAAACGATCGGGTCGCCGTACGATTCGCTGCTGGAGCTTGAACGCTGACGCGCACGTTCCTCCATCTCTTTCAATTCTTCATCATCGATCGCGCCATCGCTATTGGCGTCGAGACGGGCGAAGAAGCTCTGCATCGACTCAGGCAGTTCCTCTTTCTTGATAAGTCCGTCTTTATCTTTATCCGATTCTCGGATGCGGTCAGCAAACGAGCCACGCGAGTTCGATCGTTCCGGTCGATGCTGGACGTATGTCTCGGGCATCGGTGGATCCTTGCGATCCCACAGATCATTCTCGGCGACGACTTCGAAATTGGTTCCTGGTTTCACGACCGTTGTCAGTCCATCCTTTGCAAACAAAAAGATGTAATCGCCCGAAGCAATTGGAGTGGACCAACACATGCCACCGGCACGTTTTGCATAATGCGTTTTGCCTGTTTGTGAATCCAAGCAATACAACGCTCCAACTTTATTCACACAGTAGACCAGTCCGTCGTGAATGAGCGGACTGACGTAATGGCAATTCGCTTTTTCTGCACGCCATACGACTTTCGCAGAATTGTCTTCGCCGACTTCGATGCAGCATGTCGATTGCGATCCTTCGCCGCCGAATTCAGAAATGGAAGCACCCGCATAAACTCGGCCGTCCGCAACGGTCACCGAAGGAATGGTGTTACCACCAATATCATCGACCGTCCACAACTGCTTTCCATCGACGGGATCGTAACCGTCCACGGTGCCATTAGAACTAATCACGATCTGCTGCTTGCCATTGATCTCAGCAACAACAGGCGACGCCCACGAAGCTCGGCTCTTCCGCGTCACCTTCCATTGATTCTCGCCCGTCTTTTTGTCGAGCGACAAGAGGTAAGCTGGTCCCGAGTGATCAATCAAAACAATGACGCTGTCATCCGTCTGTGCGAGCGAACTTCCAAGGCCATGGCCATTCTGAAAATCGCCATACTCCTCCGTGAGTGATCGCTGCCAAAGCAGGTCGCCTTCATGGGAGAAACCGACAACATCCCCGCCTTCAAAGAATGCAAACACACCCTTCGCGTCAACAACGGGTGTTGGGGCCGCACGGCTTTTCGCGTAGTAGTTCGAATCTTGCGACGTCGTTTCGACCCATTTTTCCCACAGCACTTCACCCGTAGTGGTCGAGACAGCAACCACCATGCTTTTTTCTTTCTTGGGGCCCTCAACCGCCGTCAAGTAGATCCGGTCATTCCAGACCAAGGGCGAAGACTGTCCATACCCCGGCAATTCGCGTTGCCAGCTAATACCGGACGTGGGAGACCACTCCAGGGGCAGATCTGCTGCCGAAGTGACGTTCGTGCCATCGTTGCGAAACGCCGCCCACTGGTCGGCCGCACCGGCGATCGGGAGAGACCAGCACACGCTACCTACCAACAGCATGTAGCGGTGCGCGAGATGTTTTGACTTCAACACAATTTGAGCTCCGTATGGATTCGTTGGTCGGGAGAAAATTGCGGTGGGGGATCTGAGAATTTACCGAATCTCCGGCCATCCAACAGCACCCAATCCGAGGAATGCCTTATTGCGGGGATGTCCCCGATTTCGAGTTGTTCCCTATTTCGAAATGTTCCTGGGCGGTTCCTTCCATCGCCCCGTCCTAGGCATGACGCTGCCCCGCGATTCGATCCGCCTCTACCCTCTCTTACCGCTCGAACAAAATGCGATGCCTCCCGAATTTCTTGAATCCAAGTGAACACGGCGAACGAACAATTCCAGGACAGAGTCATCCCAGCACGCAGGAACGTCATCATGCATCGCCGTACAACCGCCGCCGTGATCACTTCGCTCATTCTCCTTTCGAATGGCTTGTCCGTATCGAAAGCAGATGAGGTCAACCCAGTGCCCGAAGGCATTGAATACCCGGCTTTCAAGCAAAGACCCGAGTTCGTCACCCGACTTCAGAAAAACCCAGCCGGTGGCTATCTAGGTGTCGATCCCGAACTGCCTCTTAAGCAGGCGACATCCGATAGTGAACTGGATGAACAAGCAGAAAAAGAAGGGCAAGCATTACTCCGCAAGATGGTCACATTCTTGCAACAACAATCGTCGATCGCCTTCGAATTGGAAATTCATACTGATGAACAGGGGACCATGGGATTTGTCCATGGTGATGTTGCCTATGCAGTGTCCTACGCGAAACCCAATCAAATGCGATTCAAGTACCGGGAAAATCCTGAATACGATTTTGGATCGCAATTTTGGTGTGATGGTAAGTACTTGATGCGTTACGTGTATGACAAATGTCTGATCCTAGACGCTCCACCGACACTCGCTGATATCACAAAATCTGAAGCAGCTCGAACGCTGGACCGATGGCGACCAGACGTGCCGCGGATCATGAGTCTGTTAGACACCGATGCATTAGAGAGCCTCATTTCCACGTGTAGGGTCGAGCACGTTGGAACCCATCAACTCGGTGCTGTGCAAACGGATCACTTGGTACTCGATGGAGGCGGCAACACTGAGACGGGCGGGTTTTTCTGGGATCTCTACATCACGCAAGGTAAGCAGCCTGTTCCGGTTCTTATCGAACTCGGTTTTGACGGAGTTTTTCAAACCTTGTTAGATCGCGAGCGGTTTTCGGATTCAAGCGTCCGTTTTGTCAATTGGAAGTTAGATGCCGCGACAGACCCTTCGGACTTCAAAATCTCGATTCCTTCCGACCGAGAATTCATCGACTCATTAGATCGTTGGGGAACCGGCGAACAAAAGAAACTCAACCCGATGGTTGGGAAGCCGCTTCCAAACTTTGCGATGACCGACGAAGAACTCAAGACATTTCAAGTCGAGGACTTTATGGGTGACCAACCACTTGTCCTCTACCTGCTCGACGATACCGGTCATCAGCTCGGCGCTTGGTGGAAGCAGATTGAACCGATCCAAAAAGAGTTTGAGCAGCGTGGTGTCGCGTTCGTTGCTGTGCATTCCGGTCGCCGGAAAAGCTCTGACATAAGAGAAGAACTGAAGAAGTGGAAAGCGACACCGGCCACGCTGATGCAGAGTGACGACCTGGACGTCTTCGCGCCCGGTGCCTGGTTCTACGACTGGTACGGCAAACCTGAATTGCAAGACGTCGGTGCATCTCTTCAGGTCCATGTGATCGGTACGGACGGGCGGATCCATCATGTTGTCAATCGAGGCATGAAAATGCAACAAGAACTTCGCCGGCAACTCAACGGCTTGCTCGAAGGCAAAGACATGGCCCGAGAAAACTCAGAATCGCTCCGAAGCGAGATAGCAGCAAGAGCGGCAAGAATTGAGTTTTTGAAGAAAGCGTTGGCCGATGAATGACCAGAACTTGCATACAAGCACGACTAGAACTCGCTTAACGTCACCTATCGGCTGAGCCGAGTGGGCTGCGCATTCAATTGCGTACCGTTCCGGTCGATAATCAATTCGCGTTCCAATCAGTCCCCAATCGGATGTGACGCGCGGATCTATAACCGCTCACGACGGATGATATCTGTACTGACTTCCGTCCAATCGCCCTCGAGCTTCTCCGGGAATTCGTGCCGACGAACCGAATCACACTCCACGACTTCGATTTCGATTCGACTTGGCACGGCAATCTCCACTTCGATCGAAGTCCCACCTTCGATCGTTGAAAAACCTCCGAAATGGCGAAAAGAGACTTCACGATCGGAGCGTTGAATGATCACTCCCATGCTAGGGGCAGACGTCTTGATCGACATTTGCTCGGACGGAAATCCAAAGTATTCAAGCCGCTTGGTTATGCTCAGTGAAATACTCTCACTACCGGTCGCAGACTTACGAACCTTCCAACTCGCAGGCACAACAATCCTCTCGATTGACTCTGCCGAGAGCTCCGCGACTTCAACCTGCTCGCCATTTTTCACGGTCGACAAGCTATCGAGAACCAGCGCGCACCCCGCCACAAAAAGCAAAGGCAAACAAAAGAGGATAACGATCCTTGATGCCACGCTTCGCTCCTTTCTTTTCGAGTCTTTTCACCTTGATGCAAGGGTCGATTGCTTTCGGATGCCTGTCAATATCAATCGCATGCGAAACGACGGCGTCAGCGACTTGTGATTCATGAAACAGGATCTTGGCGAGCAGGCGAAGACGGGAGGATTGCTACCGAACATTCGACTCGACTTGCTTCGTACGCCGCGAAGAGGGATAACCAAGTGGCGCAACGGAGTGCGGCGTAGAGCGTTCAGAAAGAAGGTCCAGATGAATCCTGCTCAGTGACGACCACCGCGATCCGATTCCAGAATCCATTCGCGATGAGGTAACGTTGTGGATCGACGCACTTTCCTTCGCCTGTCCATCTCTTCGTCCACTGCTTTCGGTCTTGGTGGCTGTCAGGCTCGCATCAAGCGTTTTGATCCGCAACCTGAGCGCGGGATCCTTGAAGACCGCTGGCGCGGGCATTACTTCGATACCGTTACCGCACGATACGGATTGCGGCTTCATAACCCAAGTCGGTCCTTGAATCGCCCATCACGAACGGAGATTCCGCTTCTGTCGCACGACGGCACAGAAGTGCTTCCAAATGTCGGTGTGCCAACGGTGCGTCCAACCCATGCAATGATTCATCTCCATTACGATGCCTCCTCTCAAAAAGAATCGAAGATTGCCGTCGATGTGTTTTGGCCCAATGACGGACCGGAATCCATTCATGAGCTTCAGGAACATAGCGAAACCATGACGGGCGTTCTCGGCTTTGATGATATTCGTCGCTTCCTCGACGGTGCAGGACGCTTCCAGTGTGACGATGACAACCACTACTATCGGCAAACGCATGATCAACGCGCGTCTGACGACGGCACGTACAACGTTACCGTTCATTGTGAAATATCTGGCGCAACAGATGCCTCCCGTTTCCGAGCTGACATTCGATACGCTGACGGTGCCGTACTCTATCGGCTCGCAGAGCTTGCCGTTCCAGGGATCGGCTAGGAAGTCAATCTGCGGGCAGATTGCCATTGCGTTTGCCTGGCCCAATCCAACGGGCCTGAGCGGCTATGCTAAATAGATCGTTAGATTTTTGTTCCTGCCGACCGGCCGACATGCGATGACCGTGTCTCAAGCCTGTCCGTCGAGCCGAGACAATATATTGTAGGCCGTTGACGCTCCCTTTCCTGGTGCGAGCCCCCATTCCACGTAGTCTATTGTGCGCCCATTGCGTTCGTGACTTAATCTGTTTCGTAAATCACGGACGTTGCGTGACGGGCCAATCGGTATGAGCGGTGTGCTAGGAGTGATTGGTTTGCCGCCGGAGACCTATCCACCACTTTCGAAAGCGTTTGTTAGATGACACGTTCGGTCTGGTCGTACCCACTATGGCTCGTCGTAATCATTGCGTTCGGCATCATTGCGTTCGGTGACGTGACTCGATGCGAGGGAGCCAAACAGCGCCCCAATATTGTCATCATCATGGCTGACGATATGGGATATTCGGACGTCGGTTGTTACGGCGGAGAAATCAACACCGAGCACATCGATCGACTCGCTGCCGATGGACTCCGTTTCACTCAGTTCTACAACACAGGTCGCTGCTGCCCGACGCGTGCAGCATTGCTAACCGGTCTTTATCCGCACGAAGCTGGCTTGGGCCACATGGTCTACGGCGACAAAGGAGCGGGCTATCATCCGTACCTAAACCAACAGTGCGTAACGATTGCAGAAGTGCTGCGCGATGCAGGTTATCGCACAATGATGTCCGGAAAATGGCACGTCGGCCACAAACGCGGACAATGGCCAACCGATCGCGGCTTTGAGCACTTCTACGGGATTCATATTCACGTCGATAGCTATTTCAAAGTGCTTCCTGGTTGCCCGGTCTACCACAACGATCAACTGACAATCCCACCGACCACGAAACCAGACAATCAACTTCACCCGGAACAAGAGTGGTACACGACGGATGTCTTCACCGACTGGTCGCTCAAATTCCTGGACGATGCGACAAACGATGACCGTCCCTTCTTTCTTTACACCGCCTATAACTCGCCTCACTGGCCGCTGGAGGCGCCCGACGAGAACATTGATCACTACCGAGGACAGTACTCCAATGGCTGGGATCAACTTCGCGAACAAAAGTTAGCAAAGATGAAATCAATCGGATTGATTTCTTCGGACACCGAACTCCCACCCTCAATGTGTCCACGATGGGATTCACTCAGTAAAGAGGATCAGCGCGAGTCGTGTTTTCGACGCGAAATCTATGCGGCACAGATTGAACGCATGGATACGAATGTTGGCAGGATCGTGGAAAAACTGAAAGAGATTGGAAAGCTGGAGAATACGCTCATACTCTTTCTTTCCGACAATGGATGTTGCGCCGAAGGTGGCATGTATGGCTATCAGTGGAAGAAAAACACCATCGAAAACTTTTCAAAATGGCGCAACGATTCAGGACGCTCCAGCAGCATGGGCGAAGCTTGGTCCAACGCGTCCAACACACCGTTTCGAATGCATAAACGCTGGGTCCATGAGGGTGGTATCGCGACACCGCTTATCGCGCACTGGCCTAACGTCATCAAGGAAGGCGGGCAACTGACCCACCAAGTTGGTCACGTCGTCGATTTAATGGCCACCTGTATCGATGTCGCCGATGCTCACTACCCATCGAAATTCAACCGTCAGACGTTCAAGCCACCCTCTGGTCAATCACTCTTCGCGGCGATGCGCGATCGACAATCAGCGGAACCCAGAACACTCTTCTGGGAACACGAGACCCACTCAGCCATACGAGTCGGAGATTGGAAGCTGGTCACATTGAAGGGAATGGATGACGACGCATGGGAGTTGTACGACTTAAGTCAGACTCGCACCGAGACGACAAACGTCGCGAGCGAGCAGCCGGATCGAGTCGCACGCATGAAGCAACAGTGGTACTCATGGGCTCAACAGGCAAACGTTCTTCCGTGGCCCAAAGATCGAGCCAAGCAACCCGCCAAGAAATAAGCCACGTTTAACAAATGAAAGATCGAATTTTGATTCTGGCCGCTGCTTTGGTTTTGGCAATCCCTGGCGGCTTCGCTGATGAGCGTCCCAACGTATTATTGATCATCACGGATGACCAAAACGACTATTACAGCAACGTTGGCGGTGTTGAGGTTAAGACCCCTTCGATGGATCGATTGCAAAAACAAGCAATCCATTTCCCGCGTGCCTACTGTGCTTCCCCCGTCTGCGGACCCTCCCGAGCCGCACTGTTCTCAGGCCTGTACCCTCACCACACAGGTGTTTATTTAAACGGTGCCGATCCATGGCGAAAATCTGCACCATTGCAAGACGTCGAAACCCTGCCAGAGCTATTCCGCCGGGGTGAATATGAGACGTGGGGCATGGGAAAACTCTTTCACGCAAAACTGCCCGAGTCACGTGAACCTCTTCAATGGAACAACAACGCGAAACCGAATGGAGGCTTCGCTCCCTTTGCAGATCGCGATCATCAGTTATCTGGTAAGTTCTTTTCGGTTCAAGAATGGGATGGCCCAGACAGTGATTTCCCGGATGTGAAGAGCGCGGACGCCGCCGTTAAGTTTCTTCGTCATCGCGAATCGGACCAGCCGTTTTTTATGGTTTATGGACTCTGGAGACCGCACAATCCATGGACGGCACCGCGACGTTTCTTTGACCAGTACGATCCGCAAACGATCACCTTTCCGCCTCCCGGTTTTTTGGCATCGGACCTAGATGATGTACCGGAAGAAGGCAAACGGTTGGCTGCGATCTATCGACAGCGTTGGGAGAAGCATGGTGCCTCAAACGAAGCGGACTGGCGGCGGATCGTTCACGGTTACCTCGCGTGCACTTCCTTTGCTGACTGGAACATTGGCCGCGTGATCGATGCACTCGATGAATCGAATTACAGCCAGAACACCATCGTGGTCTTGGTATCTGACAACGGCTATCACGTCGGTGAGAAAAGCCACTACGGCAAGTCGACTCTCTGGGAAGACTCCGCAAAAGTACCAATGCTGGTTCGACTGCCAGGTAAGCAAAATCACCGGGAGACGTGTCAGGCGACCGTGGGGCTGATCGATCTCTACCCCACGTTCCGGCAATTATGTGACTTGCCAGATCCGCCGCAAACGTTGGACGGGAAAGATCTTTCACCGCTTCTGAACGATCCCGATACTGAGTGGCCGCACCCAGCGCTGACCTCGTATGGTGCGGGAAGGTTTTCATTGCGAAATGACCGTTGGCGATACATCCGATACTCTGACGGGACGGACGAATTGTATGACCACAACGTCGATCCGCACGAATTGAACAACCGCGCATCTGATTCGACGACGAAAATGCTCCGCAGAGAATTGCAACAACAGCTCCCCGATCAGTGGGTCGAATCCATCGGCGGAAGAAACGGGTAGCGCCGCCGATTGGTGTTTTCGTGGGTCACGCTCCGCATGGCGTGATCTGCCCCGCCCGGCCGTTCAAGTGTCCGACCTCCCCGAAAGTCTCGAAGGGACGTGAATAGCGCACTCTACGCCGTGATCGCAGAGCGATCGGCGACAATGAACCAACGGGCGTGATCTTCGCTGACCGTTTACACTATTCGGCGAAGCTCCGCTTAGCTGACAATCTCGACTTGCTTGCGGAGATCCCCCACCCTTCAGAGAAACGACGGTTGAACAATGGATGAGATGGAGCGTTGGCAGCTGCGCCAGCACTTGAGCCGAAGAAGCTTGTTGTCCTTCGCAAGTTTTCTACCGACGCTGGTGTGTGCATCAAAACAGTCCTATGCAGAAGACTCCTGGAAGACAGACAAGGACCCATTCACCCTAGGCGTTGCTTCAGGGGATCCGGACCAGCGCGGTTTCGTGATTTGGACGCGTTTGGCTCCCGAACCGCTTCAGCCAGGCGGCGGAATGCCTCCTCTTGCGATCGACGTCTCATGGGAGGTTGCGACCGATGATTCGATGCAAAACGTCGTGGCTTCCGGAATTGAATTGGCGACACCTGCACTCGGCCACTCCATCCATGTCGAGCTCAATGAATTGCAGCCAGATCGCTGGTACTGGTATCGATTTCGATGTGGAGATGCGACGAGTCCAATCGGTCGCGCTCGAACGACACCGCATCCGGCGAGTGTACCAACTCAATTGAAATTCGCGGTGACTTCTTGCCAAAACTACGAGCAAGGCCTTTACACGGCTTACGAACAAATGGCACGAGATGAGCCGGACCTTGTATTCCATCTCGGTGATTACATCTACGAATACGCGTCCGGGCGAAACGGCAAAGTCCGCACGCACCAAGGACCGGAGATTCAATCGCTCGATGATTACCGCATACGATACGCGCAATATCGTTCGGATCCCTTACTACATCAGATGCACGCAAAGTGCCCCTGGATCGTCACCTGGGACGATCACGAGTTTGACAATAACTGTGCGAACGATGTCTCCGAAGAACGCGGTGTCAATCCGATTGATTTCTTGAATCGCCGCGCCAATGCGTATCAGGCGTACTACGAAATGATGCCGCTGCGACTGCAACAGATGCCGCGTGGGAGTGATATGCGTTTGTATCGCAGCACAACCTTTGGGCGACTCGCCGAATTTCAAGTGCTGGATACGCGTCAGTATCGAAGCGATCAACCGAATGGGGACCGGAAGTCTCCACTCAACGAGGCGGCTTTCGCGAAGACTCAGACAATGCTCGGACGAAAGCAACGAAGCTGGCTCAGCCGACAGTTGATTCAGTCCACGGCCGTTTGGAACGTGCTCGCGCAACAAGTGATGATGGGGATGGTCAATCGCAGTGGTGATGCTGCCAACGAACAGTTTTCGATGGATCAATGGCCAGGGTATGCTCACGAACGGATGGAGATCGTCAAGTTCATGGGCGATCGCAATATCTCCAACCCGGTCGTGTTGACCGGCGATATCCACTCCAATTGGGCGAATGAGTTAAGAGTCAACGACCGCCGGGATGAGGATCCAACGATTGCGACGGAGTTTGTCGCGACATCACTCTCGAGCGGTGGCAACGGTCGAGACAAACCGGGCAACCTCGACGCAGTCCTAGCCGAAAACCAATGCGTGAAGTTCCATAATACCGAACGCGGCTACATTCGATGCGATGTGACACCCGAACGTTGGAAAGCGGACTACATGGTCGTCGACGATGTGCTGAAGCCTGGCGGTCAAACATTCGTACGAAAATCACTCGTTGTCGAATCGGGAATTGCGAACATACACCCTGCGTAAAACGTCTCATTGCGTGTACGCTGTGCTGAAGGAATCCGACTACCCGCGCCTCTTAAATCGATGCCCCGGAGAATCAAGTTTTATCGCGTGGAGGAACGATACGGTTGTTTTTCCAACTTCGCTCCTTGCCCAATCGTGATCGATGGCCTGGAATGGCCCACGTCCGAGCATTATTTCCAAGGCCAGAAGTTCGTCGGTACGGAACACGAAGAAGCCATCCGTTGTGTTGGCTCGCCGATGACCGCCGCCCGCATGGGGCGTGATCCCGACCGCCCCCTTCGGGAAGATTGGGAGCGTGTGAAAGAGGATGTGATGCGTGAAGCGGTTCGAGCCAAATTCATGCAGCACAAAAAAGAACGCAACATTCTGCTTTCAACAAGAGACGCGATTCTGATTGAGCACACATCCAATGACGCTTACTGGGGCGACGGCGGGGATGGAACCGGAAGGAATCGGCTCGGCCAAATCTTGATGGAAATCCGCGATGAACTGAACGATCATCGCTAAGTTTCCAAGCGACGACGAAGCGACGTCTACTCCACCTTCGCTTCATGAAACGCTTTGCTGCCCTTCTCGTCTTTCACGATTTGGAATTGGTCTCTCACCTGACCATCCGGCGTTTTTGCGATGTAGCTGATCTTGTCGTGATCGATATCGATGACTTGATACAGCTGCTCGTTGGCAATGTGTTTCTCGAACGGCTTTTGCCCGTCTTCGTATTCCTTCAGTCCGTACATTTTTGGACCACTGACCGAGACGACGTAGACGGGTCCTTCGTCATCGGGAGCGACTCGCAGTCCCGTCGCCACATTGTCGCCGTGCGCCAGAAGCGGTGCTGATCGGCCGTACGAATGATCATGTCCCTGAAGTACCAAGTCGACGCCGTACTTCTCATACAGCGGTTGCCACTGTTCGCGTAACGCAGGGTTATCACGCCCACTACTGGTCGAATACACCGGGTGATGATGGGTCACGATCGTCCAACGGTTCGGATTGTCCTGAAGTTGTCTCTCAAGCCAAAGCGTGTGATCGTCTCGAAGCTCCGGTTTGATATTGGTATCCAACGCAATGATTCGGATCCCCTGCACGTCGATCGAAAACACGTTTTCGGAAGTGCCTTGCGGACCATTCTCCGGGTACTCGAATCGTTGACCCCAACGACGGGTGAGCTGATAGGACTCCGGATCGTCGACATCAAACGCATCCTTGTCGTATTCGTGGTTGCCCGGAATCGCGAGCTGAGGAACCATTGAGAAGATAAAATCACCGGCTTCAAACCACTGTCCCCAATGGTGATCCTTGTTGCCGCTGTTTACCAAGTCGCCGGCATGCAGGAAGAACGTCATTCGCGGTGCATCACGAAACGCTTCGCGAACCAATCTGGACCAGTGCGACTTTACGTCGTTCTGCGCGTCGCCGACATAGACAAAACGCGTCGGCGCAACACGTCCGTTGAAGGTCGCCGTGGTTCGTACTTGCGTCCACGCACTCCACGCGTAATCGACCGAACTTTCATGCTGAGCTTTCGCCGATTCCTCCGACAATGGCTTGGTTCGTCGACTCCCCACTCGGTAGACATAAGTGGTTTCCGGTTCAAGACCATCGAACGTCGCCGCATGCATATGCACGGGGCCTAGATCTGTTTTCAACTCACTCGTCTGTCCCTTGAACCGCATGACGTGCTTGAGAAACTCGGGACCGGCCGTCGCGGGAGCGATTTCCGCAACGGCGTCCGCCCCAGCCAAGCTACGCCAGGTAACCGAGAAAGAAGTCGAAGGGTCGTTCTTCCAAGAAACCAGAATCCGATCCGGAACGTCCGTTGCAAGCGGCGCGGTCGGCTCCACAACCATTCCTTCCCGCCCAGATTTCGGCGAGTGGACTCCGTCATGCGCCAACAAAGCCGTAGGAATTCCGATAACAAACACCGCTGTCAAAACAGCCGAACCAGCAAAACGCGACAAATGCATGAAGTAATTCCGGTCCTAATGTGGGAATAGAGTTTCGCGGCAAATAGTCATCCAAGGTGAGGAGACTGAGCTCAGCCACCCGCCACGCGGAATCGCAGCAATTTAGCTGAGAGGATCCAAAAACACTGCGGGCCGCTTCGTGAATTTTTCGTGTAGATACTGTGTAGAAAAACCGTCGATGCGTCGCGTTGGCATGGAGGGGGTCACGAGTCCGCTTGACACGGCGATTGCGCGCACGAGGACCGCTGCGCAGAGTACGAACACGAGGACGATTGAGAGACTTGATCGCTCTGGATTCGCTCGCCAACGGCCCAATGGGGCGTCAAAAATCGCCCCGTGCGGACTTCGGTGCTACTCGTCATCGACGAGGAAAGACAATTGCTAGTCGATGGCTTATATCAACACGCGCGATACTACGGCACTACGATCGGCGGAGCGATCGGCGACTTTGAGGATTCCCAACTGCGCTACGATCGGCGGAGCGATCGGCGACTTTGACGGGGCGACCGTTTTACTTACGCGAGTGCTCTCCGTCACGCTCAGCCGTTCCCACCGATTCTTCACTGGAAGCCTGCGTCAGAGGAGTGCTGTGGGTTGTTTTCGAATCCAACGTCCAACCCTTTTTGATGTTCTCCGCGACCATCTCATCGAATAACTCATCGAGTTGTTCCGCAGAGCCTGAGATACAGATATCTCTGCTAAGCGGTTCCTTGCGGTTGGGGCTAAAATCCGTGTAGTGCAAAACGAAAGCCGGATAGTTGTAACTCTCGTTTTCTTTGTTCGTTTTCCAAGCGACGAACTTCCGTACCATCGTCCTTCCTCTGGACTGTTTTGTGTAAACCTCGCGTCGAAGGAGTTCACTACGCGGCAGCGTCATCTGACGAACGTCGCGATCTACATGCGGAACTTCAACGCGTTGGCTGACTTGTTCGATCGGAGTTTCGCCTCGCTGCGGGGATTTATCTTCACGCCGGCGAACGAACTGCGGCGAAATCACCGCTGCCAACGGGAACCGCCGCACGGTTTCATAACCAGACTCGCCGTAACTAAGAACCATCCGGTTAATTGGGCCGCCGCGTGTTGTTTCGGCGATCAAATCCAGGCAACTGATTTCGACGACCCATTCCGGGCGGACCATTTTGTAAGCGACGTAGTCCGAGTTCACTTCGGCGTATTCACTTTCGACCACCATGTCTTTCAGATCACTCAGCATGTCGCGTCGTTCATCTTCACTGAAACCTCCACCAACTTTCGTCAGCACATGGAAGGTTCCATCGTGACGAGTGACCGCCAGCAACAAGTCATGCAGCATTCCTTCGCGCTCGTCCGTTGATTCGGAAAAACCGATCACCACCGCATCCAAATTGTGACGTGGTTTTATCTTGAACTGCCCCGCACTGTCGCTGCGAGCAACGAGCCCCTCCTCACCCTGATCCAAAACCCAGTCGGAGAACAGTCTTTCAATGCCTCCAATTCCATCTGCGGAACGCGTTTCAACCGGATGCACGTATGTCCCTTGACCGAACCACGCGTCGATTTTTGACCAAGTTTCTGCGTACTGCCATTCGATCGACTCCCCGTTGAGAGACATCAAATCAAAGACGGCAAATCGAAGTCGGTCGAGTTCATCGAGTGACTGCGGTTGTCTGGCGACGGCCGTCACATCATGAACCCTTGGCCTTCTCTCTTCATTGGCGACATAAAGTTCTCCAGCGACCATTGCTTCTTCGACTCCGGCCTTGGTCAGCAGTTCGACGACTTCGTCTTGCCACGGCAGACCGACACGCACGGTCCCACCCGGGTTAAGCGAAAGACACTCACCATCGCGAAAAACGAATACCGTGAACTCACCGTCGATCTTGCGACTGACGTGGAAGTCCGCTTTGGGTACCCGTCGAGAAATCTCATCGCCGTCAACCGGCACCATGCGTGAGCCAGCAAGCCGCCGATACTCTTGGACCTTGGGCAACAGACGAACGTCGGAGAGTGCGGTGGCTGGAGCGACACCATACTTTCCCAACTTGATTTCGACTCGTGAAAGATCAAGCAACACGCTCATGGATCACCGCCTTCCACTTCGTCATCCTCTTCTGGAGCTTTTAGTTCCAATTTGGAAAAATGAAGGAATAGGCAGTACTTATCACCTTGGGTCCTGCCTTCCAAGAATCCGCGATAAGGCGTTGAGCCCCGTCTGAGGATTAATGGTTGGTTCGATTTTGGTCCGGCGCCGAGTAACATCAACGCGTTTCGTTCCTCGAGCTCTTTCGCCATGCCAAACAAAAAATCGTAAGTCAAACCATTGATATGGTGCAGCTGCACTTTGCCGCAAAAGACAAACTTGTGACACGCTTTCGCTTTATCGATGTAAATGCCAGACCAACGAAGCGGGACTTCACCGGCAACGTTGGGGTCAGCGAGTTTTCTCGGTCGCCTATCTCGCTGTGAACCGTCGGGATTGCGAATCACTTCCCAGAATTCGACCTTGTGCACAATGTGACCTTGCTGGTCGACGTAGACTCGAGACGAGTCATTGAGCATCCGACCGGTTTTTTCGAAGTCGATCTCAGGATCACCATCAATTAAAGCCTGAGCAATTTCATCCAAATCTCCATGCTTCTCTTGAAGTGCTTCAACGTCACGATCGATGGTACCCTTCACCACTCGCACGCTCGACGCTTGACGACCTTGCTGGTCCAACCAGCGCACCTTTAGCGGCGTGCTGACGCTCTCCGTTGCCACGACGGCGTCGCGATTGACGCTGTTGGCGATATTGATCTCACCCACGTGTATGCCTCACGACGTTCTTCAAATCATGTCAAAGTCCATGAGATCCGTCTCATCAACACCTTCCTCGTCTTCAACCGCCACCGCCGCTTGCTGCGTCAACCCGATGAACTCAACCTCGCACGGATCACCAACAGCCAAGAACAGATTGCCGTCATCACCCTTCAGCAAGAATCCGGCGTCAGCTTCCAATCCACCTCGATAGCTGTAGGGAAAAGTGAAGATCGTTCCGCGATCAAGCTCTTCCCGCAACGACTCGAAATGCTCTGACTCCTCGATTTCTAAGAGATAAACGAGCCGTACGTTATGGCTGAGATAGTCTTCGGGCGTCGCGGTATCAAATAACTTGATCGGCTTGCTGAATGACGAAGGCACGGGTTCGATTTCATCGCCATGCAGATCGACCGGCTTCAAGTCCGACTTTTCGGTCCAAAGCCCATCCGCATCGAGTTGGCCGAGTCCCGTGCCGCCTCGCCCAACCACGGTCCGTCCATCATCAGCGAGAGTCGCCAATTCACAAAGTCGCTTATTCTCATCGAGCACCTCCAACTCTTTGTATCCGTACAACTTGCTGCGATCGACTTTGTGGAGAGTGAAAGACAGATCATCTTCACCCCATTGAAAGACTAGCGGTCTAGGCACACCGTTACTCCGAATGGAAATGTGTCACGATGGAACAACATCCAAGTATAAAAAATGAGATGTGGTAGTGTGCGCGTCAAACGCAGAGTTCGCAGGTGCGCAGCGATAATCGCAGAGGCTTGCGTTTGGAAATAAGGGAAATGCTGGAAGAGATGATTAGTGCTAAGGCTTGAAGCGAACCAGGGTGTGGTTTTCGCCCACTAGTTCATCGTCGATGATCTGTGAAATGACGTCCCAATCGCCTCCAGCCAAACCGGCACCGATCATGGGATAACCGATTCGTTGACCGCCAAATTCAGTTTTGATCAGTGAAAAAGAGCGTCGAATCGCATCGTAGTCGGCGTTTACAACTCCATCGACCCGGCGGAAATCGAACTGCGTGTACGCATTGACAATCGTTAAGGGTCGCCCATCACATTCGACCGTCGCGGTTGTGATCGTCCCGAGTTTCCCCCGATCGCCCTTCTCGGTTTTCAAATCAACTTCGTAGGCTTCCGGAAATCGATCTTTGATCAGCTTCGCGATGCCCGCTCCCATCGTATTGAAGCAGTTGCAGCCATGAACGATGACGTCGAATGCTCCGTTGGCCCCGAGTTCAATCAGGTCACCATCGACAATGTTCATAAGCACAATTCTTTTGTAGGCGAGAGAAGCTCGTCCTGGCGGCTTCGCAGGTCGCTGATATTCCGTACGCGATTGAAACTTCGCGATTCAAGCGTCACTTGAACACGCAAATACAGCCGGACCCCTTCAACTTATCCAAAATCGCTCATCAGTACTATAAAGATCCGCCCGTCGGAACCAACGCAACTGGCCGCGACGGACAGCGGATATGTGTATATTGCCTCGTTCTACACGTCGTCACGAATGGGGGAATGTCTTGGGGAAAAAGCGAACATCTTCCTCGCGGGCTGATGAACTTGAACGCATCATCGGCTGGCTCGACACGCTCTACGAAAAGGGCGAAGAGTGCTTGCACCCGGATACGGGGATCACCGTCACTGATGGTGAGTACGATGCTTTACGCCGGGAACTTAAAGGACTCCGACCCGATTCTGAATTGTTCGATTCGGCGACCGCGTCGAACTACGAAACCGATGCTCGCAAGATCGTTCATGATCCACCGATGACGTCGATCGAAAAGGCAAGCCATGAGGACATTGCGACGCAAGAAGGCATGCTGTGGAAATGGTTGATTGATGCAACCAATGATGCAACCGCCGATGTTCGCGATGGCGCCATGACGACGATGGCGGGAAAGACCTACGATGGCGACGCCGTCCGCTTCGCCGAGGATTACTTCTACCAAGCCTACAAATTGGACGGAGTAGCGATCGGCATCTATTACGAGAACGGAAAGCTTGTCGGTGCTGGCCTGCGTCCACGCGACGGCATCAACGGTGAAGACGTCACGCGGCAAGTTGGCTACGTCGACGGAATCCCTACTCGGTTGAAAGAGAAGGTCTCCTGTTCGATTCGCGGCGAATTGATCTGCAAGTTATCGGACTTTGAAATCGTTCAACAAGAACTCGAAAAGACCGGTGAAAAACTGCGTGCCAATCCGCGCAACCACGCCGCCGGTGGCATCCGTCAATTCAAGGATCCGAAAAAAGTCGCTCAGATGCGACTCAGCTTTGTTGCCTATGCCATTGAAAGCCTCTCCAGTCCACCGTATCGAAACGAGGTCGAACGATCCGAATGGTGCCGCGAAGCATTGGGCGTTCCCTACGTGCACACGACACTGTTTGACTTCACAAAACTGGCTGAGATGGAAGCAGCTATCAATACGCTCGACTTCGAAGTCGATGGCGTCATCATCGGCGTCAACAACCTGGAAGATCAAGAACAACTGGGACGTCACGGAGAACGTCGAACGGGCAACCCTCGAGGAAAGATTGCCTGGAAGTTCCGTGAGGAAGAAGCAACTCCCGTAATTAAATCGATTGAATGGCAGACAGGACGAACGGGAAAAATCGTCGGCGTCGCCGTGTTTGATCCTGTCCGTCTCGCAGGCACCAACGTTTCACGAGCGACCCTTCACAATGCGGGGTTCATGAAACGTAACGGAATCACACTCGGATCAAAGATCGCTGTCCGAAAAGCAGGAAAGATCATTCCGAAAGTGACGCGTGTTATCAGCGGTCAGGGGGAGCCAGCATTTCCATGCCTTTGCCCGTCATGTCAGAAGGACACCGAACTGGAACAGGGTGGAAGCGAGGACATGTTGGAGCTTGTCTGCCGTCACACCGACTGTCCCGCCCAGAACATTATCGGACTCTGTCACTACCTTTCCACGTTCGGAGTGCTTGGACTCGGTGAAAGCCGAGTGACGCAGTTGGTCGAAGGCGGTGCTGTGGCGACACCTGCGGACTTTTATCGATTGGACGTCGACAAAGCGGTCACGAGCGGTTTGTCAAAGCGTCAGGCACTGTTGGCGATCGGCGGAATACAAATGATCCCGTCGCCCGACAAAATGAACGATGATGATCTAGAGTCTCGCATCGAAACGGCAAGACAAACAAAGAAATCGATTCCGCTTTGGCAGTTGTTTGCGACGTTCGGCATCGATGCAGCCGGCAAGGCCGCCGGTCGCGCCTTGTCGGAACACTTCGGTTCATTCAAGGCGATTCGACAGGCGACCGTTGAACAACTCGAAGCCGTACCGGATGTAGGAACAAAAACGGCTGAAGCCATTCACGCGTATCTCTCCGAGCACGCCGATGAGATCGATGATTTGCTAAGCTTTGTCGAACCGGAACTTCCCAAAACCGGCCGCCTGACCGGTAAGAAATTCTGCTTTAGTGGCGGGTTCGAAGAAGGAAAACGCTTCTGGGAACAACAAGTCGAAGATCTTGGCGGCAAGTGTTCAGGGAGCGTTTCCAAAAACACCGATTACTTGATCGCTGGGAGCGGCTCTGGATCCAAAAGCGTGAAGGCAGAAAAACTGGGCGTCCCGATTCTGTCGATCGATGAGCTCAAAGAATTACTCTCGTCGTAAACAACTTTTGATTGTCTTTCCGAGTTATCACGCACGACTTTCCACTACCGTTCGTCAAACATCATGGCCAAGAAAAAGACCGCTGCAAGGAAGGTAAAGAAAAAGGCTCGCGTTTCCAAGCGTCAATCGTCACCAAGTCGCGCAATAAAGAAGTCGAATCGCAAGGCCTCATCAAAAAAGAAACCTGTCAAACGGAAGTCCGTCGCAAAGACATCGACCGAAAAGACATCGACCAAAAAGAAATCGACGCGGAAGAAGGCAACCAAGAAAAAGTCACCGGGGAAGCGAACAGCAAAAAAGACGGCAGCCAGGCGAAAAACGTCTTCCAAAAAAACCACGAAAAAGCCAACGAAACAGAAAGCTGCTAAGACGCGTGGCGTAAAGAAACGCACGAACCAAAAGACGACACCCAAGAAAAAGTCAACCAAGAGCGCGACAAAGAAGAAGAGCACCGGCGGCTCGAGTTCTACCGGCAAGCCGTCAAAACCCGCGCGAAAGAAAAGTACTCGAACTCGTGCGAGCAAACCCGGAGTCTCAGCGCGGTCAAACGGAAAGCCGGATGGCCAATCGATTTTGATTGGTGGTCAAGCGACCGTCGCCGAGTCACCCAACTATCGTGGCAAGCCGCTCAAATTGGAACGCGATACGTATCCTGAGAACGCACTTGCCGCCGACTTTCAGTGCTTCGGACCGGCCGCGATGTGCGACGGTGAATTCGATTCCGTTCGCATCTGCGACATGGGCTGCTTTGCTCAAGACGGTAAAGATAGTAATAAGTATTACCATGGCGCCGTCGTTCAACACCGCAAATCGAAAAACTGGTATGCGTACTTTGAATGGGGCCGAACAGGTTCCGAGTCGCGTGCCTTTCAGTTTGTCGCATGTCAATCAGAACAAGACGCTCGCGTCGCGTTCTCGAAGCAACTGCTCACCAAAAACGAAAAACGTGGTGAATGGGTAACGATCGCCGGCATTCGAACGCTCCGAGCAAAGGCGGGAAAAGACTGTTACCTCGTGCGTCCCATGGCGACACGCACGACCGGTCTTCCAGACGCACGCTCGATTAAATCCAGTCAGCGTTTGATGACAACGTCATCGGGTCAGAGTCCTTGTCGACCGTCCGGAGATCGCCAGACACTCAAACTGCTGAGCGATCTTCGAATCGCTACGATCGCGTTTACGCGGAAAAGCATGGCCGACTCGAGTGTCCCAACCCAGGTCGCCATCGATCAGGCTCGCAACATTCTGGGTGAAGCATCCATTCGTGTCGCAGAACTCGAAGAGGACATCGAAGCACAAGTCGCCGACAAAGCTCTCATGCAACTGACGCGGCTGATGTTTAGTCGAATCCCGCGCAAGAAGCGGGTCGGATCGGCCCCGGCACTCTGGATGCTTACCAGCCAAAACATCCAAGACTGGCACGATGACCTCAACGCATTTGAAAGTGCATTACATGCGGTCGATATCGAACTCAATCCAGAAGTTGATATTCTGTCGGAAATGAACTTGCAGATGAATTGGATCGATCCGACATCGAAGGTGGGCGAGTTCCTGTATGACTGGGTCCCAGGTGCCACCCTCAAACAGCATCAAAAGATCAATCGGATGGAGATCGTCAATGCCTGGGAAGTTGAGCGCCGCGGCGCCGGCCACATCCTGGCAGGCGGACAGAAACGAATCCTGAAATCTACGTTCAAGGTCAAGGATAAGCCTCGGCACCAGCCAAAGACGCGGGTCGATCTGTCGAGGGACGAACGCAGCCATTTCAAGAAGACAAACACGGCGTGTCTGTTCCACGGAACCCGCAGCGTTAACGTCAATGCGATTCTGCGTGAAGCACTTCGCATGCCGGAAACACTCGTTGCCGTTCCGATCACAGGTGCGAAGTTCGGACCCGGGATCTATTTCTCCGATGACTGGAAGAAGGCTGCGGACTACACCAACGCAAAAGGTTCAATGGAGGTTGGCAATAAGGGAGTGATCAAAGGACGCCATGCCTTTATGTTTGTTGCCGACGTTGTTCTCGGCCGTCCATACGTTGCACCTGATGTGCAGGGTTTTTCGCGACCGCCGCGCGGGCACCACAGCGTGTTTGCCAAGGCAGATCACTCGGGCGTCGTTGATAACGAATTTGTTGTTTATGAAACGGATCAAAATCGCCTCCGATACTTACTCGAATTTAAAACGACTTGAGCGCCACAACTCCTGGAGACTCTTGGATCTCATGACTGTCAAAGCAATTCCGCGATGGCTGCTAATGTCTGGCCTATCGGTTGCCATGTTTTTGGCGCCCGAAGAAGCATCTGCGCAAGAAATCGATCAAGTCGTCAAAGTCGTCAGCGACGACTGGAACAGCCTGGAAATCGTCCGACTGATCATCGGCTTGCTCACGCCAGCAGCGATGCTTTTTATTGGCGTCTGGCTCGATCGCCGAATCAAGGAATTTGAACACCGACAGTGGTCGAACCAAAAGGTCATCGAGAAACGCCTGGAAGTCTTTGAAAAGATCACTCCCAAATTAAACGACTTGATGTGCTACTTTCTGCGCATCGGCATCTGGAAAGAACATAAACCCAACGACATCGTCGATATGAAACGCGATCTTGATAAGATCGCGTACATCTACGCACCGCTGTTCTCGCCGGAATTCCTGCAGAAATACAATGCCTTTATTGGGAAGTGCTTTGCCACGTTTCGGGGTGCCGGCAAGGACGCGCAGCTGAAAGCGGAAGCCGAATACTACCGAGATGCCTATGTTGGTGACGAGGAAGACCAAGAACCATGGCAACCCGAATGGAACGATTGCTTTACCGGAGCGGAAGAAGCGACCGATCGGGGTGAGGTACGTGATGCCTATCAAGACTTAGTCACGCTTATCGCGCGTGAACTCGGAGTCGGTTTGGAGTCGCCATCCGACGCAGGATAGGTGCCACTTTATCTCCAGCCCCACCAATCACCATACTTCTCCAGCGGACCTGCAAGAATCGTTTCATCGTGCAGCCAGATGACGGGTCCATAGAGGCGCCGAAGCGTTTCCGCGTCAATGCTCGAGTCTTGTGCGGCTGCGATCACTGGACCGATACTGAAAATGTATAGGCTTACCCAGATCAGGGAGAACAGTGAAAGCAGGACTCCCCTGCGGATCCAACCACCGTCGCGAAAACTCTCACGTAAGCGACCCGAGATCAAGATCGTGACCACCGCAGGGATCAACCCAACCTGCACAAGAATCGCCATATTCGACGCAACCTGAAACAGCGCAAGCCAAAAGGCGCAAGCGGCCATCAAGATCAACAAATGCGCCAGTCGAAATTTCACCATTCTGCTCTCACCGTCAGACTGTTCCCCGATCCGGTTGCGCTCAACGTCGCGACGTTATGAATCTGTACCCTAGCGAATTCGCACGCAACTCACGCAATCGGCAATTGCTTACGCAACTCGGTTGCTAGTTTTGGATTCGTCATGCCGATGTAGGCGATATATCCCTCGATCGTTGATCTTGTCTCGTCCTCTTTTAGTGGCTTACCCTGCCCAAGGTTGTGGAGCGCCGCGCGTATTTGACGTCTCAGTTTTCGCGGCACTCTTGGTGTTCCCTCTCCGTTCACCACCAGACCCGTCACGGTCTGACGTCCACCGCGACGCGAAACATGCGTCTTTTCGGGGTGGACTTCGAATCCTTCATCAGCGACCACTCGCTTGACCAATCCAATCAGTTGACCCAGATGCGGTTCCCCATTGTGCTTCGTGGGCAAACTGAACGTCATGTCATCAGCATATCGCGTGTATCGCCATCCAAATCGCTTGGCCAAGCCTGTCAAACGACGATCAAGTCGCAGGCAGATGACATTGGTCAACGCTGGGCTGGTCGGCGCGCCTTGTGGTAAGCAGCGGGGCCCCAACGAAACGAAAACGTCCTTGCCATCCTCTTCCACAATTTCACGTGGCGCTTCGGTGCAAAGCAACGCTAACAGTGTTGCGATGTGTTCACGATACCCAGCTCGCCGAAAGACGCCTCTCACGCGAGGATAAGTGATCGTGGGAAAGAAATCTTTTAGGTCGATTTTCAAAACGATGCGGGCGTTCGTGTGCGCGGCCGCATTTGTCAACGTCGACCGAGACGCTAAGAACCCGTGCGCCGCACCATGCACCAAGAGTCGCTCAAGAATGTTTCTCAATATCCAACGCTGACACTCCTTTAATCGCGGCAGTGGTGCCCAGATCGCTCGCGGATTTCCGTTTCGCTTTGGGATCGTGAAGTGACGGTAGTTGATGGACGTTGCTGCGTCGCGGTGGTACGCCAAGCCTCGCAGCTGGGAGACGGTGATCCCGAGTGTTTCGGCCAATTGCTGGGCTTTGTCCAACGCAGGCAGTTCGTTTTCCGCGGCCCGGGATTCAGCGTTTTCCAAGTCCCATTTGTCGTAGTCAATGGCGTCATTCCAAAAGACTCCTTCGCCAAGGAAGACAATGTTTCGCGTCTTGTACGCTCTCCACGCATCCGCTTTCAGCTTGCGTTTTTCCTCAGCTTCTTCCTTGAGCTGTTTCTTGTAGCGGGACAGTTCACTCTTGGACATGTCATCCGTCGCGCGCCGCTCGACCAAGAAACCACGTTCGCGCAATTGACCATTGATGTAAGCATCAACGCTACCAGCCTGTTCGATGCCTCGGCAGATCGTTTCCAAATCAGTTTGCTTCGCCATGATGTCGTTGATCCGTTGTTAAGCCGATGCGTCCAGATAACCGCGAGTCTCGAGCTGCGTCACGCGAGCGATGTACTCGCCTCGTGCATCATCCACCGAATCGAATTGAAGTTGCTGCAGACGCATCGCTTCTCCAGCGTTGCCCCACCTCACCTTGAGACGCTTGCGATCGAGGGTGATCTGCACGACTTGCTCGACATCCTTTGTCCTGCGGCTGAACGTTCGAGTCTCAACGGTGATCTTTGACATTCCCTGACCGCCTTCTTTTCGCCGCTTCTCTCGCATCGCGTGATTTAAACGCAGCGCGATCAAACAGGTACAGGGACCATACTTCAATCCTTGACGGCGAAACTCATTGCACGTGCATTCCGCACGGCTGACAAACCCTTCGTCGCTGAGAAGCATTTGCGGTCGATACTCACGTTTATCTTCTGCGACAACCGCCTTCCCGGTTAGCTCCAATCCAGTGCCATGAATTCGATTCTCCGACACAATCGAGACGGCTCCTTTGCGATGGACCAAATCATGAGCCAGCCTTTCGCGCGAACTGCGATATTCGATTCGCTCCAAATCGATGGGAACGTTCGTTAGAGGTCTCAGGCGATAATCCGTCTTGGCCAAGTCGTACATCAACTGCCCCTGTTGACACCCGCGCTGCAACGATTCCGTTAAGTCGGCATCCTTCAACTTCGTCGCTTTCTCGATCGAGTCACGATCGCTGTGCCAATGTTCGGACAGATGCTTGACGACTTTCTTTACATGCTTCCCGTCATCGGTTTGCCTCGGCATCAACAAGTCGAAATTCACGGCTTGCGACCAGTTCGACGCGGTAAATCCGGTCAGCCCCAACGTAAACGTCATTGCGCCCGCCGATAGCACCCAGAAACTTGGCAATCCGCTACCAAGTAGATGTACGTCGACACTGGTTACAAACGGGAGCATTCGACGGAGCAGCATGAGCCTTCGTCGCCCCCAAATACGGGTCACTTTGGCTTGACGCCCTTGATAGATCTCCGCATTTGTTTCAAAGACTGTTTCCCAAGGTTCGAGCACGATACGCGGTCGTTCACCGGGAACCAATTCCACTCTTAAACCTCGCCGCTTGCCCTTGCGGTCACCATTCATCCGCAAATGACGAAGCACGTTGTACAAATCAATGGCGTTGACTCGAAACGAATCCATCGGCAGCAACGTCGACGATTGAACTTGCAGAAAACCACGCATCCACGAATCGGGGACACGAATCTGTTTCTCAAGTACATCATCCTCACCCGACGTGGATACTTTCACTGCATCCTGAGCAATCGTGACTCGCGTCTCGCGGTACGTACGAAATTGCTGGATGCTGTCGTACAACGTTTGGCTGAAATCAATGTTTGTCGTTCCACAGACCGGATCAGCGTCCAATTCGAATGCATCTCGGTCGACAGACAAGTTGGCGTATGTCCCCTCGTCTTTGCTAAAGACCTCCATAAATACGGAGTCTGGATGAACCGTGATAACGGGATCCAGGATCAAGTAAGCCAGCGGATCATTTCTTGAAAGCCACTGGAAGTACGCTTGTTGAGCCTGCCAGGCATTGAGGTTGGCAGATTGATTCCGCATTCGACGATAAGCGTTGTACTTGGTGCGATCCTTTGGGACGTATCGGTAGTCGCTGCCCACAACCGCGTAGAGAGCCCCCATCGCTTCTCGGAATCGCAATGGATCGCGAATGATTCCATCGAGAAAGACGGGATCGCGTCGCAAATTCCCGAACAAGGCAAGTCGCGAACCGCCCGCTTCACTGAGCATCTGACTCTGGCCAGCGTAGGAGAGTTCAACGTCGGTATGATCCGTTGCTTCTGGAGCGTCATCCGCACCATCTTTCTGCGGCGCAATCATGATTTTGTCTCCCGTGCTTGCTGACGTTTTGCACGTCGAAGGCCTCGCCATGCCGCCTTGCGAAATTCCTCTTCCGTTGCATCATCGTTGCCAATCCCCTCCAAGAGATCGTTGGCCGTATCGTTTGCAATTCGAGACAGACCCTCGATCGCTCCGAGGCGAACAGACTCGACCATTTCCTTGTTGGTCGCGATCTCGCCCAGACGGTCCGTTTGTTCGGATGCCACCAGCTGCGGCAGAGCGATCGATTGGTAGTGCGGATGGTCGGCAACTGCTTGAACCGCCGACATCGTGTCAACGGAATCAAAACGTTGGACGCGGCGGAAGCTCATTCGATCCGAAACAAAATCTTGGACTTTTTCGGAAGCCCTTTCGGCATCGCGTTCGGCCAGGATCTCAGCAGCGGTCCGGCGAATGCTGGGGTCATCGTCATCAAGTGACTTCTCGATCGAAGACAATTCGGATTTGTTCAGTTTACAAGTAGCGAGCGCTTCGATCGCAGCTCGCCGGACGACGGCGAAGCTTGCATCATTCCGATTGACACCCAACAACTCGATCAGTTGTTTCTTCGCAACCCCGGTGCGCCCCGCCACCCACGCGAACCGAATCAGCGGAACGGTTCCTGTCGTGTCTGCCCAAGAACTGTAATACGGATCACGCAATTCTTCTTGTCTTGCTTCCTGCCAAATATCAAGCCAGCGCATCATCACATCACCGATTGGCTTGGCTGCCTTTTTATCGCCGGCTCGTCCGATGATGGATGCTGCAATCATGGCAACGTTCCCGTGGGGGCTTTCAAGCACTGCGGCAGCTTCTTCCAGCTGGGCAGGGTCACGGGCAAGCAACGCGGCACATAGTTCTTCCTCGCAACTCGCATTCGGTAGGATTTCCAAAATCCGAGATGGTTCCCCCTGTTCGCAAACCCTAGCCAAAGAATGAAAGGTCTTCTCCAATTCGGATCCTTGGTAGTAGCCATCTTCACTCGTCAGAACCGCGTAATCAGGTTCGAGCGAATCTTCGCCAAAGACGCGTTTGGCAGCCGGCAAGGCGGCATCGGGGTAGAAACCTTTCACCAAATCCAGCAGCAACGATTTCGTTGCTTCGTCGTCGTTGAATCCAAGCTGTTTGATGATGACACCCACGTCTGTTGGGTATCCATAGCCCGATTTGATCACTTCTCGCGCTTGTTCACGAATCAGATCCCATGCACTTGGCGTGTTGAACCATCGCAAACCGATGATTGCACGGTCCGTGACGGACGTTCCATCTGGATGCGCCAATCGTCTCAACAGTTCGAAAATCTCATCGGCCTTGTCTGTTTCACTCAGGTGTCCAATCGCTTCGGCAGCGGACTCTTGAAGCGCGTGCGTATCATCACTCGCCAACTTCAACAACATGTCCAGTGCTCGCTCGTCAGCCAACTCGCCGAGCGCCTTCACACCGCGTTCCCGTTCGCGAAGATCGCTCATCAGTTCGACGCCCGACAGTAGGATCTGGATACCGTCGTCGCGACCACCACGTGCGAGCCCCACAGCTGCAGCAAATCGCGTATCGGCATCACGATGCTCTAATGCAGAAAGAAGCGCGTCGGCGGATCCCCCACGCTTACGAAATCGCCAACCAATCGCATCGATCACCGACCGTCGCAATTCCTCATCCGAAGTCACAGCAAGAGAGATCAACGCGTTGTCGACCGCATCCGTCAGCGACCAGCGTGCGTCATCGATGAACGGCCGTGTCAATTCAGGCAGGCTTAACTCGACACATCTCTCCAACAGCTGCGCCAAGGCTGTGTCGTGCCTTGGAAACTGTTCCTCCATCCAGTCCCGGTTGGGGTATTCGTCGAAACGATCCATACATCGCTGGTCATAGCCGCTGATGATTCCGACGTTCTTGACGACACTGTCTCGCAATTCCTTTCTTTCCATCAGCTTCAATAGCCGCGGAACGACGGCCGAATTTCGTAATCGTCCGACGGAATCCAAGACTTCACCAACATCAAGTGATTTCTCTTGATCTGTTTCAAGAGCATCCAAAAGAGCGTCAGCGGCCTTTGGATCGCCCAGATCCACTGCTGCTTGGAGAACGCGACGTTGATGATGCCCGAGAGCAACCGGCAATTGCTCGATCAACATCGACAAAGCTTGCTGATCCTTTTGCGACGCCAGTGCAATCGCGACTTCTCGCTGAATGACTTGGTAGCGACTCTGGTAGGCATCGATCAGTTGTTTCTTTGACTTGGAGTCCTTGTCATAGTCGGCAGCCAGCAATCGCACGGCTAATGTACGCGTTGCATCGTGCACGGACTCGAGTGCGACTGCAGAAGCAGTGGCAACATCTGTCATCTTCACCAGCAGTGTCGTCGCCTCCGAAGCCAAATCGTCATTGCGAGTCGCCACGACATCCTTCAATACCGCGATACCTTCATCACCCTTCGATTTGGTTAACAGCTTTAACGCTTCGACAGCCAAATCGGTGTATCCACATTCGATAGCGGCTGATGCGCGGGCTTCATTGCTCATTCCCAACGTCGCAAGCTCAGCAAAAGCCAACATGCGAACTTCCTGCAACGGATCGCTGAGAGCCTGTATCAGCACCGGGCGTGTCGATGCGGCCATGTCTTCATCACCCGTCGACATGCGGACTAACCGCCGAATCGCTTCCTGGCGTACGGTTTCGATCGAACTGGCTGACGTCGGTCGTGGATGTAGATCGTGATATCCACCCTGCTCCCGGACGAGTCCGACGTAGGTTCCAAAAGCGAGCTGCGCAAGCTCGTCGTGATCAACGCTCACCTTGGGTTGCTTCTTCTTGTCCGCAGATTTCTTAGCAGACTTGAGTTCATCAGCGTAACGATGCGAATAGACTTCCCAACTAAAGTCCCAACGATCCTGCGGACTTGAATTGCGTCCGATTGTCAGAATGGAATCGAAATCCTCTGATGGATCGAAACTCTCAAGAACGTTGACAAGCTGAGCCTGACAGTGGGGTGCGGCAAACACAAAAAGTGTCGCAAGCTCTGTGATGGATTCTGTCTTGACTTCCCAAGGCTGTTCGTCATCACGGTCATTGACAAAATGAGAGATCACTTCGGCAAATGACTCGGGTTCATCAAATGCTTCGATCGCCTTGGCCGCCACCAATCGGACTCTTGGATCTCTTGCAGAAAGCGCGGCAAGCATTCGAGTCGGCGTTCCATCGTGAGCCAACCAATCGCGAAACGCGAGGACCAAAAAAGCGGCCCGCCTAATCCAAGACCTTTCGCTGTCGAGCAGACCGACCAGCCGCGCTTCCGTCTGCTGACCACCCGCAACGGCTGCCATCAACAGCTCATTATCGTGCAGTACCTTCGATGACTCGTCCGAAAAGACCAACGGCAACGCGATCGATTCACGGCAAAACACAAGGCCCAACGCAATGCGAAACCTCACTTGTGGATCGTCGTGTTGGAGGAACTCTTTGAGCGATCCGGTCTGTTCTGGCCGTACGCAGCGGGCGAGGGCATTGGCTGCGGCTTTGCGTATATCGCCGTGCTTGCTTTCAAGTTTGGGTAGCAATGTAGGAATGAACTCTTCGCTCGCCAACGTTCCCAAGCCATCAATCGCAATGATGGATTCCTTCTTCCATTGCTCCTTATCAGCATCTCGCTCGGGTTCTTCCGCAATCGCGGTTTGAACCAACGTCGTTGACGCCGCCGTGTCATGGAACAACGCTCGAGCGCAGGCAGCCTGAAGTCGCACATCAACGAATTTGCTCGCCATTGCTTGATGCAGCCGCTCAACGTCATTCACATGGATCAATGCGGTGATCGCACGCGATCGTACACCGACATCTTCGTCATTGATCGCGGCGACAAGCGCTTCATGTGCAGCTTTTGTATGAAGCTTGACCAGGCTTTCGGTCGCACGTATCCGAATGTCAGCATGTTTGCTGCGGAGAGCGGCAAGCATCGGATCGATGGCACCTCGCTTTGATTTTTTAAGCAAGTGATCGTAAGCATCACCACGAATTTTGGACGATGCATCGCTTAACAATTCAACCAAAAGCTCCTGAGCCCAATCCTCCTTATCCGCAGCCATCGCTTCGGTCAGGATCTCACTCCGCACGACGCCCCGTGCACTTTGACGCGCGAACTGCAACGTCGCCTCAACGGAACCATCCAGTCGCATTCCGAGCAACGCTTTAAATGCTTCCACGCAGACCGTCTCGTTTTCATCATTGAGGGCTCGCAGCATCAATTCGCGAGCTCTCGTTTGATCTGCTTTTGCTTTTGCCTTTGGAAGCACTGCCGTCAGTGTTTTTAGCGCTCGGCGACGAACTTCAACGTAACCACATGCCTGTCCTACCTCCGCTGCGTCAAGAGGTTGCCGATGATTCAACTGCTCAAGAGCGGAATACGCGGCATCTCTCACTTCGCTGGAAGTGTCGTCGATCAAGGTTTCCAATCGACCAATCGCCCTTGCGTCATCCAAGGTTGCCAGGGATCGGCAGACTTGAACGCGTGCGGATGCATCGTCTTCACGACTCATCTGCAACAACGTGCCAAATGCTCGTGCGTCCCCAAGCAGTGCCAAACAGCGTGCACCCAACAAACAGGTGTCAACCATCCGAGACGACATGGCCGTCAACAGCGGTTGATAATCATCGCTGCTGAGATCGATCTTTTTCGCTTTTGGCTTCGCTGGCTTCTTTGCCTTACCCTGCTGTTTTGCATCCGGCTGCAGTTGAACCGTCTCTAGTTCGAAAAGAAGGCGATGCAGATCACTGTCGCGAGAGCGGACGGCTTCGGCCAATGCTTTCCGAGATGACAATGCGATCAGAAAAGCGACTTGACGTACGTCCGCATCTTCATCCTCACCTGCCCGTCGAACCGTACCGTCTATACGAGAGTCTTCAAGCAAATCACGCTGAAAAGCACGAATCAAAGCAAAACGTCTGGTATCTGAACGATCCGACTTGATGGCGATCAAAGTGGGTTCGCCGGATTTCTTCGGAAACACTTTCTCCAACGCGAGCAAAGCGTTCAGCCGAATTTCTGGAGGCTGTTTGTCGAGTGCTCGAACGATCAGTCGAAGCGCACGGTCATCTTTTTTGGCCAAAGGCACCAGTGACTCGACGGCAGCCGTTCCAACATTGACTTGCTTGGAGCTGATTGCCAAGTCATAGGGTCGAAAATCGTCGGTTTCCGCGTTGCGTTGAAGCCCCAAAAAAGCCTGCATGCGAACACGCTCGTCATCATGCTTCAACAGCGGTTCAAGCAGTTTGCCGGCGCGCGGATGCGCCGACTTAGACAGCAAGTCGGCCGCCCGGAAACGAAGCTCATAATCGCTTTCGTTTCGGATGTGCTTGGCAAGCATCTCGACGGACCGAGCATCGTCGTAAATTGCCAACGCGTGTATGCCCTCTCCACGCTCAGCGACGCGTTTGTCACGAAGCAACTGCGACGCTCGATCGTACCCATCATACAACCGGTGCGTCATCGCACTAAAACGACCGCCCGCGTCAATCAAAATCAAACGAATTGAATTGTCTTCACCAGCAAGAATGAGGTGCGGACGCTGATGGAGATTCACGATCGTCGCGTCGACAACAGCCGGAACGGCATCATCGAAGGTAGCGGGACGAGATGATCCAGCACGTGCCCAAGTCTTGCAGCACTTATCACGTCCCGCCGACAAAAACCGCTCTCCCGTGACATGAAGTAACGCTGTGACGAGATCTTTATGACTGTTGCCGCGACCTCGATCCTCTGGTTCGAGCGTTCCACGCGCATGCGTCAACAGAAGCTTTTGATCCGCACCAGCTGAAAGAAAACGCAACTCTTCCGGTTCGAACAAAAGCGATGAAACAACGCCTTCGTGCAGCTTGGCGGATTCACTTAACTGAAACTCGTCCGATTCTTCCGACTGATAGATGGCCACGTCGCCTTTGGATGTGCCGATGGCAATCCACCGTCCCGTCGGATCCGCGCTGAGTGATGTTCCCTTCTCGCTTAATTCGATGACCTGCAGCACTTGATCCTTTTCAGCATCCAAGATCAGTAGTGCATTGTCGCAGATGGCTGCGAGTTTGGACCCTGAAAGGAGCTCGAGTTGCGACGCGGGGGCCGGTAGCTCCAACTTCAATGCTTCAAGTTTTTTCGCCTTCCCTTTGACGTGATAGATCTGACCGTCATCGCCACCTACCCACAAGCGACCGGTCGATTTCACTTCGACGTCAGAGCGCCAGCAGTCCGAGGACGCAAGTGAGACTCCTCCGCAGGGCAGGTCAAGCGATTGAAGCTCTAGCGTCTCAAGCTCAACACGGTAGACAGCTGACGCGAGACCGTCCGGATGGACCGTCGTAAAGGCGATGCCCTTTCCCCATGCGACAATGGCCCGGATATCGCCGCGATAGCTGAGGTATTTTTCAGTGACTGACATAAGAGCAAAAGGCTGAGGAACGCGTAGCGAAAGGTCTGCAAATCAAAAGGTCCATCAACGTTTACGACTGAACACTCTCTCCCCATTGATGTTCAATCCGAGTGACGGCAACTAGACAGGCGTCACGCTCACTCTTTCCGCGAGAGTTCTTGAACTCTCGCAGTAAAGGAAGAACGACTTTCGTAAATGCGGCGTCCTCGATTGCTAAATCCCGCAGCGTCTGAATGAGGTTTAGCTTCGCGATGCGCGCGGGCAGGGGACGGAGCTTTACGATGTCGTCCGCTGCCGTTTGGTCGCTTTTCGGGGGACGCCCCGGAGGAACGGAGAAAAGCATGCGTCGCAACAAGTCATGGAGCGATTGATGTTCCGCCGGAAGCGACTCCGGCTTCGGCGGTGCACCGGAACCCACATCAATGGGATCTTTCCGACGCCTCTTTTTTGTGGTTGTCTCGGGCGGTGGCGTCGGCTTCCAATGTGGCGTCGTGCCGCGTTCTCGGTACAACGACCAAAACGTTCGGATCGCAAACGCACGAACATTGCCATCGGGACTTTCTGTTAAACGGAATAATTCCTCGGGCACTTTGAGCCGGGGGTTCAAGTCGATCAGCTTCATCCCCAGCCGTCGCGTCTCCGGTTTCCGAGACTCACAGAAACTGTAGACCGCATCGGCCGTCAACACTTCGGGATCGACTCGGTAGCGACGGTGCTCGGGCGTGTCATCGACTGTCAGCGCCATCGAAACGAACTGCCTCACCTCGGGATGGTCCGCGTCGCACATGGCGACAAGCCCGTCGATCGGTGGAGCCCAACGTGCAAATTCATACGTCGAAAACTCCAAAGCCAACTCACGCAGCGGACGACGGCTGTCTAGGAACAGCGGCATCACCCGCTCAAACGTTAAGAACTCAGCCGGTATTTCAGCTCCCGGGTCGACTGGACGATCCGTTTCTAAAAGACAGATGTCGGGATGATGATGTCGCAAATAGGCGCGTGCAAACCGTGCAAGTGGCTCGTCCGGTTTCTCTGCATCACACATCATTGACCAGAGTCGCTGACAACCCGCTTCAACGGTGTCTTCAGAAAACTCTCTTTGTTCGCCCGCCAACATTTGCAGGAATGCCGTTTCCGAAATGATCTTGATCTCAGCGCCTTGCTCGTTCAGCGATTCCGCTTTGGTCTGCTTGCTTCCCTTACGTCCTTGGCCGTACAGCGGCGAACCGTCATCACCGATGACCAAATAATCAAGCCTCTTTGTCACGGAAGTTGAATTGGCACCTCCAGCAGTGGTCACCATGCCTTGAGCACCGCTGCGTGTCATCGTTGCAAGCTTCCCGGTGAAGACAAACGACGCGCCTTCCAAGTCGATATTGATCTCGCCTGCTTCACCCGATGCATCCGATTCGGTGTCGCCGTCTTCACTGACAGTCTCTTCACTGGCAGTCTCTTCACTGGCAGTCTCTTCACTGGCAAAATCCGCGGGAACAAATGACTTCGTCAGCGTCTCTGTCGCAAAGTCGTGATAGAGCGGCTCGCTTCGTTGCACTAGCTGCAAGAGCCAATCGAAACCAAGATCGCTTGGTGAAAACTGTCGTACATCTTTCAACCACACCATCACTTGGGCGGCGAGAGACTCGTTGAAGTCAAGCGAACTCTTGCCCCATTCAAACTGCCGCATTTCTGCGATGCGTGAATCGCTGTCGAAACTCGGTTGATAAGCGAGCATTTTGAGAAAATCGACACCCAGGAGAGACGCTTTCAGCTTGCCCATCTCGATCCAGTCCGTGACGCGTTGCCGCGCATTCGGATGCATTAGCAGCCGTTGAAGCCGATCGACGGGAATCTCAGCGATCGTCAGTTTCTCGAGTTGGTCACAGCAAAAATCAACCGTATCGCTACCCAGCCAGTTCTCATCGTCAACTTGCTCGATCACTTCGGCAAAGTATTGCCATCCCAAGCTTTCGCGAGAGTGGAGTTGCAATAATCGCTGGCGAGCGAATTCAAGCGTCGACTCATCTTGTGTTTGTAATCGACTCGCAAACCACTCAGGAGTCAATTCGCTTGCACCAAAGTTCTTTCGAAGCGCTTCTTCGGCGATCTTTCTCCCTCGTTCCGTTTGCAATAATTCACCCCAAGCATCAATGCCGATTTCCTGACGTGGATCTCGGGCTTGGATCAAGTCAGTCGCCAGTTTTCGAACCTCACTGTCGTAACTGTTAATCAACTGAATCAAACGTTCAACGGGTAAGTCCCGCGCGTAAGTCCTTGCGTAGTTCGCTGCGTAACGCTTGGCGTCTCGCGCTTCGGAATCGAACAATTTCAAAACCGCGTCATGCAGACCCAAGTCACGAAATTTGGACTGCTCAAACTTTGGCACATTGTTCAAGATCCAAACAACGAACGAGTCGATTGCTTCAACATTTGCACTGGTCAAACGTGCGACCCAGCTCGCTTCAACGTCACGGAGTGCTGCGCGGAAATCCGATTTCAAGCAATCAGCGGCGTATCCAATGATTGGTTCGCATCGTGAATGCTGAAGCAGGCTGAAGAGTGGTCGAGGACTTCGACGCCAGAGGTCATCGAAGGCGCGATGCTTACGCCATGACTTTGGGACTTGATAGCCCAAAGGAAACTTCGTTCGGGTGTGGATCTTCTTTTCGTGGAAGAAGATGTGGTTCAGAATCCAGGTGTCGCGAAACTGGTACGCGTAACCCTGATAGTGAATCAAGAAATCCGTCACGACGTCCGGATAAATGGCAGGGAACGTCTCGCCAATCCTGCGCAGATATCGCCAACCACGTCGAGCCAAGTAAGCGAGCGTTCGCTGGCTAACTTGGTGCGAACGAGTCGACAGCGCTAGATCGAAGCGAGCGGAAAGTGCACCAAACACCTCGGTGTCGTCACTCGCCTCGGCCTCCTTAAAGATTTGCTTGAGCGCTTTGAACGGTCCGTAAACCAGCGGGAGTTCCGCGATCAATTTGATCAGACAGTTGCGGCTAAATCGGTCATTTGCCTCCCACATCTCCAAAAGCAATGTATGGCTGCGCAATCGATCGGAGAGCGGCTCTTCGGCGTCATCGGATTCAAGCTTCGCAAGCTTCTCCATGCGATACTGCGCCTGCTGATCAAGCGGCTGGCGACGAAACTCGCTTGATTGCGTTTCGACAAGAAAATCCTCGAACCGATAAACACCTTCTCTCGGCGGTGGCTGCAGTGGCTGCTCGACGTCCCGCATCAAGCGAACGAATAGGTTCACCAATTCCGGGTCACCGGCCTGATAGGCATCGCGAACATGTTCCAGCGTGACCTGAGCACTCACAACGCACGTACCCGCCTTAACCTCTAGCCACCTACCTTCAGAATCCCTGATTCAAAACCCTGACCGGGCGGTCATCTACTTCACGACCTGGTACATGGAAGGCTCACTGACTCGCCGGACCGGTAGGGTCCCTATTCGCGGCGTAACCACGATTGGCGAGGTTGCACCAGACTCGCCTTGAATAGGGACCCTACCGGTCCGATAGCGTGTCTGAAACAGCCTTCCTTGTGATGCATGGCGAGGTAAACGCTCGAACGGCGCAACGCCGCTCACGGTGCAGAACACCAAGCTAGACCTGTACCGCCCGATCAGGTTTATCGGGTTGTATCAGACCCACCCTACGTCCGCAACTAACTCGTGATTGCGGCTGTCAAAATTCATCCGAATCAACGTTTGCACCATGCACAAACGGATGACATCTACTCCATTCGAACCATCACGTCAGCTTCGTAGTCAGGCGTGAGAACCGTTGTCATGCCAAACTCCATCGAATCGTCATCCAACAACTTCACAATCGAATTACAGGCGACGCCGTTGAAAGGGTGCGAGGAACCATCGTGTAGATAGTTCTTTTGGGTGAAATGTATTTCATCACCAACGATCTTCGCGTCCAACACATCCATCCGCCAAGTGTCGTTTTCTGGAGCAGAGATAACCACTTGGTTTCCCTCAAGCTCAAGGATCAATGTTGCTTCGCCATCGATTCCCCATTTGCCAACCATGGGCCGCGTCACGTCCGTAGCGGGAACGAAAGCTTTAGCAGCAACTTGCGGTGCAACACGATCGCAGCCCGAAACCACAAACACCAACGAAGCGATCAAACCAAAATTGACGAAACGGCACATCGTTAAATTCGAGAGAGTCATCGTGCTGTATTCATGAACGACGGTTCGGCTATACCGCTTCGATTATATCGGAGCGATCGGCGACGAGGACCTACGGAAGAACTTTCGAATGGCGATCAACAGCGCTATTACCGCCACGAAAGCAGCGATACCCGCTATCCAGAACTGACTCATTCCGGGGCCTCGTTCGCCTGGCTGTCGACGCTGGTAGGTTTGCGTGGATGCAGAACCGTCCGGACTCAAGTAGGTGAACTCAACTCGGTCATCACCGAGGATCCGGTATCGCACGTGCGCTTCCTTACCGGAGATCTCGTACGTCAAATCGAATTCGGTCCCGTCACGCTCGAAGCCGGTGATCCTGGCTCCTCGTAGTGGCGGTTGTCCCGGCCTCGTCGGCGAGTCTCTCGGCTGTTCAATCTGGTCACCTTGCATTTGAACGACACCATGCAGACCACCGTTGATGTAAGGGAATGTTTTGGTGGCGTGATAGTGGTAGTTGCCATCGTGAGTATGGCCGTTGAATGGATCGAGACCCTCAGGTATCTCACCATCTGCTTCCGACAAACCAAGAATCGGATAGCCGTCGAGTGCATAGGCGATCGGATTGCCAACGCCTACTTGTTCCTCCAGATGAATGGGGGCGATGTGATAATGGTAGTCGTCTCCACGTCCGCAATGCCCGCCCCATTGATCCAACTCTCCAGCAAGGAACGTGTCTTCGGCGCGGTTGTTCAACGCACAAAAGATCGGAACTCCATTGACGGCAAGCGCGATCGCTCCACGAAGTGGCTCTTCCAAGACGGAGATCGGTTCATCGGCGGGACGTGGATTCAAAGGCAAACGCCACGCGTTGTCTCCGCTAAATGGTTGAGGCAGCGGGACCTGTTGTTACCAAGCTCGAATCCCCGTCATCATGCCATGGCGCGGCATCGCATTGGATTCAACGATCAGATGGGGACCTGAGACACGAGCGGTAACCTCCGGAGCAAACGGCTGAAAAGCCTCCGCGACAGGACCACTCAGCGGTAGTGTCACAACGGTCCGTTGACTTTCATTTTCCGGCGATCGACTTTCACCGTCGGCTGTTGAACCGCCTTGCTCATCTTGTAAATGCAAATGGCTTTCATGTGCAAGCGTGGGATGGCCCAGGAGCGTGAGCAACCCCACACAGGCAAACACAATGCCCATGACCGATCTCGCATGGAAAAACTTCATCGTCGTGATCTCCGAAGAATGCAGGCTTCGCCACCGGAAACGGATGAGGCAACGAATCCCTCTGCGCCGGCAACGCGTGAGCGTATTCAGCTTGGTGCGAACGGACAGCCCCGCGCCAGATCCGGGACACGCGATCTCGCCCTTCATAGCCGCGAGAGCCCATTTGCGGTAGGGCCACATCCAAAAACTCTCCGAAGCTGGGCCGTTTCTTGGATCGTTGCGAAACATTCTGTTCCATTGTGGTTTCAATCACCAAGCATGCTTTTTCTTCGCCTCAGGCACAGTGATCGTTGTCGGCCCAACCGAATGCGTGACCTCCTTCTCATACGGATACCTGAAATGCCTCTTCTTTCCAAATCGATTGCGTTCGCCATTCCCCTCTGCGCGACACTGTTCGTGACGCCCGCCAACGCGGATTGGACGCGATTCCGCGGACCCAACGGTTCGGGCATCAGTTCGTCGGACGCACCGATCGAATTCAGCGAAAACAAGAACATGCGATGGAAAATCGAACTGCCAGGAAGAGGCATCTCGAGTCCCATCGTGGTCGGCGATCGCGTTTTCGTGACGTGTTATTCCGGCTATGGGATGGGCAGCAGCGCGGGCAACATCGAAGACCTCAAACGGCATTTAATCTGCATCGATTGCAAATCTGGCGAAAAGCTTTGGACCAAAACCGTCGACGCCAAAATGCCGGAAGATCCTTATCGACCGCCAGGGGTGACCACTCACGGCTATGCCAGTAACACGCCGGCCAGCGACGGCACACACGTTTTTGCCTTTTATGGGAAATCGGGAGTCTACGCTTACGACCTGGACGGGAATGAAGTTTGGAATCAAAGTGTCGGCGCAGAACCGAGTGCGAAAGGTTTTGGTTCGGCGGCGAGCCCGATCGTGACCGATGATCATGTGATCGTAAACGCGGCGGACGAATCGCTCGCAATCGTCTGGCTTGATAAGAAGACAGGGAAAGTCGTTCACCGAGCCGAGGCGAACGGGCTAGGGGAATGCTGGACAACACCCGTGCTGGTTCAAAATGGGGATAAGAGCGAAATCGCAATCTCCGTGATTGGCGAAATCTGGGGACTCAGTAACGAAACGGGCAAACTGCGTTGGTATGCCAACGGAGTGAATGCACGAAACGCACAGGTCAGTTTGATCGTCGATGATGGAGTCGTGTATGCCACCGGTGAAGATGCTTACGCCGTTCGTGTCGATGGCAAAGGAGATGTAACGGATGCAAACACCCTTTGGGAAGGTCGAGTTCGATCCCGCTACGCAACACCAGTCATTGTCGACGGACGCATGTTCTCATCCAGCGGTGATGTCGTCGAATGCCTGGATGCCAAGACCGGTGAACGCGTTTTCCAAGAACGTCTTCCCGGTGGAAGTGGATCGAGTCAGCAAGCTGGGCGTGGTGGTCGCGACCGCGGAGGGTTCGGCGGAGGCGGAGGTTTTGGAGGACGGGGCGGCCGCGGTGGTGGTGGCGGAGGAGGAGACTACGCTTCGCCGGTCGTCGCCAACGAAAAAATCTACTTCACCACGAACGCCGGGATGATTCATGTCATCGAAGCCAAACCGGAGTTTACCATCCTCGCTTCGAATGACATGACGTTCGACAAGAGCGGTTTCGGTGCAACACCGGCCGTCAGCGATGGATGTCTCTACCTACGTTCCAACACGCACCTGTACTGCGTTGCCAAGTAGGGCGGGGCTCGATTCAAAAACGAATGACAAGACGCGGAGAATCCCCCATCTCGGGGAAATCTATCTCTGGGGACTCAGACACCAGGAACTCCGCGTCTTCTCGCCTGCGTCGACCCAAACGCAAGCTTTTCCAAAAACTTCTCACAAACTTGTCCAAAACCGGATCCCCAGCGCAAAGTCACTATAAACACGGCTTTTTCGTTGTTCAGCCTGGACTTTGGCGTGAATTCTCCTCTCAAACATGACGACTTCTTGCGGCTCCTGCTGAAAAGTGAGCGGGAGATTCAGCGATACGTCATGGCGATCGTTCCCCATGCGGCTGACGCTCAAGAGATCGTCCAAGAGACCGCCGTCGCACTCTGGAAACAGATCGACAAGTACGATCCTTCACAACCCTTTACACCCTGGGCATGTCGATTCGCGGCGATCAAAGCGAAAGAACATCTCCGCAAACAAAGCCGCTGGAAGAGCTTTCTCGACGAAGATGTCGCGGCCGCGCTCCTGGCTCGACGTGAACAAACCGCACCAGAGCTCGACCGGCGCGTCGTCCCGTTACGCGATTGCCTGAGCAAATTGTCATCGACGAATCGCAGCTTGATTGAAAAATACTACTTCGATCAAGCTCAGGTTGAAGAAATCGCCAACCAGTTGGATCGCAGTGCTGCTGCTCTCTACAAATCACTGCAACGCATACGCGCAGCATTGATGGATTGCGTTAACGGCAAACTCGCATCACCGGAGGTTCCCTCGTGAACACTCCATCCAGTTACGATTCCACGCGATTGCGACAACTGACATCGGCTGTGATGGATGGTATCGCCAGCGAATCTGAACAGCGCGAACTGACCGAAATCCTTCGAAATAGCTTGGCAGCTCAGGACGAATACCTCGCGCTCGTCGACCTGCATGCAGCGATGGCGACGGAGCTGCCAACGCTCTCGACCGATGACGCGGACAACATCGCCTGCGATTCAGTCAACCAAGCCACAAAATCAATCGTCGATCCAGACAGTCATTCGGTTGATGGTGCTGACGCTGAATTGCGACGCCGGTGGTGGACGTCCACTGCAGGGTTCATCGCGTTGGCGGCCAGCGTCATGATTGCCGTCGCACTTTACAACTTGAAGGACGAAAATCAGGAAGCAAATGATCTTGGTCTAGTGACAGCGGAGACTCAGCAGGGCTTTGTCACCATCGCACAATTGACGAATGCGGAATGGAAATCGGAGCAGCTCGCCGTTGGCGGAAAAGTGGGTGCGTCAACGCTACGTTTGACGGACGGATTCGCACGGCTGGAATTTGATACGGGTGTTGAAGTAACGCTGGAAGGTCCGGCCGAATTTGAGTTGACGGATGTCGCAACGACTTCATTGAAATCAGGCCTGCTCACAGCAACGGTACCACCGGGCGCGGAAGGCTTCACCGTTAACACCCCCAACGCTGAGGTCATCGACCTGGGAACGTCCTTCGGAATCGATCTCCGTGAAGACGGCTTTGCAAACGTTTCCGTGTTTGATGGTGAAGTAGAAGTCCTCCCGCGAGAAACGGAAGTGAAGCGTCTGTTGACCGAGGGTGAGTCGGTTCGCATCGGCGCGGATTACAGAATCGAAGATGTTGGGTTTGATGCGGCACGTTTTGAAAAGCTGTGGCCGATCGCATCGGGGATTGTCGGTTCCACCAGCACGATCCGTTTCATTCCTCCGTGGCCACGACAGATCCGATTCGTTCAAAGTGATGAGGATATCTTCATCGCAACGGAAGGTCATGCCGTCGAGCTATCGAATGACTTGGACGTCAACATTTCTCAGCCCGGGAAATACACGTCGATCGATCAGCTGACACCAGCGACGATTCAGCCTGGTGAGCGCGTTCGCAGTTATCTCCTGCATTATTCGCCTCAAACGCAACGAGGTCCGCGGCGAGCTCAACGTGTTACGGGATCAATCACGTTTGATCGCCCCGTCCGTGGCTTGATCGTCCTACACGAAGAACTCTTGGCAAGCAGTCGGCGATTCACGTTTCGAAGTGCTGGAGAAGGAAACTCGAGGCGCGAACTCAACCTCAACGACGATGCAAGCGGTGATCGCGTCACCCTGAGCGAAGATGGAAAAACCGTCACGTTCGATTTGGTTTCGCCAGGACGGTCCTCAGATCTTGCCCGTGTCATCGTTGAAGGCACCGGACGTAACCGCCCCAACAAGAGTCGACCGCCAAAGCGACGAAACAGAAACCGAAGGCAATAGGAATAAGACACAACGTTTGTGTCTCGCGAAGGAAACTCATCATGAACAATTGGTATTTATCAGCCACCTCGACGGTGCGATCGGGTCTGTTGCTGTTGGTGGTTACGGGCATGGCTTCGATTGCCAACGCTCAACAACCATCTGCGGCGCAGATTCGATTTTTTGAAACCAGCATTCGGCCAGCCTTGGTGAAATACTGTTACGAGTGTCACAGTGTGGAGGCAGGCGATAGCGAAGGCGGATTACTGGTAGATACGCGGACCGGTTTGTTGCAGGGCGGCAATGCTGGTCCCGCCATTGTTCCAGGCAATGCCGAAGCCAGTCTGATCTGGAAAGCCATCAATTGGGAAGGCTATGAAATGCCACCCAGTGAAAAGATGCCCGCGTCCGTCATCGCAGACTTCAAGCGATGGATTGACATGGGAGCCCCCGATCCACGCGTTCGTGAAATCAAAAGTTTCTCAACGAAGATCACCAAGCAAGATATTGAAAAAGGTCGTCGGGAACACTGGTCCTTCCAGCGTCCTCGCGCTCAAGACGATGCAACCATCGATGGCTTGGTCGCAAAGAAGTTGAAAGAAGAAGGCCTGCGTCCGTCGTCGGCAGCCGATGGATACACGCTCCTGAGACGCATCTACTTTGACCTTGTCGGCATTCCACCAACGCCAGCCGAAATAAAGCGTTTCCAAGCGGTGTACCAAACCGAACCGGATCGGGCGGTTGCCGCGAAGATCGATCAGCTGCTTAAGCTACCGCAGTACGGTGAACGTTGGGGCCGACACTGGTTGGACGTCGTACGATACGCCGAATCATCCGGTTCCCGAAATACGCCTTACCCGCATGCATGGCGATATCGCGACTACGTAATCGACTCCTTCAATGACGATACGCCGTACGATCGGTTTGTCACCGAACAGCTCGCCGGAGATCTGTTGAAGGTAAAGTCTGACGAACAGTGGCAGGAGAATCTAATCGCAACCGGCTTTCTCGCGATCGGATTGAAGCATCATGATGAAAAGAACCCGCGCAAGTTCATGTCGGACATGGTCGACGAACAGATCGATACGTTGACCCAGTCAGTCTTAGGCTTAACGGTCGCGTGTGCCCGTTGCCACGATCACAAGTACGATCCGATTCCGACGGATGACTATTACGCCATGGCCGGCATCTTCTACAGCACTAAGACGTACTATGGCACGTCTCGGATCGCGCAGAACCACCGACCTAGTGACCTGCTGCTCCTTCCTCTGCAAGATGAATCCTCCGGCGGCAGTAGCGCGAGTCGTCAGCGAATGGAATCGATGAAGCGGCAGATCGCCGAACTTGATCGCGAAATGCAGAACATGCGAGGCAAGGATCGTCGGGGCATTCGAAACAATCGCAACCGTATCGCCACTCAATTAGCAGCTCTCAATCCTGATGGCTCGGCGAAAGCCTTTGGAATGGGCGTGCAGGAAGCAGACAGGATGGTCAACGCCAACATCCTGTTTGGTGGCGAGGTTGAAAAGCCAGCGCAAGAAGTTCCGCGTGGTTTCGTTCAAGTGTTTGGAAATTTGAATTTCACCGAGACCAGCACAAGATCCTCAGGACGCTTGGAACTTGCCGAAGCGATGACTTCCAAGAATAACCCGCTGACCGCGCGGGTGATGGTCAACCGCATTTGGGCGCACTTGATCGGTAAACCTCTGGTGGAGACACCGAGTAATTTCGGCGTGAATGGAATGGAACCGAGCAACCAAGAATTGCTCGATCATCTAGCGATCCGGTTCATGCAACACGACTGGAGCATCAAAACGATGATCCGGGAAATCATGCTGACGGATACCTATCGACGGAGCTCTGCCTATAACCAATCAAATTATGCGTCCGATCCCGACAACAAATTTTTATGGCGTGCCAATCCTCGACAGGTCGATGCTGAGTCGCTTCGCGACGCCATGCTGTCCATGGCTGGCCAACTGACTTTCGATCGTCCACAGCGAGAATCAGCACCCGGCGTGGGCAGCCGTCGAGGCGGCTCCCGCGGCAACGACACACATCGATCGGTGTATCTGCCCATCGATCGATCTTCGCTGCCCGACGCTCTTGAGCTGTTCGGTTTCCCGGATCCCAACATTACCAGTCCCGGTCGGCCCGAGTCGATCGTGCCGACTCAAGCGCTCTACATGATGAATGATGATTTTGTCATCGCACGAGCGCAAGGTATGGCCACCATGCTGGAGCAGAATTTTGACAACCGAGAAGATCAGATTCGAATGGCAATCCTCTGGTCCTATGGTCGCCCGGCAACTCCGGAAGAACTGAAAGCGAGCACACAGTTCTTTCAAGAGTTTCAATCAACCGGTTTGACGTTCCGTTCAAACACTGCAAGAGCAGGTTCAGGCGGGATCGGAAATCGACGCGGGTCGGGAACACGATCCAACTCTGCTATGGGTCCGGGGGCCGGAGCCGGACGCGGACCTGGGGGACCGCGTGGCGGAGGGCGTGGACCGCGCGGTAACGCGGGCCCAGCACTCAACACACAAACACCACTCTCGGTTTTCTGCCAAACACTGATGGCCAGTGCGAGCTTCCGAGTTTTGGATTGACACCATTCAACACGACATTTCGAACAAGACATCACAGCAACCAAGCCAACACCTTTTCGAAAGCGGCGATAAGCCCAAAACCGCGAGACAAACGATGAACCGTATCAACCGTCGACAAGCCGTTCAAACGATCTACTCAGGATTCGGCTCACTCGCGTTCGCTGCGATGGCGACGCATGATGCGATGGCCTCCAGTGACAACCCACTTGCTCCGAAGGAAACGCATTTTGCTCCGCGTGCAAAGAACGTGATCATGCTCTTCATGAATGGGGCACCATCGCACGTCGACACGCTCGACTACAAACCCGACTTGGTTCGAGGCAATGGTAAGTCTCAAGGCAGCGGCAGACTGATGGGGCCGATCGCAGACTTTCGACAACGTGGAGAAAGCGGACTCTGGATTTCCGATCTGTTCTCCAACGTTGCGCAGCACGCGGATGATCTGTGCTTGCTTCGTGGTATGCACTGTGAGCAAACCAATCATCCAACCGCGGAACGAGCCGCGCACACCGGTTCCTCACAATTTGTTCGCCCGTCCCTTGGTTCGTGGACTGTCTATGGGCTAGGAACAGAAAACACGGACTTGCCAGGATTCGTCGTACTCGGAAAAGGTGGACGTTCAGGCAAAGTCTGTTTTGGAAGCTCGTTTCTGCCAGCTCGATATGAAGCAACAAGCGTCAACGCTGGAACGGGCGAATCCGGAGGTGGTCCCGGAGGTCGACGGGGCGGTGGCAATTCCGGAGAAGCGATTCCCAACATTAGCAATTCAACGCTGGATTCACGCGCTCAGCGCACCCAACTCGACCTGCTGGCTCGGCTAAATCAGGCCAAATTGAATCGCGAAGCGCATCAACCACAAGTCGAAGGCATCATGCAGTCTTACGAACTGGCATTCCGAATGCAAACGTCGATGCCGGACGTGATGAATCTGTCCCAGGAATCACAGAACACGCGATCCATGTACGGTATCGGTGAATCGTCGACGAACGCTTTCGGTACCAAGTGTTTGGTCGCACGACGGATGATTGAATCAGGCGTCCGATTTGTTGAAGTCAACACAGATGGCTGGGACCACCATTCACTCCTTCAAGAGAAACTTCCGGAATCCTGTCAAGCTGTCGACAAACCGATCGCTGGGCTCCTGGCAGACTTAAAACAACGCGACATGTTGAAGGACACGCTGGTCATCTTCGCCGGTGAGTTCGGTCGAACACCGCACGGTTCGGGAAATGGTCGTGGTCACAACAACAAAGGCTACACGACGTGGATGGCAGGCGGCGGAGTCAAAGCAGGTTTCAGCTACGGAGCAACCGATGAGATCGGTCGTGAAGCCGTTGAAGACAAAGTCCATACGCACGACTGGCATGCCACCATCCTGCATCTTCTCGGGCTTGACCACAAACAGCTGACCTACAACTACGCCGGGCGCGACTTCCGATTGACGAATGTCGCTGGAAAAGTTGCCGACGGAATTCTCGCGTAGCCGCCGCTTGGAATGCGACCGTTACCCCGTGAAGCCAAATCTCTCACTTACTCTCTGACATCAACCTCGTACGGGAACCATCGAATGAAGTCTCACTTGATCAACCAAAGAATACTACTGGCATTCGGGACATGCGTTTGCCTGATAGCATCGATGGCAATTGCGCAACCACCGGAAGGCCGACGCGGTAATCGCGAAGGGCAAGAGGGCCGTCAAGGTCGTCCAGGTGGCGATCCAAAAGAAACGGCCGCAAAGATGATCAAAGAGTTTGACAATAGTCGCGACGGCGAATTGCAAGTGCAAGAGTTAACCGCCGCCTTGACCGCGCAGCGACAACAGCGTGGTGCTGGGCAAGCCGGACAAAGAGGTGCCGGGCAAGGTATGCAAGGTGGTCAACGTGGTGCAGGTCAGGGTCAACGCCGTGCGGGTCAAGGTCAACGCGGCGCCGGCCAGGGTCAACGCGGTGCAGGTCAGGGTCAGCGTGGCGCAGGCCAGGGTCAACGCGGCGCAGGCCAGGGTCAACGCGGTGCAGGCCAGGGTCAACGCGGTGCAGGCCAGGGTCAACGCGGTGCGGGTCAGGGTCAACGCGGCGCCGGCCAGGGTCAGCGTGGCGCGGGTCAGGGTGCTGGGCAGCGTGGTTCACGCGGAGCTGGACAGGGTGGAGACCTGAGTCAGATTGCTGCGGCCATGATCAAGCAATTTGATGAGAATTCAAGCAATGGCTTGGATGCCCAAGAACTCGCCCAAGCCATGGAAGCACAACGGCAACGCCGTGGCGGTCGGGGAGGTGCCAGCGGTGAAGGTGCAGGACGCGGGCGTCCACAAGGAGCAGGCGATGATGCCGCGGGCAATCCTGGTCAGCGAAGACGAGGTGCCGGCGAAGCAGGTGGTCGCGGCCAAGGTCGTCGTGGTGACCGAAATGAACCAGAACCCGGTGGCGGTGTCGCACCCCAACGCCCCGGCGCCTAACGACTCTATCCAACAACTCTCATTTCAAAGCGAGCTTCTGTCACGTATTACATCGTGACAGAAGCGCGTTGTATTCGGCATAGCTCTTTCAAGTTTCGGCTCCGTAAACGAAAACTGTCTACGGTCCCAATTGCGCACCAGCATCGATCGGAACAACCGTCTTTAGGGTGGATAGACGCACGTCAGACTGCATGATCATTTTATAGGTGGAGACGATCTCGCCGTCGAATGGATGTTTGACATAGCGCGATCCGATCTCTTCCACCTGACGACACCATTTTTCAAAATCGAGCTGGCCAGTTTTGAACGATGGATCCAGTGCCCCATCGGTCTCTATCGCCCCGGAAAAAACATTGTTTCTTCCAATCCAAGAAACCGTTTTGTCAAACGGTTCATCGTGATCGGACTGCAGGACACCTTCACCGCAGTCGAAAATCGATCGTTCCGCCGTGATTGCAACGAGACACTCATCAAAGGAAGCGTCACTTTCGACCAAGAATGGGCGATCCGACATGAGCGTGCATCTCTGAAGCTCGACGGACGTTTTCTTTTTCGCAAGTATCCCGAAGCCGGTGTTACTCGTTAGCCAACAGTTTCGCAGACGTATGGCGATTTCCATTTCTGTTTCCACACGGATGCCCAAAGATTCCGTTGCTACGATCTCGCAGTTTTCCAGATTGAGATCTGACTCGGTGTAAATGCCGGTCCCATTCCCCTCGACAACGATCGAGCAGCTTTCAAGAAAAACATCACTTCCCGATTTTGCTCCGATCAGAGCGAAGTCTTGTTCGAACTGTTCGGGCGGCAACCTTAGTTCGATTCCTTGGAGTGCCAAATTCACTTCTGTTTCGATCATTGCCTCCACACCACGCTTATCGATCGGTTCGAAAACCAATATCGGGTGATGCCCCTTACCAGCGACAATTGACAATCGTTCGCCAGGAACCTGACGGGAGCGTCTAACAACAAGCGGAGCCACGTTGATGAGACCAGTCTGATGAATCTCAATGGTTGACCCCAATGACGCATTCGCCATCGCATCTTCGAGCCGGAAAAACGGTGTTGCCTTCGTATCATCGACGTCGCGGACGAAGAAAACGCCGTTCTGATTTTCGCCAGCGCGCTCCTCACTCGCCTGATTGTCAGATAGCGTACCGGCCGATTCAACAACGGCATCTAAGCCAAAGGGGCGATTCCATAACAGCCAACAAAGCAACACGAGAAACAAACAGATTTGCAAACCGATTCGATGCGGCGCCCACCGACGTCGTGCCGGCATGGGCGAAGGTCTCTCAACCGTCGTCACCGCATCAGGGTTGAGTGTTTCTCTTTGATTGGGGTGAACCTGCTCGACGTTTGAATGTTTAATGATTGACTGGCTAATTCCAGCACGAAGTGCCGATGAAACATCACCTGCGTTGGCAAATCGCCTCTCGGGGGATACCGATAGCAAACGCATAACAATCTCAGAAAACCAGTCGGGAACCGACGCATTCACTTCACCCAAGGGCGTCGGCACTTCCGTCGACATGCGACGCAGTGAGCCCAAAAGCGAGTTCGAATGGAATGGTGGTTTCCCGTTGCAAATGGCATACAACACGGCACCGAGACCGAATAGGTCGACGCGGTGATCAACATTGTCCAAATTCTCTACCGATTCTGGCGCGAGATATCCGGGAGTCCCAATCAACATGCCACTCTTGGTCAACCGCGAATCCCCGCTGAGACGCGCTAAACCGAAATCCGTAATCTGAGCCTTGCCCGACTGGTTGTGGATCAAGATATTTGCGGGCTTTATATCACGGTGAATCACGCCTTTTTGATGAGCTGCTTGAAGTCCGTTTGCTACTTCCACTCCAATACGAACCACCTCTTCGAACGGGGGAACTCGAGACCCATGCATCATCTGCTCGAGTGATTCACCCTCAACGAATTCCATCACGAGATACGGATGTGGTAGACGACCGGAAACGGCATGGATGGTGACGACATGTTCATCAATGATCGCGGCCGCCAATCGAGCTTCACGAAGAAATCGCTCTCTTGATGTTCTGTCTCCAGCGAGTGCAGGTGAAAGCACTTTTAATGCGACTGTACGATTCAAAGACTCCTCCTGAGCTTTGAACACCACGCCCATCCCGCCCCTCCCGACCATCCGGAGAATTTTGTATCCGTCTTGTTCGAGTACCGCACGATCAACGAAAGCGCCCACACGCTCGCTTTGATGGTTCGAATCGTGCGATCCTTTTGCCCTCGAGGACGACAGAGCCTTGAGTCGATCTTTCACGCGAAGGAGCGCGCTCGAATTCATGGGTTGAGATTCGAATCCCGAGAGCTGAGACACCACGTTCGAGCTCAATGCCTGAGCAAGTTTCGATTGGCAAGATCCACATCGTCCAACATGTTCCGTCAGACGGCTCTTCAAATCATCGTCCAGCTGATCCTCCAAGAGTTGATTCAGCTGAACAATCGTCGGACACGATTCACAGGCTGTCATCAACTTCCTTTATCTTGTCGCCCAATCGTTTCGTAATCCGAGATTTGGCGATATACACCGCACCGAGAGAGAGCCCAAGCGTCTCAGCGACCTCGGTCGGTGATTTACCTTCGACCGCGGTGAACCAAAAGGCCGACCAGGTCTTTGGTTGAAATTGTGTCTTGATTTCGCCAATCGCCCACTGGAACAGATGCGACCGATATTCGTCCTCCCAATCGCGCTCAAGATCGTTCGTATCGTCGGGAAAGTTCTGCAACATTCTCAGTGCAACCGAGTCCCCGGTTCCGTGAATCTGTTGCAGTCGCTTGCGATTCATCTTGATGGCTTTGCGTTTCGAAATCTTGTAAAGCCAACTGCGGAATTTACCCAGCTGCGGGTCGTATTCGAAACGTTCGATGGACCGAAACACTTCGCTGAGCACTTCCTGAACAAGATCAGCGGCCTCGGTTTCGCGAAAGTGCCAACGACGAGCAAACCCAAAGACGAGCGGACTGTAAATGTCCACAAATTGCGACCACGCCTCCGCATCTGCCTGATCACGTAGCCGGATCAATAGGCTCGCGCGGGTTGTTGCAGCCTCGGCCACAGGGGTCCTCAGATAGATCAACGGAAAGAAAAGACGATCGCACGATGTGTGAATCATTCCACGTTCGTTGCAAAAGGACAACGTCGGCGGAGGCGAATGGTTCAACTGAGCGTCGGCGTTAACGCCTGAAGTATACGACACTTCGAAGAATTTTGAGTATTCGGAGAAAGGAATCTGATCGACCAGGCAAGAAATAGCGTGGACACCGGTTTCGGCATTTCGTCGATCGGTGTCCTCACTATCGCTCATTCAGCTTTTGGGCCTTGCGACTGGCTCGAAGCGGGGCTCTCCCGATTCGGTTGCCATCCTAGGGCTACGACGAAGGGGCAAACGCTGATGCACCACCTGTCCATGGAATGATTCCACCATGTTTGGATTTGCGGTAATTCTTTGCATCGCGACCAGCTCGACGGCGTCACCGCCTCCAGCAATGGACCCGATTCATGAAGGCGCCGAGCGACTCGTCTTTTCTATACAGGCTCCAACTTCGGAATCTCTTGGAGTATCCCCTTTCGCCGATCCTCATCGGCCTCATCGGAGCGTCACCATGTCGAACCATCACGACACCTGGCTGCAACAGATCTCTCGAGCATTCAGCACGACGAAATCGCCACGACTACGCAAACAAGCATCGCATCGCAAAGCACAGCGTCGACGCCTTCTCTTGCAAAACCTGGAAACACGACAGTTACTTGCCGGCGACATGATGGCAACACATGGCGAAGAAGCAACCCATACACCGGTGATGATGCAAACGGCTAACTCACCGATGAGTGCAATGGATGATCACGGTCACGGTCAAATGGAAACAGCGGGACACATGGGTCCTGCAATGGAATTAGTCAATCTCGAGCAAGCGACCCATACCGCCGTGAGCACGGGTGAATGGTCAGATCCAAGCACGTGGACCGGCGAGGAAGTTCCCGGTGAAGGTGCTCACGTTGTCATTCCAGCCGGACTTCGTGTAACGGTCGACTCCGTGATAAGTCCGGAACTGAAAACCGTTCGTGTCGACGGCACGCTCGATTTCGCAACGGATCGCAACACAGAGTTACGCGTTGATTCGCTTGTGACAACGACGACTGGTCACTTGGTCATCGGCACAGAAAGCGACCCGATCCAAGACGCATTCACCGCTCGAGTTGTGTTTGCGGATGACGGTGCAATCGACCGCGATTGGGATCCCCGACTGATCAGTCGCGGTGCACTTCTGCATGGAAAGACGACCATTTACGGAGCGGAAAAAACATCGTTTCTCACTCTCGCTGACTCCTCGAAAGCCGTGGAAGGTGCGACGGAAATCCAACTGTCCGCGATTCCTGACAACTGGAGAGTTGGTGACACCATAACGATCGCAGGAGTCGATCCCGATGATCCAGCCGGAGACGAAGTCGTTACGATCACCGAGATCATCGATGATGTGATTCGCTTCGATGAACCGTTGCAAAGCGATCACGTTGCTCCACGGAGCGACCTATCCGTTCATGTTGCGAACCTCAGCCGAAACGTCCAGTTCACCTCGGAGAACACCGACGCCCAACACCGTGGACACGTCATGTTCATGCACACAAACGACGTTGATGTCCGGTACGCGTCGTTTCAGGGACTAGGGCGGACGGACAAGAGCATCGACCTGGAAGACTGGAGGTTAGTTAGCGAATCGGAGGGATCGATAGGGACAGCGCTCACGGAAGTAGAAGAACTTGGCGGCTTTAATGTGCGCGGTCGCTACTCCGTCCACTTTCATCGCGGAGGAACGAGCGGTCCGCCGGCGATCGTGCAAGGATCCGTCGTCCGTGACGACCCTGGTTGGGCGTACGTAAATCACTCGTCGAACGTCGACTTTTTAGACAACGTTTCCCACAACATCACCGGATCAGCCTACAACACCGAGGCGGGTGATGAAGTGGGATCGTTTGTACGCAACCTCGCGATTCGAACCGTCAATCCGAATGGAAACCCAAACCCACCCGACTTCGAACTTGACCCCGATCAATCTCCTGACATCCGCGTGCTAACACAAGACTTTGGCTGGCAAGGTGACGGGTTTTGGTTCCATGGTCCCGGCGTCACGGTTGAAGACAACGTCGTGGCGGGCGCTTCTGGGCACGGATTCATCTACTGGACGCTTGGGCTCGTTGAAAAGGATATGGGAGAAAAGCTCGTCGACGTTGCCAACCTGCCCAACGGTGACCTGATCGGAACGCCGGGAACGCGCGTTCGTCCAAAACATGTTCCGGTCCCCAGTTTTGACGGCAACATCACGTACAACGTTCCACGTGGACTAAACGTCGCGTACCTTCACACCGACAATCGCGACGACAACGATGAACACTTCGTAGGTGAAAACATTTTGGACGAGGTTCCTCAGGCCTATGAAGATCAATTGCAATCGACCTTCTCAAACTTCACAGCCTGGAACGTGCCACTTTCTGGAATCGCGGCACCCTACTCTGGCCGACTCACGTTCGAGAACATCGAGCTGATCGGCACTGGCAGTGAAGGATCCGTCGGACTGAAACTCGATCAGTTTGCCAATCAGAACGACATTACCGTACGAAATGTAAACATTGATGGTTACCTCGTCGGAATTGCCGCACAACGACAGGGCGACGCGACGATCGACGGAGCTCGGATTTCAGCACTGCAGGATATCCGTATTAGTGCACCGGATCGCGACGGTCGCGACTTAAAGATCAGCGATGTTGAGTTTCTTCCGCTGAGCGATCTATTTGATCCAGGTGATGAAAGACAAAACATCAGTCTTGATGCGGCGCACGACGTGGGTCTCGCTGGTGGGCTGTTCGGTATCGAAGATGAATTCTTTGACGAACCAAACCTGTTGAACGTGCCACCAATCTTTCAACGTGACCGCATCACACTCGATATACCAGGTCTCGAGAATGTCGGACTCTATTTCTACGCACAGGCGCCCGATTTCGTCCCGGTTCCAACAGGCGGCGAGCTGTCAAATTACGTGCGCAGTGAGCTCGTTGGACTGACCAACGCGGAACTCCAGGAACAGTTTGGAATTTCTTTTTCTGATGCCTTAATGCCGGAGGATTACTCCGAAGAGGCGATCGTCAGTGGCGGTGTCGTCGGAGCCGCCTTACCAGCCTTCGCTGAGTCTCCGCCAGCGCGTGACGCCTATTGGGTGGATTACCTCGCTGAGCTCGGAGTTGGCTCGCCTGATCCAGACGATGACTTTGATGACGATGGGGATGACAGCGATCAAGAAGACGACCAAACGGACGACGACCAAACGGACGACGACCAAACCGACGACGACCAAACCGACGACGACCAAACCGACGACGACCAAACCGACGACGACCAAACCGACGACGATCAAACCGACGACGATCAAACCGACGACGATCAAACCGACGATGATCACTCAGACGATGATCACGGGGACGATGACGTGACGGACGATGGTGAATGCAGCACTTCAGAAGAATGCCATTCCGATGACGATCACGAAGACAGCCTGCACTCCGATGACGACGATGATGACCACCACCACGACGACCTAGTCGATGATGTGGATTGCGTTGATTCGGATCATCACGACGACCACGGAATGGACGATCACGACGACCACGAAGTGGAGCTTCACGATCTAGACGATCACGATCATCACGACGATCACGATCATCACGACGATCACGAACACGACGAACACTTTCATCTGGATGAAACAGATTGGGATCGATTCCAAGAATCCGATTATTCATCAGTGTTGGATAGAGCCTGTGATGAGTTCGACCAGCACGATGCAACGGCCGAACAGATCGCCGAAGCTGACGATGAACTCTTTCACAACCACTCCCATCCAACAGACGTCAATGGAGATGACATTACGTCGGTGCTGGATGCCCTCATGATCATCAATCGCATCGCGAGAGATCACTTCGCGAGAACGCCGCGGTCCGGAGATCGATTTTCCGACGTCAATAACGATGAGGCGATTGACGCGCTTCTGGTGATCAACGAAATCAGCCGAAAGACGATTCGATTGCTGGAATCCGAGCAGTCACCAGGCATTGAATCGCCGCTCGTTGTGGACCAAGTTTTCAGGAACTTCGACGAGCTTTTTGAGAATTCATTTCGACAGTTCTAGGACGCCATCGAATCAAGCAACAGAACGCGAGACTGCCAGGAGTTGAAGTATGATGATCTACTCAAAAGCAGTCGTCGCCGTTCTGTGCCGTAGGTTTCCATTCTCGATTCAAAAACCACGCGATCGGCTAGTGTCCGCTCGTGTGGTCGTGATCATCGCGGAGCTGTTTCACCTCTTGCTGCAATGCTTCGACCGCTACGCTCAACGATTTAATCGTATCACGCATCTCTTTCTGAAAATCGGCCGGGCCATTGTCGCCGAAATAGGACGACGATTTTTCTTCGTCGGAATCCGACGACACTGACGAAGCGTCGATGATGTTCTTCCAGCTGCCGTTGTAGCCTTTGGCGATCGAATCTCCAACGACCATCAAATAGAACTCCAGCTCTTTTCGTTCCGCATCGGTCTTAGCGTTCTTGAACTCTTTCTCGAGTTGACGTAGCACTTTGTGCGTTACTTCTTTTTCTTCATCAAGATTGTGACCGATCGCAACGATATCCCGTTCCAAGTTGTGGCCGATCACAACGTTATCAGCCAGCTTGTGACCAAGAACGACCGTTTCACCTGGAATGTTTTGACCGGCAACCACCCTTTCACCGGCTTCATACTTGTGCCCGACGGCCACGTTTTGTGCATCGGTAATCATCATTCGCTGCTGAAGATCGCGAAGCTCAAGCTCTACCACGCGAATTCGTCCTTCGCTTTCCTTCACGAGTTCGGGCAAACCCATTTCCTGTAGGTAGTCTCGCGCGACAACAAGTTTTTTGAGCAGCTCGTTCCTTGCCCTAATTCCTCGCATCACGTCGCCTCGGTCGGGCGATGGTAAACGCACGCCCACGGCCAGAGGCTTGTCGTCAGCGTCTTGACCACTGAGACGAGTCACGCTGCTGACAACCGTCAACGCTGCGAAAAGACCGGCAACGAAAACGATGCTTCTTTTGTTTACAGATGTCATTTTTTTCCTCTTGGGGTCCAGGATGCCTTGAATACGGCGTTCCAGATTCCATCTCGTTCCAAACAAACCAACCATTCCAACCGCTGGATGGCCTTTTTCCATGAGCTTCCCGAGCATCAGCAGAGTTGTGCCGTACTCGGTCGGCTCGAAGTTCTTTAAGACGTAGTCATCACATGCTTCTTCGCTGGCTTGACTCAGCTTTCGATTCAACATCCAGACCAGTGGGCACCACCACCAAAGTGCAATGACAACACGGGCAAAGATTTGCGTTAACGGATCACGGCGAATCAGATGAGCCGCTTCATGGACGAGCACTTGCTCCAGGTGCCGACGATCCAAGTCGTCCACAAAGCCAACCGGGATCAAGATTCGCTCCCAAGGCCCCAAACCAACCGCAGCTGGAAGACAGACATCTCGGCTGACCGCGATCGTTGGGAATCGATCAATTCCCAAAATCGCCGTCGCACGCTTTTTGGCTGACTCTAATTCACCGTCCTGCAAGGCGGTCGATGACCGTGCGATTCGCCATACCGCACGAATCGATCGAATCAAACCTAAAAGCAATGCGATGCAGGCAGCGGACCAGATCGCAAACACGATTGACGCAAACGAAAGACGCTCTCCATTGGATGGTTGTTTTTCACCAGCGTCATCGCCATTCGTTTCCACAGCGATCGGCTCATTTCCTGTTTGAATTTCGCTTTCACGTCGCCCTATCGAGTCCGTCTCCTGCTCATTCTCGGGCATGACAAACGAAGCGGTCCCTTCATTCGATGGATCGTTCTGCGACCGGTTGGAAGGTTCGGCAACACCTTGTTCCGGACGTTCAAAATTCTCTGGCTTGCGTCGGTTTAACTGGCTGGGAATGGACGGGTCTTGATTGACGGAGGAGGTTGAAGCCAGGACGGGAAGGCGGATCTCCCAACCGGTTTTCCAACAGACTCCCACCATCAAGGGAACGAAGACGCCAGCGCTCAGTCCGATTTTTAGCAACGCGTGCCGATAGGCTCCCGATCGACCTAGCGGCGATAGCAGTAAAGCAATCGCAAAGATCAAAATGACCTGGATGGAGATCCAAAGAAGCGGATTATCACGCAATAGCGAAACCAAATCACTCATTTCTTTTCCCTCCTCTTTGCGTCTTTGAGCATCTTCTCAATGCGAGATATCTCATCACCCGACAGCCCACGAAACTCGAGGAGAGCCGACATCAAGTTTTCCGGACTGCCGCCGCAAACCTTGTCGACCATGTCGACAACGCGATGGCCAAGGTTGTCCTGCCGATCAACCAGGGCGCTATAGAAGTGCGTCCTTCCGATCACCCGATGCGTCAGCCAACCACGTTCTTCCAATCGCTCCATCATCGTGCGAACGGTGTTGCGGGCGACTTCGCGTTTCTTGGCGAGTTCGTCACGGACTTCAAAGACCGAAGCTTCGCCCAACTCCCAAACGACTTCCATGATCTCGCGTTGCTTTTCCGAAAGCTGCTCACGCCGTTGTTTCTTTGCCACTTCCCCCTCCAAAACTAATGATGTCGCCATTATGGCTACACCTGTAGCCGCGTCAAGACCAACCTCACTGTTTTTGTGGGCCGATGCGCATGGCGTAGCTTTGGAAACGCAAAACTGCGCATCACGCAACCTCGCGCACCAGTGAAGCGAGACATGCCGATCACGGACGTACGATCAGTCCGGTTCGACCCCAGGAAATGCAACGTAATACAGTGAATTGGAACGTAACGCAGTGAAATACATCACCTTGGGCGCCGCGGAAAGTGTTGAACATCAACGTTCGATTTGAGTGCGGCTTTCGATGCGCTCAACGAGACAGAACTTGCAGGATACCAAGGCAAAAATCCGGAAGGTCGTCCGGTTTGCGGCTACAAACAAAGTGTCGATCGACAACGACTGCGGCGTCTTCCCAAATCGCTCCAGCGTTGATCAGGTCGTCTTTAATGCCCGGGGAACCAGTGACGCGCACGCCGTCATAGACTTTGGCAGAGATGGGAATCCAACCACCGTGACAAATCGCAGCGACCAGTTTGTTTGACTCGGAAAAGTCTCTCACCAACTGCAGCACCTTGGGATCACGTCGCAACTTGTCCGGCATGAACCCACCAGGCACAACCAAACCATCAAAGGTATCCGCCCTCATATCGGAAATCGATGCGTCCGATCGGCAGGGGTATCCATTTTTTCCCGCGTAAACAACGCCCGCGCCTGGACCAGCAACGACGACCTCAGCTCCAGCCTCGATAAGTCGAAGCTTCGGATACCACAACTCAAGGTCTTCATAGATTTCGCCCACGAGGATCAGAATCCTCATTCCGGAGAGAGGCAGGTCGGTCGTCATCGGTCTTCCCTTATTCCATTTTGTTTGATCGCCTTGCCAAGTTGTACCAAAGCGTTCGAGAACTGCGAGTCACCCGGTCGTGTTAAACTCATAAGGTTCTCTCGGAGCCCCCAAACGATGATTCGAAGACAGGTCCCAGTTGCTCGACGTAGGCCCGTGATGACGGAGGTACGTGCGTGATCCAGCGTTTGCTTGCTGTGGTAGCTGCTTTGTTCGTTCCCTCGGTTGCGGCGTACGCAATCGATTTTGAATCGGACATCGAACCAATTCTTCAGGATCATTGCTTCGATTGCCATGGACCTGACGAACAGGAAGGTCAGCTTCGGCTTGATCGCTTGTCAGGTATGCGATCTGGCGGAAACTCGGGCGAACCCGCGATCGTGCCGACGAAACCAGATGAGAGCTACCTGCTGAAGCTCATTCGTCACGAAGTTCCTGGCAAACAAATGCCACCGGATGAATCACTATCGGCGGAGCAAATTGCACGGTTCGAGCAGTGGATTCTCAGTGGTGCACGAACTCCGGCTCGGTATGGCCCAGAGAATGAGGAAGTAGAGCTCTCGCATTGGGCCTTTCAACCGGTTCAACGAAACGAGACAACCGAATTGGATGATTTGATCGGACAGCGATTGAACGATGCAGGCCTCACGATGAGCCCGAGAGCCGATCGCCGCACACTCATTCGTCGACTCTACCTGGTGATGCATGGTTTGCCACCAACGCCAGAGCAAGTGGATGCCTTTGTCCATGACGGCCGCAGCGATGCTTGGCAGAGACTTATTGAAGAGGTTCTGGCAAGTCCGGACTACGGTCGCCGATGGGCTACCCACTGGCTGGACTTGGTTCGTTTTGGCGAAACGCATGGATTCGAAACCAACCGCGAGAGACCCCATGCGTGGCACTATCGCGACTGGGTGATTCAATCGTTTAACGACGACAAACCTTATGATCAGTTTGTGCTGGAACAGCTTGCTGGTGACGCCGTCGGGGCGCCTGTCGGCACCGGTTTTCTCGTGGCAGGGCCGTACGATCAAGTCAAAGGGCAAGACCCAAAGCTCGGAAAGATGCAGCGTATGAACGAGCTGGACGACATGATCAATACGACTGGAACTGCATTCCTGGGGCTAACGACGGGATGTGCTCGGTGCCACAACCACAAGTTCGACCCGATTCGACAACGTGATTACTACGCGATGCAAGCTGTCTTCGCTGGCGTTCATCACAGCGATCGCGAATTGCCGATTACGCCGAGGCGGCAACGAGCCATCGTCGAACTCGATCAGCGCATCGAAGTATTGAAAGACAGACTCGAACGATTCGTTGCCGTCGATCAACCAGCCAACCTCGTCTTGGATGAATCGAATGCACGGCACGCAATCCCACCGGAAGGCCAAGCTGACAAGTCAGGATACCGTGACGGGTGGCAGGGTGATTCTAAGTACACCTGGTGGAAGAACTCACCCGACAAAGAGATCGTCCGGTACCAATCACGCGCGAGCGGTCGTTATCGAGTCTGGATCAGTTGGGGATCGGGCTACGCCACCCATTCCACGAACGCACGTTACGTCCTTCGTTCCAAATCAGGAGACGTCCACCTCGGTACCGTTGACCAACGGCTGGATGCAACAGGAAAAGGATCCATCGACAACGTCGCCAAATGGAGCGGCTTTTACAACGCGGGCGTCCACCAATTGTCGCCCGAAAGTGAAGTCCTTCTCTTCGGCGGAGGGGACGGTTCGGCGATCACCGCCGACGTCATCGTTTTGCAACCGGAACATGCCGAAACATCACACGAAGTCCCGCCGACTCGTCGAGTCTCGGTCAACGCAAAGATCAACGAGGAGCGGTTTCAACCGATACTCGCCCACAGCATTCGGTTTTCGATTGCTGACACCAACAATCATTCCGAAGCGTGCATTGATGAGCTGGAAGTTTACGCCGGTACGCGGAACGTAGCGCTGGCTAGTGAAGGTGCAGTCGCTACCTCTTCCGGAAACTTTGTGCATGAGCTTCACAAACTTGAACATGTTAACGATGGAGAGCATGGCAATTCTCGAAGTTGGATCGTCGCATCGAACAAGGGCGGCTACGTTCAAATCAAATTCGCGCAACCGACCAAGATCGACCGCATCGTTTGGGGTCGCGACCGAACGGGACGGTACGCGGATCGGCTTGCGGTTGATTACCGGGTAGAGGCAGCATCAGAGTCGGGTGCCTGGACGATGCTCGCCAGTTCAGAGGATCGTCACGCGGACGTGAACGGTGGGGGAAGTATCTATCGATTCGATCGTTTTCCTGAACCTGAGGCAAACGATGGACGCCGTTGGCTTCAAGAACTGAACAAGCTCCAACAGGAACGAGAATCACTCGTCCAGCGGATCAAGGTCTATGCGGGGACATTTTCCCAGCCTGGTCCCACTTATCGACTCTACCGCGGTGAGCCCGACGCGCAACGGGAACGCATTGCCCCTGGTGGTCTCGAAATGTTCAGCGCCGAACCCATGGAACTCAACGCGCCCGAACAAACGCGACGCTTGCAACTTGCTCGGTGGATCGTCAGTGAACAGAATCCGTTGACCGCACGGGTGATCGTTAATCGTTTGTGGCAGTTTCATTTTGGTATCGGCATCGTCGACACGCCGAGTGATTTCGGTCTCAATGGCTCGCGTCCCACCCACCCTGATTTGCTGGACTGGCTCGCCAAAGAACTTGTTGAAAACGGCTGGTCGCTAAAACATATCCATCGATGCATTCTGCGCTCGAAAACATGGTGCCAAGACAGTCGTCCGAACGCGAGCTCGTTAAGAACCGACGCGGCAACGCGATTGCTTTGGCGGTTTCCACCTCGTCGACTCGAAGCCGAAGGCATTCGCGACTCCATCCTCTTCGTGGCCGAAACACTGGTTACCGAAGACGCTGGAGGCCCAGGCTTTAGTCCCTTCGAAGTCCAGATGGAGAATGTTCGGCACTACCATCCGAAGCAATCGTACGGCCCCGAGGACTGGAGACGAATGATCTTTATGACGCGTGTTCGTCAAGAACGCGAACATGTTTTCGGAGCATTCGATTGCCCCGACGCCAGCATGGTCGTCCCACGGAGGAGCCGATCCACGACACCGTTGCAGGCGCTCAATTTGTTAAACAGCCATTTCGTTATCCAGCAGTCAGAGCTTTTCGCTCAGCGTCTGCAACAGTATGCAACCAATCCGTCCGACCAGGTTCGTCGAGCCTGGCACCTGTGTTTTCAACGCGATCCAACCGACCAAGAGATGGTCGACAGTCTTTCCTTCATTCAACAAGAAGGACTCTCGTCTTTGACTCGAGCCCTGTTGAATACAAACGAGTTTGTTTTCATTCCATAGCGAGATCCGCATGAGCCCAACCAACGATCGGAGGCAGTTTCTGCGTCACTCAGGTGCGTGGCTCGGTAACGTCGCCCTTGCAAGCTTGTTGAGCCAAACGGAAGCGAACGCCGACGATTCACCCATCCGGCCATCGATCGACCCAGCGTTGCCATACGCAGCACGACAACCTCACCACAGCCCGGCCGCAAAAAGGATCCTGGTCATCTTCTGTGCCGGCGCTTGCAGTCAGATCGATACGTTCGATTACAAACCGGAGTTGATCAAGCGGCATGGCAAACCAATGCCGGGAGCTGACCAGTTGGTAACGTTCCAAGGCCAGCAAGGAATGCTCACCAAGAGCCCATGGAAGTTTCAACCTCGAGGTGAGTCCGGAAAGATGATCTCTGACCTCGTTCCGCATTTGGGTGAATTGGCGGACGAAATGTGTTTTATTCATTCGCTTACTGGGAAAACCAATACACATGGGCCAGGCGAAAACTTTATGAGCACCGGATACACACTGGATGGCTTTCCGAGCATGGGAGCCTGGACAACCTGGGCGTTAGGCACCGAGAACGACAATCTGCCAGCGTACGTTGCTATTCCTGACCCACGGGGTACGCCGCAATCAAGCGTCAACAATTGGGGCCCCGGTTTTTTGCCTGCGGCATTCCAGGGGACGGAGTTCACCGCGACCAAACCGCTCAATCACCTGAAGATTCCAGAGGGCATTTCGGAAAAGACGGATCGTTCTACACGCAGTTTTTTAGAACGACTCAATCGTCAGCACTTGGATCGGTTTCCAGGTGATACCGAATTGGCCGCGCGGATTTCGAGTTACCAACTCGCGGCGCGAATGCAGTTGAGCGTGCCCGAAGTCGCTGATTTATCCACCGAACCGACCAGCATTTTTGATGAGTACGGTGCAAATGATCCCGACAATCCGCTAAAAGCCAAGTTTGCGAGAAACTGTATCTTGGCGAGACGTTTGATCGAGAGTGGTGTGCGGTTCGTGCAGCTATTCAACGGCGCCTATCAGACGGGCGGAGAAGGTGTCAGCAATTGGGACGGTCACAAAAAACTAGCGGACCAATACAGAAAGCATGGTCCCGTACTTGATCAGCCGTGCGCCGCGATGCTACGTGATATGCGGCGCCGTGGCTTGCTGGACGACACGTTGGTCGTTTGGATGACGGAATTTGGTCGCATGCCAACGTTTCAACAGGGTGCGAGCGGACGAGACCACAACCCGGACGGCTTCACCGCATGGATGATGGGGGCGGGTGTTAAGGCGCCCTTTACCTACGGAGCCACAGATGAATTTGGTTACCGAGCCGTCGAAAGTGTTTCGACCGTTTACGACTTGCATGCAACGATCCTTCATCTTCTCGGATTGAACCACAAACGATTATCGTTCTATCACAACGGTTTTGAGCGGCGTCTCACGGATGTCCATGGCGAAGTGCTCCACGATGTGATCGCGTGAATCGAAAACCGTAATTCACACTGAAGGAACGCGTCCGTGCGACTGACGCAAATTCGAAACGCGACGATCCTGATCGAAATTGGCGAGCACCGAATCCTGGTCGACCCGATGCTGTCGAATGTCGGTGCGTTGCCGGGTTTCCGATTTTTTCGTGGCGAGCGTCGAAAAAATCCTCTGACAGAATTGCCTACAGATTGCCGACCGTTGATGGAAACAGCAACGGAAGTGCTGATCACCCACGAGCATCCAGATCACTTGGATCCCCCCGCACTCGACTGGATGAAGTCGCACGATTTAAAGGTTTGGTGCAGCCGACAGGATGTCGCGAACCTGAAGAAAAAAGGATTGAGGGCGGCAGCGATTACGGAAGATTCCGGAGACTTGCACGTGGAAGTGATCCCGGCAACACACGGACATGGACTGATGGGTTGGTTGATGGGGCCGGTCGCTGGTTACTATCTGTCGCACCCGAACGAACCGACGATCTATCTCACCAGCGATACCGTTCTCACCGACACGGTGAAGCGTGCGATCGTGCGTTTGCAACCACAAGTCATCGTTGCGCCTGCTGGAACAGCGAATTTTGGCGTCGGCAGGGATGTAATATTCAGTGAGCACGAACTGATCGACTTCGTCAACCTCGCGCAAGGAAAAGTCGTTTTCAATCACCTTGAATCAATCGATCATTGCCTCATGACGCGTTCACGTCTGCGTCAGTTGATTGAGCAATCGGGACACACTCATCGAGTGTTGATACCTGACGATGGGCAAACCATCGAATTTCCAATCGACCGGCAAGCCGCTCACGTCGAACCGTCCGAGTCAAACGAGCGAGAACCTGGCTTTCAAAAATGGCTTACGGCGAAGTTTTCCGGAACCTAACGCAAGCAATCTCAACTTCACCGCCTGAGGCACAGCGTGGACCACGAGCATCCGAATCACTTGCTAACACGGCATGCGCAGCGTTTGTTTGCGGAAATCGCTTGGGCGCTGATGAGCTTTGCGATTGTCGTAAACTCCGCGACGGGCCAGACGTTAGAAGACGGCACATCGTCGCAAGTTTTGGTCATCCGATATCGGGACGTTGCATCGGCCGACCGTGCCCACATCAGTATTGAGCCACTTTACAACGGGCATCATCGTGCCGTGTCATGTCGCTGGGATGACAACTGGACGAGTGACAATCAGGGAGCCCGTGACTTGATGGAAGAGTATGGCATCCGGGGGACATGGTATCTAAACGACCGGAACTTTTCACCAGAAAATCGCCCTGCTGATTACTTACCGGTCGCAAAGGAATTACTGCGTGGTGGAAACTCCATTGGCGGTCATTCACTCACACATCCCTACATCACCTACTTTCATGCCAATCGGACGTTCGCGGAGATGAGTGGTGTTAGGGTCACTTGGGAATCGGCGCTCGACAAACCCATGCTGTCGTACGCCTATTCATTCGTTGACATTAGCCCCGGGCCGGAACATCGAGCCGTGTTGCGGCGGACCTTGGATTCACTCACACGGTCTGGCTTCGATCATTTGGCTGAGTTCCTTCACTTTTTTGATGATGTGAAGATGCACCAGGTCTTGAGCCCGATCATGCCTCCTGAGAATCGTCCCTACGATGCGTTTCGAACGGCAGTGGACTGGGCGTACAACGATGCGAAACTGACTCAGAAACACCCGATGATCACGAATTCCATGCATGCCTGGTACGGCACGCCCCGATTGAACGATGGCTACGATGAACTTCGGAAGCGGTTTGAGCTTCTGAGTTCGCTAGAAGACGTCTGGCATTGCAACCAGAACCAATACGCTGGTTATCGCCGCCAATTTCGTCATGCATCCATTATTGAATCAAAAAAGCAGGGAGCGACCGTCACGTACAGACTGAATCGGCCGACGGTTCGGACACTGAATGACAACACTCCATTAACGCTTGCCATTTCGGGAGTCTCGCGAGATCAAATCAATTCGATCAAATGCAACGACGGACAAGTATCGATGTCAGAACGCTCGGTTGCAGATCGAATCCGATTTAACGTCTCTCACCGAACGCGAGATCGACTACCCAAGAAGATCGCGCATATCGCAAATCCGAGTAACACAACGACCCCTGAAGCATTAACACGTGATCCAGATTTCCCACAGCTGATCGGTTGCGTATTCGCCGAAGACGGGCAGCTAAAACTCTCTCTTCAGTCCGAAGACGAGAGCCTCGAGGACGTGACGGTCGTATGGCGTGTCCCCATCGGCTACCAGTCCGATAGCGCGACCCAACATGTCCGAACAAAGGGTAAACGCAAACTGAACGTGCATTATCGCTTGGTCCCGTCGATGGACCCGGACACTCGATGGGGACGCGAACACTTTGCGGCGCAAGTCGACTTCCGTCTCGGGAACGAACCGGGAAGACTGCACCTCACCTGTCAACGTCCGGGACCAGAACCAGGAAAATCATTACCCAGAGAGGGCTTTCGCGTCTTAGGTCCAATTGACGCCGCATCGGTCCCGGCCACCGAACTACTTCAACTTGCTCGGGACCAGTGGGACCACCAGCGTTGGGGCAAGACACAGTGGTCGCTTCCCGGCGGAAACGAAATGACCTGGAGAACCAAGGCTCGTGACGGATACGTGAAGCAAGAGTGGCTGAATCCGGAGTACGTTCGCACGATGGGAACTTGGGAGATCAATTCCCCGACGTACTTGCTGCGAAGCACGATCCGGTCTCCTACAAAGCGGAGAGCTCGCTTAATGATCAGTCACCCGAGCCTGTCGATCGTTTTGGTCAACGGTCACCGAGTCGACTCGAACGAGTTCAACTTGCTGGAGGGAGAAAACCGGATCTTGATCATCTACCCAGGTTGCAGCCTGGGTGTCGGGACGCAGCGGGTTGCCGCCTGCTTTCTGCGCCTATCGAATCCTGCTACAGGCCGACGCATGCGAGATATTCAGTACGAAGTCTTCTAAGGCAAGTTCCGGCCGTCTCGCATCACGATGCCGTGTTAAACCAATCGCCTTTCCCTCATCTGTTCTTGAGCTAATTGGCTAAGCAAGTCTTCATCTAATGGTGACTCGATGTCATCCTCTGTCGTCGATAACGAATCGGTCAGCACGGCTGCTTCGGATTCGCTTCCAAGCTGACGACCAAGAAAATTGATGACTCGAAGCGCGTCGAAGGCAGTGATGAAACCGTCGTTGTTGACATCGATAAAGCGGGAAAGAGTTGCTGCCACTTCCTGAATCAGGCCGGAACCGTGCCGGCTGAGATGATTGATGACCAGTAGTGCATCGAGAGACGTGGTTACACCATCACCATTGACGTCGGTGTCCCCAAGCCCAGTTCCAGAAAACGCATCACCCGCGTCCGCATCACCTTCATCCGTTTCGTCTTCGTCTCCTTCGCCTTCGTCTTCGTCTTCGTCTCCCTCGCCTTCATCTTCGTCTCCGGCGCCTCCTTCATCTCCATCTCCCTCGCCCTCGTCTCCTTCATCGCCTTCGCCCTCGTCTCCTTCATCTCCTTCGCCCTCGTCTTCGTCTCCTTCATCTCCTTCGTCTTCATCTCCCTCATCTCCTTCGTCGTCATCACCTTCATCTCCTTCGTCGTCATCACCTTCATCTCCTTCGCCCTCGTCTCCGTCGCCTTCATCCCCTTCATCCCCTTCATCTCCTTCGTCTTCATCTCCCTCATCTCCTTCGCCGTCATCACCTTCATCTCCTTCGTCCTCGTCTCCGTCGCCTTCATCCCCTTCATCCCCTTCGCCCTCGTCTCCTTCACCTTCATCCCCTTCGCCCTCGTCTCCTTCACCTTCATCTCCTTCGCCCTCGTCTCCTTCGTCCTCGTCTCCTTCATCCTCGTCTCCTTCGTCTTCATCCCCTTCATCCCCTTCGTCATCCATGACTATCACGTCAAAAGTGGTTTGGGTCATCGCTCCTTCTGGATCTGTTGCCGTCACAGTGATCTGGGCAGATCCAGTTGAGTCGATTGCGAAGCTCAGACCCAAGTGTCCCAACTCATCGAGGAACGGAAAAACAAGACTTGCATCCGTGCTTTCAGCGGTGAAGGTCAACTCGCTGTCAGCATGATCCGGATCCTCAAAGACTTGATTTAGATCGGCGTGGTTATTCCGCTCTAGCCGATCACCGTTTTCACTTTCCGTTAACGATTCATCATTAATGAGCAGCGATACGTTCGAGATCGGCTCAACGACAACCGGCGGTTGGTTCGCATCACCATCACCATTTCCATCCCCTCCGCCATCGTCATCCCCGTTTCCATCAGCATCCCCGTTTCCATCAACATTCCGTACGGTGACTCGAACATCGTCGAACGATTGAAGTGCCCCATCATTGGCCGTCAGGCGTAGCGTGTAGATACCTGCAGAGGCAAAGGTCGCCGACGTATCAATCGCTTGTGCGTCCCCGAACGTAACGTTTCCAGGCCCACTGATCACACTCCAGGTGGTTTCCAAAGATCCACTCGGTAATCCATCATCTGAGACCGTCGCGTCCAGGTTCGAGACGTTGTTCGGCAAATCGATCGATTGATCGCTCCCCGCATTGACCATTGGCGGCTGATTCGTGCCTGTGGACGAACCGACATGCACCAGAAATGTTGCGGTGGCAGGAGGTTCTTCAATTGTAAGCGGATCCGCCGCGCGAACGGCTACAGTTGAATACCCGGACCCACCAGCAGCGACACTTAAATCCAGTGTTCCATCGGTGTTGATGTTTGCTTCCACCAAACCATCGTTACTCACCTCGACCGAATACGTTAGCTGGCTATCGGCGTGATCATGGTCATGAAAAATGTTGTCCAAATCGATGTGATTGAGAACCCGTTGGACCGAGTCACTCTGTCCCAACATGACATTCGGAATCTGTTGCACTTTGATAGGGATAGCGTTTCGCGTTCCATCCAAGATCTCCGTAATGAAACCATCGGGCCCGAAGTTCAGTTTGGGAATCATGTTTGTCGGGTCAGGTGAGGCGGGTCCGATGAACATTTCAGAGAATCCTTCGGGTGCCTCCACTGCATCGCTCGGCAACGACACACCAGCTAACGAATGACCGAATTGTTGTTGCATTTGAGCATTGCTCAGTCCGATGTATTGGGACGGAACGAACGGTTCCTCCGCCAGTTGCTGAGGGTAGGGAATGAAATTTGGATCCTGCTCACCTCGGTAGAGTTGTTCGCCCTGGAAACCTCCGTAATTCAGAGTGATGCGGTCATTAAACAGAAAAGAAGTACCGAGTACGTTGATCGTGACAAGTTCAGTTTCTAGCTCGAAGTTCTTTCGCTCTTCAGTGTTGAGCGTCACCGGAAGAAACTGAATATTCCCGCGAAAATCAATCTGACGATGATCCTGATGTGGAAGCGTCAAGTAGACATCCGTTTCGTTTGCGAACGTCGCACCGTTTACGACGATCTCTCCATTGCGTGCTGGAATCAAACCTGTTTTGAACCCACGGATATCCAGATTTTCGTAGAGCGCAGTGGACGGATCCGTCGTTGGATCTGCATTGAGATTGCCGTTGTTGTTGTAGATGTTGGAAAAATCGATACCTGTTGTTCCAACCAGACTCCGATCGTTAACGACGCGAACATTCTTGTAGTCAATATCGACGTTGTAGAGCCCCTTCAAACCGACATCGTTGTTCCAAAGGGTTAGATCCTGCACCAAACTGCTCGGAAGATCCCAGTTCCAATACAACAACTCTTCAGACATTCCGGGCACATCCAGATTGACCCCGGTACGGTGGTAGTACATTTGAAAGCCGTTTGCCGAACCGTAGGCGATGTTATCCTTCACCTCACCCAACCACGTGAGACCGACAGGCAAAGAATCGGCACCATTAGCAAACGAAGGATCTGGCAAGTTCTTGGCGTGGTATCGAATCCCGTTGAGTTCACCGAAAGGGAATTCAACTCCCATGAAGATCATGCCTGAACCCGTGGATCCAGAAGCGACGTTCCCGCGAATCGTCAGACCACTACCGCCTTGGAACCAGAACCCATCGCCCGAATGTCCGAATTCATCGAAGAGAACTTCCTGGCGTGGGAATCGAGGTGGAAGTCCCGATCCATGCGTTTTGATCGCAAGGTTATCGATGAAGGACCCCGTTTCATCACCAGCTTCGGTGTAGAACGCCGCACCGTAGGCATCGAAGCTGACGTTATCGACCATTTCAACATTGCTGGAGTGATTCACGTAGCCCCAGCCCGGTGTTCCGACAAGTGCGTTACCAGTGACCGTTGAAGCCTGATGATGTCCGTCCGTGCCATGTCGATGGAAGTGAAGGCTGTAACGACCGTTCACATTATTGCCAGTCCCATCCACCAAAGCGCCATTGGAGTCCAACTCGGCTACGTTCGGTAGGATCGACTTATCTGTTCGTCCAAGATCATAGATACCAGCGTAGGCCACATGCGTGTTCGGGTTGTGCATGAACATGATGTGACCACGTCGGTCAGTCACAGCGCTTTCCGATTGGATCACTGCATTGCGCGTCAAATTGGCAATGTGGATTTCCAGATCCTGTGCAGGTGGCAGATGATCGTGCGAAAGCGCGGTCGAAATGGAAACGGTGTTCCCGTTAATCGCGGTAATGGTTGCGACCTCTTCACCTGCTGGAACGATCCTCTTCAATTCGGGATCGACTGGATCGATCGTCGTCTCAAACTTAGTCCCAGCGATTGCGATCCGATCGCCAACCTGCCAACCATCAAGTGACTCGTTGAGTGTCAACGTCGAATCGCCAGCCCGAGGCGCATTGGCGGCAGTCGTTGTCGTCCATGAGTTCTTTATCGCCCCGTGAATGTCGGTTGAGCCCATAAGGATCAAGCCACGACTGAGCGCTGTGGGATCCCAGTTTCGATCAATCGCCCCGTTATCCGTGATCAGGATGCGGGCGGCCACATCAGACTGAATCGGATTCGTGGCAGTACCCATTTCAAGGTGGCTACCGGCCAAGCTGACGACCGTATCGACTTTCAACTCCGTATCAACCAGGGTATCGAAGCTGAGCGTACCTTCCAGCCGAATGGTACGCAGTCGTTCAGGAATGACACGATCCACGGTGACCGATCGTCCGGATGGAATCAGAACGTTAGCGTTACCAGGGGGCACAACGCGATTGCTCCAGTTGTTTGGATCGGACCAATTTCCAGATGCGACCAATGTGTCAGTGACCGCCGTCAAAGGAACCAAAGCCGTTGCAGCTGCATGTTCACTGGCGTTCTCAGGATCACTGTGCGAACCGTGCAAGGAATTCCCGCCGCCTTGCATCGACGAGCCGCTCATGTCACTGCCGATCGGCTCACCATGAACGATCGAAAGATCGAGCATCGACGGTGACACATCCGCCATCTCCATCGACGCGTCACCCGCAAGCAGTCGCTTCGCTTCAAGAGGCTCGAGTAACAAGCTTCGCTTTCGTTTGCGGGCGATTCCTTTTGCGGTAGTGGACCTGTTCATGTTGCGGAAAAACATCGTCGTGTTCCTGATTGCGAGCGCATAAGAAGAGACTGGCCAGACCAACTGGCAGACTTTTTCCGAATCCTTGCGTCGGACCGAAGTCGATCTCGAATCGGCTGGTATCATTGGTTGTCGAGCAATGGTGGATTTCTATCTCGACTTTTGAAAAAGAAATTCTCGGAGCGTTTAATTCCTTGCTCACCACGAAAAAAACCCTGATTTTCCGCATCCGGGATCCCAGCGATTCCGAGGCGTGGGAGCGGTTCGTGGAGATTTATGGGCCACTGGTCTACCGATTTGGTCGCCGAAAAGGACTGCAAGATGCCGACGCGACCGACCTTTCACAAACGGTTCTGACCGAAGTGGCTCAGTGCATCGACCGATTCCAATACGACGCATCGGTCGGGCGATTTCGCAACTGGCTCATGGTCATCGCACGCTACAAATTGAGCCGTCTGGTCAAAAAGCAATCACGTCACACCGGCAGCGGAGACACGCGAGTTCTCGCAATGCTGGACGCTCAACCCGCGGATGATGAGTTCGAGCGACACTGGAACGCGGAATACCAAGACCATCTGTTTCGTTGGGCTGCAGAACAGGTAAAACAAGAAGTCGAAGAACGAACGTGGCGCGCTTTCTGGTTGACGGCCGTTGAGAATAAATCACCCTCCGAAGTCGCTGCGGAACTCGGAGTAAGTATTTCACGCATCTATCTCGCGAAGAGCCGAGTGCTCCTTCGTATCCGGCGTAAAGTCCTCGCCGTCGATGAATCAGCACGAATGCCGGAATGAAACGATGGACTGTCCAACGACAGACGATCTTCGAGACCTATGTCTTGGTGAACTCGACACGCAAGTCGAGGCGAGATGGCTCGAACACATCGAACAGTGTGCTGAGTGTCAGAAAGTTGTGAGAGACTTTGCCAATGGATCGGACGCTCTAAGAGTCATCTACGGCCAGAAGCCGGAGATTGAATCAAATCTGTTGAGGAAACGACTCGCGGAATTGAAGTCCGTTCGCCCCGCATCCCTACCGCATTCCAGTCAAGGCTTTCACGATCTGTTGCCTTGGATTAGTCATCGGGAAACCGGCATCCGACGCGTCGGGCACTGGGAGCTCGTTCGCTTTATCGGCAGAGGTGGAATGGGGATCGTGTTCGAGGCCGATGATCTTGAACTCCATCGACGCGTGGCCATCAAACTGATGTCCCCCGCGTTGCTGATTGATCCACGCAACGCGGATCGATTCTTACGCGAGGCTCGCGCTGCCGCAGCCATCAACCACCCTTCGGTTGTCTCGATTCATGCAGTTTCCAAAACACGTGACCTTCCTTTTATGGTGATGGAATTTGTCGATGGTGAGTCACTGCACCAAAGGCTCATGCGCGATCCTCCGCTCGAAGTTCCAACCATGCTTCATCTGGCGAGCCAGCTTGCCGATGGACTCGCGGCGGCGCACGCCGAAGGTGTTGTTCATCGGGACGTAAAGCCTGCAAACGTCTTAATCGAAAGCACCACAGGGACAGTCAAACTGACCGACTTTGGTCTCGCGTTTTCAACGAATCAAACACCGCTGACGCAAGCCGGCACCCTGTTGGGAACACCAGAGTATCTGGCACCCGAGCAGATCACGGGAACGCTGGTCGATCATCGGTGTGATCTCTTTAGTCTTGGGACGGTTCTCCACGAGATGGCGACCGGAAGGACTCCTTTCCAAAGCACGTCCATCGCAACAACGCTAACCGCCGTGGAATCTAAGCCGACACAACCGCTCGTGAATTCAAATCCAAGAATCCCGATCTGGTTTTCGGACTTAGTCACGAAGCTTCATGCCAAGTCACCCGAACAACGAATCGCCGATGCATCAACGGTTGCAAGGATCATCCGTCAACAAAGACTTGATCGACATGACGTGACACGACTCCACGAGCCCTCCAAATCATCACGACAACGAAGAGGCTTTGGACCTCTGCCCTGGATGATTGGAGCTGCTTGGATTGCGGTGGCCTGTATGCTGATCGTTTGGAAGCCTTGGTCAACCGAACCACGAAAACACCAAGAACAAGTCACGACCGGCAATCGTGTGCTGGTTGCCGCAGATGAGTCAACGCTGCAAAAGCACCTTAAGCGGGAGGGTGATCTGCATATTCGGCTTACGTCTTCATCGACGTACCGACTTCGCCCATTTCTTATCGATGACCGTTCCGTTCATCTGAGCGCTGCCGATGGGATCATTGCTAACATTGTATTCCTGATCACTCACGATGAACCTGGCATCGTCTGCGAGGACGCGGAGTTTACGCTGGACCAAATCTCAATCAGATTCGAGCTACCCGACCGATTAGATGATCAGGAGCACCAACGTTCACAGGACCAGTCACAGCGCGTCGACGATTCGGAGCCACTGATTCATTGCACCGGCGGAGCCTTCGTGATGCAAAGAAGTGAGTTGATCTCACCCGATCGGCCTTGCTTGAAGCTGATTGAAGCCGAGTGCGAAATGGTGAAATCACGTCTCGAAACGGACGTCGAAGCCATTGTGGTCGAAAACACCATCGAACCCCTTCAGCTCGTATTGCAGCGTTGCACGCTGTTGGCGGCAACGGCCTTTTATTTCCACCGTGATGCACTCTCGTCGATGCAAGTAACCGACTCCGTCGTGCGGTCGGATTTCACCATGCAGATAAAATACGACATGCTTGAAGTCGATCAGGTGAATTTCGATGGATCAGGAAATCGGTTTGATTCGGAACGTGCTTTCCTCCAAGTGACGGGTGTTCCCCTGGACATCGTCAGCGAATCCAGCGAGCAACTGGCGGACCGCCTGCCAATCCTTTGGCGAGGCGATGAAAACACGTTTACGGGAACCGCTTTGATGCTGCAGGATATCAACGGCACCGGTAGGACGATCGAGTCCACTCAATTCCTGCTGAAGTAAGGGAGATCCCTTCGATACGGGGCTCGGCGAAAGCGGAACCACTCCAACCGAACTACTTGCTCGTTAACTGCTTACCATACGGATTGGTTGGATCTCGATAGATCGTGTGAATGTGATTTGCGCCTCGGTCTTGGGCTGCATACTCAATCAACACCGTTGGCCCTTGGATGGAGTAGTAGATGGCGTCACCATTCGACGTACCGCCACGCCAGCCAAACTTCATTTTCGGAATCTCTGCCGATAAAACAGCCATTCTCTCCTTTGCCTGCTTCGGCGGAAGAATCCCAACCCACTCTTCGATGAGCTTCGTTAGAAGTCCAACCTGCGCCTTCGAAAAGGTGCTGCAAGCGACGCCGTCCAGTTGCGGAATATTATCCTGTCCGGGACCGGCAGCCAGATTTCCGCGTCGATCCGAGAGGATGGCTGACTGCTGATCTTCCGTGAGGCTGCCGACCAATTCGAATGCGAGATCATTTTCTCCGGCCAACGGTCGAATCTCTTTTTCGTTGATTTTAAAGATGACGGGCTGTGCACCTGTGTGACTGGGTGCGAGCGTGATCTTTTCACCTTCAATCGAAAGGTTCAAACCAAGGTGGTGTCCGTCAAGTTGGAAACCCCAAGGCTCCGTCGCAGAAGGCTCACCAAAAACGACGACAAAGAAATCTTCTGTACCAAATCCCGCTCGAGGTTTCCCATTTTCAAGCAACTGGTCATCCGACAACATGACGTTACACATCTTCTGGTAGCCACCCTTGCTGAGCAACGTAGCCATGAAGTCGCAGAAAGCACGCACCTGCTCTTTGTTGCATTTGCCAAGCGCAAGACCGCCGTTGCCGGAACGTTGCGGCAGATTGGTCCAACGCTCTCGTTCACCACTGGTCAAATCCTCAAGCAATTTTTCGCGTTGCTGTGGGTCGAGTGAAGCGACAAACGCTTTGCCGGCGTTCGCCATGGCTTCCGCATCGTGTCCGGTCACTTTGGGCGAGTACGTACCAACGACGTAGCTGGCCTCTGAAACATATCCGGCCTCTTTGTGTCCGTCATGAGCGCGGAGGGTTCCATGGACAGATGCGAGAGCCAGACCGAACGCGGCGGTAAGGAGGAGCTGCTTTTTCACAATACAAACCTTATGGCAATATCTGAGAAACGGGGTTTCAATTCTCAAAAGAGATTCAATCCTCAACAAAGATCCAAATCTCTTTGGGCAGCGATGACGGATCCGTTTTCACCGGAATCCACTGCCTACCACACGGTTTGTTACCGGCTTCGGTGACGGGTTACAGAGCCTACAAGGAGACTGCCCAGAGACTCCAAGATATCAGATTCGGCAGCACGCACGGGCCGTTGTCGTCAAGAGTTGTCGCCGATCACGCGCGCGGCTGCCGCATCACTCAATAAATCGTAGCGTCCACGCAGCGTTTGATCGCTTTCGAGTTGCCGGGAAAAATCGTTGCGTTGCGTCTCGGAGTCAAACTCAAGACCCAGCATCGTGCGGCCCACCGCTTCACCCGAGTACTTGTAATTGAAGAAACAAATGTTGGCCGAGTCACTGACGTGCTCCAAAAACTCATGCAGTGCCCCCGCTCTTTCGGGAAACTCGTAATTCAACATCATCGTGTGTTTGAACAATCGCGGGTCGTATCGAATCACCCGATAATGCACGTCCTCACTCCCGGTGACTTCTTCCACTTCGATTCCAATCTCCGTGCACTTATCCTTGACCTCTTGGAGCACCTGTGACGTCGCATCGAATCCGATCACGGGATAAGCAACAAGCGGATCACACTTTCCATACTGGAATTCGACAATGTTGCAATCGCCAAGCGCGAACCTCAGCAAGTGCAATAGAGAACCACGTTTCTGATCAATCCGGAACCGAAAATAGTGCCGGTCTCGCCCACCGATGCCGGTCTCCGCGCCGATCACGGCCAACTGAGAAAAGTCCATGTTAGCGCCACAAGTCACCGCGAGTACACGTTTTCCAACGATCCGGTCTTGCTGCTGCAACATACCGGCAAGCCCGATCGCGCCGGCGGGCTCTACAACGCGTCGACGCCACATCCAAAAACAGCGAATCGCATTGCAAACCTGTTGATTGCTGACCGTGACAAATTCGTCAATCAGTTCTTTGCAAAGCGGAAACGTAAGATCTCCCGCACGCCGAACAGCCGTGCCATCGCAAAAGATATCCAAGTGATCGATTTCGCCTGGCGAACCGTTCTCCACCGCGTGTTTCATCGAGGCCTGACCCTCGCCTTCAACGCCGATGATGCGGATGTTGGGCATATAGTGCTTCAGCCAACAAGCGACAGAAGCCGCCATCCCTCCGCCGCCGATTTGCAGGTAGGCGAGGTCAAACGGTCCAATTCCCGACATCACCACTTCATCGGCGAGCGTTCCTTGTCCGCCCATCGTGACAAGATCGTCGTAGGGATGAATGAATGTCTGGCCGGACTTCCGCGCAAACTCACTGGCTTCCGCATAGGCCTCGTCATATGTATCACCCACCAAATGCACGGTAACGGATTCACCACCGTGCAATTTGACCGCTTGCTGCTTCATGAGTGGCGTGGGGCGAGGCATAAAGACGGTAGCGGGACAATCCAGTTCCGCCGCCGCGAGCGCAACCCCTTGCGCATGATTCCCCGCGGACGCACAGACGACACCTTGCTTTCGAACGTCTGTCGTTAATGAAGCCACATGGTTGTAAGCGCCACGCCATTTGTACGAGTGAATCGGCGGCTGGTCTTCACGTTTGATCCAGACCTCGGCATCAATTCCGATATCCAGCTGTTCCATCGGCGTCGGCGGACGAACGGCATAGACTCTCTGTCGAGCAAGTAGTATCTGCTGGAACAGTTGATCAACCAGTGGCTGATGAGTGCGATCGCGAACGTTCAAGAAAGTCTCTGCCGTTGATTCGAGGTAACGTGCGTCCCAAAGTTAAGGCCCATTAGAGTTTCGATTGAACCATTCGTGTAGGGCATATGCGTCGCCGATCGCTACACGATCGTCGCGTCTTTCGCCGTGCGGACTACGATCCAATCGCCGAGCGATCGGCAGAGACAATCAAGCCAGCACGGAGCGTGAATTTTTGGTGCATCTATCGATCGATGCCAAAACGTTGACGTGATTCAGGGCGAAGTATCGGAACCTCTTCAAATCACTTCGCGCCGTCCAGGGAGTTGAATTGATCATGAAGCAATCACACGGCGACGATTAGTGACTTAGATCCCTAGATACACAACTACCGGATGGTCTCGTTATCTCCTTCGTCTCGATCTTTCCCCTCTCGGAGGTCCACGTTGAATTAACGGTGGAGCGTTGGCGGGATCGAATCGAGGGTTCGGCTTGAGAAGGCCGGCGTTGACGTCCGAAAGATACCTCTGCAGCCGGTCATGGAGTCTCTTTGTAACTGCCGGTCGCTTTGCCGACAGATCGTTGCGTTCTTGGATGTCGTCCGAGAGATCAAACAAAGCGAGCCGATCGTCCTCGTAAAACTTCATTAACTTCAAATCACCAAGAATCAGCGCGGATTGAGGTCCGTCAGCGCTCTGGTAGTGAGGGAAATGAAACACAAGTTCCTCTCGCGGTCGATGGACCACACCGGTTCCCCCATTGGCGAGCAACGACGTGAGGCTGCCTCCTTCGATCTGGCGCGGCACTCGATTCTTCGGAACTCCTGCCCACTCACAATAGGTCGGAAAAAAGTCATATCCGACCACCGGAACGTGACACCAAGAGTTTTCCGGGACGCCAGGACCGCGAACGATCAGTGGCGAGCGGATCCCACCTTCATAGACGGATCCTTTACCGCCTCGCAATTGATTGCGACGACCACCACCGCCTCCTCCATTATCTGACATGTAGATGACAAACGTATTTCCTGTCAGTCCAAGGCGTTCAACGGCATCCATCACCCTGCCAACCCCGCTATCCAAGTCCTCCGAGATCGCCGCCCCACGTGGCGCACGACCGCCCGTAATCCGTTCGTACTTTTCGATCGTCGATTTCAAAGCGTTCTCGGGCGCGTGAAGCGCGTGCCAAGAAAGTTGGACGAAGAACGGCTTGCCTGCATCACGGCACTTCTTCATGAAGGCAGATGCTCGATCAGCCATACCGAAAATATCAACCGGATTGGGATCGCCGTATCGGTATGCATACTCGTTTCCTGTTGCCCCATCGCTTTCGTCATAGCCGTGCGCAGCGGGACCATCACCATTCAAATGCCACTTCCCGTAGTGTGCCGTTGCATAACCGACGTCTCGTAACAACTCCGCGATGGTAACGGTTCGTTTGTCCAAGCTCTTGGCGATTTGGGGCGGGATCAATCGGTACCCATCGCTTGACCGTACAACAGGTGCTGCTTTCGTCCAGCCCGTCTGCGCAGGACTCATTCCCAGTTGCAGGCTGCATCGTGTGGGCGAACAGACCGATGCGGGCGCATAAGCATTGGTAAAACGCATGCCCTCCGAAGCAAGTTTTTCAAGGGATGGGGTTTGGATGATACTGCTCTTAGAGAACGGAACCTCCGGATGCATCGGAACCGACGTCCCATTCCAGCTCTGGTCATCCGACAACATGAAAACGATATTGGGTCGATCGTCAGCCAACCCGAAGTCACCGCTGAAAACGAGAACAAGTAAGCCAGTCAGCAAACGCATCGAAACTCCGACCTAAGCAAAGGAGCAAAAATGAATCGAAACTGAGCGTCACCGGACAGAAACGCCCTCAACCAGTCTAACAATCGCCTCACTTCGATGCTCAGGAGGAAAACTCCCATCCCATCGTGCTCGTGATCAGCGAAGCGGTACTCGCAATCGAACGACCGCGCAACCATCCTCCGTCCAACGCTTTCGAAAGTCACCCTCAACGTTGATTCTTCTTTTTACGTCGTGGTCGGGTATCAGCAATTTGTGGAGTTCAACGGTTTTTGATTTCATCGTTTTCGATAGATCATTCGTTTCACCAAGATCGCGACTGAGATCAAACAACTCGAGTCGATCGTTCCGCCAAGTTTTCACAAGCTTGAAATCTCCAAGCCGAATGGCTGACGTAACCTCTCGGTCAACGCCTTGATGGAATACAAGAAAGGGGTTGGAACGTTGAACCACACCAACGCCCCCTCCGTGCACCACTTCGCGAAAAGAAGCACCATCGATATCCTCAGGTAGTTCTTCAGCGTAGCCGGACAGATCCGCAAGGGTCGGCAAGATATCAACACCACTGATCGGAACATCGCTCACCGATCCAGGCTTGACTCCCGGTCCCAGCACAAAGAATGGCACGCGAATTCCGCCCTCGTAGAAGGAGTGTTTGCCATCGCGTAGTGGAGCGTTGAGGTGCTCCTTGGCAGCCGGGGCTTTCGGAATGGTATTACGGCCGCCGTTATCAGATAGAAAGACCAAGTAAGTCGTCTCAAGCAAATCCAATTCGATAAGCTTATCTAAAATCTGTCCAATGCCCGTATCCATGTCAGCGGTCATGGCTGCAAACTCGGGCATCGTGTGTTTTTGGCCGGGAGTACGCTCGAGAGTGTCATCGAGTGTTTGCTGGTTATAAAAAATGTCCAGATGCACTGCGTAGTGTGAAACTTGCAAATAAAACGGCATTTTGCGATGGTGATTACGTTCGATGAAGTGCAGTGCGTTATCGGTGATCGAGTCAATTCGTTTGGGGTCGGGCGTGGATGCTGGACCGCCACTTCCTTTCGCACCTCCCGTACCGTTTCCCGTGTATCCGTCAGAGAAATCGTAGCCTTGCTGGAACGGTGAAATCTCGTCGTAGCGGTGATCCCATTTTCCAAAATGAGCCGTGACGTACGTCGCGTCGGCTGCTTTCAGCATCCGGGGAATGTTGAGTTGTTGACGGTACGCATCCACCCAACCTTCGCGGTCCGCATTGTATTCGTGCCTTGCCGGGCACTGCCCCGTCTGGATCGCGCGCCGAGTCGGACAACACGACGCTGCGGGAGCATAGCCTTGCGTGAATCGCATGCCCATTTGAGCCATGCGTTCCATGTTGGGTGTCAGGTAGTAGTCGCTGCGTGTTCGCGGATCGTCCGGTTTGATTTGAACGGAAGATCCGACCCAACTCTGGTCATCCGTCAAAATCACAATGAAGTTGGGACTCTTTGAGGCGCCGATCTGTGCAAAACAAAAGAACGCTAGGAAAGTGAATCCGGCGATGATACGTAATGACATGTTCACTTCCTCTGACTCTTATCGATGTGTTGATTTTGCGTATTGCCCATCTCGGCAACAGCATGCTGCACGTGTCCAACGAATATAGCGCATTGCCGTCGTCATCAGGAGCGGATCTCGAAGGTCGAGCAGAACAATAGAAGCGGAAGCTCTGCGAGTCCTCTGCGACTCAGCGAACTCTGCGTTTCATCTTTAATTCCCGCTCGATCAGAGCTGCTAGCTGTTTGACCTGCGGCATCTGCACCATGCTGTGGTGATGGCCGGGCATGAAGTGCACTTGAACCGTTTTGACTAGCCTTCCCCAGCCTCGGTCTTGGCTGGTTGAGACTTCGATTGGTACATCACTTGGGCGTATCAACAGCACGTCTACATCCAGCGGTTGCAGCTGATGGGAATTCGCCAAATCGACGTGATGATGAAACAACGATTGCAGATCGCTCAATACCTGTGCCACAACTTCCGCTGGCGTCTCATCGCTTAAGACACCAAGCTTGACCGCATGATCCCACAAAAATGGCAACTGTTGATCGGCTTCCAATTCGTTCAATTGACTCAATGAGAGGTCGATCCCGTATTCCAAGCCGGCGTTTGTTTGATCCGCGCTATCCACTAAGTCCGTCGCCCCCTCGGGAATCGATGTATCCAACAGGATCAACTGGTCGATGTCCTCTCCGTTCGACTGTAAGAGTCGCGCCACTTCATATGCGACAAGTCCTCCCAGGGACCATCCGCCGATGACATAGGGGCCATTTGGCTGCACCGTTTTGAGCGCCTCGACGTAGTCGGCTGCCATCTCTTGCAGCGTCGATGGCAACGATTCCTTTCCGTGCAATCCGCGTGAACGGATCGCAAACAACGGCTGCTCAGAGGACAATTGCTCGGCCAATTCGCGGTAACAAACCACGATCCCTCCCGGTGGATGCACCATGAATAAGGGAGGCCGTTCACCATCAGGCTTCAAGTTCGCCAATAGTGGGTGAATCTCTTGTGACTCGACGTCACGGCCAGAAACTTCCCCTGGCATGGACGACGAGCGACTGTAGGCAGTCACCGACTCCAATCCAAAACGCTCCGCCATTTCGACTTCGTACAACTGAACGAGTCGCTGGGATAAGCGTGCAATATCAGCCAGATCGAACAGCAACGCGGTTGGAACATGAACGCCCAGTTCTTCGCTTAATCGGGCCGTCATCGTGGCGGCTTGCAGTGAGTTTCCACCGAGCTGGAAAAAATTTTGATGAACACTCACTCGTTCGACCTGCAGCATCTCACTCCAGCCATCCGCGAGGTAGCGTTCAAGCGGAGTCGAGGGAGCAACATGCTCATCGATAGGCTGCTGGACGGCGTCGGGGAGCAACCGCCGGATCACTTTGCCGCTGGAACCAATCGGGAGCTCATCAAGAACAGCGATCGCACTCGGGCGTTTGAAGGGTGGAAGTCGATCGGCGACATGGCGTTTGAGCGAACGCAGCCATTCCGCTTCTTCGAGGTCGAAACGGCTGCGGGTGACAAAAGCGACCAGTTGAGCGTTGAGGGTACCTTCATCCTTCAATTTGACAGCGGCATTCTCTACCGCAGGATGCGATCGCAACACAGCATCAATTTCTTCGAGCTCAATGCGATGACCTCGCACTTTTACCTGATCATCGATTCGCCCAAGAAACTCAATCGCGCCGTCAGGTCTGCGCCGACAGAGGTCGCCGGTTAAGTACATCCGCAGCTCACCGGTCGAATCACCGGGAACCGATACAAACTTCTTACGCGTCAGGTCGTGATCATTCAGATATCCTTCCGCGAGCCCGCGTCCGCAAATGGCCAATTGACCAGGGACAGTATCCGGTACTGGCTGCTGTTGCTTATCAAGGATTAACAGCGCTGTATTTGCAATGCCATGCCCAATCGGAACACGGCGACGCGGGTCATGATCCACTATTTCCCAAGCAGCGGCTTCGACTGCTGTTTCCGTTGGTCCATAGAAATTCCAAATGCGTGCTCGAGTCTTTTGTCGAATCAACTCCGGCAAATCGGAGGGCATGCTTTCGCCACCCACCCAGAGGTTCGTGAGTCCGTCGCAATTTCCGAACCGTGAGTGCGTGACGAGCAAACGATACCAGCTTGGAACGCTCGCCAAGACACTGATGTCGTCACGAGTGATCTGATGGATGATTCGATCAACATCATGGTAAGAGTCCGGGTCACACCAAACGACTGCAGCACCCTGAATCAGACTTCCGATCGCAACCGCGAAGCCCGCGTCGAACTGATGCGACATCAACATCAAAAGGCGATCGTTGTTTGAAAGCTTGACGGTTTCCATCCGCCACTTCAGCGTGTTTACGATCGCGGCATGACGAACCATCACACCTTTCGGCTTCCCCGTCGAACCGGACGTATAGATGATGTAAGCCAGATCATCAGCTGTCGGACGCGGAGGATCTTGCCCGGGAACGCGCTCCGACAGATCATCAATCGCTACGAACAAATCGCTTGGATCCGTTTCGATCCGCTTGGCTGCTTCGTCAACGATCACCAACTTGGCGTGGGTATCCTGTAAAAGATCCTGGAGAGCGATAGCCGGTTGCTTTGCGTCGATGGGAATGACGGCCGCGCCGCTGCGAATCACACCTAGGATCGCAGCGATCGCTTGAGGCCCAGCATGTGCGACAACGGGAACAAAGTCACCACGACCGATGCCTCGCTGCGCGAGCTGCCGCGCTATGTTCTTGGTTTGTTCCTGAAACTGTCCGTGCGTTCGTATGTTACCGTCGAATAGGGTCGCAACAGCTTCCAAGTGCGCCGTTGGAATTCCGTCCAGCAAATCGACTAACGTTGTTCGGTCAGGATTCGGATGCACGATGCGCTCAACGTCCGCTTTCACATTCCATCCAACCGATGCAACGCTTTGGTGGGGGTCATGCAAGAGGTTCGTGAACAGTGCCTGAAAATTCTCTGCCATCTGAGACATCGTTTCGGAAGCAAACAGATCACGGCAGTAACAGATCATTCCGCGAAGTTCGGCCTCCGTTTGTTCAAAAACAAACTCGACGTCGTAATGACAAGCCGAATGCGGGACGTAGTAACTCTCTTGCTCCAGACCACCGAAGTCATACTTCTGATCGGACGGCAAAAGAAATCCTGCGCGTCCGGATTCTTCACGCAACTGCGCTTTTTCGAATGTGCACGAGACTTGAAATAAAGGCGTACGGCTCGAGTCTCGATCGGGCCGAATGTCTCGAACAATTTGCGCGAGCGGATAATCCTCGTGCTCGAGCGCCTTGAGCAAGTTATGCCCAACACGCTGAACCAAATGCACAAACGTGGGATCGTCAGAAAGATCCGCTTTTAACGGCAGCATGTTGACGAAAAATCCAACGGTTTGCTCGAACTGCCGCTGACTGCGCCCGGAAAACGGGCTTCCGATCATAAATGAGCTCTGTCCGGTGCTGCGCGCAATGAACGCCTCGACCGCTGCGAGGACAACGGCCGAAGTCGTCGTCTTCGCTTCCTTCGCAACTTCGATAATCCTCCCTACTGTCTCCGCCGGAAACCGCAGAGTCTGCACAGATGCTCGTCCAGTGAATGAGTCCGGTCGCTCGAAATCCGTTGCCCAGTTCAGGACCGTTGGAACACCTTTTAGGGTACGAAGCCAGTAGTCTCGCATCCGCTGCCCGACCGCATTCGTCAGTAGTTTTTGCTGACGCGAAACGAATGATCGGTAATTCCCATTTGACGGCGGTAGTTTTGGTGAACGATTCTCAACGTAACAGGGATATACCTGACGCAGTTCATTGAGCAGCAATACGAGCGACCAGAAGTCGACCACGATATGATGTGTTGAAGCGAGCACAACCAGATCGTCCTCGCTACGTGCCCAAACGATCAGACGCAATAGCGGTCCCTTCTCAAGGTCAAACGGTCGCTGTGTCTCTTCGATAACGCACTGCCGCAGCTGCTCGTCATTGAGATACCTTGCGTCGATCACCGCAAACTCAGGCGGCAGTTTGTCATGGACCTGCTGACGAAGATGCGTTCCCTGATCTGTAAACGTTGTTCTCAGGCAGGGGTGACGATCCACCAGAAACTCGATAGCAGATCGCAAGGCTTTCAGATCGAGCGGCGACCGTACGCGTGATGGCAGAAAGACGTTGAACGATGCTTGAGAGGAATCTCGACGATACGAGTACCAGAGTCCTTGCTGGCCTTCCGACATCGGGAATCGTTTCCCGGCGACAGATTTTTCTTCCAGCAGATTTCGCAACAGTTCACGTTGCTGGTCTGGTGAAAGATCCGCGAGTGGATCAGAAGAGGGCGGCACGGATCATTCGCCTTTCTGCTGGCGAAGCATCTCGCTCAGCAACTTCGATACCTGATCGTCCTCCAGTTCAGGCAACTCATCTAATAATGCTTCTGCTCGCTCAGATGAAATCGATTCATCGGTATCCTCGACATCTCGTTCCTCGGGAGAAACCGACTCCACACGATCATGCCCTATTGCATGTGCGATCATCGTCGTCAGTTCATCCAGGCCGGCACTACGCATCAACGAGCTGATCGGCAGATTAACTTTAATTTGACTCTCGACCCAGTTTCGCATCTCGACAGCCATCAACGAATCGAGACCTAACTCAAGAAGCGAACGATCGCACTCGATTTCATCACCATCGATTCCTAACAGCATTCCTGCTTTGGAACGAAGAATGTTGCCAACCAACTCGATCCGTTGCGGCAATTCGGCAGCATGAATCTCTTCCGCCGACGCGAGCTCAACGTTACCCATTGCGGTCGATCGGTTTTTCAAAAGATGAGCGAACCGTGGCGAAACCCGAGATGACACGCCCAAGCCTCGCCAAACCGACCAATCAATTCGAAGCACGCTCAACTGCAACGCCATCGTCTGCAAGGCATACTCCAGAGACTCTGTCGCCTGCTTCACGCTAAAGCTGAGAACGCCCTGTCGCTCGAGTCGTTCACCCAACTGCTCCCTTTGGGCCAAGTAACCGACTTCACCGAGATGCCCCCAATTGATGACCGTTGCCTGTAATCCCAACGCGCGGCGGTAGTGCGCGAGACCATCCAGCAACGCGTTGGCGGCGGAATAATTCGCTTGGCCAGCGTGACCAAAGACGCTCGACAACGAAGAGAACAAAACAAAGTGATCGAGTCGTCGATCGACCGTCTCCCGATGCAGATTCCAGCCGCCTAAAACTTTCGGCCGCAGAACTCGTTCCAGCGTATCGCGATCCAAGTCCACAAGAAGCCGATCCTCCAGAACCATCGCGGTATGGAACACGCCGCGTAGCTCGGGCAACCCTCCATCAATCGCATTGAGCACATTTCGTACTTGATCAGCCTTCGTAATGTCAGCTGGCATCACGGTCACGCCAGTCCCACCCGCCGTGATTTCGTTAATGACGGATTGAGCTTCGGCAGATGGATTCTTACTCCGCCCACTCAAAACCAAGTGCCCTGCTCCGTGGTCAGCCATCCATCGGGCGATTTGTAATCCAAAGCCTCCGAGACCACCGGCAATCCAGTAGGTGGCGTCGCCTCGAAATTGAATTGGCTGGAAGGTTCCGGGAAAGACAGACTCGGGTGACTGCTCATATTCGACGACGATTTTGCCGATGTGCTTACCCTGTTGCATCAGTCGATAAGCCGAACGCGTATCATCAGCGTTGTAAGTTTTGATCGGTAACGGACGAAGCTGGCCGGCTTCAAATCGTTGGGCCACTTCGTTCAGCATCTTCCCCATGCGTTCAGGTTGTTGCTTGAACAACTGGTCCAAGTCGATTGCAAACAAAGCAAGGTTGTTGCGAAAGGGATGAAGTCCTAACGGAGCGTCCGCGTAAATATCGCGTTTTCCGATTTCCAAGAACCTCCCACCTGTCTTCAAAATCGACAGTCCCTTCGCGATCGCTTCCCCGGGCAGGGAATTCAAAATGATATCCACGCCTTCGCCATCGGTCGCACGAAGCGTTTGCTCGGCGAAAGCGAGGCTGCGTGAATCCATCACTTCAACGGCGCCCAGCACTTTGACACATGCGCGCTTTTCATCGTTGCCAGCCGTTGCGTAGACATCAGCACCGGCCGTCTTGGCCAACTGCATCGCGGCCAAGCCCACACCACCGCTCGCAGAATGGATCAGCACACGATCACCGGAACGCATTCGGGCACACTCATTCAACGCGTAATGAGCAGTCAGAAACGCGATCGGAACTGCCGCAGCTTGCTGGTGCGTCAGATTTGATGGCTTCTTCGCAACCAACGAGGATTTGACGGTGACATGGGTGGCAAACGAACCTGGAGCAACGGCGATCACTTCATCACCCAGATTCCAGTCTTTTACATCGGCCCCAACACGTGAGATTCTCCCTGAACACTCTGCTCCCATCGGAACGGGGCCGTCCGGAAGTCCCGGATACAAGTCGAGCGCTTTCATGACATCACTAAAATTCAATCCCGTTGCCAGGACTTGAATCTCAATCTCGTCGGGTCGCAGCGATGACTCGTCGACCGTTCGATACCGTAACTCTTCGACACCGGAAGAGCGGCCGATTTGCAAGGAGCTCGGTAGCGTGCGAGCGGCCTCTTGGGTCACGGGTTGATCATACTGCTGCACAAATCGATGAACCCAACGCTTGCCATCGCGATACATCACTTCATCTTCGTCATCCCCTTCGATGGCCAATTCCGTCACGAGACAATCAACGGCGGAATCGCGATCCACTGACGGAAGATCCACTAACTTGCTTTCCAACCGGCCGTACTCGCTTACGATGACGCGGCCAAATCCGATGAGTGGCGTCTGACTAATCGCAATCGGTTCCACGTTACCATCGGGCGACTGCGCTCCGGTTGTGACAATCGTCATCCGAGCTTTGGCAAATTCATCCACTTGCTCCCACGCAGACACGATGTTGAGCGGAGTGAGTGTTGTCAAAACCGTGCTCTGGTCCAGACTCTTCGTATCCAAGGAATCTGTCTCTGGCGCATCCAGGCCCCACAGATAGATAATGTCTGTGATCGAGTTGTTTGCACCTAGCGTTTTGAAAAGTGTTGCGAAGTGATCTCGGTTCTCCGGATCGATCACAAAGGAACGCGGTTCAACCTGACGATACGTCATGCCGCGTCGAACTTGCACGACCTCGATACCAAGCGTTTCAAATTGTCTGCATAGCCGATCGCCGATTCCAATCTGATCGGTGAAGATGCAATACGTTCGTTCTGATAGCGATTCGCTCCAATCAGCGTCTGAGGCGGGAGTTTCAGATTCCAGCCATGCGTACCGATAGATCAGATCGTGAACCGGCAATTTGGCGTCGACGGAGCCAACGCGTTTACTGACGAATCCCCGAACCAACAAACAAGGCTGACCGGACGAATCCAACACGTCGACATCGGCAACGATGCGGCTTCTCGTTTTCTCAACCAACCGAACATGAACGGTAACGTTTGTTCCAGCAGGCTTAAGAAATCGAACTTCGTCAAGCTCTGCAGGCAGGAACAACCCATCGACTTTCCGGTTGTAATTCGGATCAGCGACGACCATTCCGTGAAAACAGCTGTCCAACAAGGCAGGATGGATTGCGTATTCCGATGCTTCATCCGCAAGTGACGAATCAAGTTCTACCTGCGCGACAACCTCTCCATTGACGCTGCGAACACCATCCTGAATTCCTCGGAAACGCTCGCCATATTGAAGGCCAATCTGTTCGCAATACTCATAACAGTCCGCTGCATAAAAGGGTTCATCGCACGTCGTGCGTGCCGACAGGAGTTCAGCCGAATCAAAAACTTCGCTTTGAACGTCGTCGCTTACTTCCGCCGTCATCAACGGTTGCCAGTTCGACTCATTCACGTCTCGGAAAGCCACCTGCAACAGGCGGCGATCGGGAGCATAATCGGTTTGCACACTGAGTGGCTTTTCCGGATCTAAAACGCAAGCACCGTGCAATTGGATTCGACGCAGCGTGATCGACCGACCCGATCGCGTTTGCCTCGCTGCTTCGCCAGCGATCTCAATCATCGCTGCTGCTGGCAGCATGCATGTATCTCGCACTCGATGATCGTTTAAGTATGCCTGCAGTTTGAGTTCGACTCGGCTGCTCCAACTTGGTTGCGGTCCGTGATTGCTCTCACCGAGAAGCGGATGGTATTCCTCAACAATTCGCGTGCTCGCCGATTCAAAAGACTCCGTCCAACATCGTTGGTGTTGAAACGGATAGACGGGCAAGGTCACACGTTGAGATGGCCTTTCGCAGAACTTGGACCAATCCAAATCGACACCGACCTTGTACAAGCCACCCAACGACTCCGACATGCAGAGACTGTCTTGTCGTTCCCGGTGCAGCGAAGGAAACACGCGAACGTTTGTTCCGTCTTGTTGAAAGCAGTCAGTGATCGCCATTGTCAACACGGGATGCGGCCCGACTTCTAATGCCACACCAAAACCATCATTCGCTGCAATGTGCATCGCGTCGGCAAAGCGGACACTCCGGCGAACGTTCTGCCACCAATAGTCAGCCTCCAATTTTTGGCCAGAAAGTCGATCTCCGGTCACGGTCGAGATCAACGGGGTGTGTGCAGCTTGGGCCCGAACGCCTGCTAACGATCGCAACAGTTCTTCGCGTACCGGCTCCATCTGAGGACTGTGAAATGCGTACTCCACACGCAGCCGCCGACAAAAGATGCCTGCAGCTTCGATGCGCTCGGCGAGATCTTCGATCACACGGTCCGCGCCGGAAATGGTGACGGAAGTCGGTCCGTTGATCGCCGCGAGTGAAACATGATCCTCGATACCGGCAATCCACTGCCTGGCTTCTTCCGGCGACAGTCCTGCGGCGATCATCGCTCCGCGTGAAGAGGCCAAGTCCATCGTTCGTCCACGATGAACGGCAACACAACAAGCATCCTGCCACGACAATGCACCAGACAAGCAAGCCCCAGCTATCTCTCCCACGCTGTGACCGACGATCGCTCCTGGTCGAATGCCCCAACTCTCCCAAACCGCCGCCAACGACACCTGCAAAGCGAAAATACTCGGTTGCGCGATCGACGTTTCATTAAGACGCGTATCCGATTCATCACGCAATAACTCCTCGACCAACGACCAGGAAATGTACTTCGCAAACTCACGGTCGCATCGACCGATCGACTCTCGAAAAATGTCATTGTTGCGATAGAGACCGCGACCCATCGCCCACCACTGCGGACCTTGACCAGAGAATACGAACAGAATGCCCTTGTGAATTTGGTCAGCGGTCAAACGTGACTGGACATGGTTCTCCGGTGATGCGGCTATTTCACGTAACTGCTGTGACCATTGCGCTTTACTGGTCCCACTGACGGTTGCACGCACTTCTTGATGACTGCGACGGAAAGCGGTGTATCCTGCGATTTCGGACAACGACAGTTCGTGCGATTCATCGTCGACCCAATCAGCAAACTGACTGGCGACCTGCGCTAGCGCAGACTTGTTACGTGCGGAAACCGGCAACAAAACGGGCTGCGATTCTGGCTTCACAACCGTCGCATCCGATGACTCATCGCTGATGTTTTTACCGCTGACTGCAAGCGACGCGCTGCTCGCCAGCACGGGAGCTTCTTGCAAGATCACGTGGGCGTTTGCGCCTCCGTAACCAAATCCATTGATCCCCGCCAATCGCTGACCCGCATCACCGTGCCAATCTTCCATCTTTAACGGTAATCGCAACTTCAGTTTTTCGAAGTCAATCTGTGGATTCGGATTTTGAAAATGAAGATGCGGAGGAATTTGCTTGTGGTGCAGCACGAGAGCAGCTTTGATCAGACTCGCGATGCCTGCCCCAGCTTCTAAATGACCAATGTTTGTTTTAACGCTCCCGATCCAACAGGGTTCGGCAGGCGAACGGTCCTCTCCCAAAACAGACGCCAACGCATTTGCTTCGATCGGGTCCCCGACGGGAGTCCCCGTTCCATGAGCTTCGACATACTGAATATCACACGGGTCAACGTTGGCTCGAACGCATGCGTTCCGCAAGAGTCGTTCCTGAGCCGCTTGGCTTGGCACGGTCATGCCTTGCGTCCGGCCGTCTTGATTCAATGCCGTTGCTCGAATCATGGCGTAGATGTGATCTTGATCTCGTAGCGCACTGCTGAGCGGCTTGAGCAGAACCATCCCTGCGCCTTCTGCCCTCACATAACCGTTGGCGCGAGAGTCAAACGTTTTGCAGCGTCCATCCGGCGACAACACGCCCAACTGACTGAAGGCAACATAGAAATCAGGTAGCAAGAGTGCATTCACGCCACCAACCAATGCCATCTCACAATCACCACGGAACAAACTCTCGCAAGCCAGATGCGTGGCAACCAACGAAGACGAACACGCTGTGTCCACGGCGAGACTCGGTCCGCGAAGATCAAAGCAATACGAAATGCGATTCGCCGCGATACTCGTGCTGCCGCCCGTGTTGTTGTACGGCCCAATGACACCGCGATCACGAAAACTCAATGTCGAAACGGCGTAGTCAATGCTGGATACTCCCGCGTAAACCGCGATGGGCTTCCCCGCAACCTGCTCGACTGGATGACCAGCGTCTTCCAATGCACGCCAAGCGACTTCCAACAACATCCGTTGCTGCGGATCCATGTTTGCAGCTTCGCGTGGGGATATCCCAAAGAGCTGCGGATCAAACTGGTCGATACCATCAACGTATCCGCCCCATTGGCTGTGCGTCTTCCCCGGTAACACAGAATCGGGCGAATAGAACTTTGACAAACTCCAACGATCCGCCGGAGTCTTTGTAACCGCGTCTTCACCATTGGCGAGCATGTTCCAATAACTCTGCCAATCGTTTGCACCACCGGGAAAGCGACACCCGATCCCGATGATCGCAATCGGTTCGTATGCATCCGCATCGATATCGCGATCTGAATCCGCAGCGTGTTGGGAGGATGAGTTGGGCACGACTTATCAGTTTCTCAAGGAAGCAAAAAACGGTTAAGACTTTGTTGGCTCGTGCGGATCAGTGATCGTTCCAGTACGGACGTCGCCAGTCAATCGTCAACAAGAGGGTTAATTGCAGTGAGTTATGTTCCTGAAGTGCTCCGGAACGCCTCAGTAGGCAACAGTTGAGCGGCTCGCCAAGCAGGGATCGTCGCCCCCAGCAAACCAATGCCCAATGACAAAACCGCAACTTGCGCGATAATCACAATGTCGATCGACGGCGTCAGAATGCCTTGCACGGCACTTGCCTGCGATAAACCCCACGTTAGTAATATTGCCAACACGCAGCCGACCACGCACGCGACCATCGCCAAGGCACACGACTCCATTAGGATCATCGCTACCACACGCCTGCGCGGCCATCCAATCGCACGCAAGACACCGATCTCTTGAGTCCGTTCCAACACACTGGTCATCATCGTGTTGAGCGTCACAATCGCCCCCATCACTAACGCAATCACCGACGTCATCCAAGCCATGGCGGTTGCCAGTTGCATGCGAGTGTCGGTTTCCACAAACTCGTCCGTCGTCAACGCGAGTAGTTTGGCATCAAGTTGTTGAATCTTGGTGACAGCGCCAGCAGCCGTTGCAGCGTCGACCGGTTTATCCAGCACCACATTGATGTACGTCACCTGGTTCATTCGATCGGTCAACGCCTGCAACGCAGCGAGCGGCATAATGATCGACCCGTTTTCCCAGGCACTTCGGCTCGTGAAGATGCCTGTGACTCGATACGGCTCCTCGAACATCATGACCGTATCTCCGACGTCCATCCCGACACGATCCGCTAAGAGACTCCCCAACATCAACCGATGCGGATCATCGGAAGATAATTGGAGAGTAGGGGAAGACTCGATGTCGTAGTCTTCCAACAACCACGAGTCTTCTACGATGCCCATCGTCGGCACGCCGTAGATTTCTTGCTCTTCCAACGACAGTGTTTCCAGCAACACGCCAGCGGTGCGTGCGACTCCTGGGATTGCGACGATCTGTTCAGCGAAAGCTTGATTCACGCTGCTGCTAAGACGATCAGCCGTTCCCTGTCTCGATACGACGACATCGACCGAGTGTGTCTCGTAGACACCTGCAAACGACTTGGTAAAGCCTTTCGCGATGCCTAGCAGCGAGACCACCGAAGCGATGGCTGTCGCGAACGCAACCAACGTCAGCGCCGAACGAAATGAACGACGCATTAGGTTCTTGGAGATCAACGAACTGAATCGCATGCGGGCTCCACCGATCTGCTAGAGCATTTCCAATTTGGATAAAGCACCCGGAGCCATTCCGGTTTTTCGGCCAGGACCGCTATCCCGACTCTCAGCTTCTTTCCCGACTCCCGGGCCTCTTTCCCAGCGGGCCCCTTTCTCAAGTCTCGGGACCCTTCTTCCATCCTGACTCCCGGCAACCACTTCTTCCACGCAAACGCGACGCCATCGCGGACGATGCTCTCGTCGAATTGAGTTTTCCAACAGGGACGATACGGCAACCTGGGCAATTCAGGATGACTGATCCAGATGTCGCAAATGTACGTCAGAAACCACGTCTTTGATAAGCCCACCGCGGTTTCGCCCGATAAATAGCGAGAAGGAACGTTCGCTCAGAGATGGAATTCTGCAATGGTCCGCTTGGTAACCGTCGCCACCATTTTGGTGGCTCTCTTCCAGACCGGCTGTCATAAGAACCCGGTCCGGTTCCGAGGTGCCATGAATGTAAGTGGAAATGTTGCGACCGCGATCAAGTCAGACAACACCGCCTCGCGACTGCGACGCGTGACCGTATCGGGATCGGGCCGTTCGAAGTGCCGCGTTGCCCTCGTCGATGTGGACGGATTGTTAATCAACAACAATGTCGGTGGTCTCGCATCGATGGGCGAAAACCCGGTTGCGTTGTTTCGAGAAAAGCTCAACGCGATCGCGTGTGATCCAACGGTTGTTGCGGTGGTCTTGAGAGTGAATTCTCCAGGCGGCGGCGTGACAGCAGCGGACATCATGAGCCATGATCTGTTGCAACTGAAAGCGAAGCGGCAGATTCCGATCGTTACCTGCAGCATGGAAGTCGGCACCGGCGGTGCGTATTACCTGGCAACGCATTCCGATGCCATCGTCGCGCATCCGACGTCCGTTGTCGGAGGAGTCGGCGTCATCCTCAATGCGTACAACATGGAAGATTTGATGGCCAACGCGGGTGTGCTTTCGATACCGATCAAATCAGGTGAATTGATCGATTCCCTGACGCCCGACCGAGAGATGGAAGACCGAGAACGGGACATTCTGCAATCAATGGCCGAACTGTTTCATCAACGGTTCATCGCACAAGTCAAAAATTCACGCCCCGACGTCATTGATGACGGCAACCTATTCGAGGGCGGAGTCTTCACCGGTCAACAAGCGATCGAGCTAGGCCTGATCGATCAGATCGGATACCTGGACGACGCCATCACGATAGCGAGAGAGCTGTCAGGCGCAGATCTATCAGCGGACGTCGTGATGTATCGACGAGACAACGATCGCGCTCACACCATGTTGGACGTAACGCCCAACGATCCGCTGAGGCAAAGCCTGCTGAACTTCAAAGTCCCAGGACTGGAGCGAAGCTCGATGCCGATGTTCCTCTATCTCTGGCAAGCTGACCCAAGTCTAGGTGCCGCAACTTCAGGCTGATCGGTCACGTTCGGTTGCCAAGCGCTCCGCAGACAACGTCCAGTTTCTGTACGAGCAAGCGAGCTACTTATTCATCACTTTACGTCGAAACTTCTTGGCACTGTCTTGCAACAGCAGCGGAAGTTTACTGCGAAGCATCGCGCTTCCACGAAACCAATCTGTCGGTTCGTGAAGAACAAACCGCATCTCAACGAGGCATGCGTCCGGTAGCTCAGCTAACCGGCTGATGTGCATGTATCCTCCAGCACCGCGGTAGGGATGCGTTTCACCAAGCACCATTTCGCCGCTTTCGTCTTCGTTGACTTTTGCCCAAACGTTCTTGCCTGAAGGGTCCCCCGTAAAGCGAGGATCGATGAGCCAAGCAAGCGTCACCGAGTTGCCATCGACTTGACGTTCGGATCGCATGACCCCACGAACAACGACTTTCTTAAGAAGTGGAAGCTCGACCAACCCATAACTCTCGTCATCCGCCACCGACGCAATGCCCGCCGCCTTCAGTTCCTCTTCGCCAATCGCCGAAGCACTCACTTGTTCATCCGCATCGTTTCGGTCACCTTCAGAAGATGGAGTCGGCAGAAAGAGCTGCTCCATCAACTCACGATCCTTCAGCGTTTCCAGTGGCGCATGAACAACAAATGCGCAATGAACTTGATGCCCAATCCGTTCACCTTTGGCATTCTTTACGTACTGAACGCGAATCGCGACCGGAGCCGAGATCGAAGCACGACTAAAGTGCTTCCACCCCCGTCCCCCAGCAAGATCATCCAGCACCGCCTGTCGCGAATCCGAATCCAATTCACCCCGCAAAGAAGGCTCCGGAAGCAAGCACCGCTGTCCCTCCAAAACCAACACCCCCTCGTCTGTCATCTCACCAAGCAGACGAGACGAATCTTCGAAAGCAGGTACTCCAAAAACCGACACAAAGACAATCACGAGCTCCAACATCTGCTTCTGAACCTACTACAAAAGGAAACGGAAACTTGTCGCATTTTAGTGGAGTTCCCAGGTCGCAGCATTCCGCTACGCTACTTCGCAAGCTTGGGCTTTCGATAAAGTGTCACTCTTGATCAGTCTTCGAAAAATACCGAAACAATTCACTTGCATGTGTCAATGCAGTCCGAGATATTCGCGGCAAACAAGAGTTAAACGCAACGTAGAGGCAGTCTATCGAACTCCGTGATTTCGACTGCGTCCAGCGTTGCGGTCGGTTGTTGTGTCAAAACAAACAGGTTGCAAATTAACTGGGGCGAATCGATGGTATTACCTAAAACAAATTACATACACTTGGCAAATGGGAAATTTGATTCCACGTCTCTTGAAGATCTGGATTTGGCATTTGAATCTTTTCACAACAGTCAGCCGGTTTCCGGATGGGTGATCCACTTTCACGGTGGGCTCGTGAGTGAAAGCTCGGCCCGTGAGACGGCGGCGAAGCTTCTGCCGGCGTATCAAGAAGCGGATGCTTTTCCATTCTTTTTCATATGGGAATCGGGCATCTTTGAAACCGTATTCAACAATCTTCGAGATATCGCTCGGGAACCTCTGTTTCGAAAACTCGCAGGCTACCTTGTCGAATATCTGCTCGGCAAATTGGGTAAAAATGCGGCCGAGTCATTTGGAGCCGAAGCGACGGGTGTTTCGCCCCACCTTCAAGTGGAACAGTGGCTAGGCCAAGAAACCGAAGCCTTTGCTGCTGGGCTCACCGCACCGCCTTTTAACACGATTAATGCCCAGGACTTCACCCATGACATTAGCGATGCCACCTGCGAAGCGAACGAAATAGAAGCTTTGCTATCCGCCGATCCGCAAGTCGAGGGCATTCTGAAAGACTTAAACACGGAACTCATTGCAGCAAGGTCTGGTACGGAGGCGACTTCAAAAGAAGGTACGACGTATCAGATACCTGGACATCTCTCCTCTCGCGGTCTGAAAGAATTGAGCGGGATAGATGAGACGTCCGAAACGAACGCGGAAGGAGCAGAGTTCTTTCTTGGCATCACCTTGGGAAGCGTGGCCTTAGCTGCTGCTCGGATTGGCATCCGTGTCATAAAACGCTACTTAACATCTAGAGATCACGGACTTTACACGACGGTCGTCGAAGAAATACTTCGCGACCTCTATGTCGATGATATTGGAAGCACGCTCTTCTGGAACCAAATGAAGCGAGATACAAGCGACGCATTTGGAGACGACCCCGAGCAGCACGGAGGCACTGCGTTTCTGGAAAGGCTTCTCAAACAGGTGGAATCCGGTCATATCCCACGCATAACACTCGTTGGTCACAGCGCTGGCGCGATTTATGTGTCCAATTTTTTACTGGCTGCGAACCGTGTTTTACCGGCTGAAGTGAAATTCGACGTGTTGCTGCTCGCACCGGCTGTTGAATTCAAGCTGTTTCATCAAGCGATTGCAAGTGAAAGAATCGGTCGTTTTCGGATGTTTGGCATGGATGATGAACGTGAATCCAAAAACGCCTTACTCGAAAGTATGGTCAAGTACCTGTCGTTTCTGTACCCACGGTCACTCCTCTATTTCGTATCCGGATTGCTCGAGAAAACTGTCGACCATCCATTGCTAGGCATGGAACGGTACCACACCGGCGAACAATACACTGGTGAACATTTCCCAAACGTGAACATGGTCCGTCGATACTTGGATTCGGTTGACAAGAGCCGTGTTTGGAGCCCGAGCGTCAATCAACCCGAAGGGCTAAACTCCGATGCTTCGCGACATGGCGACTTTGATGACAACGATCCAGAAACCCTTGCCAGCCTACAACATCTCATCCGTGAAGGTTTTGCCAATTAATCAGGTGACTCTGGTCGTTGGCCAAGTCTGATTTGAAGCCTGCACTTGGTGGATGATTTGACGACTTCGATTTCGCCGTGGCCAATGCGGTCATCCTTTTGAGCTCGAAAGCGATACTTCCCTTCATCGAGAAAAACACTCGAGTGTCCATCTTCGTTGGAAACGAGCATCATTTCGGGAAACGGTACAGAGCTTTCCTCCAAAGAAACGAAAGCACCGGGACTCGGATCGCCGGTGCTTTCAACAACTTCAATTTTGACGGTAACGGGCTCTTCCATAAGACTCAGTGGCCGTTGAGACTTAGATATCAGGACGCGTCCTCGTCAATCCAACCCTGAATGATGTCGAAGACTTCGGGAATGATCCGAGGAGCTGAATTAGCGGTAATACCCAGATCAAATGGAGTCCCACCTGTCCCGTAAGCGTGAATGCCAATAACGGTTGGTGGCCCACCTTCGGCTTCATATGCCCACACGGGTGCGCCGGACTGACCACCGAATGTATCTACATCGTAAAAGACTCGGCGGGGCGTCGCATCCAGTACTCGGTTGGCGTGGAAGTACTGCTCTCGACCATTTCCGCGGTCGCCTGGGTAGCCAGAGATGTTCACCATTTGCTCACGCAACTGGCTCGAAGACCAGGAGGCAAAGCTAAACCAACCAACCTGATCTCCAAGGGGTTCCTCCAAGTGAATACATCCAATGTCGAAATCTGGGTCCGCGTTGCTTATCCAGCGGTCAACGGATGAGAACCGAGTGGAAACGACCGTGCCGAAGGGAAACTCGCTGTCGTTTCGCCCAGCACTTACCTCAATTCTTGATGCCCAACCTCCCAAAAACGGGAGATGATGAACGCAGTGTCCTGCCGTCACAACGGTCTTTGGGCCAGCAAGCCAGCCAGTACCGATCGCGCTATTGCCCTCTGGTGAAACCATACGAAGGGCACAGATCATCCGCCAAGGGTACAAGTCCGTTTCAAGAATCCGTGTGCGGTCATCCGCCCCGATGAGGCTCTCTAAACCTCCTGCCGTCATCGGGCGAACAATTGGATCACCGATACCAGAAACGATCAGCGACCTCGACGCGCGTGAAAGATCACCAGACGCACTTCCTTGGCTTCCACTGGAAACCCTTGCCGCCGGAGCCGCGAGCGTCTCGAGTTCCGCCCCCATTGCTTCCATAGGTTTTGAAACCGTTTTCAGATCGATCATGTTATTCCCCAGTTCAAAATCAGTTCTCGAAACAATAAGATTTGGGTGCAATGCCGGGCCGAATTGAATGGGTGAGTGATCCCAGTCATCGCTGCTGACGTACACGACGATCCGAGACGAACGCCTTAGTATCGGTCGTTGATGTCCCAGTTACCGAGCCAGTTCTATCATTTGGGTGTCCCTGGCCTCTAACGCGCGGTCGCCCGGATTCGAACGGTCAGCTCTCGAAGACCACTATTCGTGCGCCGAACGCCAAAGATCTTGATGACCTCGATTTCGAGTTTCGCCGTGCGCGCGAAAGCGGCGTCCGCTTTTGCTGCAGCGTTACGATAAGCTTCGTCGAACGAATCGTTTGGAGACTTCCCCTCGAATTCCCGCGATGATTCTGTCGGACTCGGACGCGGAGAATTCGAAACACTTCGAAGCGGACGGCTCACACCGCGTCTCTCGATTTCCACTGAGTCAATCGGCACACTTTCAAACTCGACTAACTCCCCGTTCTCATCGGTCGCGATGGCGGTGATTCGGTTTCGCTGAGTGCCAGATTCGGTACTAGACATACGCCTAACAAGATCTGGATTCAGCGTAAGCACGTTTCGCTTCACGGTACGCTGTTGGTGCGCGCTTTCCGTGCCTTCCCGATGCTTCCCACCAAATATCCCGAAGGCCCCGAGATATCTGGGATTACCTGCATTGACATCATTGAGAGTGACGTTGGGGGAGTTGAGGAACATGTGCACCATGAATGACTGATTAGGATGTTCCGGAATTCCATCCACTGTCACTTCGATCTTCGCGGAACTGCCCATCGATTCAGTCGCTGACGAAGCTGGAAGCTGCACATCGAAAGTCTTTCGTTTTGATGTGAGTTGGGATTCTGTGTTCCCTTCCATTGCAAAGGACTCGGTTGGGCCCGATCCAACGCCTCCGCTGCCGATCGTGTCGAGCTGGTCGTATGTGTATGCGAGCGATCGGGTATCGTTCACATCACCCACCACACGTCCGGTAAATCCCGGCAGTTCAAGAGCTTGAACATCGGCTGGTGGATCCATGCCTCCTGCGTCTTGCCAACTGGCCCACTGACGATCGACGTTCGAGTGGTGCGCCCAAAAGATAGGGTCGTACGCTGCCGTGAAGACGCCGCTCATATTTCCGCTAACCCAGACATGCAGGCTCCCATGGGGACCGTCAATGCTGCGATTAAAGCTTAGATAGCTCGCATCACGATAGGCATCGTTCACGGAGTCCGCGAAAAACTCCAGTTGGAAGCTAGGGCCTGGATTCCGTCTAGTGCTCTGAGCTGGTCCATTGCAGGCGAATGTGAACGAACGCAACGGATTTCGGAACGTCGACCCACTCGACTGGTATGTCCGATCCGTGAAGGCACGAGGGATGCCGCTTTGGATCGCCAGATCAGATGTCCAATCCCAGTAATGAAGAGCAACGTCGGGATTCACAGCTTGAAGAGCTTGTTCGAGGCGGAGGAGATACTCACGATGCCATGGCAGGAAAATAGGTCCATCCTGTTCCCGGTGACACAAGCCTAGAGGGCATCCATGAAAGCCGGCCAATCGATTGAACTCACCGTTGCTTTGAATCGCACGCCAAGCATCACGGTATTCCGTCAACTCGTCACTTGACAACGTTGTGATGTCACGACGAACGGTTTGACCAGACAATAGAGTCTCGGAATCACTTAGTAAGATCTCGCCCTGCATGTTCGGGTGAAAGTCGCATTCGTATCCGATCGAGACGGTTCCTCCGGGTACACCGCCAGCCTTCTCAAACACACTTGTATCAAACACGACGTCTGCGGAATCACCGACGCTTCGCAGTTCGCCAGTATCAAAGATGATTTCATTACTGGATTCGACGTATGCCGTAGCAGTGTGGGGACTGGTTGTTTGAACGTTCCTCCAGCGAACCGTTTGCCCAACGATGACCCGAACAGCCTCAACGCGATCTGCTCCCTCTTCGATGAACAGTGCTCGGCTTCCACGCCCCTGGATGTTGATCGTCACATCTTGCCCGTATGAGTCTGACGCCGACCAAAGCGACTGAAGCAACACACCCAGGATGACCACAAGTACAAACCGATAGCGTAGAAACATCTAGTTACCCCTTAACTTGGAAGCAAAACTCACAAACCGATTCACAAGTCTTTGAACATCGACTTCAGCGACCTCCGAACGTTCTTCATGCACTAGCCGGTCCTCACGATCGATGAGAAAAAGTCCATGAAGCGGGACACCGTCGTTTCCGATGCAATCAAACTTCTTGAAGCTGAAAAGCTGATCATCGACGAGAACAGGAAAACGAAACTCGCGAATCGTCGCGAGCGCATCCTGATCGTCGGGTAGGTACTGACTGATCGCGATGACATCGAGTCCGACTTCTCGAAACCTGTCGTAGTGCTCGTTCAATGTTTGGAGTTGCTCGGCGCAGTGCACACAGCTCAGGCCGCGGTGAAATACCAGGAGCAGTGGCCGTCCGCGAAAGCCTTCGCTCGAAACGACGCGATCACGTGAATCGTGAGCCGACCAGCGAGGCATCGCTCGAAGACTCGAGTTTTCGGCCTCTCCTGGTACGGCTTCTGTTCCGACGATTTCGATTGCCTGCATCATGCCTTTGTCTTCGTGACGGAGGTTATGGCAGTGAAGGACGGTCTTTCCCGTAAATCGCTCATAGCGAGTGCGAATCAAAACGGGTCGTCGTCTACGCACGACAATCGTATCTCGCCAAACCCAAGGATCGTCCGTTCCTTTAAGTTTCGTTGCGAAAGGATTGACGTGGATGTGGAATGGATGGACCCCATTATCGCTAACAATCTCCCATTCCTCGGACGAGTTCAAATTCGGTTTCTGCAGAATCTCGTCAGGATCGAACAACTCATCGTTGACCAGGAACCGATCTCCATCTACGCGAAATCGTATTTGACGTGTATTCGCAATCTCCTGATCGCCTGGCACATCATCCTGAGTGAATGCTGCAAGCTTACGAAGCTCTTCTGTTGTTGGGAAATCCATCGGTTTTGGATCTCCTTCTACAACAAGTTTCAGTAGCGCTCGCTGCTCAGATTCGACGGAACGAATCGAATCCTTGGCATCAGCGACCCAGGAGTTCATCAGCCTTGCGCCATCACGGAGTGGAGCTTGTACCAAGACGTCACTGCGATAACCCGGATATAACTCAAGTGTGTCTTTTGCGACCATTTTCCCCGTCGCCAATCCGTCGACAGCGATCTCGTAGAAATTGACACCTTCAATGTCGAGAAAAATCGCATCCGTTGTTCCGGCGTGGATGATCCGCCAACGTTGTATTTCTCCAGGTCGCATCACAATTGTTGGTGTAACGACACCATTGATTGCTTCAACGAGTTCCCCCTCGCCGCTGTAAACCAAAGCGGGATCGACGTAGGCAGGCTCACCGTCCAACTCGCGATAGGTGAACTGCTGTAGCACCATCACTCGCTCGGTCGCCGCTCGAATCGCAGGTAACTCATCAAGGCCTCCCTCAACTATCAGCGCGCCGCCCATCCCACTCGCAAGTTGCAAAGCGGTCGATCCATGCTTGTGAGCGTGGTACCAGAAAGTACCGGGATGATGGTCCGCAGGAATCTCAAACCGGTACTGGTAAGACTGGCCTGGGGCCACCTCACGAAACACATCGTCGGCCGGCGATTTGGGCGACACATGGAGACCATGTGTGTGCAGGTTGGTCGTATTGAATCCGTGAGGCGTATTGTCGGAATGATCACCAGTCAATTCGGGACGAAGCATGTTCCGCAAAGTGACATTCAGAACTTGCCCTGGCCTAACGCGAATCGTCGGCCCCACCAAGCCACCGTTGTACGATCGATGTCGCAGGGCAATCCCGTTAAAAGCATTAACGCTCTCGACCACGTTCAGAACGACAGACGTGCTTTTTTGCCCGGGAGAGTAAGCTTGCGGCTCAGCAAACGACACATCGCGGTTTAGTGCCTGCGCCCGATCGGCCTGAGAATAGACTCCAACGTTCGAATTGGACTGGGTATAGGCGTGGCTCGAAAAAAGCAGCGAAAACGCTGCGTATAGCCGAATAGAGTGAGTGCCCGTCATGAAGCCGCCCCAATGCTCATTACTCACGGAGTATCGGGGTACTCAGTTTCCCCCAAGTGGATGGTATCGATTCCCAATCGCATTGTCAACAAAATCGAAAGCGAGATTGGAATTCAACAAATGGGAGAAAAAACTGCCGGCATCACGAGAAAGCTAGAGGCGCAGGCGACGACGCGCGACTTTCTAGACTCCCAGTAACGCGGCCGACACTCAGGACTACGCGAATTCCCCCCGGGTACTTGCAGCGAGTTTTTGGTTCGGCTAAGTTCGACCCAGCGTGAAAGATCAAATTTGATTTTGGGCGCGCATCGATACCTTTCCACGGGGCATGGAAAAATGGATCTGTTGTCACATGTGTTGAAGAATGATCCTCAGGTTCGCGATGAGTTGTTGGCGAAAAACGCCTCAACTGGTTTGCCGCTCGCAACGTCTTCCGGTATCGAATCCTTCATGGTCGAGCAGGCCATGCAAACTGCCGAAAGCTTTGCACCAACAGATGGCGCGGTCTGGCGTTGCTACGATTCGGAAGTTACTGGGCGAACATTCACGGCGAATTCCTTCCTTGAAAAGATCTTGCCGATGTGCGGTTTGGACGACCGAGAATGTTCATTCGGATCCCTACGGCTGTGCGACATGGGAAAATTAGTCCCAAGCATTTGTGCGATTACAAATGCCATCCAGGGGGACTAATAGGTTTGGTCTGCACAAGGTCCTGACAGCTTGTTCCGAAACTCTGTTCATTTTTCTAGTCTCCCCGTTGAGCGCTAGCTTTCGTTCCTCAAGTGAAAGGCTACATGAAATGCATAAAAACCTGATCTTCTCCGACGCGAAAGTTCAAGAAGAGTTTCTCGACCGACTCCCGGAACTCAACGAGGGTAGCTCACCAAAGGAAGAGAAAACGGGAGGAGGAGTTTTGGAAGCCATGCGGTTGGATTCATTGACATACTCGAAGGACGACGCTCGACGCGCGATCAAGACAGTCCAAGAGAATCCAGGAGAACCAATCCGGCCGGGACTTGAGGCAATCATCCGCCGTTTCGGGCGTCCTGCTTACTTCGTACAAGAGAATACATTTAATACGAGCAAAGCTGCATCCTCTTCAACGGAGGTGGATTCGATTGTCAACGCAGCGAAGACTTTCATTGATGCTGCGATTCCGAGCGTCGGACGCATAAACCTTAGGAATCATCGCATGCCGTGGGTGGGAACTGGCTGGGTCGTTGCGCCGAATGTGTTGGTAACCAACCGGCACGTGGCTTCCGAATTCGCCGTCCTTGCGGGCGACGGATTTGTGTTTGTTGAAACGAATGACCGAACAACCAAGGCCTCACTTGACACCATCCGTGAACACAAAGTCAACAAAGAGTCTGTATTTCGGATCCGAGAAGTGCTTTGGATCGCGCCACCGACCGGATCTCATGACGTCGCGTTCCTTTCAATTGATGGAGAAGGAGAGGACGACGAGCAGCAACCGCCCCCGATCGAACTCCTGGACGAGGCATCGCTGAACGACACGCCCGTCGCTCATTGGACGGCTGTGATCGGGTACCCAGCCTTCAGCATTTTCAACAATGCAGAGGATCAGCAACGCATCTTTGAAGGAGTGTTTGATGTCAAGCGGCTGCAACCGGGGAAGCTCGTTGCAAAAGCGAACACTGGCATAATCAACCATGATGCGACTACGCTCGGTGGAAACTCGGGCTCAGTGGTGCTCGACCTTGTTACAGGGAAGGCGCTAGCACTGCATTTCGGCGGCATAGAAGGTGAAACCAACATGTCCGTGTCGGCACCGATCGTAGCTGACCTGCTAAAGAAGCACGTGACTTCATGATCCAATTTAATGCGCGCCACCTCATCATTTACAGCGACTCGTGACTATGCCTTTAAAGCCAACTCCGCTTAGGGGGCTGGGGTTATCCCTTTAAGACCCCACATTCTTGCAAGACGGAAGAAAACATGACTCTATGTTGGCACAAACAACGAGTTCGCATCGCATTGCAAGTCTCAATGTTGCGTGTTCATACGAAACCCACTCGGATATGAAACCATTATGTCGCTTAAACATCCCGAGAATACGATTTGGTTCGTCGCGGCGAGGTCCGACAAAGAGGCTCCTCTTGGTAGCGCTGTCGCGATCCGCATACAGGAGATCGGCAAAGGCGAATCTGCACAGACGTATCTGTTGACCTGTGCCCACGTTATTCGTGAACCGTCGGCGGATGGAGAGCATGGTTGTGGCCCCGTGATGTCTGAGTTTTGGGTATGGCGTCCAGGCAAACTATTCGCCGAAAGAACTGCATTCAAAGCAACTGTGGCTGGCGATGTTCGAGCGATCGATGTGAATGAAATCCCTACGGATGAAAGAGCCAATGGTGCTGACGACTGGGTCATTCTGAAGATCGAGGATGCAGCCTCAAGGGATACTGCAGACGTAATCTGCGACTGGGACAAGGCGGAAAGCGGCAAAGTCGAAGTTCTTGGATTTCCAGGAGGAGACGCATCATTTATTGACAATAAAGTGAAGTGCACTCGATACTCTGGGCGTTATTTCGATTCGAGTGACGGTGTCCTCGTCATAACTGGCGACAGTACACGCCCGGGTGTAAGCGGAGGAGGCGTCTTCAACCGCAAGACAAACAAGCTTGTTGGGTTGCACCGCGCTCGAACCGTAGAGACATCGCAATTGCAGGCTGTGTCGGCTTGGCACGTTCGATCGAGGTTGAAGGAGTGCGGTTATGAATTAGTTCGTACCAAATGTCCTTATTGTTACATCAAGACTTTATACTACGCACTTGCCTTTGTGTCTGTCTGCGTGTTGGGAGTATGGATCGCCTGGCCATCAAATTTTTACGGGCAAGTGCTGGTAGATGGAAATGCAGTTAGAAGCGCAAGAATCCAAATCCTCAAAAACGGTTCCGTTCAACATGAGGCAACAATCAACGAATCCGACAAAGGAAAGTTTAAACTCAACGCGAATACCCGTAGTCAAGCTTACACGCTAGTGATCGACGTAGACTCGCCGATAGACTTTGTACCTGAAACTCGTGAGGAAACCTTTGAGCGTGGCCAGACAACAAGAATAGAATTGCTCTCGAACGAATTGCGGGAGCTCGTTGAGCGCGACGTCTCGTTGGAGAAATTTCTTAGTATGCGTGCGCAAAGCATCTACGGTGGCACCGTTAGTCAGTTTGCAAGACAGTTTCAACAGCAGAACTGGGCTGTAAGTTGGAAATGCGTTATTAGGGAAGTGCACGATAGCAGCGACCGCGAAAATCGCTTATACAGAATTTCCCTAACGGAAGATTCCGATATTGTTGCGACGTGCTTCGTAAGCGCAGACGAGAAATTCCCGCTCGCCGACCCTGGTGATCAAGTCGTCATTGAAGGTCTGGTATGTAACGTGCACGCCAGAATGATCATGCTGCGACGATGCCAGCTCAAGAAAGCAGAAGCCGACTGACATCCTTTGCTCTGAGCCTGATTCATTTTGGGTATGACGAGCGCTAAACGAGGTATTCGCAATTGTTGTGTTTTGAGAATTTGAATTAGGCGGCGTTTTCGTCCTGCATGATTCCGTCTTTGAAGGTTCTTCCGGCGATGCTTCTGATTGGCATCTTCCAAGCGAACTTTCGCGTAGATGCCATCGACCCAAACGTAATACGTAGTGCTTATCCGATAAATCACGCTTGCTCCACGTTTCGTGCTCCTCGGCCCACTGTTCCTTGAGTCGAACGATGACATTCGGGGC
>JBCDEM010000067.1:0-12900 GCA_039179795.1 Planctomycetota bacterium | reverse complement strand
GGTTGGTGTTTGAAAGTCACACCGGAGGGAAAAACGATTCCGGTGTGCAGCGGCATCCGAAGTCCCTGCGGAATCGGCCCCAACGAGCATGGCGTGATGTTTTACGCCGAAAGCCAAGGCCCGTGGAATGGTTCCTGCAGCTTGAAAGTTCTTGAGCCTGGTGGATTCATGGGGCATCCGGTCAGTTGGAATTGGTACGACTTGGTCGACGATATGGAGCGTCCCAAAGTCGAACCAAATACACGCTCGCGTCTGATGACTGAACGTGGTCGCGTCAAAGAGCTCGTTCCGTACGCGGTGGTCTTCCCGTATATCCGTATGGGACGTTCGATCTCTGGATTCGTGGTGGATAAAACCGGTGGCAAGTTTGGTCCGTTCGAGAATCAAATCTTTATCGGTGATTTCAGTCTAAGCGTCGTCATGCGTGCGACGACCGAAAAAGTAAATGGAGTTTGGCAGGGTGCTTGCTATCCGTTCCGCGAAGGTTTCGCGACCGGCCTGCTGGCTTGCCAGTTCACTCCGCAAGGTAATCTGATCGTGGGCGGAACGAACCGCGGATGGCCTGTACGTGGACCCAGAGAGTTTGCGATTCAACGTCTCGATTGGACGGGAGTCGTCCCGTTCGAAATTGAACGCATCAGTGCAACACCCGAAGGTTTCTCAATCACCTTTACCAAGCCGGTCGATCCAGAGACGGCTTCCAACCCCGACGCGTATCAGCTTGCCACGTTCACGCACGTCTATCAGCAAGGTTACGGTAGCCCCGAAGTCGATCAATCGACTCCACGAGTGACGTTGGCGACAGTCTCGAGTGACCACAAGCAAGTCAACATTGCCGTTGATGGCCTCGTTCAGGGGCACGTTCATTGCTTTGATCTTTCCCAGATTCGATCGAGCGACAATGGAACGCTCGTGCATCACAATGCGTATTACACGCTGAACGAAATCCCTCTCAAAGAAGTCGCGCGTTAGTCGCCGATCGTAGCGTCTGCCAGTCATGAGGCCGCATCCGGGATAGTCGCCGATCGCTCCGCCGATCGTAGCGTTTCTTTCCGGCCAAACGGTGTCACGCTAATCCTCGGCGTCAAAAATCAAACGAAACAGCTGCGTACTGGAGTAGGAGCACCGCGGCATTTAGCACCAGAGGGTGACATGTTCGACGGACATACGGCTACCCATACCGTTTCACGAACGCTGCTACCGTGCTGACGACGTATTCGATGTCATTTGGGTTTGTCGCTAACAGATGATCCGCTTCGGCGAGCGTTATCAAGCTAACGGGCGTCGTTGAATCGGGTGCTTGTTGGATGAGGCCCATGATGCGCAGAGCGTGGTCAAAACCAAGTGTCTCGTCCACCGGCGAATGGAGGATCAGTGTTGGAGCCTGAATTTGAGGAATGATGGAAGTCAGTTGGTGACTGCGAAAATCTTCGAGCATTTTTTGGTCGATCACCCAGTCCAAGCCACCGATCGTCACCGTCCCTGAGCCGGTCGATTCGATGGCCGGATCCATCCGTGAAAGCAGTGATGCGAGATGTTGCGTGTCACTCGGTGCAGCCAAAGTGATCAAGGCGGAAACGTCTCGCAGGCCTTCGAGCGATCCCGCGTATGCCATCGACGCAGCACCGCCAAAACTGTGCCCAAGCAACGTCAAAGAGCCTTCAAACTCCGATTTGGCAAAGTCGACGGCCGCCGTTAGATCAGCGAGATTTGTCGTAAAGTTGGTCGCTGAAAAATGACCGTGGCTGTTTCCAAGCCCAGTCATGTCATATCGAAGGACGGCAATTCCCTGTTCTGCCAAACCACGGGAGATCCGTACGATCGCTTTGAGATCTTTATTGCACGTGAAGCAGTGACTCAACACTAATGCAGGTGCGTCGTGTTGATCATCAGGGCGGTCAACGATGCCAGCCAGTTCAAACCCGGCGCCACCGGTGAACTGAACGCGATAAGATTTTCGAGCCACGTGTCTGAATCAAGCGGTGGATCCCAAACGACCGGCTTTAAATGCTTCCGCCATCGCCATGGGGACTTCGGCCTCGGCAAGCACAAGCTGCGAGCGGTTTTCGGCGACCTTCGCTTTCATCTGCTGCTCTTCCGCGATTGCTTCCGCACGACGACGTTCTGCTTGTGCCCTTGCGACTCGCGTATCCGCCTCCGCTTGGTCACTCTGCAAACGAGCGCCAATGTTCTCACCGACGTCGATGTCGGCGATGTCAATCGATACGATTTCGAATGCTGTTTGAGCATCAAGTCCGCGAGACAAAACCACACGTGTGATCAAGTCTGGATTCTCGAGCACGTCGAAGTGACTCTCTGCCGATCCAATGGAACTGATGATGGCTTCACCGACGCGAGCGATGACGGTGTCTTCGGTCGCTCCGCCGATCAGCTGGGCCAAATTGGTTCGGACGGTGACTCTGCCGCGTACACGCAATTCGATGCCGTTTTTGGTAATCGCACTGAGGGTCGTCTTTCCACTTCGTGCTGGATCGGGACAATCGATTACCTTTGGATAAACGCTCGTCTGTACCGCGTCCAAAACGTCGCGACCGGCCAAGTCGATTGCCGCCGCTTGATCAAAGTCCAACGGGATTTCCGCACGATGTGCTGCAATGATCGCGTGAACCACGTTCATCACATTGCCACCGGCCAAGTAGTGGGCTTCAAGGCGACGCGTGCTGATGCCCGTTTGACGGTCGATACTTAAACCCGCTTGCGCGGACATCACCTTTGCCTGCACAACGACCTGTGGGTTGATCTTTGTGAAGTGCATTCGAATCAAGCTAACAAGGCTGACGTCGGCCACGGACATGTAAGCCTGAAACCAGAGCTTGAAATATCGCAGGAAGAAAAACAGGAACCCAGCCAACAAGAAGGCAAAGAAAATGCCAAGTGCCAGCATGATGATCTGGCTGGTCGTTTGAGCGAGCGGCATTGAAGGCAATTGGGCCAACGGTGTTGGAGCGAGTGTCATTCCATCGGACATCAAGGTGCCACCAATCATGTTCTAGATCCTTCGGGGTCCACCGGGAGAACGTCTTGAAGCAATTTCACACACACCATGATAGAGGTGCTGCGGGTCGTCAACAAAGGGGGAGACTGGGTGTGGAGCTGACACATCGTCAAAGGTCGGATGATCGCGTTTCATCGGAATCTCGCCCTGAAACCGAGTATTTACGCGGGTCCTTACGAGTTTTTGCTCTCGTCAATCCCTGGCCAGCAGCCTATTCTTAAGTGTGCGGGTGGCAGGTAGTACTGTCCGGCCCGGACCCGAAGTGCTTTGCTGCAAGCGGGTTCTGGCGAACCTGGACCTCGGAGAGATCGTCGGAGCGATTACCGAAGTCGGTCCAAAATACGTGAGGTGACGCGATGATAGTTAAGAACCAGTGGAGCCCTGGAGATTGGGCTGTCTACCGGAAGAGCAAAAGAAGTACTACGCCCGGTCCGCGAGCGGCCAATGTCGTGGCAACGGAGAAGGGCGAAACCTATACATACGTCGTCGATAAGTTTTGGGTGGTCGAGAGTGTTTTGCCCGACGACCAAGTCCAACTTCGAACCAAGCGCGGAAAGACGCACGTGATCTCGTTGGAAGATCCGAATCTGCGTCGGCCATCCTGGATTCAACGCTTGTTATGGCGTGACCGCTTCCGAGAAGCTGAAGTCGGAAACCAAGCGTAGTAGCGTTGACCAGCGCTTCGCGATCACTTCGAAATCGTGAGGACAGGATCCGATTCGCGAGCCGAGAAGTTCCGGCGCATTTTCGACATGCGGTGCGTGACCTACGAGACCAGTTGTCGACAGAATTCTGCCTTGTGTGGGGCTCCGTTCTCGGCGTGCCAATCGGCGATCACGAACCAAGGAGTCTCCGCGTCGAACTTCCCTCGTAGTTGACGCGTTCGCCAGATTGCGATGCCGTGCCGAAGCCGTGAATCGTCGGTTCGCAGAAACCGAACGCCCAACAAGCTTTCCGAATCCGATTGCATGGCACGAATGGCCCACTGCTGCGGTCGATTATGGGCTGATCGGTAGTTGCGGAATGACTGCGCGACCCCCGATGAGCTCTCCTCAAGCACTAACTTGCAATTCGCTGCATTCTGAACGAACGATTCCAAAAGTGCATCGAGTTGGGATTCCATTGTCAACGGATCCGTAGGCTGCAGGTTCAGCAGTAACTCCTCGACAGCCAATCGGTAGCGGGTCGCCCCATCCATTGGGAGCCTCCTCCATTGTAGTAGTGCGTCTATCGATCGATTTCAAAAGACACTGCAGTCATGAAGGACGAACGATCGGGGCTTCTGTTTCAGCCCGGGAAGGTGAAGGGCTCGCTGATAACCCAAGGAACAATGCGCGGCTGATTGCGTGTGATCATCATACCGTTTTGTGGTTGAACTCATTTTGGGGGCGCTGAGGGGAATCCGATGTCGGTGGGTAGCCCATTGCTTCCCTGAACCTCATAAATCTTGCCTCCATCGTCCATCAGATTCCTACCTACGCCGTAGATAATCCAACCGGTATCGGTTGGCTTGACGAGAAAATCCTGTTGCGAATAGGGATCGATGCGTACTGCTGCGGGCACCGATTCCAAGTCGAGACTTGATTGGCCGTAGGCAGTCACGACGATTCGCATGCACCGGATATTTGTTTCCATATCATCTTTCGCATCAATCGTGCGGCGGATCGAGGGGAATAACAACTTCGTCACCGTATTGCGAAATCCCGAATCGGATAACTCGGCTTCCATCCCGTCCAGGATGGGATCGCGTTCAGCGAAGGGCTTGGTGACCATTTCGATCTGCGTGTTCATCATCCGAATGTAAGTTGCTTCGTCGTTGTATAGATAGGCACTTCCGAGTGTGGTGCCACCCATAAAACCAGACGTTGGAATCTCATTACCCGGATCAAACTCGCCATTTCGTATTTGCGCGAACGTCATGAGGCTCATCGCACGTTCCCCCTTTAGCCCGTTGAGCATGGCCCGATTGACGTCCAGTTGCGATAACGCCTGATCAAACTCCGCTCGAACACTCTCGGAGGGATTGGAGTTCATCAGTGTGAAATGAGCGGCATTCAGAATCATCTGTTCGCCGGCCATGTTCGCAAGTTGCGTGACCAGGTTGGGTTCTGATTCCAAGAGTCGGTGGATCCGCAGGCCCGTCGAGCAAGTACGCAGTGCCTCATCGCCGTCCCCGCTGGCAGCCATAATACGAGCTTTTGCAGCAATGCTCCGTGAGATAGACCGGAGTTGCGGTAGGTAAGCCAGTGGAGCGGACAAGCCGAGGCTGTAATCGATATCTGCCCAGTAGCTTTTGCACCGGGATGCCTTTTCGAATCGGTCGAACAGCGATTGATGGTCGGCGACGAGTTTCTCGAGAGCGGCATCAGGTAACGCCGGTTTCGCATCTGGTGTCCAGCCCTGCAACGAGTCCGGTGGCGCGAGAGCGAAGTACGCCTCATCAAAGGCACTAACATTCGAGCCATCGTCAAAAAGCTGATGAAACGCGTTGTCTTCATCAGCGATCAAATCATCGGCGTAGTCCGACAGATAGAGCTTGTCACCGGAATCTGTAATCTGTTCATGCATCGTCGTCACGGTGCCACGAGCTGAATGCAACAGATAGAGAGAAATGAGATATCCAGTCCCAAACAGAATGACGACGAGAATTGCCGTCCAGGTCACAAGCCGCTTCATGAACGGTGCTCTCCGTGGTAGGTCAAACCGGGTGGTAGGTCGATTTCGGGGCGTGACGATAGGTGCCGCGAAAATGGCTCGTGCTAAACGAACGGATAGTCGTCGGGCTCAAAGGTCTGTGACGTGGGGCGCGCGAAATTTCATGCTATCCCAAATTTCACTTCGAAGATTTCAATTTGCGGCGGTCGTCGGTTAGATTGACGATCAGCAGCAAGTTGACCGAGCCGTTATCATCTTCGACTGCTGAATCTAAGCCGGGCACATCTCCCAGGAAAGTTTTATGGAACAATCCACGTTGATCAATGACGCGATCGCGTATTGGGAAAGAAAGCGATTGGTATATAACGGTGTCTTGGCTTGCGTGGTTTTCTGTTGCTGGGGCGGAGAAATTTTGACGGCGAAACCTCATGAATGGCTTGGCCTCGCGTTCGTCCTGCTGTTCTTCGCAGCGATAGCGAATGTTCTTTTCTGTTTGGCCTATCCGATTGACCTCGTCCTGCAATTCTCGCCGTTGCGCGCCAAGTGGAAACGCTGTCGATGGGGCTTATTCGCGAGCGGCCTGATGATCGCTGGCACGCTGGCAGTGTGGGTCATGTTACGCGATGGCATGGCGTGAGAGAGACACACTCAAGGCCGAAGGCTGTGTTTGGACAGGAAGCCGTTGGATGAAGCGCACGATTGAAAACCGAACGGTACAGGCTCGGAATCGATGACGATGGAAGGCGACCCGAATCCTTACGCAGCCCCGTCTTCCCCAGCGGATCAAGTTGTGCTGCCAGTGGAGCCGATACGCTTCGTTCGTTTACAACGCTGGGTTGTCCTTCAATGTCTGGTGATGGCATTCACACTTGCCGCTCAATTCTTTTCCATTGAGACAATCATTATATCGGGCCCCATTTTTGCATTGACGAGTTTGCTGATCGTCATCGTCGCCGCCCGAACCAAAAGCTCTGCCGGGATTTGGTTCGGCATTTTGTCCGTGCTGTTCGCCGTGTTCATCTTTGGCCTGATCAATTACGCCCAATGGGGACCACGAGAGGCGCGACGACCGGTCATCATCCTCTCTTGGATCTACGCCGTTGTCGTCTCACCGCTAATCGTGTTTTTATTAAGACTGTCGAAACGCACCGAACGCTTCTCGTAGGTCATGCGGAGCATGACCTACCGGACGATCGTCGATCGATGTCACGTTTCGTCGCCGATCGCTCCGCCGATCGTAGCGTTCTGTTCTGTCGTCATGCGGAGCATGACCTACAGAGCGATCGTCATGACCTACCGGCTGGCGGTGAAGCGATAGCGTTTGGCGGGTTTGTCGAAGTTGAATGCTCTCATCGTCGGTTCGTTGGTTCGAACCAATTCACCACCGACTTCAAAGCAGTTGTCACCGAGACGACGGGATCGGCGGATTCTGACTTCCATCCAAAACGTTGCCAGAATCACACGCACTTCTTCGCACGGGTACATTTGTTCGGGAACGAGGAAGCCGAAGCCCGTTTTGGAAAAATCCTTTGTGTACGCGAGTTGCGGTTCCGGCTTTCGGGAGAACGCCGGTAGCCATTTCTGCGGGACGATTACACATCGCGTCCTAACGCGTGTTCGGACAGACTTGCGTCGGTCATTCGCGCAGGGCGTGATCGGTCCCGACTCTTGAAAGTAACCGCTCATTTCGGGCGGCAACTCGATCGAGTCGTCCAGACTTTTGATCAGCGTTCCCAAATGCTGTTGGTAATCCGAATCCAACATTCAAGCACCTCCGGGTCAAACGCTGTGCCACTGTCGCGGCGCATCAACTCAAACACTTTCTTTCTGGGCATCGGTGTACGGTAGGGCCGATGACTCGTTAACGCTTCATAGACGTCAACGACGGTACAGATTTTTGCCCAGGGATGAATTTCCGATTCGATCACTCCAACGGGATAACCACGCCCATCTAATCGCTCATGATGTTGATACACCATCATCAACTGAGCTTCTGTGAGATCCTCACGAAAGGCGAGTTGATCGAATCCGAGTGTCGGGTGACTCTTGATCACGGCGAATTCTTCGTCGGTCAGCTTTCCCGGTTTGCAGAGGATTTTTTCATCGATCTTGAGTTTTCCAAGATCATGAAGCAGGCCGGCCGTGGTGATTTTTTCGACGTCGTCTGCGTCGTGCCCAAGTTCAGCGGCCAACATGCCCGCGTAGAATGCGACGTTGGCTGAATGCGTAAACGTCGCGTAGTCGTGATGCAAAACGCGACAGAGGTCACCCGCGGCAAACTCATCGTGGCTGATGATCTCGGCCGTAATCGCTCCCAAACGCTCGGCCTCAGCGACGGTATTGTCGGTGTCGCCTCCACGGAATTCTGTTTCTAAGACGTCACGGACAACGTCATTTAGCGCGCCCGCTTTCGCCGAGATGCTCGCTTCGACATTGGAAGACGGATCGATTAGATCACGCAAATACTGTTGAAACGAATCTCTTGCCCCGCCTTCGATATACAGGCGGCTGATGCCGCGTCCTTGCAGTCGATCCAGATCCTCTTGAAGCAGCGGATGATCTTCGGCGCAGTACAGCACAAAGCCTTCCTCTCGTGGAGGCTTTTGATACAGATTCATTCCCGGTGAATCCGTCGGCTGCAGCGTCGAAACGCTAACAGGGATGTAATCGGATGACATGACAGACGCCCAACCCGCACAATAAGGGACCTGCGGCAACCAACGAGAAGAGGTTTCAGCCTCTGTCTTTGCGAGCCGTTCGATCCGTGTTTGCTGCCTTGTCCGCGGTGGGAAAGAACCTCACCGTGACAATGCCTAATAATCCGTACCCTACGAATGATGGCGGTGCGGACCCAAATTCGCTTTTTGAGCAATGGAGAAGGCGAATTCAACGCAATCGGGTCGTGCTGGTTCGTGCGACGTTAGCGTTTGTGATGGTGAATCGCCGAAGATTCTCCAGATCACGATCACGCCCAGTCGGTTCGGCCAGCGGCTCTTGGTCAGAAACTAAGGACTTTTCTCGTAGTCGTTTCCCGACCAGCTTTCCAGTACGGATCGCTGCCATTCCAATAACTCGCGTTGCATCGCATCGGCACGCTCCGGTTCCTGCTGGCGGAGGTTCGTCGCCTCCATGGGATCTTTCACAAGCTGGTAGAGCTCTAGCGTCACGCTGTCTCCCTTTTGGATGCGATGCAATTTCCAAGGCCAATCGGTCCACGCTGCGTGGCCGCGCAATGCGTCGTCACCGAAGGTCGGAAACGTCTCAACGTTTTTCAAAATCCGGTTCGGGAAGGGGTTTGGTTTGCCTTGATCCTTCGCTTCTTTTAGGGCTTTGATGATTCGATCGCTCCACGTGGATTGACCGTTTGTGTGGTTGTGCCAAAACCCCATGGGTGGCCTTTGCGTCGACGTGCCATCGATGATCGATGTCAAATCAATGCCATCGAGCTGAGGCTGATGGTCCACTTTGGCTCCCGCGATCGCCACTAGCGTCGGGTAAAGATCGGATGTCGACGCGGGTGTGTCGATCGATTTTGCCGCCGGGTATTTCGCTGGCCATTGCAGAATCGCTGGTACACGGAGACCGCCCTCGTAAATACTCCCTTTCTTGGCTCGGCCACCGGAGGATTCTGCAACCAGTCCACCGTTATCACTGCAATAGAACAGCAGGGTGTTTTTCTCGATCTTTAAATCGCGAAGTGCTTGTCGAAGTCGGCCGAACTGTTCATCGAGCAGTGTGATCTCACGAAAGTATCCAGCTTTTTCTCCAGCGGCTTCCGAGTACAGGTTCCTTCCATCGTCGGAACCCTGCGGTAATTCCTGGTGAGGGTCGTGTGGCGATGGAAACCATGTCACTGTAAACATTGGTTGCTTTGCATCGACGTGACGTTGCAAGAAGTCGATTGTTGCATCCATGGAGATGACGGTTCCCGATCCCTCAAGTTGCTCATAGTTACCGTTACGGCTTAAGTAAGGATCGTTGTCAAAAAAATTCAAGCCAGAGAGCCATTCATCGAAGCCGGCACCACCGGGAGACGTCGGGCTGTTCGGTTGAACGGAACCGATGTGCCATTTTCCAAAGTGCCCGGTTACATAGCCGGCCGTTTTTAAAGCCTCGGCGATCGTAACCTCATTGGGCCTCAGGTAGTGACCGTGGTTGGGAACGTTGACTCGAAAAGGGTGTCGGCCTGTCATGACACTCGCTCGTGTTGGCGAACAGACCGGTGCACTCGCGTAAAACCGATTGAAAACGATGCCCGTTTTTGCCATGGCATCAAGGTTCGGCGTTCGGACAAACGGGTGCCCCGTAAAGCCGGTGTCTCCGTAGCCGTGATCGTCCGCCATGACCAAGACGATATGAGGCAGCTCCGGCTCAACAGCGTTTGCCGTTGGAAGCAACGTCGTGGTAGCTACCGAAAGAAAAGCCAATGCGGCGGCGGATGCAATAATCGGGTTCATTTGTCGATTCAACCGTCTGGAAGTTCAACTCGGGTTCAACTCTAAGCGTCTCGAAACGCTCCATCGATGCCTGTGCAGAAGCAAGTTCGCAATTCAGTAGTCGGCCTCGGTGAGGCTGTTCAAAACGGAGGACTGCCAACGGCGCAGAGCCTCCTTCATCGCCTGTGTCCGTTCTGGATCTTGCTCGGACAAATCCGTTTGTTCCGCCAGGTCAGCGTTCAGGTCATAGAGCGAAAACACTTCGCCATCCGAATTGCTTTGCACAACGAGCTTGTAGTGATCGTCCAGCAGAACGCGTGGTCCAACGTAATCGGCTTCGACGATGCTCGGTTGGTGGACATTCCGAAAACTGCGTGTAAGTTTACCCGCCATGTATTTCACCAAAGGAGTCGTGCCCTGCTGCAATTCGGCTGCGAAATAGGGTCGCGGCGGAGGTTCACGCTTGAGAAGTTGTTGAGAGGAGTAACGCCAAAAACCGATCGGTTGATTTCGTTGCGTCATTTCACCTTCGATCAACTTGACCAAGCTAATGCCGTCGAGCGGACGGTCTGGCTTGGAAACTTTGGCCAAATCACAGAGCGTTGGCAACATATCACTCGTAACGCCATTCACATCGCTGCTTCGGGGAGACATGATCCGCGCTGGCCATTCGATCAACCCGGGAACCCGGATCCCGCCTTCGAACATCGTTCCTTTTTGTCCACGTAAGGGGGTTCCAACGCGTCCGCTGCTCGGTGGATTGCCGTTGTCGCCGCAATACCACACCACCGTGTTGTCTCGTTGGCCAAGCTCAGAAAGTCGATTGCGTAGTTTGCCGATCGCGCGATCCATCGCGGTGATTTCGGCATAACGTTCACGCAGAACGGCTCGCAGGGATCGCGTCGTTGGCTTACCCGTTTCCATCGATGTTAGGCGAACCGTTCGCTGTTCAAGTTCCGCTGGAAGTTCATCGTACATGGCGAGGTCATCGGGTAAGCCACTGTACGGCTCGTGCGGAGAGCCAAACCAAACGACCGCTAGGAACGGCTTGTCTCGTTTGATCGCTTGTTCGATAAAAGCGAGAGTTTGGTCAATGGTCACCATCGACCCTTCTCCGGGAAATGTCTTCGGTGGTCCGCCGTTCCGAGAGAACTGGGGATCCATTTCATAAAAGTTGTCGTGCGATAGGTACTCATCAAAACCCATCGCACGGGGATTGGTTGGTGAGTCGGCTTTCACGGGACCGAGATGCCACTTTCCAAAATGACCGCAGTGATATCCTGCGTCCGACAACAGATGCGCGATCGTGATTTCTTCTGGACGAATGGACCAACCTGGATGAAACGTACCCATGCGATTGGGATGTCGACCGGTCATCACGCTTGCACGCGTCGGCGAGCAGGTTGGATGGCCCGCGTAGAAGTTATCCAAACGCAGCGCCTTGGCCGCCATATCATCGAGGACGGGCGTTTTCACGTACGGATGGCCGTTGTACCCGGTTTCACTCCATCCATGATCGTCGCCCATGAGCAAGATGAAACTTGGCCGTTCGTCGGCGGATGACACAGACTGTGTCATCAGAAGGGCGGAAAAAACGGTCGCCAGGACTACCTTGTAGCCTGCTAAATTCAGGTTGAAATACATGCTGCCTGCGAGGGAATCGCGCGAAGTCGATGCAAGTTGAACGGTCTCCAACTTAGCATCTTCGCGACGACGCGCGGAAATCCGACAGTCAGCGTGTGAATCAGGCGCCCGTCTGCACGACCGGCTGCGTGTGACGATCACTACATAACACAACAAGCAAATTGGAAACCAACGCAGCGGTTTGTTCTTCACTCAATTCAACGATCTCGTCACGTTTCAAGTGATCGAGAGCCATCTCGACCATACCGACAGCTCCATCGACGATCCGTGTTCGAGCGGCCACGACGGCGCCCGCTTGCTGACGCTGCAGCATCGCGGCGGCGATTTCCGGTGCGTACGCAAGGTGACTGATCCGAGCTTCAAGAACATCCACGCCTGCGGCCTCCAAGCGTTCCTTGATGTCCTCTTTTAGGCGGTCGCAGATCTCCTCGGTGCTTCCACGCAGCGAGACGGTTTCGTCGTCTTTACTATCGTAAGGATATCGCGTTGCAAGGTTCCGTAGCGCGGCTTCGCTCTGCACTTCAACGAAGTGCTCGAAATCGTCGACTTCAAACAGCGCCTCCGCCGTATCAACGACTTTCCACACGACCACCGCAGAGATTTCGATCGGATTACCGTCGCGGTCGTTCACTTTTGATGGCCGGCTCGAGCTTCGCGACTTGGGCTGGGTCACGACGCCTTGAGCGTTCTTCGTTTCGGGTGTCATGGTGGAACCCGTTTCGAAGTTGCGAACTCGTAAGCTCACTTTCTTTTTGCTGTAAAACGGATTCACCCAGAAAAACCCGGACTCTTTGACGGTACCGCGATACTCGCCAAACAACAAAAGAACGCGAGAGCAATTCGGTTGGATAGCGATCAACCCGCAAAGTCCGAGCAATCCGACCGGCATGGCGATGATCGCGGAGATGATCAGCAAGACACCCAGTGCTGCCATCCGTGAGTCTTGCATGCTCGCGCCGACGATGATGACGGGAACGGAGAGGATAAAGATCGCGAGGAAAACGAATAGTGGCACCCAACGCTGATAATGATTTCTAGCTGAAGCATTGGATCGCATTCTTACGTAACTCGTTACTAATCGGCTCAACGGTTGGTTCTCCTGTCTGTCTCTTGCGTTTCTTTCTTGGGTAGTCCTTATGGTTTTTGTCG
>JBCDEM010000032.1:0-81396 GCA_039179795.1 Planctomycetota bacterium | reverse complement strand
CTCGATCGTACTCAGCGCATCGTCGCCGATCGCTCCGCCGATCGTAGCGTTTCCGTCGTCATGCGGAGCATGACCTACTCGTAACGGATCGCACACATCCAACGACTGGCAAACACGGATTGTGGTTGTTGAACCGCTTCGCGGTCGTACAAGAGCTTTCAAGCGTCTCGATCGTACTCAGCGCATCGTCGCCGATCGCTCCGCCGATCGTAGCGTTTCCGTCGTCATGCGGAGCATGACCTACTCGTAACGGATCGCACGCATCCAACGACTGGCAAACGCGGTTTTTTTTGTTGTTGAACCGCTTTGCGGTAGTACAAGAGCTGCCTTAACCAGTACGAGATAGTGCGGATAGGTCGGCGCCATGGTTGATGTGCAGCACTTGCCCGTCGAGCACCAACGCTGGAACAGATTTCACTCCTGCGTTCTCGGCTTCGGAGATTCGAGTTGCTGCTTCTCCAAGGTGGATGACTTCGACGTCGTACTGACTGCGATCCAGTGCGTTTACGATGGTGTTTTCAGCTGAGACGCATACGGGACAACCTGCGTGGTAAAACTTGGCGGGCTTCGACATAATGAAATTCCTGGTCGGGGTAATCGGACAACAATCGACATGTTGGAACGATAGTGGTCAGCCCGTCGACATCAACTAGGCACCTATTTGTGCGGTACGCACCAAATGGAAATAAATGGCGAATCACCGGTTCATTCGGTGACGGAAATCTTTGAAAAATGCATCGGTTGCAAATGGACGATGCATGTCCTTACTCAGATTCGTTCTGGCGTTCATCGCCCCGGCGAACTGCAACGTACCGCAGAGGGACTGACAACCAAGGTGCTCAACGTACGACTCGCGAAACTCGTCAGTTTGCGAATCGTTGAGCGGCACTCCTACCCGGAGATTCCGCCTCGCGTCGAATATCGGTTGACGGCCTTTGGTGAACGATTTGTAAAAATCTTCGATCAGATCGATGAACTACAACGCGAATTTGGTCACACAGAACCCGCGGTGGCCGAGACGATTGAGAAACCGCAATGAGTGGGTGTACGGGTAGCGGATTCTGTATTTTTAGGTTGCGCTGCGAAGAAAAGTGAAATCCACAATGAGCATGACTTGGACTGTCGTTTCATCGCGTGCCCGCGAGACTGGTTGGGTGACGTTGGCGTCCTGCGCGGTACTTTGCGTTGGGTGTTCGAGCGAATCCGATTACGGCGGATCGAAAGAATCTGCAACAGCGTTGTTAGAAAATGGTGGCGGAAAAGAGAATCCTGATCGTGATCAGGTCGAGAATTACTTCGGGGCATTAAGAGCCGTTCAAACAGATGAGGATGAAGCAGAATTGCTAAGGGAGTTCGGCAACTGGCTTCGAGAGCGAGATTATCGAATCCTCGTTGAAAAGCGAGATGGCGTGAACATTCTTTCCTGCCCCTACTTCCCTCCTGTGACACCTTGGACGGAGTATTCGTTCCGCAGCAGGAAGAACCTCGATCTGCTGCCGCATTATGAAGCCACATGAGTTTTGACGAAACGGACCCCAAGTCGATCGCGGATCAACTTCGATGCCCTCGTGGAATGGCTGGCATTGAAACTGCCGAAAAGATGAACCGCAACAATCGGACGACCAATTCCGTTGTGTTCGCTGAGTTGGAAGTAAAAGATGGTGACTCGATCTTGGAAATTGGGCCCGGCAATGGTGGGTTGTTATCGACCCTGTTGGCCGGCAAGTCCGTGACGCGCTATGTCGGTGTTGACTGGTCGCATGATATGGTGGATGAGGCACGCAGAATCAACCGCAACTTGAAAGAAGCAACTTTCATTCAAGGGAGTTCCGAGAGTTTGCCGTTCGAAGGTGGTGCATTCTCGAAAGCCTTCTCGGTTCACACGATCTATTTCTGGGAGCGCCTCGATACGCATTTGCAGGAAATTGCGCGAGTGCTAGAACCCGAGGGACGATTCGTCCTTTGTTTCGGCGACGAAGCTTTTGTGCGTAGCCTTCCGTTTGTTCGTTACGGGTTTGAGTTATACGCCGTGTCAGATGTCGTTAGCCGATTAGAGGCCGTTGGTTTTGAAGTGACACGCATTTTGCGTCATGAGGAAACCGGGCAAAGCAATGCAGGATCGTCAGTAAAGAAGACCATTCAAGTGCTCATTTGTGACAAGGATGCGTTAACGAGATAGCTTTCGATCACGGGCGATCGCTGTACAATTGAAGGGAAGAACGTGTTTGATCAAGGCCCAACCGAATGACTCAGGAGTTTACTGAACTTCGATTACAAACGACTCTCTAAAGCGATTGCGACTCGCGATCTAAGCTATCGGTTATTGATGTGGATTAGTGACGCGATCGATCGGAATGTGATTCAGCCGTCACGTGCGGCCCATCACTCAGGTGGACCTCAGGCAGCGATTGAATGGTTGCGGTCGAACTACTACGCGATTCCTGATCCTTTGCGTCCGCCCAAGAAAGACATCGACGAGTTTGCGGCTTTCTTCAGTACGTACCTAACGTCGTCTTTTGACGTTATCGAGAAGCCCGGGACGAAGGGTGAAGGGTCCGTGCTTCCATTCGGTTGTCGCTGTGAACTGTGCATGCGGATCGTGAATGCCCCGCATCTGCAAGCCAAGAAGCTGTACACGCCGGACAAGAAGAGAGCGGATTATCTGATGATGGAACAAGTCATCGCCTTGGCAGACGAATCGGGATTGGAAATAGGCGATTCGACGGCGATGCACATCGTCAAGGATCCTGCAACAAGAAGACATGCCGCGTATATCGCGTACGGGCACTGGCTCGTCTTGCGTCTGAAGGGTGAAACAGACGGTCCCGCCGTTCTCGCTCTCTGGCGTCTGATCGCTTGGGATCCAAGAGGCGGAATGCGTCCCGGATTCCAATTAAAGATCGATGATTTTCAGGTTGCCGAGAAAGAGGTGCGATCCGCGATTAAGAGCACGGCTGCTGGGCACGATCGAGAGCCTTGATGGACTGACTAGCGTCTTATCCCAGCGATTACGAGTGCGAGTACCGCTGCGCTGAGTACGAGTACCGCTGCGCTGAGTACGAGTACGATCGTGACGCTTAATAGCTCTTGTACTACCGCGAAGCGGTTCAACAACAAAGCTCGGGGTCGCGCAGCGCACCCCGAGTGGTTGGTCTTCACCGCGTAAATGCACTCCAACGGGGTGCCACCATCCGCGTTTGCCAATCCTTGTTGAAGGTTAGTAGGTCATGCTCCGCATGACGAACCTCTGACCTTGAATAAATGACGTGCGGCTTGAGCAAATCGTGCCGTCTCCTGCGAGTGAAAAGCTTGGAAGGGGGCGAACGAATCCGCTACGATGATGCAAGTTGCAGTACTATTCGCGACGTGAATCCTCGTCGCCACGCTACGGATCGAATCGAAGACTTCAATCTAGAGTGATGCTCCGCACGAATCATCCTTTTCTGAATCGCGTTTGAGGGAATTTCCATGATCAATCGAGTGATCCGCAACGCAATCGTCGCGTTGTGTCTACTTCACACGACAGTTGTGTTCGCAGAAGAATCGCAGCAGGTCGCGATTCAAGTACTTGATGAAAACGGTAAGCCGGTCGAAGGAGCGTCGGTCGAAGCTCGCTACTTGGAGACGATTCATCAGAATGGAAAAGATTACACCGTGCCAATGGACTTGGCTGAACGTCAGAAAACGGACAAAGAGGGTCGCTGTCAATTGACGTTGTACGGTGTTTCATGGAAGCTGGCTGGTTTGTCCGCGCATCGCGTCGAGGTAACAACGGACGAAGCGATCGCGATGCTTGAGGACGCTCCAAAGGACCCGGAGAAACGAAGAGCATTCGAGCGAGACCTAGACGATCAATGTCAACGTTATCGCTCGTCTTATCTGTTGCTCGATCCCGATTTCGATCGTGATCAGCCAATTGCGTTGCAAATGGAACGTTCGGTCAAAGTCTCTGGCAGTCTTCATGTCAACGGCAAACCAATCGCGAAAGCGTTCGTGACCATCCACTCGCAGAAAACCGAAATTGATCGTGTCTTTACCCGTTCGTCGCCGGATTTGACCGATGATGAGGGAAAGTTTTCTGGCTATTGCATTCCTGGAAATCTCGATCAAGCACGGATTGTGGTCGAACGTTCCGACGGAAATCGTGTCTTGACGTTAAGCGACGTTCCGTCCACGCAAACAGCCACCGGAAAGGTGTACCGATTTGACACGCAAGTGAAGGACTACGCCGTGGTCGCGCGTCCTCGCCATCCTTGATTGTCCCCGGTATTAGCAACCTTGAAAATACACAAGTCAATTCGTTTCGAACTTCACCACCTGCTCGCGGTTGCGACTGTGTTCGCCATACTGCTTTCGTACGCTGAGCAGTCTGGCTATGCAGATCGGGACGGACTGTGGGAAGTCATCTCGATCGACTTGGAAGACATGCATGAGGGCAATTTCCATGGAGAATTTTCACCACCACCCTTGTATGAGTACGTTGCGCACATCAGAGACGGGGATCGTGACCTGCACATCATGCTCGGCAACAACTGGGAGATCGAATACACCTCCGTTCCAAAACCGGGAGATATCGTCGAATTAGAAATGGGTTCGCTGTTCGTTTCGGATCGAAAGCCCATTGTTCGCAAAGTGCTGACGCTTTGCTCGATTTGTGTTGTTTCGTTTGGTGTCGTTTTTGTTGCCGTTCTAATCCAGAATCAGATTGTGCGATTTATGGAATGGATCATATCGCGAAGTCTTAGAAGAGCAAGTCAGCGTGATGCGTTGCGCTATCGCAAGATCTTGTGAGAGGTATGGAAGACCGTTTGACGAAACCGTACATGGCTGGGTGAAGCGTGCTTGAATTGCTTGAAATGAGACGATTGGTTGATATGCAGCGCCGCAGCTACCTGTTGCTCAAGTGGATGGCGAACGCGGTGTCTGAAGGGTTTGTGGATTTTAAGACGGCTCATGACTATTCAACACTTCCCGAAGCTGCAGAAGGATGGATCTTGGGGCATTACTTGAATCTGCCGAGCGGCGCTCGTCCTCCTCGTGAGGACCTGACTGCGTACTGTGCATTCTTTTCCACCTATTTGACAAACTCGTTTGAACTGGTCAGTGATCCGGGTAAGCAGCTTTATTCACCCGATGCGCACTGTTTTTGTCCAATGTGCAGTTGGTTGGTAGATGCACCACGCTTGAAGACCAAAGAGGTCTTATCCTCCGATAAGCGTCGCGCGAACAACATGCGTGTGTCTGCCTTGCGAAGTCTCGCGACTGAGAATCAACTCAATGATGGGAAAGACGTGGCTGATCTACTTGTGGATCGGCTGATCTATGAAGACGCAAGCCTGTTGGCGTACGGATACGATTTGCGGCAACGTGAAAAAGGCATTGCCAACGGTCCGGCTGTGCTGGCTCTTTGGCGTGGGTTTGCATGGGACGAATCAGGTTCGCCGAAAAGAAATTTTAAGCTCACCGCAAAGTCGTTTGTCGACTCCGAGCGTCGCCTATTGATGCTGCTCAAGAGTACTGGCGACAGGCGAAACGCCCCTTACTTCCTCTAGTCGTATGCAATTGATGATTGATGATTGATGTAGCAGACTTGCGACAAGGTCGCGTGTCCGGGCCCGCAAATTGGTTCTTGCAAAATGCGTTTTTTAATCCGATCCATGTTGTGTTTGGTCGCTTCTGTGGCGATCTTGATCGCATTTGTAATCCGCTGCATCGGCCCGGTTTTTCCTGCATCAACGATGGCGAGGATCCGGCTTGGCGATTCGAAGCAGCAAATCCGGGCTCTACTTGGTGATCCAAGTGATGGGTCGTCCGCCACTCAATGGTATTACGAGCGTCTGCTCAATCCCGGGTGGGTAACCGTGGGCTTTGATGCTGAGGACAGAGTTATCTTCGTCGATGACGAACAATTGTTTCCCTAGGTTGGTCCATCTAACCGTAACTGCACACTATTTTTTCCCAGTATGTCAACACTCGACGCAACCGCTTTGGAGATCGAATCGCTCGTAAATGACTGGCGTTCCCGACTGCACCAGCTTGATCCCGGCGTCGCGCATTCCAGGCCTGATCCCGATCGTTGGTCAATCTCGGAAGTGATCGGGCATCTCATCGATTCGGCTTGCAACAATCATCAACGTTTTGTGCGTGCACAATTCTGTGAGGAGTTGGTCTTCCCGAAATACGAGCAAGCTGAGTGGGTTGAAGCTTCCGACTATCAAAGCTTTCCATGGGAATCACTCATTGAATTGTGGTTCCACTACAATCTTCAGATCGCACACCTCATTCGAAACATTCCGGATTCAAAACTCTCAACGCCATGCACCATCACGCCCTACGAAACCTGCACGCTTGGGTTTCTGGCGACCGATTACCTGGTTCATCTGCAGCACCATTTTAAAATCCTCGCTGATCGCATCCTTGCATAGGTTACGTATACAAGTTGCCATTTACACCCACGCATCTATTAGCCGTTTTACCTCTCTGGCCGTTCCGGAGTGGGTTGCCGTTTGCAGGTCTTGCGATCGGTTCGATGGTGCCAGACGTTGCGGTGTTTTTTCCCGTTGTTGACTACGCACAAACGCACTCTCCCATAGGGGCTTTGGTGACATGCCTGCCAATTGGCGTAGCGATTTACTTTCTATTTGATTTGGTGATGCGACGTCCGATGGTTGCCTTACTACCCGTGTGGTTTCAAAAGCGTATCGACTCTGGTTCGCGATTGCCAACGAGCCAAAAGGGAATACCGCATCTATTCTTTTATGCCGGGCTCGCCGCGGCGGTTCTGATTGGAGCCTATTCACATCAAGTTTGGGATGCTTTTACGCACAAGGGTCGTTGGGGAACGCGCGTTGTTCCGGCACTGAATGAAACGGTCGTGATGGCAGGTCAAGAGATTCCCCGATACAAGCTCTTTCAACACGGTAGCTCGATCATTGGTTTGCCATTACTGGGCTGTATCGCCTTGATCGGACTCTGTCGTACATCTCCGGTTCATTCAGTGACGGTCGTGTCGACGCGATTAAGAGTCTTGGTGCTCATCTTGCTGTGCCTGATCCCGATGGTTGTCGCTGTTATTGCGTTGTCTCAGCAGCCGAATATCTTTCAATCGTTCGGTGTGTTCATCAAACGTTCTGGTGCCATTCTGTTGTTATTGACCGTTGGATATTGCTTTGTGGCGGAGGCTCTCATTGCGAAACCAAAACGTGATCAAAGTGTGTAGGTTACGCTTGGCGAGGGTAGTCGCCGAGCGCTCCGCAATCGTAGCGTTGCTTGGTTTGCGATCGTAGCGTTGTCTGGTCGATGAGAAGCTAGGAAGTGGAGCCGGTGGAAGAGAAGAGGCGCTACGACCGGCGGAGCGGTCGGCGACTTTGGGATCGTAGCGTTGTTTGGTTGGGGAGAAGCTAGGAAGTGGAGCGGGTTGAAGAGAAGAGGCGCTACGACCGGCGGAGCGGTCGGCGACTTTGCGATCTTAGCGTTGTCTGGTTGGGGAGAAGCTAGGAAGTGCTGTATGTCCAATGGCCCGCAAACGATGAGTTTCCGAATTGAACGTTGAGCTCCTATGGTTCACAATTGGGAGTGACTAATGTGTTCCCGTCGAGGGTTTGACGTTTCGCGTTGAATGCAAGACTAAGGCCGATGAAGCAGAATCGTCGAACATGGATTGCCTGCGTCGCTATCGCGGTATTCACGTTGTTGTTTCACATCAGCGGATTCTTTGTTTGGTCTTCATGGAACTGCTGGAATTATGACGTCGATATTCGAACCGGGCGTATCCGTTACACTCGCTACTTACTGCACATCAAAATTGTCGATCGAACGGAGGAGACGTGGGTCTCACGTTCAACGACGAGCGACAAGAGTCAGAAGCCATTGTGGATGCGTGTTAGTACGTTCTCGCCTTTTACAGATCATTCACCGCACTACTCTTACCACGGTGCGCGGCATCAAATCAGGTGTCTTGAGCAAGCACAGGAATTTGTCCCGTTTGAGCCTGCTGCCAGGATCAAGGCTGCTGACACGCTTTTGGAGTTGTGGCAGTCGGGAGAGACGGATGAGTCTGCGAGCGAATTCGTGGATGTGATTTCGAATCGGGCGTCGCAGCTGTTTTTCGAGTCGAGATCAGAAGTGTTCACATTTGATGATTTATCACCGTATGGTCGCCGTTCGCTCCGCGATCGTAGCGTTGTTTGGCCGATGAGTGGCTAGAAATGGAGCGGGTGGAAGAGAAGAGACGCGACGACCGGCGGAGCGGTCGGCGACTTTGCGATCGTAGCGTTGTTTGGTTGGGGAGAAGCTAGGAAGTGGAGCCGGTGGAAGAAAAGAGGCGCTACGACCGACGGAGCGGTCGGCGACTTTGCGATCGTAGCGTTGTCTGGTTGGGGAGAAGCTAGGAAGTGGAGTCGGTGGAAGAGAAGAGGCGCTACGACCGGCGGAGCGGTTGGCGACTTTGACGCGATCTTGAGGGTCAAGCGGTGTCTTGGTTAATTGCATGTTCGTTCGCCACCCTGGCGGTGATTGCATCTTGGTATCTGTCTCTGCAGTTTGGTGGTCACTGGTTCGAAGACGAGTGGCCACCGATTTCAGAAGATGAGTTTATTCGGCGTTGTACGCCTGGCGTTGATCGAGAGCGAGCGCTAAAGGTGCGTCGTATCATCTCGGAGCAACTTGGAGTTGACTACGACCGCGTTTATCCCGAACAGAGATTCGTCGAAGACCTTGGATGTGACTGAATTTCGATTCCGGCATTCGAACCAGATTCCGTAGGCACCGTCATTGGGTCCGACGAAAGCGGCGGGTGTGAGAACTTCAACGAGGTGATCTGCTGCCGGGATTGTGCTGAACGATCTCGCGACCACCCTAAGCAGGCGATAACGTTAGATGTTCCGCCAGACGCGGTTTAGCGAATTTGTTCTTGTCTGTGGTCGTCATTGATTCTGTTCAACACGACTATCGTTCACATCCGCTTCATTCAGCCGTGGTAAACTTGCGCCCCAATTCGTGTAGCTACTCGTTGTTTACAGACGATGTTTACAGACGTTGTTTTCCTTCGGGTCGAAGGGTCCTGCTGAGACTAAAGGAGCTTTCGCGGTGAGGGGTAACGCATGAGTGAAACCAATCAGGGTGACTCCAATCTGAAACGTCCCATCCACCCGGTTCCCGAATTTGTTCGCGAAGCACTTGAGCGTGCAGCTTTGATGAATGCGTACCGCGAGCGTCCGGCTTATCAACAGAATGATTACATCGGTTGGATCAACTCGGCAAAACGTGAGCAGACGAAACGGAAACGACTGGATCAGATGCTTGTGGAGCTTGAACAAGGAGGTGTTTACATGAAGATGGATCATCCACCTAGTAAGAAAGCGAACAACGGATAATCCCTTCCCTGCATCCATCGAACCAATCGTAAGCTCGGATGCTACATCGAAACATCCTTGACATCGGTGACACCTTAACCAATTGGAGTCGTTTTTCATGCTTGAGATCATTCTGGTCATCGGCCTTTGCACAGCACTTGGCAATGTGCTTCGCGCTAAAGGACGCAAGCCGTTTTGGATGCAAGTCCTGCTGGTCGTCGCTTGGCTCGGCGGTGAGATAGCAGGGGCCATCTTGGGAGGAATTGTTCACGTTGTTCGCAATGGCCCCAATGAACAGTTTGGTGTTGAGGTCTATCTGTTTGCCATCGTAGGTGCAGCATTGGGGGCCAGTGTGACGTTCTTCATTGCTTATATGATGCCTTCATTGAAGGACGACTACGTTCAACAAGTGAGTGCGGTAACGGATCCGTTCGATCGGCACATCGACCCCAGCAACCCGTACGCAAGGTAAACATGGTCTGAGTCAAAATGGCCGCTTTGATATTTGCGATAAGTCTTGTCTGCTTTTCGCTGTTTTTCCTTCTTTTCTCGTTTTGCGGTCTATGGCCGACGAAGAAGCTTGGGTTGCGAAAACGTGGCCCTCTCACCATCAACCATTTCCTGGCACTTCAACTGATCATTGCGTTGACGTATGCCTACACCAACTACTTTCTTAGGCTCCAAACGGAAACGCTGTTTCTTCCGATGACCGTTGGATGCTGGTGCGTCGAAGTTGTCTGGTGGCCTTGGGTTGCCAGACGCGCAAACAATGCGCGGAATGCGTTCTACGTCTTGCTCTACGTCACATCGACCGTACTCCTAGCGTTTATCGGCCCAGCGATGATCATGATCCATGCGGCGTTGCTCCTAAAAGAGGGACTGTTCTTTGAGGTTTCAGCGATGGTGGTCATCCATTTGCTTATTTTGCTCTTGTTGTATTTGGCCGTATTCTGGACGACGAGTAAGTTCATCGTGTTTACGAATGCGTCCCAGACACTGGATGGAGCTTGAGCGTTTCAGGACCAAACGCAGCTGACAGAAACGCAGCTGACAGAATCGCAGGGTGATGCATAAAACGATCGGAGGACTTATAACGGCGTCTCCCGCGACAAAGAATCTGTGAAGGTAATCGAACTTGAAAATCTCTATCGTCGGTATTGGAAAAGTTGGAGCCACCGTTGGGTTTCAAATTGCAACGCAAGGGATTGCAAGTGAACTTATTCTCATCAGTCGCAATCGTGACAAGACACACGGTGAAGTTCTTGATCTTCGGCATGCCGCTGCACTCACTTCCGGACAGATGAAGATTCGAGCTGGCGGGCAAGAAGAGTCCGCTGGTTCAGACGTCATTGTTTTGACGGCATCCAATCCGCTACCGTTTACGGAAAAGGGCCCCGATCGTCTATCGTTGACGACACAAAATACGGAGCTGTTCCTGGAGATGATTCCAGGCCTAGCGAAGCTCAGTCCGGACGCCATTTTTTTGGTGGTGTCCAATCCGGTGGATATCCTCACCTACGTCACGCTGCGAAGCTCGGGATTTCCTGCAGAGCGTGTCATCGGAACGGGTACCCTCATTGATAGCGCTCGTTTTCGCGCATATTTATCGGATCATCTCAGCATTCACCCGGACGACATCCGTGCTTACATCTTGGGTGAACACGGCGACACGCAGTTTCCTGTGTTGAGTGTTTCCCGAGCAGGTGGATGGAGTATCGCGAATGACCCGATTGTGACCGAGCTATTCGAGAAGACCGTTTCCTCGGGGGCTCAAGTTGTCAAAGCCAAGGGCTATACAAACTTCGCGGCTTCCTGCTCAACCATCTTGATCTTGCAGGCGATCCGAGAAAACAGCCAACGCACGATGCCTGCTTCAACGTTGGTGCAGGACTTTTACGGCATCAACGACGTATGCCTTTCGCTGCCGGTTGTCATCGGGCGAACAGGAATCCAGCGCGTGCTTCCGTTGGAACTGAACGAAAGCGAGCAGTCAAAGCTGCGTGCTTCGGCGGATAGCTTGAAGGCACTGTTACAGCCACTACGCGAACAGTTTTCCCTGTAGTGGACGAGTCGACGCGTCCTTTGTGTTGGGCTCGTCGACTCATCCATTACGACGGCTGGGCTTGTGCCAGCAGTTGGTCTCGTTTTTTCAGGATTTCGGGATCCGCTTCAGGGTCTCCCTCGATCGAACGGAGTACCGTGATTGCAAGTTGCGGTTTATTCAACACCTTGAGCTGGATCATCGCGATTTTGAGACGAGCCTTATCGGCCTCCGCTCCGCCTCGACCGACAATTAAACCGAGCGGATGCAATGCTTCGGTGTACTTACGTTCGGAACCGAGCAGTCCCACGAACTGAAACAGTGTGCGATTGCTTAATCCCGCTGTTAATTGCATCTTGTCGAGCTGATGAAAAGTCTGCATCGCTGTGGGGCTGTTTTTCGCCTGCAACGCCTGACGAAGAATGTACGACAAACGGTTGAATTCTGGGTGCTCGCTTGCGTTGACTGATGATTCGGCAACGTCTGTCGCTGCATTAGCGGATGATTGGGTCTTTGTTGTTTTGCGTTGTCGAGCTTGGGCGGTCGATGAACGTGCGGAGCCCGCTGGGGATTTCGGATTCTTCGAGGAGAGCCTCAACGCTTCAGACACCGGATCCACGATCTCCGTCTCTTTACTTTGTTTGAGTCTTCGCTGCTCCGGTGTTGCGAACAATGGGTGATCGATCAGAAAGGAACGGGAAACAAGATCCCAACCCTCACAATCGACCATTCCTTGCCTCAACATGTAAAAACCGATGGGAGCGCCGATCGCGGCGCCCACGAGGTGCAGAAGTTCACTGGACATCCTGAAGCCTCCCAGGAACAGAAAGAAGAGCTGCAAAAAAAGATAGGCGCAACCGAGCGCGACAATCCTAAACTCCTTCGTTCCAGCGAAGATCAAGAAGACCCAATAAAAACACTCCATCTCGTTCTCCGGTGCCCAAATGACTGCGATCGTCATTAAGGCGAAGATCACGCCGGAAGCTCCAAGAGCACCCCCGTCACTGCCGAGCACGTACATTGGTATCTGCGTTGAAGCACCGTCAAGTGAAGCGATCAAAAAATAGAGAGCGGCAAACTTGACGGAGCCGATTTTGCCTTCCACGACAAGTCCGAACGCCCAAAGAAAAATCATGTTGCCGATAAGGTGAGACAAATCACCATGCATGAATGCCCCAGTTATCCACTGCACTGGATTCACCTGATCAAACTCCAGCAGTAGCCACTCAATGCTCTCAGGGTCCATCATCTCCAGATTCACTCGAAACATCGTGAGAAAGAAGATGACCACATTGGCTACGATGATCGATACCGTGGCGACGGGCCAATGATAGATAGGAGCATCGGTTGAATAAGGAATGAAGATCACGGTGAAACCGGCTGCTTGAAGAACGATTGGGATGGATCAAATATAGCCACGCATCGTCGCCAAGGCACAATTTGCGTCTGTCGCATGACACCTTCAAAGAAATTTAACACAGCGATCAAGACTCTCGTTTGATTGACGCGATCAATGGCAGATTCGACAATCGATCCTTTGTGACTGCGAATCTTCCTTTACATGACGACAAGCAGGGAATCCGTGCCTCTCCTTCGAGTTGGAACGATGGTTTCGACGCGCGAGCGTACGCAGCACAAACAGATCGTGTGTGCGAGCGTTTACAATCTGGTGGCCCAATCGATGCCGTTGAAACGCCCATTGGCTGCCGAAAGGTTTTTTCATGTCGATACGCACAATGATCCTTGCTGATCCTGCCGGTGCCGCGAAGGAAGTTGCCGAAGGATTGAGCGGTTTGCCGCTCGTTTGGATTCCCATGCTGACATCTTCGGACCTCGAATCTCTCGTCGAAATGCCGCAAGTTACGGTCGACCGAAAGCAAGGCATGGACCGAATCTCCGCCAAGTTGCCGTTCCTTCAGGAGCAGTTTTCGGAGCTAGATGATCTCGCTGAGAATACTCAAGCGTTGCTCGAGCACTTCAAGAAGAGTCGCTCAAAAACGCTTGCGATCGACATGACGGACCCGATTTGTATGGATGCTAAACACTTCATCGGAGCTCTCAAGACGGCTGTATCCGCGATCGAATCGAGTGACGCGGGTGCTTCATTCAAAGTCGGACGATACAAATACAAAACCACGCGAGAAGTGCTTTGTTATCTGTCAACGTTGGATCCGGATAACGGCATGACTGAGCGGGAGCAAATGATTGGGGACCTCTGGTAACGTTGGTTGCGCGCAGTCGCCAAGGAAATGTCTGTGATGATTCGAAACGGATACCGTCTTTTCTTTGTGGCCGCGGTTTTTATCGCACTTGGTGTTGGTTCAAGTCTGGGATTGCAGTCGCTTAGGGTCACCCGAAGCTTTTCCGTTTCAGCCGCGGGTCACCGCATGCCGCAAGTCGACCGGGAACTCGAGGCGTGGCTTAAAACTCAACCAGGTGTCATACCCGCTTCGGTCTTGGTCCGACGAAATCACCATTACAATCTGAACGTCTCGCTTGATATGAAGCAGACTGTTTTCGGTGTTCCCGAGTTTCCAGATGTCGATACACAGTGTGCCAAAATGGGTTATCGATTCAAAACGGATCGCTTTATCGATGATCCAACATTTGAGTGACCGTGCATCGAGCCACGCTTTGAGGTAGGGAGATTTTTTGTTTGGTGAGGAGCAGGGGGCAGAGCCATTCTTAGCCTCATCCACTGAGGAGTTCTTCCCCTAAATCTCAACCACCTGAATCCCTACCGCCTAAACTAGTGTCTCAGACAATTTGAAGATCGAAGCACGACGTTTCAAGGCCCTTCTATGAATCGTGATTCCGAAGCACCGAAACCGAAACGTCGATTTTTTCGATGGCTCATACGGTCACTGAAGGTGTTCCTTGTTTTCGTGCTTACCTACGTGATCATCATCCTGGTCGGACTGATCCCAACCAACAACGATTTTGTTTCACCTGACAACGGCGTAGAGATCACCATCGTTTCAAATCCAGTCCACGCAGATATCGTCGTACCCATTTCAAATGATCAGTACGATTGGAGATCCTTTATCGATTTTTCACAGTTCCCCGGCGATACTGACAACGCGACGCATATTGCCTTCGGCTGGGGCGATAAGGGGTTCTATCTCAACACACCAACGTGGTCTGACCTTCGAGCCAGTACTGTTGCAAACGCTTTGTTAACGAATTCACCGTGCTGCATGCATGTGCAGCTGATGCGGTTTTCTAAGCCTCCGGTCAATTCCAAGCAAGTCACCATTTCCAATTCGCAATACCAAACCTTGATCCGTTGCATCTCGGAATCCTTTGCCAATGAATCGGATGATAAACCCACGCCGATTGCGGATGCGGCATACAATACGTGGGATCGATTTTATGACGCTGAGGGCAACTATCACTTGTTCAATACGTGTAACTCATGGGTCGGATCTTGCTTGAAGGAAACAGGCGTGCGGACGCCCCTTTATTCACCGCTCCCTGGTAGTCCGACGCTTTACTTTCCTGAGTGATGCGTGATGTTTAAACGTCGGTGTTGCGGAGTCGAATTGGATGGGGCGTACCTCTCAACAAGCGACGCGGTGTCACCGACCGTGCCGAAGGTGAGTTTATGTTTGCTGCACCACCCGTTTTGAACTTGATCGTTCTACGCTCCGACGACATTGATCGCGCGGCTGATTTCTACATGGAGATGGGCTTGCTCTTTATCAAACACCGTCACGGCCAGGGACCCGAGCATTATGTGGCTGAGATGAATGGCCTTACATTTGAGATTTACCCGACAGGACCACATGGATCTACCGAGGCTACTCGCTTGGGTTTCTCCGTTGATGATGTTGATTCAATCGTTGACTTATTAGTGAAAGCGGGGGCAGAGTTGTTGCAGCCTCCACACGAATCGTCCTGGGGACGTCGGGCGACAATGAAAGACTTTGATGGACACACCGTCGAACTGTTGACGCCTCCCAACCGCGATCGGGTTGTCGCATCGACGAAAACATCAACAGGTGTCATCACTGAATCCCACATCGAAGGAATGAGCCCCGGCGACTTTGACCGGAGCTGACTTCTGTATGAGTAAACGATGAGTCGATCCTACACCACTGAACGCAGCTTAAACCGATGCAAGTCGATTCATGTGATTACGAACGAGCCCGGGGGGATGGTGTGACAGCGAAATCGCGCTTTCGTAGTTTCTTTCGCTTCAGGTTGCTCACGTTGCTTGTGATCGTTGGGTTATCTGCTGGCTTATTTGTTGGGGTTCGTCATTGGCTTTACACTCGTCCCATTGATTGGATTCCGCTCACAACCAAAGCGTTGGATCAGGAGGTTGGAGGGAGCTCACCGATCGTCGTGTTTGTTGGCGCGGACTGGGATGTGAATAGCATCTTGGTTAAGGAAGTGACGTTTCAAGACTCACGTTTAAAGCAGATGTTTCGAAGAAGAGCGGTCATCGCTTTTTACGGAGACTGGACCTCAAACGCGTCACCGGAAGTTTTGTCATTACTGAATCGCGTCAAACGAAGATCGACACCAACGGTCGTGGTCTATCCCCCAGACGGTTTATCACCACAAGTCTTCGATGGGCTTGTTTCCCCGGAGCAGGTCATGCGTGCCATTGATCCAAGTCTCACGTTCAACGAGGATCAAGGTCGCTGAGTCTGTTATCGTAGAGAACGTCGCAATCGCAGTGCCAAATCGACAGTATTCGACTCAAACGATGAATCCCTACGAATCCCCAAAAGACGATCAGGATCGACAAAACTCTCGTGATGAGGAATTGGCATCTTTGGTTTCCGAAGTGAAGCTATTGTTGGTTCAGGTATTCATTGCCATTCTGATTCTGTCACTTGTTTTTGGTCCGATGATCTTTGGGTAGGTCAATCGTGGTCGTACGGATGGTTCATTCAATATGATGGATGCGAATCCTTACCGACCGATCGAAAACCCTTACGGTCGGCGACAGTCCATGTTCAAGGTTGGGCTGAGTTTCGCGACGATTTTGTTGGCGCCTTTTCTGTTCCTGTACATGTCCATGGTTGTGGGAATGTACGTCTACATGCTGTACGTTCGGGTTTTGCCAATCGACCAGGTGCTACTGAATGTGTTTTTCAGTGGACTTAGTCTCGTCGCGATCGGATACGTTTTTGTTCGAGCCATTCGTTTTTTAATGAAAACACTCCGCGGTAGCGAGTTAGGGTGCAAAGCAGATTTGGAGGAGGGGAGACGTTACGATCGGTGACGTTTGTCGGCCGTTCGTCCATAGTCGCCGATCGCTCCGCCGATCGTAGCGTAGATATTCTCACAGAGACGCTAGTTGTCGATCGTAGCGTCGATATGTTCACAGAGACGCTACGACCGGCGGAGCGGTCGGCGACTTTGATTCGTTTTCATGCGGAACATGACGTACTCTCACAGATATTCGAGTTTAACGATGCGATGGTCGGTTCGAAGCCTTCTTGTCATGATCACGGCTCTTGCTGTTTGCCTGGCCGTCGCGAAGAAGATTGGATTCCTGGATCGCGATGGTATTTGGGACGTGACCGTTGTCGTCGCGGACGATAGTGGTTGCTGGGAGGGCTGGGATATAAACGGGCAACCAATGGGCGGCCCGCTAACCAAGTACGTTGCGACGTGCGTTGACGGTGATCGAACACGAGAAGTCATTTTGGCTTGTGCGTTCACGGGACCGGCGGAGACGGTTGAACTTCCGGTGCAGGTCGGTGATCGGATCCGCTTTGTGACGGACAGCTCAGTAGAGAATTCGCGAGAACTGTACGATGGGACGCTTGTTGTCGTGCAGGAGTAGGTCTACCTCCGGAGAAGTGATGGTCGTCATGCGACCACCCCGAGCTTTGTTGTTGAATCGCTTCGCGGTAGTGCAAGAGCTATCAAGACTCTGCTCGATCACGTCCATAGTCGCCGATCGCTCCGCCGATCGTAGCGCCTATCGTTCACACCAGTGGCGCTACGACCGGCGGAGCGGTCGGCGACTTTGGTTCGTTTTCATGAGGAGAATGGCCATCGCGAAGAAGATTGGATGCCTGGATCGCGATTCGGTTCCTTATCCATCGCATTGTTCGGGTTCGATGACTTCGGCATCGTAAGTGACTTCGTCGGTCATCCAGTAACGGACGACGAAAACGAGTGTCGCGACAATTCCCCATCCGAGTCCGATGATGACACCGATATCTAAGATGCCTCGCCACGGCTGGGGGATGAATCGAAAGACGATGACAATCGTCGCAATCAAGAGCGTTAAGATAATGACCGTGACTCGACGCTTGCGAGGTGCACCGAAAAACGCCATGCAGAACAGCGGCGCCAAAACCAATCGCGTGATGGTTGAGCGGTCAATCAGGTAAATAGCTCGAGCGGCGACTCTCGGTGAAAAATTGCGTTGAAAACCACGGTACCCTTCGCTGAATGCCATGAATGCGACCCAGATCATCAACACAAGAAAATGCTGAATCCCCCAGGGGTATTCGATGGCTTCATTGGCATGTTGGGCCATGCGAACAATCGCGTACCCGAGAATGGCGATGCTGCCAACGATCCCCCAAATGGCCGCAAGTGTCCCCATTGTTCGATTAAGAAACATGAATTCTCTTTTTGGAGCGAAGCATCTCCGAGAAACGAGGGCAACGCGTCCCCCGGTCAAGATCCCGCCGGTTACCCATTCACTCTCTACTGGCAGCATCATTCTAATGCTCATGCCGTGCGTAACCTACTAGTGCGTCCATTGATCGATTAGCGTCTTTCCCCGGTGATCACGAGCACGCGCACCGCTGCACTGAGCACGATCGAGAATCTTGAGGGCTTTGGTACGACCGCGAAGCAGAGAAGACGAAGGGGAGCTGGTTGAGGATAATAGACGCTGCGACCGGTGGAGCGGTCGGCGACATTTGCATCGATCCTCAGTGTTGCCAATAGGGATCGCGATGTGGGAATTGCTGCGCCCAAAACGGTCCTGAGCTACGCCTTGTGGTGAGTGGTCTTCCTGTTTGCCTTGGTCTTCGGCTTCGTTGCCGCTTGGCTTGGTGGGCGGAGATTAAACGTCACGGCGCTTTTGATTGACTTGGAGATGATTTGATGAGAGCGGATGAACCAATGGGAAAGGTTGATCGGCGATTTGCATGGGGTTGTGTTGGGATCTCGTTTCTTGGGCCGCTGTTGCTCATGCTGCATTTTGACGACTGGGGAATCACCGTCCCGTTTCCTCTTTTACTCATTACGGTCCCACTGTCGATGTTAGCAGTGCATGCGGTCATCATTTCCTGCTACGAGGATCTATCCCGGAGAGAGTTTCGCGATCGTAATACTAAAATGCGATGGGCCAACGCATTCGCCTATTTCGGTCCGGCGATTCCGATTTATTTGTTGTACTTCGGCTACGTTCTTGCGCGACGAGAACGATCGAAGCTGGCGGCTGGCCAGCGGACGAGCTTCGAAGGAGATCGATCGAAAGTATGACTTCGGTCGGAGATTTCTTGTTGACAGATTCAAACTGCACGCGTTCGCAAAGAGTTTGATTAAGGTTGGCAAACCCTTTCAAGCGACGATCGCAACGAATGAACCTGACTTCGCTCGCCATCATTGTCAGAGGAATAGCTGGTTCGCAAAATGATACGTTTTAACCTTCGGCATTGCATTGGCGTGACGGCTCTGTTCGCTCTCACGCTCGCGTACGCGGGTGACAACGGTCTGTTGTATCGAGACGGTGCATGGAAAGTCATCGCTATCCGGCAAGTACGGCCCTGGTTGGAAGTTGCGACGATGGTAGATGGCGGTCGGGTAAAACGCTTGGAAATCGATCCGTCTTCATCAGCTGTTGTGCAGGTCGGTAGCGAGTACGTGGTGAGCGATGATCCGCTCGGTGGTTATGTTTGGTCTCCCAGGGAACGATGGAGAGACGTTTGCTTTGTGCTGAATGGACTACTCGCTCTGATTGCCTCCGCCGCTATCGTTCTGTTCTTTGCGTTGGTGGTTCGATTGCCGCAAGTGTATCTCGATCATCAATCGCTACGAGCGGAAGACTTGAGGGCACGCAGACGCAAGCGAATCGTGTGAAGGATCGCGTGTCCGAACGGCAGTTTTGAATAACAGCGAATGGTCATCACGAGAGAATCTTGATCTTTTCAAGGCTGCAATGTCACGCGGCAGATGATAGAGTTGATTCTCGTCAGTGGGATGGTCCTGTTGATTTGATGGGACGATGGCATTGAGAACGGTTTGTTTGGCTTCACTTTGGCAGAATGATGATGAAACGTCGCACCGCAATTCTCTCAGCGCTCGTCGCTTTTCCTCTCTTGGCCATCGCGTACTTTGGGCATGATCCGTCGTCCGTCCAAGCCAATAGCGGAAGGTCAACCGTTTCGATCGATGAAGAGCTGATGAATATCGCGTCCCATCCACAATCGTATCGTTTTGTTGATCAAGTGACCGATCGCGTTGACCGGTCGAAAATGATTAAAATTCATTCGATTGCACCACAGCGATCGAACGACAAATACATCGCGTTGCGACCCGGTTCGATCCGCTACTTTCGCACCGATGGGGCATCGTCATCGGATGGAGAAAAAGCATCCATCAATTGGTCGGTCGATGGAGTATCGCACACGACGGAATTGGCGCGTCCAGGTGATATCATCATGGTTGTGCGATCACTGGATGGCGTGGTCACTTGGTATTCACTGCAGATCGATATGCGTTGCTAATGTTCGATTCAAGAATGGGGCATGGTTTTTCGCGGCGACCAGGCGTTAGTGGTCTCAAGCGTGTAGGCGATTCACTGTCTCGCGGGTTCGGTATGATCGTTGCTTTGTCGTGTGCTTCATTTACCGGCTGTGAAAACAATCAAACGATGCAGAGAATTAGAGCGGTCAACGAGAGTGTCGAAAACGTGAATGAACATGCTGAAGAAATCCATGATGCCGCGCAGCCCTGAAACGATGACGGATGAATGAGTGCCCGTAACCACCATTCAAGTCGTTCACGGATTCGCGGTTGCATCGGCGGTCTTTCGGCCACTTTTGCACGAGTTAACGAGCGATTCGGTGCGAGCGTCTTTGATTCGTTATCCGAGTGTGGGACTTGGGCTTGATGAAATCGTCAGTTCATTGGCCGAGCGATTGCGGGCGGATCCGCCGGATGCGATTGTTGCCCACAGTTTGGGAGGCTTTGCGACTTGGCTTGCGGTCGCTGTATCGGAATGGCGGGGGGCCCATCGTTTTATTGGCTCCTCCGCTGACGGTCATTCCTTGCACGAGGTTGATTCCGTCTTTTCTGCGATGGCCATTTGCCCCGTTGTTGGATCATCGCAGGTTGACAAGTGATGTGAGGTTTTCGCTGCCTGAATTGGATGGTTGTGCGATTAAAACGATCGCCGGTAGGTTTGATTTCTCCGTGCCACTCTCCTGTACGCGACATCCTGAAGTTGATGACGCAACGGTACTGATTCACACGCACAACTCAATGCTCTTCGCCTCGGAAGTTGCCCGCTTCTGTCTTGATTGGATCGATCAACATGTGTCCTCGAGTGACAGTGCGGGAGTTCTTGTGGGTACGAACCAATCCTCATAGGAGAATGAATTGAACCAGACTGCTTACAAAGTGGAAAAGCGAATACTGCGTCGAGGAAATGGATTGGAATCGCTTGTGGACATGGTTGCGCTTGCCGTCGTCTTGAACGGTTCGCTCGTCGCTTTCTGTGTCCTGTTGTGGTTCGCGTCGCTGTGGGGGCTATTTGCGTCGATTCAGGTGCTTGTTAGCTCTTGCTTCAGTTGGCTTTTGCTGCGATGCCTAGCGGAGCATTTGCGTTTGCTAAAGAAGATTTCGGGTCAAGATTTTGAAGGCGAAATTTCTGGCTCGCGTGAAGAAATGGTGTGGGGCTGTAGTCTATGTGGCCACACGCTGTACTCGGACGAAGTTTGCGACGCGTGCAATGCTCAGATTGTTGCCAAAGAGAATTAGTGGGTCGAGTTTTGCGCGATATACACGATTGCTTGAGCTGCTCAAGGCCTTCGTGTTGGTTTTCTTGCTAACAGTGGCTTACGGTGTTGCTCATGACCAAGTCACGGCACGCGTATGCGTTGAGTACTTTACGGTCGCCCACTGGCCACTCGTCGACACGGATTCGCCGACAGTTCTAGGTCTTTACTGGGGTGTTTACGCCACATGGAAGTTTGGATTGGTTTTGGGCGTAGCGTCCGCAGTCTTGTCGCAGGTTGGTAGTTGGCCGACGCTGAGTCTGACGACACTTCTCAGATTGCTGCTCGGGTTGATACTGATAATGGCTGCGGTCTCTTGTTTTTGCGGCACGTTGGCATACCGTTTGAGCAGCGCCGGACACTTGGCACTTGAATCACCAATGTCGCAGGAGATAGATGCCGCGCGTCACAGTGTGTTCTTGGCTGCCAGATGGGCGCATCGTTCCGCTCATGTCGTTGGGATCGTTGGCGCGAGTATTATTTCTTCCGGGATCTGGTTGGTAAGAAAGAGGCGAGCGGAAGCGATCGATTCCCTTACGCTTGATCCCAACGATACTCGTTGAAACCATTCCCGGACTGTCATCCCGGGTCACGGTGTCTGACGATCCGTCTTTAAAAGTTTTTAAATGGGCGGCTGGGTCGTTGAACCCCACGATCATGCTTAAACTGGAATGCGATTCCCCAGCTTCGGCAAGCGCTGAGTATCTTGCCGAGAGTTGCCAAACCAATTCATTTCTAAGTAGAGAGCGTCACATGAAGGCCGCTAACTTTTTCTTGGTTTCGTTGTTTCTCTATTGTCTTGGGTGTTCTAGTGGTGATGATCAAAACACATCGGCGCCGGAATCGGGAGTCGCTGCGGAGTCGAGTTCTGACGCCGTTGCGGACGATGAAATGGAAGGAGTATCTGAAAGCAACGAACTGCCAGACGGAGAAGGCAGCTCGAACAACTCCCAACTGGGCGAAGGAGCGACCGGCATCGATGCGATGAGTCTCTATCGCGAGGCGCAGTCGCAAATGAAGGAAGGCAACCGAACAGCTGCATATGAGACCGCTAAGAAGGCGATGGCCAGCTTTATTGCTGAGGGAAATGATCTTCCTTGGATGTTGCTGGAATCAATCGATACGGTAAACGGTCGGATCGATGTGCACTTCAACATGGGAGAGAAGGAGCGCCGTTTACCTGATGACGGTATCATTCGGCCGTTGTCATTCCGGATATGGTCGGGCGGCGAAGAGGCTCAACTCCTTCAAGTGATCGACTTTGAAATCGGCCGCTTTGGTGGTAAGGCCATATCGGCGGCCATCGGAGAGATGACGGACTCAGGTCACTCCAATTATGGTGTATTGGATGTCGATGCGGATTACGAAACCATTCGAAAGCGCGTGATCGAACTTGTCACGCAAGAGTAACACGTTGGACCGCTTTGCATTCGGATTGCAGCCGTTTCTGTATCAACGATCGTCGCCTATTTGAACGACGGAACAACCATTTTTAGAGTCGACTTACAATGCGAATCACACTCTACCTTTTGTTGTTTTCCTCGCCCCTGTTTTCGGTGCATGCGCAGGTCGATGATCCTTTCGGACCAGGCGACGACAACGCAGTGGAAGCGGACTGGACCCCTTCGCATCCAGGTGGCGATACGCCGCATAGTCGGATGATGGTGCTGGCCCATACCGACGCACTTCCCAAGTTTGATCGAATCGAACTGTACGCCGTTTCCATGAAGAAGTCCGATGCGTCTGAGGAAGAACCAACGAAACGCAAAGCGACCGACAAGACATTTCCCGTGCGACCCTATGGAGCCCAGGCGGACATCCATGCGCACGTTACCTTGAGCGGGGATGACTGCGAAAAGTTTCGAAAAGCATGGCAATCGCTTACCTTTGATCCACTCGGTGGCGCGTTCTGTCACTATCCGGCCTACGGATTCCGCCTGTATCGAGATGACGCGCTGCTGTTCGAGTCGACCGTCTGTTGGAAATGCCAGAACTTTTACATTCCAGAATATGATGCAAAGAAGCGGCGTTATACGTATGGGTGGTACGGTTTCGAAAAGAATAAAAACGCACAGTCATTGCTCAAGTTGTTTCGTTCGTTTTTGGATCATCCAAAGCTGTAGGGCATGCTCCGCATGCCATTGAGCACAAGCGCGAAATTGAGTCGCCGATCGTAGCGCTAGTCGCCTGACGTCTTCAGCATCATCGTCTTGGATCGCTTAAGCGCTACGAACGACGGAGCGATCGGCGACTATCGTCATGCGGAGCATGACCTACGAATATTGCGATCGGCGACTATCGTCATGCGGAGCATGACCTACGAATACTGCGATCGGCGACTATCGTCATGCGGAGCATGACCTACGAATATTGCGATAGGCGACTATTGTCATGCGGAGCATGACCTCGAATATTGCGATAGGCGACTATTGTCATGCGGAGCATGACCTACTGCTATCGGATTGTGCTGGATTCGGGGGGTGGCACGGGGATCGACGCTCGGCCGGTGTGCCACATGATCGACGACTCGGCCATACTGACGGCTTCCGAGTCGATCTTCTTGAGACGTTCGATCGCCTTTTTTGATTCGGGGAGCGGACAATTCTTGAGGTACAGAACCGTTGCCGACTTCAGCAACGTGTGCTCTTCGGTCGACATCTCAAACAGTTCGACCATCCGATCGATCACAGACCAGTCTTTCCAACGAGCCAAGTCAGGCACCACCAAGTCTGCCAACTCTGGTCGACTCAATACGCACCGCAGTGATGCTGATAGACGCTCACGCGGAAACGTGTTCAGCTCTGTTCCGTGTACTCGGACGGCACTGATAGCCGCGAAGACGTCAACGTACTCGGCATCCTTGTTAGACAAATACTCTTCTTCGATTTGTGTCAGCGCCCGTTCGCCGCCAAGTGTTAGGAAGCATGAAATGGCTGCATCCATACCGGGGCGAAACGTCGGATCGTTTTGGCGCTGCTTCATCGCGTCATTAAAAAGGTGAGCGTCTTCCGCCTTGCCACATAGGCTCAAAAATGTCCAGCAGAGACGTCGGTGATGAAGCGGTATGTTGGGATCGCTAAGTTGCTCTTTGACCCATAGGCGATCGAGCTTCTTCTTGATGCCCGCCATCTCTTCCAGCGAAGCCTCGGCAAATTCGTTGTAAGCGTCTTCCGCTATGATGGTGTCAGCGTGCTGGAGAAAACGCAAAAAATACTCCAGTCGGACCGGACCGCTTTCAGGCAATTCATCTAACCCAAGAAGATACGATAGACCGTCGGACGAAATCTCCTTGGGAGTGCCCCATTGAATGTCCGGTTTGCCAAAGCCCAACAACAGCAGTCGTTTTCCTTTCAAGTCCGGTTGAAGGGTTGGCAGTTCAATCGCTGTGTCGCGCAGCTGCTTGCTGCCTTTCACGACGTGTGTGACTCGTAGGCGATACGTATAAAAGCCTTCCTCTTCTTCAATGAGTGCTTCGCAGTTGACCAAAACAGCCGCCGCCGAATCGGCCAGGTCATCGCTCAGCGTGCGAGGGAACGCGTTGCAGAACGGGCAAGCGTCTGCCAGTTGGACCGAGCTCATCACTGTCGCGAGCCAACAGACCAACATCCGAAACGCGAACGGGATGGGGCTGCGGGCTTGCCAGCGGTCGCCTGAAACCGAGGTTTTTGCCGTTCCATCGGTCGATACGTGATTGGTCATGAAAGTGCCGTCCGTTGCGTATTAGATGCCCTTCCGTGCGGCATCCGCTGGGTCGAAAACCAAAATTCGACCACACCCCAGAGAGTAGCGAGATCCTCGGTGTGGGAACAAGGCAGAACGCCGCGGCAAATTCCCGGAAAACGGCGTGGTTATTTGCGAACAGAATGCTTTTGCAATCGTATTGCATGTGGGTGTCGCCGAGGATAAGCTAGCGTTTCAATCATTTGGACGCTGGCGATCGTTCTTAACGCTTGACCGAAACTCACATGATCCGTTCTGTCGCGCTACTGTTCTTCCTTCTCATTACTACGAGCGTGGTACGCGCCGAGGACGCAGCCTGCCGCTGGTCCGTCGTTGTTGCTGATCAAGCCACGGCCTCGATGCTGCCCGAGTTGCCTTGGGGGTCGAAGTTGAGCGTGCTGATGCCGAAGAAGAGCGAGTCGGACGCAGCGATCCACTCGCGTGCTCGCAGGCTGACAAGTGCTACCCATTTCATTTATTGCGGAAGCACAGGCGTCGAACCAACGATTCTGTCCATGTACCGCGAGCGATTTCGAAATCAGGGTGCCGTCGTGGTCGATGTCAGGTCCCTGCCCCGGAAAAAATTGATCGCTCTGTTCTCTCAGCCGAAGCCGTCGGCCGTAAGATTGGTGGTGACGCATTCCCTGACGTCGCTTCAAAGGTTGGCGGATTAGACGTTTGCGTCTTCGCTCGACTGAGATCCTCTACGATTCGCGTCCAGTTTTCCCCCATTCGAACGGGAATGATGCATCGAACGGGATTCTCACAACGGGTCTGGCGGAACTGTTTTAGCGTCCGCCCAAGTCCTGTCGGGGCACGGGGATTGGCGTGTTTCCACCCGATGGTCACCTGTTTGTGACTCCGCCGGCCTTGCATTCGCTTTCAAACGGTACGCTAATACGCAGCTGACTGCCCGTTGAAAGTGAACACTCTTGAAATCGATGTCTCTGACCAAGGCCCTGATCATTGCTGCCCTCATCGCTACTGGGGTCTACCTCATTGCGATGCCCATCGTTGAGATGTTTCTTGAAAGCACGCAGGAGCGGCCGAGCAATTTTCGTGTGAAAGAATTGACGGCTTGGGAGCATCTCCGCATCCGTAGTTCGAAGCTGGTTGTCTTTACGATCTTCGCCGCGTTCGGAGCGAGTTTTGGGAGTTTCTTAAACGTTGTTGCAGCGAGTCTTCCGCGTGGTGAACCGATTGCACTGCGGTCATCGGCATGTCCGAAATGCGGCACCGCCATCCGCCGCATTGATAATTTACCGATCTACAGCTACTTGCGTTTGGGCGGAAAGTGCCGAGCGTGTGGCAGTCCAATCCCCGCGCGTTACCTCATCGTGGAACTCGTTGGCCTCACGATTTTTGCGTCCCTGTTCCTTTACGAGCTTGTCACGGGTGCGGCGAATGTTCCCGGTTTTCGACAATACCTTTTTTCCGGGATCACCTGGATACTGCTGTACACAAAGTGGGACGCTGTCGGCATCTACTTCTTTCACTGCATGATCTTTTGTTTCTTGCTGACGCTGGCTCTGATGGAGCAGGATCGACTGCGCAGCCCGATCTGGTTTAAGGTCGCACTGCCGGTGATGATTGCGGGAATCGTGATCGGGTTCCCCTACATGCTGACCGTTTCAATCGGAGATCAGACACCCTTGACGCTTCCGCCAAGTTTGCCTGGTTGGTTGGACCGTGCTCTGGCGTGTGGAGTCGGCGGATTACTCGGTTGGGCACTGGGGCACATTGGTCGTTCGTTACGTTTGCGGAATCGCCAATCCTCCGATTCTCTCACTCTTTGTTTCCTGTTGCTCGGGATGGCACTTGGATGGCAAGCGGTTCTGACGATCGCCGTTTTTTGGTGTGTGGCCATGATTGTGGCTCGACTGTTTGGAGGGCGGCGCGTGCGCGCGATGTGGCTCACCGCTTCGACGATGTTGTTTGGGATTGCCATGTTGCACCACCCAGCGTGGAAGTGGATCGCTTCACATCTTTCGATTTGAGTCAGCACGATTCAGCTGCGGACGGGTGCCCATCGTCCGATACGTGATCCCGGTCCTAAAAAGGGCTAGAATTGCGACATGGCAACTCCCGATCCCCAACCTTCGAACGCTCAATTTGCTACGACACAGTGGAGCATGGTGTTAAAGGCGGGCCGTGATTCATCGCCCGACGCTCAGCAAGCTCTCGCCTGTTTGTGTGAGACGTATTGGTATCCGTTATACGCTTATGCGAGACGTCGAGGCATGGATTGCAACTCGGCGATGGACGTAACCCAAGCGTTCTTTGCACGGATGTTGGAAAAGGACTACCTGCGAACGGCTGATCAGCAGCAGGGTCGATTTCGATCGTTTCTGTTAACGATGTTCAAACGGTTTCAGGCGAACGAACACGATTTTCGGACGGCACTGAAACGTGGTGGCGGTCAGCACATCCAATCGCTGAATGCGGATGAGGCGGAAGCGCGTTACCGATTGGAGCCCAAGGATGCGACGACGCCCGAGCAGGTGTATGAACGTCGATGGGCGATTACACTGCTTGATCGCGTGCTGGGGCGTTTGCGAGACGATTACGCAGAAAAGGGAAAATCCGAATTATTCAATCAGTGCCAAGTCTATTTGGCGACCGCCACCGGCAATGCATCTTATGCGGAGATTGGCGAGCGGTTGGGGATGACCGAGGGCGCAATCAAGGTCGCCGTCCACAGATTACGCCAACGTTATCGGGACTTTCTTCAGGAGGAAGTCGCGCAGACGTTGTCGGAAGACGGTGACATCGAAGAAGAGCTTTCTGCTTTACTAACGGCTGTTAGAAGACGTTAGCCGGGGTGCCGACGCTGCCGGAACGAGCTTCGATCTCGTGTTTTGCGGATTGAGCCCCCTTCGATCCACTCGCCGCAACTTTTTTTCTATCTGGCTGTAACCTTCTCGGCCACTTTCTTAATTTACTCCTGAAACGCTTTTCTCCCCCTCACTGAACGAGTCACATGAACGCCGGGAATCCCTGTCCTGAATGCGGAATTGATTTGCCCGAAGACGCACCCGGGGGGCTTTGCCCGGAATGCCTGATTCGCGGGGGCATCATTGACGATGCTGCCGGCGACTTGGATCCCACAACGCCGAGCGGCAAAACGTTTGTACCACCGACACCGGCGGAGTTGGCGCCTCTTTTCCCTCATCTGGAGGTGATCAAGCTTCTGGGGCATGGAGGCATGGGAGCTGTTTACAAAGCTCGACAGGTCAAGCTCGACCGATGGGTCGCACTGAAGATCATTCATCCAGAAACCGCTCGAGATCCCTCGTTCGCCGAACGATTCACGCGAGAGGCACAAACACTTGCCAGACTGAGTCATTCCGGAATCGTTGGAGTTCACGACTTTGGCGAAATCACCGACGGCATCGCATCCGACAGCGGACCGCTGTATTACTTTTTGATGGAGTACGTCGACGGCGTAAACCTTCGTCAGTTGATCGGAGAGCAGTCGTTCTTGGCCGAACAAACGCTCTCGATCGTGCCTCAGATTTGCGAAGCGTTGCAATACGCGCACGATAACGGCGTTGTGCATCGCGACATCAAGCCAGAGAACATCTTGGTCGATCGCAACGGCGTCGTGAAGATCGCAGATTTCGGATTGGCTCGTTTGGTCGAGTCATCGCGCAACGAATACACGTTGACCGGTACCCATCAAGTCATGGGTACGCCAAGGTACATGTCGCCGGAGCAGATGGCGGGCTCACGAAGCGTCGATCATCGCGCGGACATCTATTCATTGGGTGTCGTATTCTATGAGCTGCTGACCGGCGAAGTCCCGATGGGGCAGTTTGAGCCACCATCGCGTCGCGCGGAAACGGATGTGCGTCTCGACGAAGTGGTGATGCGTGCTTTGGCGAGAGAGCCCGAGCGACGCTTTCAAACCGTTAGTGAAATGAAAGTCCGTGTGGACGAATGCGCTTCGCAGGCAGATCAAGTCCATGACTTGGTCGCGGGTCCTCCCGAGCCTCCATCGGGAATGTCATCGATCGTCGAACGTGAAGTGGCGGCCGCCTGGCGATGGGTTGCTGGGGAAACGGATCCGTGGACGAAGAAGCAAGAGTTACCCGCGCTCTTGATGTTCGCGATCGCGGTCGCTGGCTGCTTGGTGGTCATGTTGCCATGGATGGAGTACCAAATCGATGAACCGCTGAGCAGCCAACAAGAACGAGCTGCACTGAGCGCGAATGAAGGCAGGACGGTCGATCCGCTTCCGGACTATCCGATCATTGAGTCGATTGATGGGACGTCCTATCCGGGCGCGGTCGTCGGCTCGATTGCGTTCGCGGCCATGGGGCTTTTGATCTTGGCAACGCCACGGGAATTAAGACGCTCGGTTTCTTGGAGCCTGATGCTCACCTTGATCGCGGGTATTGCCATTGCCGGTATCTTCGCCATCCAGATCGACATCAATACCCAGCGGTTTACCGTTCAAGTCTTCTCAAACGGGCAATGGGTGGATCAAACGGGAACGATGGTAACGGACACGTCGTACAAGATCGGGTTCTACGCAGCCTTAGCGTGCGCTATCGCCGAACTCGTGTTTGGCGCCACTGGCATTCGGCATGCGATCACATCGAGATCAAAGGCGAGTGTCGAGGCGAAAGCGGACGCTCCGATCGCTACGGCTGGAGCGCCGATTGCGAAACGACGTTTCTCTCGCAAGGCAATCATTGGGGCAATCTGGGCGTCACTCTTTTTCTTTTTCCTGCCGCTCATCCTCGCACCTACCTTCGTCGTGTCATCAAGTTCGGCCGGGTCCGGCGGCAGTTCCGTCGTGCCCGCTGTACCATCCATGTTCATCGCACTCATTTTCTCGCTACCCGCTTTGACGGCACCCTTTGGAGCAACGATTCTTGGGTTCGTGGCGATAGGCGATATCCGCTACTCCAATGGCCGTGTGGTTGGTCTCGGGCTCGCGTTTTTGGACGCTATTCTTTTCCCAACGCTCTTGGTCGGTTCGGTTTTACTCGGCGCCGCAGTGCTTGCCTCCCAGGATTGGACACAGGAATGGCGATTCATCATGGTCCTTATGACATCGCTTGCGTTTTTCGTTTTGACCGTCGTCACATGGATATTGTTGTGGCGATCGGTGAGTCGTCCTCCTCAAGTCGTTTAAACGCCGAGGCCGCGGAGCCGCGGAGTAATACGCAGAGGATATGGTTAACGCGGTTTTCGACGTCGCCCCAGGCCAAACGTTCCAAGGAGGCCAGCACCAAAGATCGCGAACGAGGTGGGCTCAGGGATCACGGCCTGAGTCGCGGACACGCTAATCGTGACGGTGTAGTTGTAAGAGCCAGGACGATTGCCGATTAGATGATCAATTCGATAGGAACCTGAATCCTCAATCGGTGGTACGACAGATGTACCCGAGAATTCGTTTTCGACCCAAGAATACGATCGGCTTATGTCAAAAGCGAAATCATGAATCCACAATGGATCAGTGGAGCTCGAACCATCGAATGAGCTCATAGGATTGAGAGCGATAATATCGAGCGGATCAACCACGAGAGCGATATCGTCGATTCGAAGCCCATCATCCAAGCTGAACGTAAATGAGTCCACTGGATCTGAGCCAAAGATCAGTGTTCCAATGATCATGTTCTCGCCGGCCACTACTGAACCTAAATCCGGCGTGTTTTGGATATCACCTCTGGCAGACTCATTGAACATGATTCCAGCTTGACTTTGGCTTGTCATGCCGAAGGTTACTGCCACCAGAACGATGGATAGAACTCTTGTTTGCATCTTGCTTCTTACCGACTCAATTCCTGCGAACGATCATTCGTTGTAGAAGCATCCTCAACCGTTTTCCGCAGCGCGCGGACCGATTGATTTACCCCTGATGAGCCCAAGTTGTAGCAGAAACGAAACCTCCCGCCACAAGGCGACGACCGTGTCCCCTCTTGTGGTTCGAATCGTTCGTTAGAAGCATGGTTGGCCGCTCGGTCGAGCAGCACCATAAACCTAATCTAGGGGCAGAACGGGTGCCAACAGAGTCTTTTAACGCCGCCGATGTCTATCCGCATTTTGCGGCGAAAAAATGGACCAGGTCCGTCGTTCAGAAAGAGATCAAGTGCGTGGGGCTGGTCGCGCTCATGTCGTTTTTGGGCGGCGCGAACTTCGTCAGCTTGATTCCAACGACCGCAGCTTTGTACTCGTCGATCGTGGGTGTTCGGCCAAGGATAGCCGCTAGTACGACAACGGGTGTTGAAGCCAAGAGCGATTCGCCCTTTTTGCGATCCGAGTCCGCGACGACACGACCTTGGAATAAGCGAGTCGAAGTCGCCAGCACCGTGTCTCCCTTTTCCGCTTTCTCTTGATTACCCATGCAGAGATTACACCCTGGGCGCTCGAGATACATCATGTTCTCGTACTTCGTCCGGGCGTGTTGCTTAGGAAGCAAGTCGTTGAACTCAAAGCCAGAGTACTTTTGCAGAACGTCCCAGTCGCCTTCGTCCTTGAGCTCATCAATGATGTTGTACGTCGGAGCGGCAACAACCAATGGCGCGTTGAACTGAACCGTTCCCTGATCAGCTTCAAGATTCTTAAGCATCTGTGCAACGATTTTCAGGTCGCCTTTATGGACCATGCAGGAGCCGACGAACCCGAGATCGACATGCTTTTGCCCATCGTAGAAAGTAAGATCGCGGATGGTGTCGTGCGTGTATCGTTTGGAGACGTCTTCGTTGTTGACATCTGGATCGGCGATCATCGGCTCATCGATTAGGCCGAGATCGACTTCTAATTCTGCGAAGTATTTTGCATTTGGGTCGGGGGCAAGTGCGGGGTTCTCACCCGAGCGAATTTCCGCGATTCGTTTGTTGGCTCGATCGACCAAGCCTTGCAAGACTTGCTTCTCGTTGTCCATGCCTTTATCGATCATGATCTGGATGCGGTTTTTCGCGATCTCCAGGGACTCAATCAACGTGTCATCTTGCGAGATACAGATCGAAGCCTTCGCCTTCATTTCAGCGGTCCAATCGGTAAACGTAAACGCTTGGTCCGATGCAAGCGTTCCGATATGAACTTCAATGACACGGCCTTGGAAAACGTTGTCTCCACCGAATTGACTCAGCATCTGAGCCTGTGTGGAGTGAACGACGTCACGAAAGTCGATGTGGTCTTTCATCTCACCTTTGAACGTGACCTTCACCGACTCGGGGATGGGCATCGATGCTTCACCGGTCGCCAGAGCTAGAGCGACCGTTCCCGAGTCCGCACCGAATGCGACACCTTTGGACATGCGCGTGTGCGAGTCGCCACCGATAATGATTGCCCAATCGTCGACGGTGATATCGTTAAGGACTTTATGAATCACGTCGGTCATCGAATGGTAAACACCTTTCGGGTCCCGAGCCGTGATCAATCCGAAGTCGTTCATGAACTTCATCAACTTCGGTATGTTCTCTTGGGCTTTTTTGTCCCAAACAGAGGCCGTGTGACAACCCGATTGGTACGCCCCATCGACGATCGGCGAGATCAACGTCGCAGCCATCATTTCGAGCTCTTGAGAAGTCATCAGACCCGTTGTGTCTTGGGATCCGACGATGTTGACTTCCACTCGAACGTCGGAGCCAGCATGCAGAATCTTGCCTGGCGTTGTCCCGACGGCGTTACGGTTGAAGATCTTTTCGACAGCGGTTAAGCCTTGTCCCTCTTGGGAGATCTCTTTCGAAGGCGCAAATACGGGCGGCAAATCAATGCCGAGTGTTTTGGCGGCGATGGTTTGAAGTTTCTTTCCAAACACGATGGCGTAAGATCCGCCGGCTCGCATGAATTCGACTTTTTGCGGTGTCAAAGAGCTGGAGATATCGATCAGTTCGTTGTCGCCCTCGTAGAGTTTCTTTTCCTTCGTGTTGATGGTTAGTACGGTGCCAGTATCGACGGAGTACGCTTGCTCTAAGACCGGCTCGCCTTCCTCGTCGACGACAACGTTGCCCTGCTCGTCGCGTTGCTTGACCCAGTTCTTAAGATCGATCCCGATGCCACCGGTGACACCAACGGTGGTGAGAAAGATTGGCGAGATACCATTGGTTCCAGCAACAACGGGCGCGATATTGATGAATGGAACGTAGGGACTGGCTTGCTTGCCGATCCAAAGTGCGACGTTGTTGACGCCCGACATTCGAGAGGATCCGACGCCCATCGTGCCTTTCTCAGCGATCAACATCACGCGCTTGTCCGGATGCTGTTCTTTGAGTGCCACGATCTCTTGTTGTGCCTCAGGGCTGATCAAGCATTTCCCGTGAAGTTCGCGATCGGAGCGCGAGTGGGCTTCACTTCCCGGTGAAAGCAGGTCAGTGGAAATATCACCCACGCCCGCGATGTAGGTAACGACATCGATCGTCTCGGGCACATCGGGAAGCGAGGTGAAGAATTCCGCATTGGCGTAACTGCGCAGAACGTCCTCCGCAATCTTGCTGCCGCTTTGATAAGCTTCGATGAGACGTTCGGTGTCGGCTTCATAAAGAAACACTTGCGTCTTTAAAACTTCTGCCGCTTGTTTCGCGATCGAATCGTCGTCTCCAAGTGCAAGATCCAATAGCACTCGAATGGACGGTCCACCCTTCATGTGAGAGAGTTGCTCGAAGGCAAATTCCGGCGTGATCTCAGCCACCGTCACTTGGCCAAGTATGATCTCCTTCAGGAACTCAGCTTTTACACCCGCTGCACTGGTCGTGCCGGGCAAGGTGTTGTAGATAAAGGACTGAAGCGCATCTTCGCGATGGGGGCTCGAGGCATCCTTGATCTGCTCGACAATTTCTGCGGTCAGTTCAGCGCTATCAATCGGCTTTGGATGAAGGCCTTCTTTCTCACGCGTTTCGATTTCTTCCAGGTAGGCTGAGTAGGTGTTCATCGCAGTGGGATTGGGTTGGACGGTTGGGATCCTTTTCGCACGACGCGGTTTCAGACCTTTCTTGCCGCTTGTTGTACCGGTTCTGTCGAGTGTCTAGCGAAAGTCTTCGGTACGAATCGTCGCGACGCATCCGGTCGATCGGAGCCAAATCGATGAAATCGGCTCGATGGGATTGCTAGATCGATTTGGGGCGATCGAACGGTGGCAACAAATCGCTCATTCTGTGCGACCGAGTCATTGTTTCAGCGCGGCTAATCTTGACGCGTGGTGGGGCGTTCGGACTCGGAATTCACTGAAGATTATTCAGTTTTCCGTCTCCGAAGGGTAGCCCGGTTGAAATCCGGAGAATCTGCCCAGACCCCCAGGACGAAACCGGATTGCAGGTGTTTCGCATGGCCCAGACGCTCGACACACGCCGGGCCCTTTTACCCAGGATCGGCAGCCGATACGCAGAGTTTCGGATTGGCGACGATCCGCTAGGGAAATCTGGGAATCGAAAGCACGACAACCGCACTAAGTCTATTTTAGACACCAAGGATCCATACACCAAGTTTTTCAAACGCCCAGTTGCGACGACATGCGAGAGAATGTGAGACAATCGCGTTTGCATTGTCGCGACACTGCAAACCAGGAGATCGTCCTGCGACGCAAAAAGGAGGCAGTCCCTTGTTCCCGAGAACGCAATCGACTCGCCAGAGATTCGGACCATTCAGGTTCAACCCGTTCGTTCCGACTTCGCTGCTGGTGGACGCACGGAAGGAAAACGACACGAACGAGTCGATGTGGACACCCTATCGTGTCGACCTTTGGGCGATCGCTGCGATTTGCGCGGCAATCATCAATGCGACTTCCATTTGGATTTTTTTCAGCAGTGGGACCGGGGCCATACTCGAACCCATCCTCACGCCGCTTGCCCACCATTCGGTAGCGTGGATTCCGGTTTATAGTCTCGCCGTACCACTGCTCATTCCATTTATGCCGAATACGGCGCGAGAGACGATTGCGGCTTTATTTGTCGCGACCGGCATGATCTTCGGAACAAATAATCTGTGCGGGCATTTTCTCGGCCGTTTTATCTTCGTCGACAACTTCGGCCTCTATCCGACATTTGCTTGTTGCGTTCTGATCGCTGTGGCGGTGCTCGCATTTTCTCTGATGCGTTCGGGCAACGTGATCCGCGCGATTCAGGGAACGGCACTGTGGGGATTCATCGCACTGGCCGTTCATGGCGTCTTCTTAGTGATTAGTCGAATCGTCTGAGCGATGCCGAAGTAAGAAGCATTCAAATAGTAGGCTGAATCAATCGGGAACCTGAATCATGACTGAGAATGAAGTTGTAGAAATCGAAAGTGCATTCGGATGCAAGCTACCACACGCGTATCGACACCTGTTGCTTGAGCCACCGGAAATGCTCGTTGCGTTAATGAACGCTTACGCGTTGGAGAACAGCGACCTGGAAGTTCCCTTCTTTGTGAAAGCAGAGGCGATCGCCGCATCGAATCAAGAAGTACGAGACCCTGAAAATGGAATCGTCTATGACGAAGAGGACGAAAGCGCAATGTGGCCAAGCGAGTACTTCGTGATCGGGGGCGATTGTGGCGGCAACATGTACTGCATCCAACCAGCCTCTGGTGTCTCAACCGTCTTCGAATGGGATCACTCAGGCGGAGATAATTTTGAGAAGTGTGCGGACACGATGAAGGAATACGTCAAACTTTGGTTTAAGGAGCTGGGTGTGATTGCGGCAATGGACTGTGAAGATGATTTGCCCTAACCAGAACGAAAGGTTACCGGATCGCGATTTTCAGCAGTGCTCAGATGAACGACGCCGGACGGGAACGACGCTGTACGGGCAACGGATCTTTAGCGCCAACGGTACAATGAAGGCACCTTGATCACTTGTTGATTAGCGAGACCGAATGAGCCGTCATCGTAGTTTTCGACTTTCCCGGGAAGCCTATCTGATTGATCGGCGAGTGAAGCTACGTTTGCGAATCGTCCACGGGGCGATCTGTTTGTTTCGGTTGTTGCTGATCGTCGTTGGAATTGCGCTCTTTTGGTTCACGCTTGTACGTGTCCCCGAAATCCAGCCGAAAGGAAGCTTGCGATTCATCGGAGCGGTTGGCCATTTGTTCATCGCCTTGGTACTAAGTAAGGTCGGTTTCTGGTGGGGACGCCGACTTGCACTTCGATTCGGTTGGATGTCAGATTCCGAATCGACTTGTTATCACGATCAACTTGAGCGATGGCCAGAGAGTTGGCTTGAACCGCGACCAGGCTCTTCGCGAAAACACCCACTCGATAGAGAAGAGACAGCAACCGATGAATCCGGTAGAGCTCATTCTCTCGATCATACGGCCGCGCGTATCTTGAAAGCACGGTTACGGACGACCGTTCCCGCGCAGTCCGAGCATGTGTGAACCGCGACGATTAACTAGCGGCTTCACCCGTACCAAGCGATTAAGACGGGGATCAGGATGAGCAGCGCCGTCTGCAGCGTCATCACGAACCAATAGGGGCCCGGGCTCTTCTCGCGTTCGATGAGCGACTGCTCGCCCGACCAACCCGCCACGGCAATACCCGTCCACAGCTGCAGGATATACGCGGCAACCGCAAGGGCCGCGATCGCAATGAGTGCGAAGTCAGCTACCATATCGGATCGTGGTTCTAGTTCGTGACCTGATTGGAAGAATCAATGCAATTCTGGGGAAGTTTACGGACCTGACTCGACGGAGACTTCTGAACCCTGAACCCAGAACCATTGTACGAATCGTGCTCGGCGAAAGGGAGGATCGCCGTGGTGAAGACCAATAGAAATGGCTGCTAAAATGGGGAGACGACCCGTTCGCGTGGCCACAGAGTTTGGTATGACGGACGTCGTGCTTTATGCATTCCTCATCACGTGAGAATCATGGCCATGGCCTACACATCTACGATCACGGTTGCTTTGCTTCTTGTTTGTCATTCCGTCGCTTTCGCTCAGGAGCACCAGCTCGCGGGAGGGCCGCACACACTTTACGCAAAGCTCGACAAGGAACTGCAAGATCCGGTCGTGTTCTTCCAGGATGTCCGTGTGCGGGTATCCGGCGAAGATTTGAAGCTAGTCATTCTAAAAGACTTAGCGGAGCAAACGGCTGAAGCGGAGGACGATGCGTCGAAGAAGGAGGCAAATCCTAGGAAGAACTTCTGGGAAGGGAGGTACACAACCGAGTGGCCCATCCGGCCCGAAGGTGCAGCGTCACTGCTTCCTACTGGCAAGACCATCGAAGGTCGGATTGAGAAAAAACGTAAAATGCAATTTGGATTCACGGCGCTTCGAAACGGTGAGTTGCAATCGTTGCATTTCGTTGGAGAACCATCGGGAACCGGAGCGAGCGGAAAGGTCTTCTTGCTGTCCGCCGGGAAGCAGCAACTGGTTGGCGACTGGCAGCTTTACAGTGTCGGGTATCTGATTGGGGGTCGTTGATTGTTTTGCCGGATGGATTGGACGAAAAAGCGTGAATCGGAAAAGACTACAGCGATAAGGACAAGTGTTCTGGGCGCGAAGCAAGCTACAGTTACTGCAGTAAGGGACAACGCTTGCAACTGAAGATGGAACGGGTCTGCAATCCCCGGCAACGGACTCTCCAAGAGTGACCATGCGCGATTTAACTAGACCAAACATCACGTTCATCGTCATTCCACCCATCGTTGGTGTCCTCGCATCCATCTGGCCAGTGGAGCCGCTCCTTCTCAAGGCACTCTGCGTGGGCCTTTTGCTCATTAGCTTGTTCGCAACCGTCACCGCGAAAACAATCCGTGGGCAGTTTGTCGGTGTCGCCGCCGTCGCCATTCTTCTGGCCACGCTCGTTTTGGGAACACCGTTGCAGTTGGCGTTTCGACTTTCGCGACCCTCACTGGATCGCATCGCGGAACGTGTTGCCGATGAGGAGCAGATTCAAACGCCCTTTTGGGTTGGACCATTCCGCATCCGCAAAGCCGAGCTCGATCGAAACGGAGTCGTTTGCCTTTGGACGGACGACTCACCCCAAGGTCGCACCGGATTCGTTCGTCACGAGCCGTCGGAATTACCGTTCAATTTGTGGAGTCATACCGTGCTGGATCATGACTGGCAGTTGATTCATGAAGACTAAACCGCGAAAAAAACGAAATAGGCGAACGGTGCAGGGAACGGCGAAAAAAGCGAAATAGGCCAGAGATGATCGAGTGTTGAAGAAGGATTCCTGGGGGAGCTTCGCACTTTCTTTTTTCGCATCATTCGCGTTTGGCTACACCGTTTTTGATGACTTCTTCGAGATCGCTCGCGGTGCCCTGTTTCGTATTTGTGAACCCTTTCGGTGGACCTCCCTGCGTGTGATGGAATGGCCGTTTGATGTTTGGACCGAGTCGCAGATCGTTGATGGACAACTCGACGTGCTGTTCGGTCCTTACGGCGGTCGAAGTATGAAAGATGGCGATTCCATTCAGCGTCACTCGCGCTCCGCCCCGATCCGTACCGCTTGCGCCTCGTAGTCTCAACGCGACATCGCATTGATTGAATACGCAATTCTCGATCGAGCAATCGACTTGTTCCTTTATGTTGACGCCGGTCACGTGACTGATTCGCCCCGGTTGGGCCCATCCTTGAAACAACGTGTTCGTGATAACCAAGCGATCCCTTCCAGGATCGTCTCGCGGGCGTTTCGTCTTTGTGTCGATGCCATCTTCGCCCGGTTGTTCGCCTTTCTTGAATCCCGCTAAGTCGCTCGGCAACGGACCCGTCCAGAGTTTGCAGTTTTGCACTTCAACACGTCCTCGACTTCTTCGCGAGGGATCGAACTGGATTGAATCCCCCGATGTGTAGCCGATATCGCAGTTGCTGATCCGAACGTCGCCCCAGTCTCCGGAGATGCCGTGTGAATCGACCTGATCATCGAAAGTGCCGGCTAAGCAATAACGGATCTTGCAGCGATCGATACGCACGTTCTTTCCGAAGACGCCAATCGCATTACCCCGACCGACATTCATCACCGTCACGTTTCGCAGGTGCACATCATCCGCTTTGATTCGGACTGCATTACCGCTTTTCCAGCCGCGGTCGACCACGATGTTCTCGTAAGTACCGGGTTCGGTAATACGCAGCTCGTCCGTGTAAACGGTTTCGGAATTCTCTAAAGCACCGATCTGGCCGTTTGGGCCGATCGAATTCGCTTGGCCTTGAGCTACTACGCAAATCAAGACCGCGGAGATGGTTAAAAACGGTGTCATGAATGTCGCTCCCGGGGGTGGTGCCCCATTAGAGAACCGCGAAACACGCGAAACAAGCGAAAAGACGCAGGGCACGGAAAGGGGACGAGACACGAAATTCACGAAACGAACGAAAGGCTTTTTCTTTTGTTCGCATTCGGCTATTTCGCGGTTTCGCATATTTCTCCGTGGGCCTCTTGGCGGATTCTCGTAATAGAACGATCATTTGCTGTCAGGGACATTTTGCACGAGCCGGAGGAACCGAGTAGTGAATAGCAAGTGGTTGTGGATTCCGATTGTGGCGACGAGCATTTTGATCGGGTACATCGTCGGTAATGGATTTAGGGACCCATCGAATGATCGTGAAGCGGAAGCTTCGAACCGCCCTCCAACGACCGCTTCGTCTCAGCGTCCCGAGGGTCCCCCGGACGAGCTCGCCCCGTTCTTCACGCTGATCGGGCCAAATACGCCCGCGATTAGTGAAGCATTCACCGCCATCGATGAGCAATGGCAGCCCGGTACAGCAATCATGCTGCTGGAGTTGTGCCGATTTGCACAGAATCCGACGACGGTCACCGGCACCGTGAAACTGCTGAAGAAAAAATATGAGGTTGATCGCGGCAACATGCTTCAAGATTGGATGGTCTACGTTTGGGGACTTTCTGAGACTCAGCATCCTTTATACGTGAAGTTCAAAAAGCGTCTGTATAGCTTCGCTGCCGACCCCCGCTTCGCCGAGTATTTTGAAACCACCGATAACGCTCAAATCAAGTTGGAAGAGATTCAGTGGGGTGGCGTTTTGCGCGACGGCATTCCTCCTTTGGTCGATCCTGATTCCATTGAAGCCAGCGAAGCGGATTACTTGGCGGATACGGATGTTGTGTTCGGGATTGCCATCGGAGATCAAGCGAAAGCCTATCCCAAGCGAATCCTTGGATGGCATGAACTGGTTCGTGATACCGTCGGTGATAAAACGATCGCTGGCGTCTACTGCACGCTATGCGGGTCGATGATCGCTTATGATCCGACGGACAGTAGCGGAACGTTTCACGAATTGGGAACGAGCGGTTTTCTGTATCGAAGTAACAAGCTGATGTACGACACGGAAACCAAATCCATGTGGTCGACCCTGCAAGGCAAACCCGTCGTCGGTCCGCTTGTTGGAAAAGAGATCAAACTGGATTCGCTGCCCGTGGTGACAACCACCTGGGGTGAATGGAAGAAGCGACACCCGGAAACGAAAGTCGTATCACTCGAAACCGGTCACATGCGTGACTATGGCGAAGGCGTCGCATACCGTGAGTACTTTGCGACCGACGATCTGATGTTCTTTGTGCCCAAAGCGGACGACCGTCTGAAGAATAAGGACGAAGTCTTCGTGATCCGTGTCGGCGATCTGGACTCGAATTCTCTCGCTGTAAAATCTGATTTCTTAATGGAGAATCCGGTCTATCAAACCAATATCGGAGAACAATCGGTCTTGATACTGACCGATGAGTCCGGTGCGAATCGTGCCTACGCATGGAACGATGCCACACCCGGGGAATACGACGGCAAAACTCTGACCGTCGCTGAAGAGTCTTGGCAAGTGACCGAGGACGCACTTGTTCATGCCGACGGGCAGAAGCTGGCCCGAATGCCTGCCCATCGCGCGTTTTGGTTTGCGTGGGTGAATCAGTATCCCGAAACAGTGCTCGTAAAATAGGAACCGCGAAAAAGGCGAAAGACGCGAATCGAGTTGATGGGAATAGAACGTCAAAGACTTCGGTTTTGTTGAAGCTACTCGACGTTTGCTTCGAGCGCTGGATCGGCTAGGTCATCGTCCTCGTCAGCCGTGCTCAAAACGGCGTCTACCGCTTCGATGGGTGCTAGTCTCGCGGTTGCTTGGGCCGTTGAGGATTGTTTGCGAAGGCGATTGATGACGATTAACGCATCGAGTGCCGAAATGGATCCGTTCCGATCGACATCGAATGCAGCAAAGCTCTGCGTTTCGGACCTGGAAGAGTTTCTTCGCGCCAGATGATTGATGACGATCAGAGCATCCGATGCCGTAACTTGAGCGTCACCGTTGACATCCAGTGGGTCGATTCGAACTGGGACATCAATCAGCACGCTAACGGCATCGACGGGATCCGAGTCGCTTCCGAGTCCAGGCGGATCAGACAGCGAGCTGGATGCGGGTGACGAAGTCGGTGATTCCAGATACTCAATGCGCAGCAGCGGTGCAGCGGTTGGTACTCCATCGAATGATTCCGCGGTTCGTTCGCCGGTTCCAGTGATCACGATGCCTAAGGCATTGCCGCTGATCCATCCCGGACGATTGACGATCTCTTGGATGATGGTGGCAAGATCCGGGGTACGCTGCGCGTCACCTGCATCTCGACGTGCGAGCCAAGGATCAGGTGCCCAAGCAACCTCTGCTTGAGTCACGAGCCGGGACGAAATATTCTCGCGGGCAGACGTGAACGACAGCGCGTTGTCTGTTGCCTCACCGCGAATGCTCAACGATGTCGCGACGGTGTTCACTTCGTCAACCTGAAACTGAATCGATGCTGACACGATGTTTGCATTGGCAGGAACGGTGATGTCCGCAAACCGTAGCCCGATGGTTTGTGGACTACCCTTGTCCGTTGTCAATTCCAAGTCACTGCTGGTTAAACGAATACCACCGGTTGCTTTCTCCTCCGCGTCGTCAACACTCGCCGAGACTCGCGATGTGACAACGATAGGATCGGGAATGAATTCGAGTACGGTGATCTGCAACGATTGATCGAGTGTTTGTGGATCCGGCTGCCCGGCTGTCGTGCCGTCATCGGTCACCGAAAACGCAAACGTCTCTGGCCCACCGAAGACAGCGGCAAATGGACGGAATTTCATTCCTTGCAATTGTGTCTGCGTGTAAACGCCTGGCTGCACGGCGGTTGTTTCGTCGGCCAGCAGAATCTCACCGAGTGTTGACGGAACTTCCGTAACGGTAATCGTCAATGACTGCGTTGCCTCGTCGGTTCCGCCACCGGGGCCAAACGCCACCGACTCCAGTCCCAGCGACGTCGGCGGTGCATTTTGGATGACTTCTAGGTTCTGCAATTCCGAAGAGAGTCGTGTCGGCGCATCATTGGATTCGGAAATAGAAACGACAAAATTCGTCTCGACAAACTCAGCCGGAAAACCATTGTCGGTCGCACGAACGGTGATCGTCGCCGCTCCATTTGCATCGTCCGCCAGGTCTAACGTCAATGCATCGGTGACATCATCGATTGATACGGAGTCAAATAGCGCAGGCTCACTATTTCCAACAACGGAGTAAATCAGATCAGCGCTCGGTTCGTCCGGATCGCTGAACGAAGTAAGAAGTTCGACGGTGAAGTTGGTGTCGCCTTCCAGCCCTTCGACGTCGGAGATACCAGTCGTTATGGGCCGCAGATTGGGAGGGTTGATCGTGACGGTGAAGGACGTTTCCACCGATAATCTCGGAATTCCCGCGTCGGTGACACGGATCGTTAGCTCCGAAGTACCAATCGACGTAGCGGAGTAGTCCAACGTCAAAGTTCCCGCCAAAGGGTCAATCGTTACCGAATCGAACAACGTGGGGTTGGTGTTTTGTTCGACGGAATACGTCAGCTGTGAATCGGAATCTTCGAAGTCGTCGAACGCAGCAAAAAGATCAATGATTGAGTCGGTCGAATCGATACCGACATCGATATCATCGATCCCCGTGGTCGTCGGAGGAAGATTGCCGTCAATAAACTGTACGCGTAACAACGGCGCCGCCTGCGGGTTGCCCTCAAATGATTCGGCCGTTCGCTTTCCATCACCCGAAACGAAAAACGCGATCGCGTTGCCCGAAACCCAACCGGTTCGATCGACAACTTCTTGGATCAGTGATGAAAGGTCTGGCGTTCTTTGATTTGGCCCTGCCTCACCGCGGAACCAACTGCTAGGTGACCAAGCGACCGAAGCACTGGTCTGCGATCGAACGGAGAGATCACTGTTGATGTCTTGGAAAACCGCCGCATTATCGCTGGCCTCGGCCGTTAGGCTGAGCGTCGTTGCGATCGTATTCGTTTCGTCAGCTTGAAACTGAATCGAAGCTTGCTGAATCACCGCATTGGCGGGAATGTCGAGGTTCGGGAATCGAATGCCGACGATTTGTGGCCCGTCTCCATCCTCCGTCATGTCCAAATCACCACTGGTCAACCGAATTCCACCGGTTGGTTTTTCTTCCGCATCATTGCTGCCGGTCAAAATCCGTGTCTCGATGACGATTGGTTCTGGGACAAATTCGACCACGGTAACACCGATGATCACTTCCAGTGTCTTGGGATCGTTTAGGCCCGCCGTGAGACCGTTATCCGTAACGGTGAAACGAAATGGTTCGGGACCTCCGGTTGTGTCGGCGGCCGGTAAGAATCGCATCCCGCGGATTTGAGCCAAACTGTACGAACCGGGAGTGACCGGCGTTACGTCGTCGGCCAGCAAGATTGTTCCCAGCGTCGGTACTTCCACGACTTCAAAACTCAGCGACTGCGTTTCTTCGTCCGCGCTTCCGCCAGGGCCGAATTGAAGCGATTCCAACTGCAACGAGGTGGAAGGCGAATTGGTAACAACGGATAGGTCCCCAATCGTGCCAGCGGTCAGCTCCGGCGTGTCATTCACCTCAACGATTGTGACTTGAAACGTCGTCTCAACGAATCGGCTCGGACTTCCATTGTCCGCCGCACGAATCGCAAGCTGCGAGGATCCATTGACGTTTTGCGGATAACTCAATGTGAGAGTGCCGGAAGCTGGATCAATCAAAATGTCTTGGAAGAGGCCCGGGTTGCTGTTGGACTCTATGGTGTAATTCAACGCCGAGTCTGGCTCTTCTGGATCATCAAAGGCGGAAAACAAATCGATGATAGTGTCACCAACATCTTCATCCTGGATGACGTCCGGTATTCCAACGGTCGTGGGAGATTCATTTCCAACGGCAAGGGTGACAGAAAACGTAGTCTCCACAAACAGTGAGGGTGTTCCGGTGTCCGAGACACGCAAAGTGATTTCAGCTGTGCCGGTAACCGAGGGCGCGTAATCCAGAGTCAACGTCCCTAAGGAACTGTCGATTGCTGTTCTGACCAAAGTTGGGTTGGTGTTTTGTCTGGCCTCGAAAGTGAGTGATGCGTCTGGGTCTTCATCGTCTTCGAAGGCCGCGAAAAGATCGATGACCGAGCGAGTTGCGCCCAGCTCTTCCGCGATGTTTGGGATTCCCGTTGTCGTGGGTGCTGTATTGACCAGCGCATTGAATCGCGCTTCATAAACGCGACCGTCGGCGAAGTTGTCCACCATCCCGTCAGCGATGTACAGCGACAATTCGTTGGGATCATCGTTCGGATCGGACGTCGGCCCAAACGTCAAGCCTTGCGGATTGGTTGGCTCGGGTGAGAAGTCACCAAAGAAGTACGACTCGACAAATTCACCGCTCGTTGTGTACTCGAAAATAACGTCCTGGCCACCATCAACGATAAACAGATGATTCGTTGGCGGGTGATAGGTGATCCCTTCGGCGTCTTGCATCTGCCCGGCGAGGGAAAATCGGTTTTGATACACGAGATTGTTATCATAGATCAGGACTTGCAGACCGCCTCCGTTTCCGTCACTCACATAGATCAGTCCTGTGGATGGATCGACGGTGACACCTTCGGGATCGGTTGCGCTGGCAACGTCGTCTTTCGTGCTGATGATTTGCAGCGGCGTATCCAGATTGGAATCGTAGCGCGTTAACGTTCTCGGACCGGTATCGTTGGTGACGTAGAAGAAGCCGTCAAATTCGCTATAGGCGATGCCGGTTGGTTCGGTGTTATTGCTGGCGATTTCTCGTACGACCGTATCGCCAGTCAACGTCGTCTCAAAGATGTTGTCTCCTTGAAACAGTCCGAGTTCATTGATTTCGGAATCGGCGAGATACAGATTCCCTGAAGGCGAATGATAGGTGATGCCGGCGACATCCGTGCTTCTAATAACACCGCCAGCCCAAGTATCAAAAAATGACACCTGTTCGATAAGGCCGGCGAGAACGCGTCGATCCTCAAGTTGCTCGATCAGCAGAGATCGGCTGGAGCGTTGTGAATGGCGACTTCTTCTCTGTCTACTCCGTTTCCGACGTGGGTTGCGTGACGGTTGGGGGCCAAGACTCTTCATGATCATTCCTTGTCGTTCGTGTTCCTCAGTCACTCAATCCCAGTCACTCAATCCCAGTCACTCAATCCCAGTCACTCAATCCCAATCACTCAATCCCTGCACGTGGATCGTGCTGTTTGTGTCTGCCCCCTTTATTCCAATGATGCGTCATTCACTTCTTGATCAAAGCTAAGTACGCGCTAGTAAGCACCTTCACATCGCAGAACCACTTTGATGGTCCGAGCCAGGATGTAGAGGTCTAACCATGGCGACCAATTTAAGACGTAATAGCTGTCGTTGGCGACACGGAATTCATAAGTTGTATTGTTTCGACCGGAGATCTGCCACATTCCTGTGATTCCGGGCGTCGTTCGCTGGTACAGCTCGTACCACGCACCGTATTTGGGGATCTCTGCTTCGACGATCGGTCGAGGGCCCACCAAGCTCATCTCACCGCGCAGAACGTTCCAGGTTTGCGGGAGCTCATCCAAGCTGGTTTTCCGAAGCCAGTAACCGATCGCACTCACGCGTGGATCGTTCTTGAGTTTGTGGTCTCGCTCCCACTCCGAACGCAGTTCTGGATTCGCGTTCAAGTGCGACTCCAATACCTCATCAGCATTGGGAACCATTGTTCGGAACTTCCATGCCCAGAAAGGTTTGCCGTTTTTGCCGAGACGTCGCTGGGCGTAAAACACGGGACCCGGTGAAGTGAGTTTGATCAGCGTCCCGATGATTGCGATTAGCGGCAGCGTGATCAAACCGCCCAGAACAACCAAAACGCGATCCATGAAAGATTTGAGGAGGCGCGGCAGCGGCAACAGTAGTGTGTTTGTCATCAGGATGCCATGGAATCGACCGCAATCGACAAGCTCACGATGACTGTTCGGTAGATTCTCCGAAGTCGGGACGACCAGCACGTGCGGGAACAGACCGCTGAAACGCCGAACGGCCGCGGCCGTTTGTGTTGATAATGGCGTGCAAACGATCGCCCAATAAACGCCTTGGAAATTCTGGACGGCTTCCCATTGCTCTCTCGACGCCGGATGCGTTCGAAAGTCACCGCACGATTCGAGTTCGTCAGGCTGGGACCATTCATCCAAGATTGCGATGGGCTGCAAACCCAAGTGTCTTTTGCTGCGGTAGTAGCGGTAGAGTTGAATCGCCGTTTCGCCGCCGCCAAAGAGAATCACCGGCTGGCCCCACCAGCTGAATCGTGACGCAAATCGGCGGGTGATCGCTCTGAGTGGAGGCGCCAACGCAGTGAGGCAAAAACCCACTCCGATCAGTGTCGCTGTCGTCGTGAAATCGGTTCCCTTAATGAATGAAGAAACCAAAGCCAGACTGATTAGCGAAACGGTGGCCATACCGATCTGACTGAGTTCAGCGACGGCATGAATGCCCGTTCCGGGATAGAGGCGAAAAAGAGTGAAGATGATCGGGACGATGGGAGCCGTAAGCACCAGGACCCAACTCGGCGACAACGCAGCGTCGCCGATCGCCAGTTTCGCGATGAACGTTACCAGGAAGACGGAACAGGTCAGTGCGACCAGATCAGCCATCACCAGCGGAATCGAGTTGGCCAGCACTTGTCGCCAGTAGCTCGGAAAACGAACTGGGTCGGCAAAGTCACTCAGTGACATTCGTTGCGTTTGGACTCCATCAAGGAAACGATGTCCCAATCGCGATTCCGGATTCGATGCGCGCAGTTTTTGCTCATCAACAATCATGAGTCCCCTCCTAAGCTGATTCTCTGCAGCGTTCCCTGTCCGTCTCGTGCCTCGAAACAGAACCGAGATCGAGATCCGAATCACCGTGCTTCTCATCGCAGAGTTCGCGATAGAGCTGATCAATTCTTTCCAGCATTCGGTCTGCTCCAAACGCCGGAACGACTCGTCGTCGCGCTTCTTGTGCGATGCGTTTCGCTGTTTCGGGTTCGTTGAGCAAGTGAATGATGTTGTCGGCCAAAAGATTGGGGGATCGCGGTGGCGACAGCAGTCCCGTGCGCTCGTGTTCGACCAACTCAGGAATCCCATCGACGGCCGTTGCGGCAACCGGAACTCCAACGATCATGGCTTCGGTTACGGATCGACCCAAACCTTCCCAGAGCGATGAAACGGCCAACACATCGAGAACGGACATCAGTTCTGGAACTCGTTGAGAGAAACCGATCGGATGGATGTTGGGCTCATCACGACAAGCATCGTCAACTTGCTTGGCAAGCGGACCATCGCCTGCGATTAAGAACTGCGCGTCCGGACGGACTCGTGATACCTGCTTCGCAGCAGCCACAAAATCCAACGGTGATTTCTGTTCGCAAAGTCGCCCGATAAAGCCAATCAATGGTCGACTCGGATCGAGCGAGTGTTCGTGACAGAGAAGATTGCGATCTCCGCGTCGATCGAATTGATCCAAGTCGATACCGCTGTATACCGTGACCACTTTCTCCGCGGTCGCCAACTGTTGGTCGATGGCTTGTTGCCGGTTTTGTTCACAGACGGTAATCACCCGATCACTCAGCGAACCAGCGTAACGTTCCAGCCCGGTAAACAAACGACTCTTGGCGTATCCGCTCACGCGCTTAACCACATGGCCTCGACGTTCACGCACAACTTGGTTGCCAAAGGCATGACATGTGTGCAAAACGATCGGTACGCCAGCACGTCGCGCGGCGATACGTCCCACTACACCCGCTTTGGCGCAGTGCGTGTGCACGATGTCGTACCGTTCTCTACGCATCAGCTGCGTAAGTTCCTGACAGGCTCGCAGGTCGGCGATTGGATGAACGGCCCTTTGCAGGTTCGGGATGAAGTGCAAGTTATCAGAGCCTTGACGGCTGCGATCTTCGCAACTCTTGTATCCCTCCTCGGGTGACAGTTGACCGGCTGCCAAATCGACTTGGTACGTGTCTCTGGGTAATCGTTCAACGGTTAGGAGCGTGTTGTCCAACGCACCACCCACACCCAAGTGCGTAATGACATGCAGGACTTTTGCTCGGCGCGTCGGCGTTTGGAAAGCTTTGGCAATCATAGCGCCTCCCAAATCGCTTCTTGAACCGCATGGAACGTTTGGTCCGGCGGCGGCTCGGTGCTGATGTCGTGCATTGAGCGGATGCCGGCACGCGACCAACCCTTGACTTTGCGATGACGGATTTCCAGGTCCTGGTCGTCGTGCTTGTCCGCTTTATCTCGAAGACGGTTGCGTTCTTTTGCCGTATCGAGTGAAACGTGCAGCCGGATCGCTATATCGGGTGATGGATTTTGGGCATACAACCGATGCTCCATTCGCGTGAGCATTCGCACGAGCCATGATTGACCAGGACCCGGACTTAAGCGTGGTCCATCGGTAGAACCCGGACTCGTCGCGGGGTAACGATCGCAGATGACGATCTCGCCGGTCGATGTGAGTCGTTGTATTTTCCGAATCAGCTTGGAGCGGTTCCAGGCGAGCGCGACCGCGCGAACGGCATAGAGTGAAGAGATCGGGCGTTTCGACTGCGCATCATCCTGTCCCTCATCGACAGCCTGTCGGGACTGATGACGATCCCGCGGAAAACACTTGCGTGCGACCGGCAAAAGCACATCAAAAGGAAGTGTGACGAGTGACGGTTTTGGTTTTCCAACATGCACGCATTCGACAGCCAGTCGCTTGCCCAACCAGCGATGCGTCAGACCTACCAAGGTGGATTTGCCGGTCGCATCGCCACCAATGAACGCGATGACCGCTCCACCTGATTCGAGCACTTTGTTACTGATGCCGCCACGACGAACACGGCCAAGTTTATTCGTGATCGTCTGCGCGTAAGCGTTTATTCGACCGAGCAAAGAGAATCGTTGCCAATGCGAGACTCGGCGACGTACTTTCTTTCCCAGTCGCCAGCGTTCTTTCCAGGTCCCGCCGTTCTCAAGCGTGTTAAAGCACTGACGAAACAACTCCCACTCAATGACTGTCTCGTGTTCCGTCAAAGCTTCAAACGCGGATTCCGCAGTGACGCCTTGGCTGGGGTACCAAAACTCTGAGGGATCACCACCTCGATCGTGTATCCAAGAGTGAAGGACCGATCCCGATTTGAGATAGCTGCGCAAAACGAACACGGCCGCGTCCGTCTCTGGCGATGGGACCATGACGTTGCCCTGCCGTGCACAATCATCCAGCAACATGTTCTCCAGCGGTAGAACATGCGACTTGACCAAGCTCTCACCCGTCATCATCCGATCGTAGAGATGAACATGCAGCAGCTCATCGATCTCCGGGTCCAATGCGTAAAAGTGCAAGACGCCCGGAGTCGTTACACGAGAACGAACGACGGCCTGTTTAAATCCCAGATCCAACAGAATGGACACCGTTTGATCAAAGGAATCACGCGAGACAAGAAGATCCAGATCGGTTTCACCCCGCATCCCGTCATCGAGTTTTTCATTGCTCTTCCAATGACAATAGATAATTTCGTGACGGTTAAATTCGTCGAACAGCAAATTCGACAGTCTGGTTCCGGTGGTGGGAGCGGCTTCCAATTTCAACATGGCAGAATCTCTTTCGCCTCCTTCATGGTCGGCAATTCAGATGATGTTCTCTCGGAGCTAGCTTGGGACAACTCGTTCTTCATGCGTAACGCGTCGGTGATCAGTTGCCGCAATCCATCCCATTCGGCGGAGAACCACCGGTCGGGCGTTTCCAGAATCTCGCCTCGATGGATGAGCAGCGTTCGCGAAGCAATGCGTGGATGCTGGTGCAGGAGATCGAATGTTCTCGAAGCGCGTGTGACGAAGCGAGTCACCTCGTCTTTGTCGTCTGAGTTGATCCGTCCGTGTCCCCGCTTCATCGTTCGTTCAATGAGCGTTTCGTCTTCTTCACTCATGTGAATCACGAGATCTGGCAATGGGACCGCTTCGGCAAAACGACCAACCAGATTTGGATCGAGTTCGCTTTCCGTGTGAACAAACAGGTTATGAGCGCTGTGGAGCGTTCCCTCATCCACCAGAACGACACCCTCTTCGCTGTGACGTTGAACCCAAAGATGTCTTCCAAGTTGCTTCGTGATCTTTCGCAACTGATTGCACTTGCGCCACAGTGGCGTGTTCACCTCTCGCAAGTCGATCCAACCGCGACGAATCCACGATGCCGAACGTTTTGGATCGCGGAGACAGGCCATCAACGAAAGCCAGTGAACGATGAAAACACGAATCGCGCGAGGAGTGTGTTCGGAGAGCTTGCATTGTTGAAGCATCCGAACATCGGACGTCGCAAACTTCGTTGGTTGATCTCGAGCGGCTTCGCTCATCAACGATGCAAAGGTTGATTTGCCCGCGCAAGTTGTGCCGACCAATTCGATTTGCGAGACCGCGTCGGATTCGCGGTTCGGAGATTCCGCAACAAGTTGCTCCGATGCAGAGTTTTTTGATGTTTTGGATGAATCGAGGGAACGCTGGAGCTGGAGGACGATCACGAGCGAGCCCAACGCACGAACCAGACTTCCAGCAATCAATCCAATGGCCGCACCGTTGAGTCCCATTCGTGGCACCAGCCAGAAACAGACGACTGCAACCGATATCGAGCTGAGTAGATGTAACGGAAGTTGAATACGGAATCGTCGGGCTGACGTAATCGTGTACACCAACATGCTTGCCAAATAGTTCGCACCGGCGCCAACCATCACCAGCATGAATAGACCCGGCAGCGCGTACTCGGGGCCGTACACCAAAGTGAGAATTGGCTTCCCAAAAAGCGCGGCAATCGCAACACCACCGACACCGAGCAGAATTGCGATTCCCAACAAGCGACGGGTGAGTGTTCGGAACGCTCGGGCATCACCCTCGGCGTAGTGCTTGGCGAGGCGCGGTGTTGCCGACAGACCAACTGCCTGAACAACAGTCGGTGCGACTTTTTGAAACGCAGCAACCGCGGCAAACAATCCGAGGGAATAGGCGCCGAGTTCCGCGTCGACGAAATAGCGGGGAATGTTGACGTTTAGCGAATTGAGTAGTTGGACGAACCCCAAAGGAAGCGCAAGCCACATCAGTCGCTTTAACGTGCTGCCGCGCCAACGCGGCCAGAACTGACTGGTCACCCGTTCGGTTTTCGTCGACGCGTTCGACTTGGACCAATGTCGAATGGTCGCGATAGCCAAAGGACCCTCGTAAGTAAGGAGCACCAGAAATCGCGCAGCTACGATTCCAAGAACGCCAACAAACACGCTTCCCGTAAGGGCAAAGGCGATGGTCAAACCCACCAGCGCTAGCGGACCACGAAGGATTTTTGCTTTCGCAACCCGATCGAGACGCTCATAGTGCATGAACAGACCGTGAATGCAGTCACCGATCGATTCGACGGACTTTGAGACGGCCGTCGCCAGAATGACCCACTTCGTTTCAGCCTCATAGTTTGCAATGGAAAGCAACACCGCCACCGCGGCCATCGCGAGGAGCGTCGTGATCATGCGGAGGGCGAAGTAATCCGAAAACTCGTACGTTTGTTCAACGTCGGTCGCTTGAACATCTCTCAGACGCAGCGTTGCAAACAAAAAGATCGGCGCGGTTGTTGCTAAACCAATGGCAAACTGCCCTACATCGGCTGGCGAACCAAGCTTTGCCAAAACAATTGTCATCGCCAGCCAACAGGCTGAGTTAAACACGTTCGCAAAGAACGTCCATGAGACATTGGCGCGAAGACTCAGTCGTCGATGCAGTGACTTGTTGCTCACGTCGCGCCCCCGATGCAGGGACTCGATGGTGCGTCTTGGAGCTTGTGAAAGCGTGCAACCGCAAAGACTCCATGTCGCGCTATCACGGCTTCTTGAGCCGCAAGGGCAAGCCAGATCTCGCGCGCATGAAAGACTTGATGCGTCAACGAAACCATAAAAACAGCCGCCAGAGCGCCAACGAAAACGACGGCGTACATACCCCCATCGCCATCGGACGCAAATTCATGCTGGAGCAACTTGATGGCTCGCCAGGACGCAACAGCGAACATCAAAGCGAGCCCCAACAATCCCAATAGCCCACGTTCCACGGAAAACGCTAACGGTTCGTTGTGAAGCTGTTTTTCCAAGACATCGATGTCGCGAAAGTTCTCCGGCCCGATGCCAAGGACGACTGTTTTCGAATCGCGAAACGTCTCCAAGCCTCGCTGCCACAATCCGAAGCGGCCATCAGAGGACTTCTCGACACGACCAAACAGAATTTTCTGAAAGTGCTGTTGATAGGCAGGTGTACTGCTAATAACGATGCCAATGATCCCGCACATCAGAGCCGCGAACACGATCGCCAGCGCCGAAAAACGCAACATCAACAACAATCGATTACCAACGATCCCAATCACGGCAATCGATGCCGCCAATCCGCAGCAGAACGCCAGCGTCGTGCCCATGGAGCCGGTCGCCAACACACTGCCCAGTAACGCCAACCCACTGAATAGGCCGATTCCACGTGAAGGTTTGGCCAAGAACAGGGGCACAAACGCCATCAGTTGGTACATCGCAGCTTTGTTTGCATTGCCTGCTGCAGGAGAAAAGAACAAACCGGATGGGCGGTAATGTTTGTGGTCAGTTGTGTTTTCACCCAAGCTCGCAATCGCATCGTAAATGTCGGTGGAAAAGAACTGTGCAACAATCAGCAATCCATGCAGCACGGCTGTGGCCAACCAAATCCGCATGGCGAATCGGAAATTCGATTCGTTGAGTTGGAACAACAGCGTGGCGACCGTCATCCACGTTGCAACGAGGTAAACCTCTTTTAATAGCACCACTAATCCTGCGCGCGGATTCACCGCTTCGAAGACGCTACCAACGCTTGCAAAGAGGACGAGCCACACGGCGACCATGTAACCGAGCGACATCCCGATCACCCGCTGTCGACCGATAAGAAAGAAGGACCAGAACACGACCATGACGAACAGCGTCCATAGATCAACGGAGTCCATTTGCATCGGCATGGGCAGTAGCTGAATCGGAATCAAAAAAAAGATGCCAGCCAATGCGATTAACGACCAACTGATCGGCTGTATGCCGTTATCGTTTCGCGATAATGCATGATCCCGATTCATCGATTTCTATTTGTTCCTATTTCCCCATGAAGAAAATGGTTGCCAAGCAATACACCGGCGTCGTCGTTCAGCCGTGACTGTCCTAACGCGATGGAGTGAACACCAATCGTTCACGCTCAAGCCAAGCGATCAAAACACAGCTCAGTAGCAGTCCGATGGAGGCGGAAAGCACCAAAACGATCGCCGGTTTTGGCCAGACGGGGCCCGTTCCAATGGAAGGTTCTTCAATCACCAAGACGTCGGTCCCGCTGTTTCCCTCTTCGCTGGATGAGGCTAGCCGCCAGTCGTTTAGTTGCACGACCAGTGATGAGTGAATTGCCTTCACGCGTTCAAGTCCATCGAGGGCTTGTTGTTCACGCAGGCGAAAACTGTCGTTTTCTTTCGCCGTTGCCGATTCCTTTTCAAACTGCGTCAACAATTGAGATTCCTGGTCTGTGATCGTCGCCAGTTCGCGACGAAGTACGGCAGGCACCATGTCGCTCATCTGGTCGATTTGTTGCTGCAAGACGTCGACTCTTCCCGAAGCTGCGACGTACCGTGGATGGTCCGGCCCACAGTATTGGGCGATTTCTTTTAGCTCGACCTCGGCTTTGGACAGTTGCTGCAACAGTTCGTTGGCATTCGGCGCGATGGCTCCCGCCGTTTCACTTTCAGCAGGTGGTGAGAGCAGGTCGATGGGCAAGGTCGAAACGGGGCGGGTGACGGACGGCATGATCCCGTCGGGTTCCATACCGTCCGTGTCCATCAGCAAGACCGGGCGATGCACGACTTCACGAAGCAAGTCCGATCGGTTTGGATCGGCAGAGCTCATTGCGAGCTGAGAAGCTGAGTCGTTGGCCAAGATGGCCAATCGGTTTTCGATTTCAAATCGCCGTTGACGTACTTCGGAAAGAGAACGTCCCAGCTCGGCCAACATCTGTTCTTGAAGCGTGTTTCCGGACCTTCCACGGCCAATCAACGGAGACTCGCGGCGAAGGTCTGAGTATTCCTTTTTGCGTTGCTCAAGTTCTTCCCGCATGCGTTCTTCACTACGCGTTAAGAGATCAAGCGCTTCCAGGCGAGAGTCATCGTCAACCTGCTGTGAAAACTGTTGGTAGCTCGCAATTAAGGCGTGAACGAGCGTGATTCCTTCGTCGGCATCAGTGCATGGATAAGAGACACTCAATACGTTGGTTCCATCGACCGGCTTAACCGATAGCTGCTTCAGCACCTCCCAGCTCGGCTTCTCAGACGTCAGGTGGTTTAAGGGCAACTGGATGGAATCGAGCGCATCATGGACGACAACCGGACTGCGAATGATTTCACTTTGGGTTGCCAGGAATTCGTCTTCGTGATCAGCCCCATCGTCATCAAGCAATAAGCCACGTGGTTGCACGAGCACACGGGCGGTGACCTTGTACGTCGATTCCGCATATTGGCAATAAACGAGACCGATCGCTGAGCACAGAATGACCAGGCCGATCCAGTAGACCTTCCGCTTGAGAACGATCTCTACCAAATCAAAAACGCTAAGCGATACAGTCTCTCGTTCGTTTGCATCATGCCGCGATTCATCGTGTTGAGCAGACGATTGATCTGGTGTATTCATTTTGAACTCACAACGGAAAGTGAAGCTCAGATCAATATCCCGGCAAGATTTGTGATGGAAACAGGAACTACGGTGGCAGTGTGGTGGAGCTGTTTCTTAACTGTCTCCCATGGCGCGTCTTGGATCGCATGCATAGATCGCGCGGACCCACTGCCTTGTGCCGTGCGATCGAGCAGATGCAATGCAGACCGAAACCGTTTAGGCCGACGCAGCTTCGAGACTTATCCACCGTTTTTCCGACACCGTTTAATTCGAACCCGTTTAATTCGAACCCTTGTAATTCGAAACGGTTTACTGCGTGCTGCGATCGGTGTGAAGCAAAACAGCGATCGTGGCATGACGAAACTTCTTCTCGGTCACATACCGCGTATCATTCGCGGTGCGGCGCGACGGAAAACGGTCTCGTCGTTTTATCTGAACCTCGTTGATTCAACTGAACCTCGTTGTTTCATCTGAACGAGGGGTGCCAATACCGCGAACCATCCGGATTAGCGGCAGCATTGAGGCTGCTAACAAACCGAGAAGGGCAGATTTATAAAAGGAAAAGATTTGATGATTATTAAAAGCTTGAGTCCATCTCGAAAGTTGCTATGTTTCCCTCAAGGTGGGATCGAGCATGACAGCCTCTTGGGTCAGTTCCGTTCAGATCTCTGCTTATCAAGGAAATGGCAGAAACCAAAGGAATGACAGGACTTTCAAGTTTCGCTTATGCCCAAAATGATCGGACGGGCGACGGGGATGATGAACCGTGGGCGGATTGCAACTGGATTCGACAACGTGCAACGGGCGGACAGCGTACATCATCGAAGCGCTGGCTCTATTGAGGGACGCGCGGCGTTACGCAGAGCAGCTTGCCCGCGATCCTTGGGACTTCGCGGAAGAAAAAAGCAGTCTCAGGCGTCTTGGTTTGAGCAATAGCGATCTTCGCTGGCTGATTTGCAAGGGCTTCGTAGAACACGGCCGCGAAACATCAACGAATCGCACGGATCACCGCGAATTCCGCCGAGATGGTGGATTGAGATTCAGCAAGAAAAGCTGCTTCATTCTGACCAAGTCTGGTCTTGAATTCCTGCATCGCAATATGCCCAGCGACTTGCGATCGGATTGGTCACAACGCCCCACTTGGGATCGGGATCTTCAGGAACTGCGTGTCGGTGAAGTCATCGTCAAGCAATTCAAAGTTCCCGCACCCAATCAGGAAACGGTACTGGCCGTATTCGAGGAAGAAGGCTGGCCCGTTTGCATCGACGATCCGCTCGTGCCCGATGAGAACATCGACCCGAAACGTCGGTTGCACGACACCATTAATTCGCTCAACCGAAATCAAAGAACCAAGTCGATTCGGTTTCACGGTAACGGTTCTGGCAGCGGAATTCGCTGGGAACTCGTTCTTGTCCATTGACCGAGCATCAATCGCTCATGTTGACGAAATCGCGTTGTGTAATCTGCGCGAAATAGAATCCAGCGCGTATGTCGTCTGCGAGAAACACATGTCGGCTTCGCTAGAGTGCCCACAGAGTTCCACTCGTCGCCGTTGATTTGTTTGGTACCGTTACGCAAATCAACACCTTTGCCTCTCCTGACTGCGACATGGTTTGGGTCGGCAAGAACGGAGCCGGTTTGATTCGGCCCGATCTTAGTCGGACACGGTCGAGAGAGATCAAAGGCAGAACAGCCAGTTGGAATGGAGGAAGACCGCAGCGGTGGCAATGCAACCATGTGGGTTAGTTCCACCGCTGTTAAGAGCCGACGATGATCTCGCTGCCTCACGGCGTTCAAACCATCATCGGCTTGTTTGATTGACAGGGAATGCCATCATGGTCGGCTCTACGCTTATCAAAACATCGACGCCAACAGGATTTGGATGGCAACGTGACCTGCCGGATGCGCACGATGTTTCCATTCAAGATCCGTGGTTCGCTTCGCGATTGAGCAAGCTGCCTCGTCTGGTTGAGCTTCCAACGTCCGTGGATTGGAGGACATACTGCGGAGCCGTCGATGACCAAGGTGACTTTAATACGAGCCCAGCGCATGCCTGCGCTGGTTTGTTGCAGTTTTGTGAACGTCGCGCCCATGGCCGAGTGATTGAGCCTTCAAGGATGTTTCTTTACCGCACTGCACGCCGGTTGGATCGGTTTTCTAACGATAGCGGCGTCAGCTTGCGGTCGGTCCTCAAGGCGATGGTCCGTTTTGGTGTTGCGAGTGAAAGCTCCTGGCCCTTTCTGCCCGGGAATTTGAACTTGGATCCCGACGCATTCGTTTATTCCGAAGCAAAGCAAGATGAAAATGCCGTTTACGTGCGATTGGATCACAGCGATCAGTCTGGCGAGTCAAAGCTGACAATCGTCAAGTCGTTCTTGGCTTGCGGATTTTCAATCGTCTTTGGTTTTCCGGTTTATGACTCGGTGACGCAATCGCCGGACATTGCGTTTCCTTCCCAAATGAATCGTGTACTTGGTGGGCAGTCGGTATTAGCGGTCGGTTATGCCGATGATCGACGATACCGTTCGGATCATGGAGCCATCTTGATCCGAAACTCATGGGGACCATCCTGGGGAGACGCGGGTTACGGCTGGCTGCCATACGAGTACGTTCGTCGTCACCTGGCAGCCGATTTTTGGCTCCTGCTCCGCGAAAGTTGGTTGGCATCCAGTGAATTCCTCATGCCAGAGATGCTCGCGGATCTCGGCTGAGCAATCGCCGAAACTCGCATCAGAGTCGTCCGATGAATTCCGTTTGTACCGATTGTGCCGCTTCGCGATTGATTCCCCCTCAACGCTGGCCGTTGATCACCCCCGTCATCCGCGAGAACTTGTACAACGCGTACGACCTGGACACGATCTGCGTAATCGAACTTACTTTTCTAACATCCCATTTGTGTTCCACCGATTCAATCCAAACGATGGGCGTCCCGATTGCCGGATGAACTGTTTGCAAGGATGCAGATAAAAGCGTGGGCAATAGCAAAAGCTTGGGCGGGGACGTAGATGTGGGCTGAAGATTTGCGAATCGTAAATCTCATTGCAGCGAAGGAATGGATTCCGAATGAGCCTTTCAAAGTCAAATGGGACAAAGGATTGTCCAAGAACAAAGACCCATAAGAGTCTCTTGCCACTCATGGCGTTGCTATGCGTGATGGCGACGGGGTGTTACGTCCCGCTGCGATCGCCGTCTATTCCAGCCGCAAGTTTACCGTCGCATTATCGAAGTCCGGTACGCTCCTATCGCCCGCCAATGAACCTAGCCGAGTTGTCTCTCGAAGCACCGCAAGACTACTTGCTTGGACAGGGCGACATTCTGGAAGTTTCCATCTCGGGATTGTCCAATCCAGGACCCGAAGAAAAGACACGTCCGATTCGTACCCAAATCATGTCGGACGGTGTGATTCGCTTGCCGTTGGTTGGCTCGGTTCAAGTGAATGGAATGAATCTTGCCGACGCTCAAGATGCCATCGATCGCGCGTACTCCGACAGACTCGTGAAGAATCCCAAAGCGAGCGTCATCTTGGTGGAAAAGGCAACGATCAGCATTCCTGTCTTAGGTGAGGTAAACGAACCGGGTGTGCAACCGCTTCCCAAGTACGAGAACGACATCGCTCATGCGATCGCGGCAGCCGGAGGACTGTCGGATTATTCAGCGCGAGTTGTTGAAATTCATCGACTGATCAACCCTGTCGAACTGGCATGCTACGTCGACGAAGCTTTGCCAGAAAGCGCTTCGCTAAAGAATGCTGGCCCACCGCTTCAGGCATCCGAAGTCGAAGTGATTGGTGAAGGTGGTAACCAAGTGATTCTGCGAGTGCCTCTAGAATCGGGCACGCCTGAACTCATTCTCGGTAACCAGACGATCCCTCTCGCAAAGTTCAGTCGTGCGGACTTGACGCTTCGTCCAAGTGACGTTGTGGTCGTTCCACGTCAAGCCGATGAAATCTTCTTTGTTGTTGGACCGCTTAGTGACAACAGTGTGGTTAACTTTCGCGTTTCGGATCTGGATCGCCGATTGGGGAATGCCTTTCTCTTGCCAACGGATCGTGACATTGATGTTGTAACCGCCGTTGCGATGGCAGGATACATTGACCCCATCGATTCACCCTCCACGGTGACCGTGCACCGAAGCGTTCCGGGGTGTCCGCCCAAACTGATCGGCGTCGACTTGATCGCCGCCCGCTATGATTGGAAGGAAAACATCTACATTCAGCCTGGAGATATTGTCTACCTGAATCCGGATGCTGCATGGTGGTGGCGTCGAACCTTCGATCGAATCGTGCCGGACTTGCTGACGATTCCGTACGCCGAAGGCATGATCCGCTGGATCAACCCAGGTAGAAGAAACTAGACCCGATTGTCGATTGATTTTGCGATCGCCGGTCGAATTCCGTATCGCTTGCTAAAACCTGATCAACCGTTGATTACCGAATCCTCTGTTGATCACCTGGTCGTCAGCGATCTCTTCTGTCTCTTTCGTTTCGCTTATTCTGCGATGGAAGCGGTTGTTACTGTGCCACGAAGCTCAATCGCGTAACGAAGATTCCGCATGACTCTGGGGGTCGTTTCCGATAATTCGGTCAATGTATCAATCGCTTTCGTTACTTTCGCGAGTGCCTCGCTGTATTGTCCGATTTCGTTCATCCAGGAGGCGACGTTGATCTCAACGATCGCCAGCTTGTACTTGAAATCGGGGCTATCACCCAAGTGGACGGCTACCGAATTCAGTTTCGATTCCGCTGCGACATAAGCTTTTCCAGCGTCGTCGAATGCACGTTCCGTCCAGTGGACGTTACCGATATTACTCTGAACGGCGGCCAGTTCTTTAACGAAGCTGGGTATGTTGGGGGCTTCCTGTGTCAATGTTAACCAAATTTCATATGCGTTCTCGTAGTTCGTTTTGGCATCAGCCAAATCGTGCTCGTCATAGGCAAATGTTCCAAGGTGATTGAAGGAGTTGGCGAAGGTTGCCACATGTTCAAGGCTCTGCATTTCATCCATCACGCTTCGCAGAATCTCGTGCCCTTCCATTAAGGTGTCCCATGTGCTGTCCGACCGATCTTCCTCATTTAGCGTCGCGAGATTCACGAGCAGATTGCCCAATTCTGTCGTGTTATTGAGATAATCATCACCGGAAAGCTGGCCACGGAGTGTTCGGCGGATCGTGATGCCTTCTGAGTACTTCGACTCAGCTTCCGCAAATAGAAGCCGCTCGGCGTCTTGGTTTCCGAGACTGTTCAGACACCTTGCGAGCGTATCGCTAAAACGAAAGTCGTCGGGGTATTCGTCAATTCGGTCTCTTGAGGCCTTGATTACCTCCTCAAGAACGACACGACCTTCAGTGGCTCGCTCACTCGTATCGATCAATAGTAGTCCGTAGTTTGTCATGCAATTGAGACGGATCGCGATGAGATCGACGTTCGATGGATGGTCTTCGACCAATTGGTCCAAAACATCGATCGCATCCAAGTACATCGATATGGCTTCGTCACTGTTGCCGAATTGGGTGAATACGATAGCTAGATCATTGATTGTCTGGGTTGCTGTGAGGAGGAGTTCTACGTCGTTATCCCCTAACTCTGCTTTCCGATACTGTTCCATGGACTCAAGAAGTTTTTTCTCGAGTTCGCGGCGATCTGCAGCGTTGTTTCCGAATACGAAATCCGCTCTGTTCTCGATGTAATCAGTAATTCGAAGAAACTCGGATCTTTGAAGTTCGCGGTCCTTTTCTCTTAGAATCCAAGAGAGTGAGCCTACAACAAGGCAGAAAATCAAACCCATTGAAACCGAGACACGGTGCTGAGCAACGAGCGACTTTCCGTAAGTTGTAGCGCCGAGATGCTTAAGTGCTTTTCCCTTTAACAACCGATCCAAGTCATCTCGTAACTCGACTGCCGTCAATCTCTCCGTGGGATCTGTCTTTGAGCACTTCTCCGAAATCAAATCGAGAACAGAAGGGATCGACGGATTGATTGATCGCGATTGGAGACGCGCGCCATCATCGGTTGGTCGCATATCGGTAAGAAGCTCTGCAAGAACAACGCCTAGGCTGTAGACGTCGGTCGCTTCATCCAATTCCTTACCCGCTCGTTGTTCAGGACTCGCATAGCGATACGTCCCTGCAAACCCGCTTGCGACTCGCAGTTTTTCGCTGTTTTCGGCGAGGCCGAAGTCGACCACCTTTACCACACCGTTGGAATCCAGCATGAGATTGCTGGGTTTGATGTCGCGATGGACGATTCCATTTGCGTGCATCGCTACAAGTCCCGAAGCCGCGCTGCGAATCAACTCCGCGATGTCGCGATAGTCGCGGTTCTTTACAGGATGGTCGTCCATCCAATCTCTCAACGAGCCACCGCCGAGATGCTCCATCACAATAAATGGTGATGGACATTCATTGCTCTGTTGGTTGATGAAGTGAACCGTCGCCAAGTTTGGATGAGAAACTTTCGCCATCGTTTCCGCTTCGCGCAGATTCGAATGGGGTGGGAGGAATTTGATCGCTACCTGACGGTTGAGCTCGTTGTCATGGGCTCGGTACACAACTCCAAACCCACCTGCACCGAGCAATTTCTCGGCGATCAGCGGAGAGTGTTTCGGTAACGCGATATTCGAACGCCAGTCGCGGTTTGGGGTCGCGGGAGGGGTGCCAGATTCTGTTCGAAATCGGTTTAGCTCTTTGACGGTGGGTGGAGTACGGCGAGCCGCCGTTCTTTGACGCAGCAGCGCATCAAACTCCGGATCCGAATCCAGTTCCTCTAGCAGTTTTTTGCATCGCTCGCACTCCGACAAATGCTTTTCAATATCGTCGGAGCGTTCGGGCGTCGATCCGTTGATTACGAAGTCGAGCAACTCGGCTTTTGAGAGACACTCTACGCCCACGTTTGCGCATCCATTTCAATTTTGATCTTACGTCGAATCCGGGTTCGAATCTGATAGATCGTGGTTCGGGTCAGCTCAAAGTCACTAGCAACGGAGTCGATCGGAACTTCCTGTAGCACGGTCGCGCTGAATACCATCCAATCGCGCGGGCTGGTCGTCCTTTCGACGCGTTGCATAGCACTCTTGACGCGGTAGGCAGTGGTTCCTTCGTCGACCGAATCTTCGAGCTGTTTTTGACTCGCGTCCATGGGGATCGCGTAATCGTCGACCGGGCGATGCGAGAACCGATCCGCTCGCATCTTTTTCGACCGGAACCGATCCGCAGCAAAGTTCCTGACCATCTTCACTAGGTACCGTCGGAACTGTCCTTTCGGCAGCTTTTCGGGAACATCTGGGAGCGACGTGTACAGCTTCAAGACGAATTGGCTGCACCACTCATCCGATTCCTCAGCGTTGGGAGCCAGTGAACGAAAGTACTCGCGCAACGCTGTGAAATAGCATTCGAAGAATCGCTCGAATGCTTCTTTGTCACCTGGATTTCGAACGCCTTCAAGAATGGCGGTTTGCGTATCCGGAAACTCGAATCGCCTCTGCATGCAGTGCCCTCCCAGCAGCAAGAGATTGTTGCCCGTCTCGATTAGACGGTTGTCATTCGCAATAAGCAAGCATCCTGTCCAGAAAACAGATAGATCGATCACTAAATGAAAAGTTTCCTTTGGCCAGTATCACGCTTTGTGAAGGTGCGCATCAAGAAAACTTTTCAAATCGTGTCAGATGATGCAAAGTGTTCCGTCAGTCCTGTAAAGCAAGTCAGATTCGAGTACTCGGGACCACCGTCGCGTTCACGAGCTGCTTGAATCCAAACAAGGGCACAAAGTATGAGCGGGATGTTTTCAATTAGGCTTTACTCACTGATCATGGTCAGTCTCTTCGTCATTGCAGGACAAGGCGCCAGTGCTGACGAGTTAGCGATACAGTCGAGCAGTACCAATCCTGGAGGCGCCAGTCAAACGGAGATTCGCATTAAGGGAAATCGAACACGATTCAGCGTGACTTCAACGTTTCGAAGCGGTGAGGTCGTGCTTGATCTTGCGAATGTTCCCCGAAGCGGGGATCCAAGAATTCCGTTTAAGAGCTTGGGGACTCTTCGCGCTGGGCAAGTTGCCTTTCGGCTGAGTAGCGGCGCATCACTGCGGGCTTGGCGGAACCCCGTCAAATTGAATGACGGACGTACACGCGTCTGGCTCGAGTTCCGCGGTGTCGATCGTAACGCGATCCGGAACGGCGCGATCGAGCTGTACCAAGGTCGTCGAATCGACCGCGATCCGTTTAAACTCGTCCGCTAGGTTCGATGTTGGTTTTTTACACGCAAGATGAGACAACCGCGAAAGATGCGATGCGAAACGACGAGCATATTCGTCTCTTGCGTTTCCCGTCTTTCGCGGTTTGGCTCAGTTGCTCACCTCCGGTAACGCGATTGATTTTTGCTGTCACCACCAGACCCGTCGCTGCGCATGGTCTAGCATCTTGTTTTTAGTTGCAGAAAATTCGGTCGCTTTACGCCTCTTAATGTGGCTGCGTGTGACGTTTGGCTCGACGACCACGACGTTCGACACGGATTTCGCAGGAATAGACACGTTTTGGGTCGTGGAGTGCATTGAATGGCGTCAGATATCAACAGCAACGACGGCGGTCAGGTCGAGATGCCGGATGATTACGTGGTTCCCCAGATTGATGAGGTCGCACAATGGCTGAATAGAGAATTTGGCTATAGCATCGCCGACCTAAAGCCTTATCGGTCTGACTCGGTGTCATCGAACCAATCGAGTGATGATCCGGATGAGAACGTCGACGCCAATTCGGACAACGAGACGGAATACGGTGATGACGATGATGCAGATGTCTTGATCGGTTTAGATGAAGATCTTGCGATGCTCTATGGGACGCCCGGCGCCGAGGCTGTGCCGCCCCCACCACCTCCTCTATTCGATGACACCGCGGTCATCCCGATTCTTAAGAACGAGGTCGAAACGATCAGTGCGCGGTTGCCCGCTTACGTGGATCAGTCGAGAAAGGACGTTGTTACCTGCGAAAACTTTGCCAACTCCAACCATCCGAGCCCGCAGCAACGAGAGGACGACTGGAACAAACTCCTTACCGAACTGAATCCACAAGCTACCTGGGTTCGCGGCAATGGCATGAGCGGTTGGGACCGCGATGAAGCGAGGCTACAGCAGATTTCGATGCAGTGCTTCTCACTTACAAAGCAGGCACTGGGTTCACAGGCTGGTTTGAACCTACGCCAAGCCTTGGAATCCGCCGGGAAACTTATCAACCAGGGTATCGCCTTACTGCAATATGCCGAAAACCGCATCGTTTGCTTGGGGCACAGCATGCGGAATGTCAACTGGCAAGCCGAGCTAGAGCGAATTGTAGAGGAAGCAACATCGCTGCGTGAGGAATTTTCTGTACTAGCGGATCTCTCGGATATCGACTGTGAAGAGGCTGAATGTTGGTTGGTTGAATGGGTCAAGAACCCAGGCGGCAATCCGCAGAAGGAGTGGGCGGACTATGTCAACTTGGAACTAGAGATTCAGTCGACGTGGTTGAGAGGGGCCGGCAACAGTGAGTGGGATGTTGCCGAGAGCGCACTGCGACAACTGAACAGTCTCTACGCCACCGTACCGGCCAACGAGTTGACGACCGGTATCGCGAAAGAAGCTGCCCAGGTTTTGAATTCGACGGTCAAGGCGTCAAACATGAATCTTCAACGGATCGTCGCAAACCATCACGCATTGTTGACGATCACTCGAGAGCTGAATCCGACCGTGCAATCGTCGGCAAACATCGTGGAGTTGTTTGCGAATGGCGGGGCTTATGGTGTTCAGCCACCTCCGGATTCGAGCTGGCGTGATACCTCGGAAATTCAGAAGTTTGTCGACAATAAAGACAATCAGCAGATCGAAGAGATCGCAGAACTCGTCAGTCAAGATCAAGCCGCCGCGAGCCTCAACAAAATCGTTGGATTCTCCGCGTTGGCAAGCAAGTTTGCCGCTGTCAAAAGCCTCTGCTTCAACGCAAAAGTCGATGAAGCTTCCAAGCAGGGCGCACCATTACTGGTCTCGATCCCAAACGCAATTGGTAAGTTCCAGGCGTACGTGGCGACTCGCATTGCGAATCTTCATAGAGCGATCAAGGGCTTCGCGAATATCGAGAGTGAAGACGCAAAAATCCAGGACTTTGTTGATCGAGCCGCAAGCACGGCCGCATCGTTAAATCCTAACGATATGCTCGGTTCATACCCATTGGTTCTGGAAATTGAGCCGCTGATTCGACAGGCATACGCGATGTGCGTCGACGTCAGTGCCGAAACGAAGGCCGTTGCAGAGTTCGCGAAACAACCGCCCGTGATCAACCCTAAAACCGTCACCGAGGCCAATCACGAGGTTTTGCTCTTCGATACTCGGGCAAAGCTAAACGAAACCAATGCGGCAAAAGACTTTAAAGTAATTGTCGATGCACTCGGGAATCCAGCCGGCGCAATCGATGCTGATCAGAGCGGTAAGGAAGTCGTGGACATGCTATTGAGCATGGACGATCTGACTCGCGAAGTTTTGTTTGAAAGCTCATTCGATCCCCAAGGATTGGCAAAGATTATTCAATGCACACCGTATCGAGAGCGGTCAAAGATGGTCACTCAGATCATCAAGTCGTCCAACACGGATGCTAACGAACGACTGTTCCAAACAATGCTTCAAAACGAGATTGATGGCTGCAAAGATATGTCCGCATTTATGCGTGAACAGGAAGTAACCGTCGTTGTTCTGCAAAAACTCACCGGCGGTAAGGCCGCGCAGATGTACAAGCAGGGAACCATATCGGCAGCCTTCGAGAGAATCTCCGAGTTCCAGCTTGACCCCGATCAAGCGGCCGAGAATGAATTCCTCAATCTCGAAGTCGATCTCAAAAAGATTCGAGAGCAATTTCCAAACATGGAGAATGCCACCGAAGTTCCCGCCAAGATCAAGGAAATCCATATCGAATTGGTCGAAGCAACGATGAAAGAGATTGCTAAGTCAAATCCACCCAACGACGTCGCTCGACCGATGGCGGAACTCTACGAACGCACACTGAAACGCTTTCAGGCAGATCAAGCGGATGATGACAATCGAACGCCAGAAGAACGCGCTCTGGCTCTCGTCGGCGGCCATCTCATGCTCCGTATGCTTTCGCCGAAGATGCTTGAACCACAGAAGAATCAAAGTAAGGAACAGCGTCGCGTCGCCGTGATTCAGTCCAAGCTCTTGCAGAGTATCTCCAATGGCGTGATGGCTCGCGAGAAATCAATGCAGATTTTTGCGGACTTCTTGAAGGGAGCCGACGGGCAGCCGTCCGAGGCGAGCAAGACGATGACCGAGTTCCTCAAGAAAGTCGTGCTTCAGGGACAGAACGCTCCGGATGCTCTCAAAGATGCCGAAACCTACGCACCTGATCCATTCGATGCTGAGAACACTCTTATCCCACCGGCGACACTCTCAGCCAATCAGTGGAAAAAGGTCGCGAACGCGGCGAAGGTGAGTAAATCTGACGCGACTGCTATTGAAGGGCTGCTCAGCGACTTTGAAACGACCCGCGATGCAATGAAGAAGAATATCTATGATTTTGATATGTGCCAAAAAATGGAAGAGACCCTTCAGGCACTGAAAGGCAAACTTCGAGCCATCGATACGAGTGATGCGAACTCAAAACTGGCGATCGACAAGATGATCGGCGACGCTCGTGGCTTCGCGATGTCGTTTAACGAATCGGTGATCAAAAACCTTAGCTTCGATGTCACACGCGTTCCCGGTGGTATTGAGGTCTTCAAAGAGTGGTGTGTATTGGACGGATCGGTAGAATTGGTGCCGTTCTTTGAAGAGGCAGTGCTCGGCACGAATCGAACGGATGCCGATCGAATTGTTCAGATGGTCAACACCTATATCGACGTACCTGATGAAGACCCCAAACGCGTCAACTTTGCAAGCCGAATCTACAAAGCGATTGTCAAAGCGAAAAACGGCTACGTTGACGCAGGGGAGGATCAGAATGCCAAGAATGAGGCGAAGCCCATACTGCTTACGAAATGGGCGGAAACGCTAGATAAAGCACGGGGTTTCAAGGGACTCGCAGGCGATGTCATCACTCGATACACGGCCCAAATGCGGCTCTCAATCGATTGAACGTAAGCCCATCAGGCGGCAGATCACGCAGGTGAACCTATCGTAAAGATCACACTGCATTCGAACCTCAGCAGCGAAAGCTTGATCCTTGATGTCGTCGATTCGGGGGCAGGTTGGATGGCTTGTTCTCTTCAAGTCAACACCCGAATTTGGGATGACCATAACGAAACATTCGCAAGCGTTGCCGCGGACCGAGTGGTCCTGTCACGCGAATCGTTGAAACGACTTCAGCGAGATATCAAGTCATGGTTAGAATCTCCCGATGTCGGGATCGCTGCGTTTGAAGGCGACTATTCCCTCGCCGCGTCACGAGAATCCGCGGCACTGGACTTGGTGTTTTGCAGCCGTGCGGACGTGATTTCGTCATCCGACAAACCAGTTGTTACAATCGGTTTTGATTTCGGCCGAATGAAAGGCGAGTTTAGCTTCGTCACTGATCAATCGTGCCTGGGTGTTTTCGCAACCGAATTACTTGCCGCGATACCTAACTAAGAAGGAGAGAATTGGGGCCATCGGGAGTGGTTCCTTTACCACAAGTTCCGTCACTCGGGACTCGTCTCAACCACAAGGAGGGCACAAATGATGAAGCGTGTTAACTGGTTTCTTTTGGTCGCGTTTGCTCTTCGACACTACTTCCTCGAGTCTGATCCGGTCCGTGGCAGATCGAGTCGCGCCGCATGAACCAACGCCCGTAATGCGCGGCGGTTGCCTAGTGAAGCAGAACATGAGTGCTCGTACAGTCGACGTTCTCATCGACAGGCGCCCAGAATTACGACTACACTCTTAACTAAGCTAAAGCGTTGCCGCGACGGGCGGCGCACTGATGGCGAACGCCATGGGGGCCGCGCATTGACGTTACTGCTATCGTAGAATTTCAACGATGACGATTGCCTAGACTGTCCTTTCCAATTGTGTGAATTGACCGCTTTGACTAACCCTTACGCGCCACCACTGACGGATAGTGACATCGTTGACTCGGCATCGTTTGCCAAGCAGCGTCTTTCGCGGCCAGCAACAGCCTTGGTTGTGATGTCTTCGATTCACTCGGTGTTCTGTTCCATACCGATCGTCTCTTATTGCATTATGGCCTTTCGCGGCGAGCGGATCCCTGAGGACGTTGTTGGTCTTACCATGACTGTGATTCAGTTCGCTGCACTTCTGATGATTTGTATTGGGGCGGCGCGGATGGGTCACTTGAAGTCCATTCGTCAAAGCTGGCTTGCTGCCGTTTTGTCTTGTATTCCGGGAGTTTCTCCCTTCTTTATTCTCGGTATTCCATTTGGCATCTGGTCGATTGTGCTACTTCGCAACGATAGGATTCGGAACGAGTTTCTACCGTCAAACGCAACAGCTGCAGAATCGTTCAGTGAATGATTAGGTTGAGAACCCTTTTCGGCTGATCGCCGTTCTTGTGTTGGCATCTTTTGGGCTCGAGTTCCTGACCGATCGAGCCGCCGATTAGCGGGAGCAAAGAATGACAGCAGACCAAGAGAAAGCGGCATGGAGACTCGTCGGCTCATGCCTTACGGAGGCGAACCTAGTAGGCGTTTGATTTGTCAGAGCCGTCAGAGACTCCAAAATGGATGAGGCCAGAGTCTCACATTATTGACAAAACCAACATTCGCTGCGGCCCAAACGACTCGTCGACTGCAGGCGGATGAAATGGTAGGTGGATATGATCCTTGGCATTCCGACATTCGATGATGACAGTGTTCACTTTCTCTCTGAAGTGGATCACGTGATCCGTGGTGTCGTCGGTATGTATACGCCACCTCGGTTCATGGTCTTCCGCATCGATAATTGGTTCGGTGACAAGTGGCTGCGTTTCGCGGGGAAGGCAATGGGCGCGCTCGGAATTTGGCACGACACTCGTGCGACGATTCCGCCGTTTGTTCAAAACCGGATTTCCGCTCAGGCTTTTTTTGATCGATCTAACGTCAACCAGTACGTACATGGTGGTGTCGGACCGAATATCCACAACATCGGGCCGTCTCGGCACAATTTTGGCAATCGCGCGCCGGTGACCGCACCCGGCACATCGCTCTTTTGGTTCAGTGGTAATTCAAAATCGAACGGACGTGGATCCATCATGGGATACACGCGATCGCCGGAAAAGTATTGGGGATGGTATCTCGAATTCGTGGCCGCCGATCCATGGAAGGTCTCTAAGCGAGTTGACTTCCATGCCAACGATCTTTCATTGGCCCAAGAAAAGAGGGTCACGCTAGTCGTCCCGTAGGTCACGCTCCGCATGACGATGTTAATCCACTCGTCACGCGGAGCATGACGAAGTAGTCCGTCTGGCATTAAATGTCATCGATTGGTTTGAGCGTTTCCGTGGCGATTACGAGTACAAGTACCGCAGCGCTGAATGCGAGTACGATCGAGACGCTTGATAGCGCTTGAACTACCGCTAAGCGGTTCAACAGCAAGCCCGGGGTCGCGCAGCGCACCCCGAGTTGTGATCGTCACCGCGTAATCGCACTCCAACAGGGTGCTACAATCCGCGTTCGATCCCGCAGCAAGTATGGGGTATTCAAGCCGTTCCTGCTTTACGCCGAAGGCGTTCAACATCGAGAATCCCTACGAACCGCCGACCAACCTGGAAACACCACGATACGATTTGAAGGTTCGGGTTCCGGTTTCAATTCGTTGGATGTCTGGATTGATGGCACTTACGGGAGCGGTATTTCTGCCTAGCGTTGTGTTGTTCATCTTTATTCCCGGAGCGATTGTCTGGCTTTTCTGGTCGTTGAATGCGTTAGGCAAACCATGGGCGAACAATCCGTCGTTTTGGTGGTTCAGCGCACTTTGGAATTCACTCTGGGGCATTGGGCTCGCGGTGAATACTCGCAGTTATTCCTTCGCTATGCTTTTTCTCGTCGGGCACTGGTTCGCGGGCGTTGTACTGTCTTGTTACGCTCTTTCATTTTGGAGAATTGCCAAAGCGAGAAGCTAGCGATGCAAAGGGATAGGGTGATGGCCGAACTCGTAGCGGGATTTGTTACACTGGATTCGAGACCTTGATCGCGGGTGATCGCGGTTCCGTCAACGGGACGCTGCCGCGAAAGTTAGCGGCGAATTCTTGCGGGTCGATGATGAACAATCGCTCCTGATCATTCGGTTAGCAAAGCATTCTTCGGATCACCCATTCGTGTTCTACATTGAGGGAAAAACATGCGTTGCCTACAGTTTGTTTTTTGTTCGTTTGTCTTACTTGTGCCCTTTGCACGTGGCCAAGACCAGACACCGCAAGTTGTCAAAATTGATTTGGCCAATTGCGTGACGCTTACAGAAGGTGTTGACGTCAAGGGGTTGCTGTCGGTTGAATTGCCGCAAATGGAGCGGCGCACCGTCACGAAGAGTGTCCCCGTGCAAAAGACTCGTCAAGAAGTTCGCTCGCGGATCGCGACTGTTGATGGAGTTCCTCAAGAGCAGACCTACGTCGTGACCGTTCCGTACTCGGAAATCGTGACACAAGCGGTATCCGTAGCCGTTCCAGGCGAACCGCGTGTTGTTTCGCTTTCACTCGATGACGTTGACGCATGGGACAAAAGCGGATCGCGAATTAGTTCCGATCAACTCAAAGCGAAGCTCGCACGCAAGCAGCCCGCGATCATGTTGGATAAGGCATGGCCAAAAGGAGGCAAGATTCCAGCCGCACAACTGGCCGTTCTGAGAGATGACATCGTGTTCGTTTACTCGGAAAGTTTGGGAAAACGCGAACGGCGCGGTGGGCGATAAACTGCGAGAGTTGCCAAGCAGCAAAATACGCAGAGTCGCAAAAAGTCAACTTGGGTACGGGGATAGGAAGTGTGTGGTGAGCTAGCAACGGAACGAGGTTTCTTTTGACAAATCACTTGAGACCGACGGTCATGCGGACGCTTTCTATCGCCGTTCTGCCCACATTTGTCGTCTCGCTGCTTTTCTACGTGCTGCTTGGTCATCGTCGCGATTACCTGGGTCATTACGCCGCCGGATATGGCGGCACGTTAAGCGCCATCTCCATTCTTTTTGGAGCGATTCCTTCCAAGTGGTTTGCACGAATTGCACCGGTTGTGGTTTTGCCGTCAACCCTGTTGTGCATCGCGGCGGGAACGGTAACCGAAGCGACCGTTTTTCGACTCGCAAAGTTTGATGAAGTTGATTGGTGCAATCAGAACCTCGGCGCCGTCCTCGCTGGCTTAGCCGCGATCTGCTTGGTCAATAACGAGAAACCGTCGGATGTTGCACTGAGGTGCTTGATTGCGACGGGCGCAATTTCTCTGTTGGTTGGAGCTTATTTTGCGTTCACTTAAGTCGCGTTCGATATGGTTACTTGTTTTGCTTGGCGTGATTTTCGGCGGAGCAAATTTGTGGTTGACGGCATCTCGCTCGACCATTCCGTTGGGGTTGCGCGGCAAGGTTCGACAAAAACAACGTCTCATCGAAAAGACGCCAGGTGTTGACGATGTCTTTATCGTGACGCTCGATTCTGACCGTCGCATTCAGGTTGACGGCTCCGTGTTCGATTTGCTTGTCAAAGATCAGACAGTCATCAAAGCCCGTTGGGAAAGAACGATGACGATCGAGGATCGAGGCTTCCCTCTTTCTTGGTCGAGCGACTTTTATGGAATGATGTGGTCAATGCCGTTGACCGTGACCGTCATCACATGGTTAGGTTTGGTGTCGTTGGATCGAACGCGTCAAACATCGGATGAATTATCGTCTTAGCCACGATGTCCAAGACGACCACAGTGAAGTCCTTGGCTACATGAGCGGCCTTTTATCGTTTCATTGGTTGCATGATTGAACTGCCGCACATTCGTTTCATGAATCAACTCTAGAGAGGGCAACCGTCATGGTGCGTTTTCGCCTGTCGACCTTGCTTTTGCTCGTCACGATCGTCGCGTTGTGTACTGGCTGGTTGGTTGACCGCTCACGAGAACCGAAGGTTTTCTATTTGCATGTTTACGGCTGGCATTACGCGCAAAACTACGACGCGATTGAGTTTGTTCCGACGCTAGCCCCCGATAGGCCGCGAGAGGAGTGGTACACCCGGTTGGCGACCATCGCGATATCCCCAGACGTTCCGTTTCACGCTGAGGTTCCAAACAACTACTATCCTTCGATCGTGCTGCAGGGTTGCTTGCTGGATTCCGGTCGTACGATCACCGGATCGTTGCGGATAAGTCTAGAAGATCCTGGAACGGCATTTGATTATGACCACACGATACCGATTCCGCTTGATACGCTCGTACCGTTTTGGAACGACTACAAACTCGCCGTTACCACGACCAGCGATCCGTATTTCGCTCACTATCCAGATGAAATGGAGGCCGCGAGTCCTTCTGAACGCTGAGCCCACTTTCCCATTTCATCGTCTTTAGCGTTCACGTACCGTTGGAGAGTCAGATCTCAGACGCTTTGAGTGAGCGTTGGAATTCGGTGAAGCTGGAAAACTTCGAATTGTACATTCGAAGAATTTCATCACCGTGTGAGAAGAATCGAATCTCGGTGCTTGCTTCGTGTGATAAACTCGATTCACGACTTGGTCATCTTAACTCTCCGCCGACTCAAGTTCGCGACGTTCCGGGTGTTTGCAAACGACCTGCAAATTCGCGATCTGTTTGTCCGTTCGATTCGCTTAGGCTTCCGTCTGAAAGGTTTTGTTATGCTCAAGCTCGTTGCAATTATTTTAGCGCCGGCAATCATCTGGTTTGTGAAATGGTGCATCTTCGATGATTGACGGTCCTTCACTCGGGACACGTTGCATCGTCCTCTACGAGCTCCGCCAACCTATCTGCCCGTTCGAACCTTGATTGACTCATGCGTTTTCTGATCGGATGCTCGAGCCTGGTCGCAATCGTTGTGTTTGGCATCGGTTTCGCGTTGAGCCTGCTTGTGCGTGAGGTCACGTGGACGGAGCGAGTGATCATGGCGGTGTTTCCCGCCTCCATGGTGTTTGTTGCCTTTCTGGTTTTGTCCATCAGGGACCACGTGGAACACTCGGTGGTCATGCAGTCCGTTCGTGACAAACTGCTGGTCTCGGGGGACACTTCGAACGATGACTTTTTGTCGTTGAAACCGTTTGATGAAGCCACGATCCTGTTGGACGTAAGGCAAGCCATCTCGGATTTTTTTGACGTTCCAGCAAAGAAAGTCAATCGTGATGTTCGTTTGTTTCAAGATCTTCACGCAGACAAGCTCGAACCGTCATTTCAGTACAGCGTTGTTCATACCGTTATTGCTTCGAGAATGCAGGAGCCGAAACCGTTTTTATTCTCGTTGGCAGGTCTCGAAACACTTGACGACCTTGCCGTTGCAATCAGGGACATCCTGGATGGACATGAACGAACATGCGAAGACATGGCAAGATGATGTGCGGCGTGACAGGGTCTCCTCGTACTCGGCCGTTCGGTTCAGCAATGAGTGCGAGCCAAACTCACGCTTACCGCGAATGAAAGGTGAGCCAGATTAATGATGCGTCGAGTGATTGCATTTTGGTTGTCGCGCGACGCATTTTTTCACAATGGATGAGGCGATGAATCCTTTGCAGATAACAATAAAACAGGTGGCTTTGTTCACAATGTGGTGTGCCGGCGTACTCGCACTGTCGATTCCGTTTCCTTTGTCGACGCTATTGACTATGCCTCTATTCGTGGGCTTCGGCACTGCTTGTCTTTCGGGTGCGCAGCGGCAGTATTGGGGCGTAGGTGCGTGGGCAGCGCAGTTTATGTCGTTGGCAGCCGTCCTTGTTGTCTTCTACGTCCTGATTGCGTTGGGCATTGTTTATCCTGTCAGTGAAACAACCGAAGAGCCGGCTTATATGATCACACTTATCGTCTGCTTCAATGCTTCGATACTAACGGCAAGCATTGCAGGCGGCCTGCTTGGACCACGAGTAGCAAGTCTCGTGAATGGGAAGAAAAGATTGAACGTGACACATGCCGCGTTGATCGAAAAGGACTCGCGTTATCGCGCTTGATCTTGCATTGTCGGTTGTGTGCGCTCACGGTCACGGCGGCGTCCAGATAGACTAACGGCTACCCCTTCCGATGGACGTGAGAATGCGTGGAATCCCCGACGCGCCAGATTTTAAAATGGTGATTACATTCAAAGACGAATGATGCTCGACGGCACCGTGGGGATAACGTGTGAACCGATCTTTTTGCGAATGAAGTCGAAGGATCTAGGCTTTTCCCTATTCTCAAGAAGCCAACCGAAAGAGATGATGAGTACGGATTGGGAGCCAGTAAGGTTTGAAGTCGGCGACACTGTCATCGATCCCGACCGACCTAGCTGGGGGCGAGGTAAAGTAACACTCGATTGCTCGGCCCCTCGATCTCCTACCGTCGGACAAAAACTGCAGATCGATTGGGAAGGTCGCGGCCTCGCAATCGCAAGCAGTTCATTCACTCGAACGTGCCTCAACACGGATGCGCAAAAAGAAAAACTTCCGCTTTGCTGTTTACCTGTTCATCGTGTTTGTTTTGATTCCTTTGGGTCATTGCAACCATAGGACCATTTGTGAATTAAATGCTCTGGCCGATTGTTCTGCCGTTTAAGCTGACCGCCGTCGCTTTGTTGACACTTACGTTGCTGGCGACGGTCGTCGCTGCGATCTCCGGTCGTCGTTCCGGACGGACTTTCCTTATTTTCACTTTTGTTTCACTGATTGCGTTTGTTCCGGTCTGCGTGATGATCACTTCGATCATGGATCGATATCGGTTCGGCACGTTTCAATACGCGAGTTTTGAACAGGTTGATGATTTTCGTGTTGAACGCTACTTGCCACCTGTGGCCCGCGAGATCACGGTGAACAAACAGGCGCAAGGGTTCCGTGCCAAGTTTCGAATCGGGCAATCCGAATTGGACGAGTACCTCGACAAGGCTTGGGCTCAGTATGGAGATCAGTCAGTTGCCGAGCGTGGCCAACTTCCGCCTTTCGACTCGATTGACCCAGAGCTTCACAAGCTCCTTTTTGGCGACTTGGGTTGGCCACCTCTGTCAGACGCTAAGGAGCTGCACGGTCCGATTGCTGGAAATGGAGCGGGATTCACGGTTTGGTATTCTCCGAAAACAGGCATTGCGTATCAAAGCGGATGCTACTGGTAGCGACGGTCACGCGATTAAATCCAGATGGCGTTTTCGAATGCCGCGACGCGATCTGAGGTAGGCTATGAATAGAAAGACACGTTGTCCGATCCGTGTGATCAAAGAGGCCATTGAAGACGGTGCTGCATTGGGGTTCGGTGGAGAACGAGAACGTCATCGGTTTGGTCTAGAGGAAGCGTCAAAACGTCATGCGAGTCAACCCATACCAAGTGCCAATGTCCGGCGATGGACTCGAAGACCAAGAGGCAGACGGCTGGCGTTCGGACGAAGCCGATTCGATGGAATCATTCATCAAGGATTGGCGTCGTCGCCGGATGCGTTGGAACGTACGTTGCTACGTGGCTGCAAGTGTGCTGATCTTAGTTGCGATTGCGATTGGCTTCACATCAACGTTGTTCGCAAATCAAAATGAACAATTAGCGGCCATGATCGGCTGGACACTGCTCTGCTTGTTAGGCGGTGCGGCACTTCTGTTCATTTTTGGACCGATCGCTTGGTTTTGGGCGGGGCAGCATCGACCATGAACCGTCTTGGCAAGCGACCGTTTGTTTTCGCCGTATGAATGAGATAGGGTCAGGGAAATGCTGGTAGGGACAGATCGCGTTTGTTTATGCTCAAACCGTCCAAGTGTGGATGACAACGTGTGTGAACAGTGCGTGAGCACGCGATGCCGCGTTAACCCTCTTGCAATCACATTCCGAAGCACAGTTAGGGGCGTACGCTCAAACGGGTGCTTACAGTGACCTTGCCGAGACGGATAGATTTTACCCAACCATCGGTGGAACCAGCCTGAACATAGGAGTGAAAATTGTCGACTGAATCAACGTTGTCTCCAGTCGAGCGGTCGTTCTCGCAGCGCCATGCTGCTTGGTTCTTGGCTTGGTTGCCATTTTGGGTGCTGCTTGGAATGGTCGTTCCGTTTTATCAGAATTCGTTCGATATCCTTCGGCAGCGTTCCGCGTTATTTCAGGCGGGAGAATGGTTGCTCGATATCGCTCCAAGCAACTTGCTGACGCTAGTGATTCAAATCCTTGTGGTGCACGGATCGATTTTGCTGATCGATTTCGTCATGACTCGGAAACGGGGGAATGATTCCGTCTCTTCGCCACGGTGGTGGTGGTCGTGTCTTGTTGTGTCGATCGGCGTAGTAAGCGCAATCTTTGTGTTCGGCATATTGAACACAGTGGAAAGAGCTGCAAGCACCTAGTAGATGGCACAACGAGTCCGACCTAAAACTGACCCACGCCATTGGAGTAGGAGACCACGAAGCAACCGGAGTTTCCGAGCAGCAGCACCTGTCTTCACTCCGTTTCCTTTGTTACGCTCCGTTCATTAGGAAATACTCAATGGCCTTACCAATTGAGCTGTGGCTCATCCATCCCAAAGCCGAAATGTGCGATGCATTTCGAGATCGATTCAAGGATCTACCCAATGTTCGCGTCATGCAAACTCGGTTTGAAGCCTTACCTCCACACGATTGTTTCGTCACGGCAGCCAATGCGTTTGGGATCATGAACGCCGGTATTGATGCTGCGGTGATCGAGTTTCATGGCAAGGATCTAATGCGCCGTGTGCAATTGAGGATCATGGACGAGTTCCTTGGTGAACAACCGATTGGAACTTCATTTGTTGAGCCGACAGGGACTCCGGATTACCCGTTCATTGCGCATTCACCGACGATGCGCGTTCCGGGGTCCATTGAAGGCACAGACAAAGTTTACGTGGCGACCTGGGCGTCACTCATTGCCGTTTACCGTCATAAAGCGAGCAATCAAACACCTATTGAAACGGTGGTTTTTCCGGCCATGGGAGCCGGTTTCGGTGGCGTCCCCTATCGGGAAGTTGCACGGCAAATGGCCGTCGCGTACCGACATTATTTGAGTCCGCCACATCGCATGGATTGGGACATGGTCGCCAACCGCCAACGGTCAATCCACTACGATGGATCACAGCAGGTGAGTCGGTAGGTTTGCAGGAAAAGTCTGGCTATTAACCACACGCAACCATGCAGCATGTATCGAGTCGTGGTGGACCGTGCGCTTGATTACTGACTAAGGAAGTCGTCCGTTGCCACGGAGGACTATGGGTTCGCACACGAACCGCAGGGATGTTCCGCTGGGCTGCTCCTGAATGGGCATGGAGGAATCGTGGATCGAAAGATGCAATGGCCAAGGATCGGGCGTTCTTTCCGTTTAGCGGTGCGATAGCCACTAAAGATCAACATGCCAGCGTCATGGAAAGTCACGCACAGTCAATTGTGAGTCGATTCACGTAAGCGTTTCCGGTTTCGCGAGAATCGTTTTCCCTTTGATCTTTGGATTGGAAGTCTTTGATTGGAGTCTAAGTGGCAATACCATGGGTCTGCCCGGCGAATTGGTCGCGCTGGTAGCATCCACGCCAAATCACTCGTTCAAGACTTTTTATTATGAAATCGATCGTGCTGTTATCGACGCTTGTCGTTGCACTTGGAGTACTCGGATGTGACTCAAAACCGGAGACTCTTGTGGAGGGTGGGTATGACCAGAGTGAGATGGCTGCGGCGACTGCGCGTGCCATTTCAGAGGTCGACGAGTTCCTGGCTGATTTCGAGTCAGGGCGGTCTGAAGACTATGCCGTGAAAGCTCCGATAGAAGACAACGGCGAAGTGGAGCATTTTTGGCTAGTTGATATTTCCTTTAAGGATGGACGATTCACTGGAAGGATAGGTAACGACCCAGGAATCGTCACGAATGTCACAATGGGGCAGCAATACTCGCTTGGTAAAACCGAGATCTCGGACTGGATGTTCATGCGCGATGGCAAAATGCATGGGAACTACACGTTACGCCCGTTGCTTGCCACGATGCCGGAAGCCGAAGCGGAACGTTTCCGTCAGCTATTTGCCGAGCCTTGATTTCGAATTGACAGTGCTTCGATTCGCGAGGTGCGCATGACCCTCCCGTTTCTTGGGGGAGCGCCGGACGAATAAACGGTCGGGGAGTCATTCAACGGAGGTCTCGGTCTCCGGTCGTCATTCATTTCGTTCGCGGCGATTTAAGCGATGTTAGATAGGAATTGGTATCGATGGGTTGCTGCTGGCTTTCTGTTCGGCGCTTTGACCTGCTGCGTTGCCGTGTTCAACCTTCAATTCTATGGATTTGGAGCGACAGGCTTTTCCGGTTTGATGGTCCTGAGCGTGCCTCTCTTTCTCTTCGTTGGTGCAGGCCTTTTCCTCATCAAGCATCCAGCGGGAGCTGCAACCAGTTGGCTCGTCGCGATCGCGATTACGGCGGGAACGTATTCATCGATAAGGATCAACTCCGCGAAAGTCGAAGCTTCAATCGATGGTGCGGGGCGGATTGTTGTTGCCATCAACCGTTACATCGAACAGCACGACACTTCTCCGGCGACACTCAACGATCTAGAACCAAGGTTCTTGCCGACGATTCCATCAACATCGATGCGTCTTTGGGATCACCCGCCATACACGTACCGCAGCAATGGGAGAACGTACCGTTTGCTATTCGATTCTCCGGCGTTCATGGTGACCGAATTCAATTCCGAAACGCAGCGTTGGTTGACTCATGATTGAGCGTGGTTTTCAAGATAGTCGCCGATCGCTCCGTCGATCGTAGCGCGAGTCGGTCATGACAAGAGTTCACGAGAAGGACGCAAGGAGGAACGTGGCGTGATGCATGAAAGGATCAGCGGTTGTACTGGCAAAAGTGCGTTGCCGAGAATGAAAAGACGCTGTCACGCGGAGCGTGACCTACTGACGTACGGTTGTGAGCGATGCGATATTCGACTTTAACACTGCTAACGCTACCGTTGCTTTTTGCGATTGCCTTGGCGCTCTCGCAGTTCGGTTCGTTGCTGATCGCGTTCGCTTTTCCCTTCACACTCGGGCCCGTTGCTGCTTATCGAGTGAACCCATCAAAAATGGCTGTGTTCATCGGCGTTGTATCGTCCATGTTTTGGACGGCTGTCTCCGTTGCACCTTTTTGGATTGTCATGAATGCCGTTATAGAATCTGTGACAAATTCGGAGGAGCAGTTGCAAAGCCAAAGTTGGTTTGTAACCTCTGGGGTCACGTATTTCTTTGTCGTGTCGCTGATTGGCGGGTACGTCGGTGGCGTGGTAGCAATTCGAGATTAGCTGATTGCCGGAGTGCTTGAACCCACATGTCAAAAACACCCATCGTACGTCCTGTTTCGATTGCTGGTTCGGTCGTTACCCTTATCGTTCTAGCGTTGTTTTTGATCCTAGGATGGTTGTTGAGTGGAAGTTTGATTGGTGTGGCTGTTGGGTCACTTGTCTTTGTCGTCGTATCCAAAACGCTCCGAGCCGTGATCGGTCGACACCACAATCGAGGAATTTCGCACTGCAAGCGTCAGGAATTTGAAAGAGCAATCCCGGAGTTCAAGACGAGCTATGAGTTTTTCGATCAAAACTCGTGGATTGATCGTTATCGATGCATCGTCATGCTTTCGACGGCAGCGATGTGTTATCGGGAAATGGCGCTGGTAAGTTTGGGCTTTTGCTACAGCCAGATCGGCGACGGAAGCAATGCCCGAAAGCACTATCAAAAGTGCGTCGATTTGTTTCCTGATAGTGGTTTCGCTAAGTCAGCCTTGAATCTCATGGACGCCGCCGCTCAAGCGAATAACGCAGCGGAGTGATGACTCGTTGTTTGCGGCAGGATGCGGAGAGTCTCAACGAAGCTTCGCACGCGACCTTCTTCAAGAGGTCTCGCCTTTCGTTAAATCTCTGCGTTGAGTTGTGTTGCGAGGTAAGCGTCAAAATCTGGACGGTCTGGGTTCTTCAAGACGGTGTCAATCCACGCTTGACGCTCGAAGCACTGAATCGCCATTTCCCAAGTGCACGCCATTAAGTCGGATTCCGCTTCCGTGATGCGCTTCGGTTGATCCAATGGAGATGAAAAGAGTTTGTGTTTTAAGATCTCTTGGTCGTACCACCAGTCGAGTAGCAGCCAATTGCGATGTTCGCCCTGATGAATGATGAAGAAACCGACTCCGTGAGTTGATTCGAGGGATTCAGGGTTTCGTAAATGCCCGAATACATGGTCCGTACACGTCTCAACAAACGTGTCATCGATCGGCACGCTATCTTGGCGAGTGATACTGTAGAGTTTAATGCGCCAGCCGTCGAAGTGTCTGACTTGCTGGAATTGGATGAATCGTGATTCGTACGTACGACGAAGTTTCAACGCTTACTCCTTGCTTAAAGTTCTGGGCAAAATCGTCGATTTTGCTCTGATGGTTGCGGCTGTTGGATATCGGGATCGCTCCGCCGAGCTTTTGCTCAGATAAGATTGTCTTCATCGATGATTGCAGCCATACGACAACGTCACGTGACGGTCCATCGTAAGAGATTCGTTTTAGACCCTAAGAACGACGGGGATTCGTCGTTAGCTCAGTGCGATTCTATTTTACGGGCGTTTTATCGAGGCAACACCGATGAAGGCACTGTTTCTGTTCAGTCTTTTGGGCGTTTTGTTCGCGCTGGTTGGGAATACCGCGTTGAGAGCGGATGATGCACGGCAGAACGAATCTCAGTCGATCGTTTACGCAAAAGTGTTTCTGAGTGCTGATAGTCCGTACTGGCAGAAGTTCGACAAATCTCGAGCTGGGCGGATCGGTGACCAAACGGAACCACTCGTCGAATCATGGGTTTTGAAACGTCTTAAAAATGACGGTGAGTTTCGAGTCCGCGCGGCGACGCGGTGGATCCGACTCCCCGAAACGGATGCAGAGTCCGTCACACTTTTCTCCGGTTGGGGATGCCCTGCTCAGGGAAGGATTGTTGAGCGGGATTCAAGCGGGGAGATACGCGTCGAACTTTCCGGTTGGGCGCCATTCCCACTGAAGGTCTCGGGTCAGACGCTATCGACGGATGTCGGTAGCCGGCAGGTGGCAATTGTTGGTGGCATCGACTCAAGCGAGCCACACGCTTACGTCGGACTCGTCGTTGCCCCCGCTGGTAATCAATGACTCGTCCAGGTGGATGGCGCGCGAATAAGTGAGTTGCCGACCGCTCCGCGGTCGTTGCGGTTTTGCAGGGGCGGGTTTGCGCTACGATCGGCGGAGCGATCGGCGACGATGGTTGATTTAAGTGAGTCGCCGACCGCTCCGCGGTCGTTGCGGTTTTGCAGGGGCGGGTTTGCGCTACGATCGGCGGAGCGATCGGCGACGATGGTTGATTTAAGTGAGTCGCCGACCGCTCCGCG
>JBCDEM010000031.1:0-85323 GCA_039179795.1 Planctomycetota bacterium | reverse complement strand
TCCCACCCCCACCGTCGCGGCGTAAATGCTGTTGCTATTTGTTCCTGAGAACCCATTCTTCATCAAAAAAGCGACGGTGGTCGAAAAGTAAGCTCGTTCACAAGGGACGGGACTGTTCTCAGTCTCCCCGTTTGAGCAGGCGTCAAAAATGATTGAGGAAGACCTAGCGGGTGGTCATCACCCGCCGATTCTGGGCTACCTTGACCATTCGACCCGATTTCGCGTATTTTTTTCTGTCAGTTGGTCTTTTGGCACACCGCTTTCTGACCCCCTGAAAGGACCGCCAGCGTAGCTTCAATTGGCAGAGCATCGCATTCGTAATGCGAGGGTTGCGGGTTCAAATCCCGCCGCTGGCTTTTTCTTCTGGTACCTCGTTTCTAGCCGTCTCGGCGGGAGTTTCGCTTGATGAGTGAAGTCGAACTAGACGTCCTCGATCTGAAAGAAATGGTTCTTGCCAACAATTCGTTTGGTCCCTCGGATGTGGGAACGATACGAACTGCGATCTCGGAGAATTATGGTCACTTCGGTGAACTTCGAGACGCTGTCAACGAAATGGAGCAGGACGACACACTCAGTCCTGCGGGCAAGACCAAAATGGGAGTGTGCCAGTTCTTGCTGGGTAAATTTGCCGATTCGCTGAACACCCTGCAATCTGCCGATGGCAGCGCGATGGCGCTGTTCTATCAAGCGCGTTGCATGTTCGAACTGGGCCAATACGATCAAGCGATCGCGGCTTACGAGCAAGCTCAGACTTCGGGTTACAACGAAGACCAATGCAAGGTGGGTATCGCCGAAGCACATCGCTATGCCGGGCGTGTCGAAGAAGCGTTGTCGATCCTTGACAACATCTTCGGTCCTGCCGAGCAGACGGCTGATTACATGTATCAGCGTGCCGCAACCGTCGCTGCCGTTGGCGGTCGGATGGAAGAGGCCCTCGCACTTTACCAACGTGCTGTTCAAACGGATGAGAATCACGCAGGTGCGTTGTTTGGTCTGGCACTGGAAAACGATCGACTGGGCAACGACGACGAAAGCTTGGAACTGTATGAGCGTGCGGCCAAGGCGTTCCCAACCGGTATCGGTGTCTTGATCAACCTGGGTCTGATCTACGAAGACAACAGCCAGTTCGATAAGGCACAGATGTGCTACAAGCGGATTTTGGACTGCTACCCAGACCATCCACAGACGCAGCTGTACATGAAGGACGCCGCGGCCACCGGCAACATGCTTTACGACGAAGAAGCACAACGCCGTAACGACCGCTTGGCTCAGACACTCAACATGCCTGTCACGAATTTCGAACTCAGTGTTCGAAGTCGTAACTGTCTTCAAAAGATGGGTATCGAAACGATCGGCGACCTGACGCGAACGTCTGAAGCTGAGTTGTTGAGCAGTAAGAACTTTGGTGAAACCAGCTTGTTCGAAATTCGCGAAATGCTGACTTCCAAGGGGCTGTCGCTTGGCCAGTTTGCTCATGAAAAGAAGAGCAACGATCCGCCGATCGACACCAGCCACATGTCTCCCGACGAGCAGGCGTTGTTGGATCGCCCAATCTCCGATCTCAACCTGTCGGTGCGAGCCCGCAAGTGCATGGCTCGCTTGCAGCTGAACACGATCGGTGAGCTGATTCGCAAGACGGGCGATGACATGCTGGAGTGCAAGAACTTTGGCGTGACAAGCTTGAATGAAGTTCGCGAAAAGCTGGCCGACCTCGGATTAAAGATGCGTGGCGACTGATCGCTAATGAGTCGTTTCTCTTATGAATTAATGCACCGCGATGTGTCCACCGGGGCACGTCGCGGTGTTTTTTTTACACCTCACGGTCCCGTTCAAACCCCAGGCTTCATGCCGGTGGGAACGCAGGGAACGGTCAAGGGTGTCACGATCGATCAGGTGCGTGCGACGGGTGCCGAGATGATTCTCGGCAACACGTATCATCTCACTCTGCGGCCCGGTCATGAAACCGTTCGTCGTCTCGGTGGACTTCATGCGATGTCCGGTTGGGAAGGACCGATTCTGACGGACAGCGGCGGCTTCCAAATCTTCAGCTTGGATGCCATCACAAAAGTTGATGAACAGGCGGCAACATTTCGCAGCCACATCGATGGGGCCATCGTTCGATTGACCCCCGAGCACTCCATCGAGATCCAAGAGGCTCTGGGCAGCGACGTCGCGATGGTTCTCGATCACGTCATCGCTCTGCCTGCAACGGATGAAGAAGTCATTGATGCGATGGAGCGGTCGATTCGCTGGGCCAAGCGATGTCTTGACGCGGCTCAACGGGACGATCAAGCCCGGTTTGCCATTGTGCAAGGTGGACTCAACGAAACGCTACGCGTCCAATGTGCAACAGAACTCAGCCAAATGGAGTTCGAGGGTTTTGCCGTTGGCGGCTTGAGTGTCGGTGAAGCTCCAGCAGAGATGTATCGAATTACCGCGGCCACCTGCCCGGCACTGCCTGAACACAAGCCACGCTACCTGATGGGTGTCGGACGGCCGATTGATTTGCTGGAGAGTGTTGCCCGCGGAATCGACCTATTTGATTGCGTCATGCCAACGCGTAATGGACGGAACGGGTTAGCATTCACCGACCACGGGACGCTCAAGCTTCGCAACGCGATTCACCGCGAAGACACTCGACCGCTTCAGGAAGACTGCCCATGTCCTGCGTGTCGACACAGTCGCGGTTACCTGCGCCATCTTTTCGTCGCTGGTGAAATGCTTGGTCCGATCCTACTGTCGATCCACAATCTGACTTACTATCAACGATTGATGGCTGGCGCACGCGAAGCCATCGCTGAAGATCGTTATGCGGAATACGTGGAAGAAAAAAAGTCAGGTTGGGAACGTAAAGCCATCGCTTAAAAAACGCTTTCGCGACTTTACTTGGGACCGGAAAACCCTACGTCAAGTCGCCGAAGCACTAAACCAATTGCCCAAAGATCACATCCACTGCGGCGACTCGTTCCTCGTCATCGTTATCGTCGTCCGATAGCAGCTCAACGACCGAATCCGTTTGATGTTGTCGCGATAGTTCGTTGATAACCAGCAACGCGTCGAGCGCCGTCGTGTTGCCGTCACCATTCACGTCGGTTGCTTCACGTGTGAAGACGAATTCTCCCTCGGGTTGTATTTCTTGCAGTCGATTCAGCACACGCAGGGCATCCAAGGCTGTCACACGGCCATCACCGGATACATCAAATCGAATCTCCGGGTCAGCATTCTGGAACTCGAAATCGACTTGACCGACCGCCCCCGCGGAAATCGTGACGGCATCTTCTGCAACGTCGACCAACAGCACCGTGACTTGGCTGGGCAGTTTAAACTCGGGAACATCAGATGATCCCAAATTCAAATCTTGATACAGGTTCGTCACAGCAACGTCATCCGCACCATCTTTGTCAAAGTCTGCAACGACTAAATCGGACGGCGCGGAGACATCGCTCAAGGAAGTGATCAAAGCGAATTGTCCATCACCGTTACCGATGGAAATCTCGATCAATTGATTTCCGAGGCTGGCGATCGCGACATCCGTACTTCCATCACGATTGAAGTCACCAACATCGAACGCAGTTGCTCCATCAGTGACATCGGTCGCGCTGACCAGTTCGAGCAGGCCGTCGTCGATGAAATAAACGGACAGTGTCCCTTCTCCGGACAACGCCCAAATAACGTTGTCATCGGAATTCTCTCTCAGCGGTGCGATCCCAAGATCAACGACCTCACGGATGGGATCTGCAAGCAAAGGTTCGGAGAAACCTCCAAATCCGTCACCCAACAGAACCGCAAGCTGAGAGAATTCATCTTCCGGATAACTGAAACCGCCAATCACGATGTCATCGTTGCCGTCACCATTGACGTCACCGGCCTCCACAGCGCGAGCCAACCGAGCTTCACCGACTGGATCAGGTTGCAAGACACCGTTGATAATCACGTGAACATCCGATGATCGCAGAGCGGCAACCACAATGTCCGGTTCGTTGTTTCCATCAAAATCAGCCAGCGCAACATCCACGGGACCATCGCCAGCCTGATGCGTATCGATGACAGTATCGCCCGCCATCAGGAACACGTTCCCCAGGTCTTGGGGCGTCCCCACGCCAGCGACCGCAGTCACTTGCACCGAACCTGACTCCCAGGAAGCGATACTTCTGGGACGACTTCCGAGCGGAGTTGCACCCAAAATATCGAAAACACCATCGGTGTTTTCGAGGAACGTTGCCTGATCGTTTACCAGATCGCCAACCACAACAAGGTCGACATCGCCATCACGATCAAAGTCGGTTGCCGCGAGCGAATGTGCGAGATCCTCGATACCAAATTGGGAACGTGAGATGCCAGGATTAGAGGGAATGCTCAGACAACCGCTGGGCACTTCGGCGACAACGGTCAACGTCGCGTCAGTGATATTAGCAAACGCGTAGTCGCCATTTGCGTCTGTCAATGTCGAACGTTCACCCACATCAAGTTGGCGATTGCCATTCTCATCAAGGAACACAAGTGTTCCGACGACCGCTTCTCCCAAATCCTCTCCGCCATTTCCATCCGCATCACAATAGATGTGCCCCTGCAAGGTCGCTGGAGGTGGCGGAAAGTTGATCGTTACCGTCCCCAACGCAGACAGCGATGGACTGGCGTCATCTGAAATCTCGTACTGGAAGGTGTCGATCAACCCGGTGAATCCAACCGGTGGTGTGTAAGTGATCGCGCTGCCTAATAGTGAAACCGTTCCTCCATTCGCACTCAGCGCATCCACATCCGTGAGCGCAAGAGTTTGAGTCGACGCTTCATTGGGGCCCGGTGAATCGTTCGACAATAAATCTGCGACCTCTAGTATCAAAGGACTCACCTGGTCGCTTGCATCAAAGCTGTCGTCAGTCGCCTCGGGTGGATCGTTGAGCGGCTGAATCGTTATCGTTATTTCGGCCGAAGATGTTTCCCCAAAAGCATTCGTCGCCGTGTATGAGAAGACGTCTTGGCCAAATGCATTCGGGTCGGGCAAGTAACTGATTTCCGTTCCTCCAATGATCGTTGCCACACCGAGTGACACGGACGTCACGTTTGTGATTGTGAGTCCGCCCAAGGGTAGGTCATTGGACAAAACATCCAGCGAAATACTGTCGAAGTCCTCGTCGATCGTCTGATCGTCTTCATTCAATAAGACAGTAACGGTTGTCGTCTCAGTTGCCGTATTGTTCGTCGTATCGCCATCGGGTTCACCACCCAATACGGTTGCCGAGTTGGCGAAATCACCTGCCGCCGTTTCGGCCACCAGCGTCAGCAAAGTAATCGTCGACGTCTGGTTGACTCCAAGCGTACCCACGATGGCCGTGACATCATTGCCATTGGTCGTAACGGCTGAATCATCACCTTCAACATCGCCAGCCTGGAAGCTCAACGCCGGCGGCAACCGATCCGTGACGACCACATCCGTCGCCACGTCAGGACCCTTGTTAGTGACGATCAAGGTGTAAGTGAGAAGATCGCCTGGGATGACGGGATCCGCATCGTCGGACTTGACAATCTGCAGGTCAGCACCTGCCGCAAAGTCATCATTGAGAATCGTCCCGATGCCGCGTCCTGGCGACTCGATATCGATACTCCTGCCATCAGCGAAGACATCCAAAATATCAACGGCAAACGTTTCATCCGGCTCCATATCAGCATCGGGCTGCAGCGAAATCGTGAACGTTTCCGTTTCGTTGTTCACGCCCTCAAAGAACAGCAAATCGGAGTCCGCAACGTAGTCGTCTCCTGCTGCTGCTTGTCCAGGGATGTCCATCGTGGCGACATCGACGGAAAATGCCGCATCGACCTGTCCTGTCAGCGTGATCGTAAACGTCAACGCACCGTTATCTTCTAACTCACTCGCGTCGTTGATCGAAAGAGTCGCGGAATCATCGTTCAAGATGAACGTGAACTCATCATCCAACAGGACGGCTTCGACGGCACTGATGCCAACCGTCTCACTGGTGAGAAAGTAATTGAACCCATCGTTCGCGATGCCACCGATCGGATCGGAGCCGATGCCCAAGGCTCCCAAACTTCGGATGAAGTTGAATTGCGAAGCGTCAAGAATCCGAAAGACACCATCCGCGTCTCCCACACTCAGGATCGAACCGTTGTTTATGATTTCTGTAACCGCTGCTTGAGTGCTAAAGAAACTGCGTTCGATAACGTTGTTGGGATCGCTGACATCAAGCTTTGCGACGCCAGTCGGAGTCCCCAGGTATGCGGTCGTGCCATCGATGGCGACGGCCGTCGCCTCGCGATTCGCAAACGTGCCCAAGAAAGTGGGAGTCGTCAGATCAGTAACGTCGACGATTTGCAGATTGCCAGGCGTGTCTGGAACCGCTAGGTACGCGGTGGACCCTTCGATGGCGATATCATCAACCGAAGCGAATCCGGAATAGCGACCTAGCTGCGTGATACTGGATGGATTCGACACGTCCAAGATTCGCATGCCGCCACTGATCAGATTCACCGCGTGCCGCTCACCCAAGAATACGGTGTCACCCATTTTGGCAATGGAAACCGCCTCCTGGTTAAAGGACGCAAACGATCCGACTTGTGAGATATTTGATGGATCGGACACATCCAGAACAACCAAGCCGCTCTCTCCTGCGGCGACAAAGAGCAAACCATCAAACTGTCCGGAGGAAACGGCATTGATCTCTTGGATGCCACCGATCAATGGGAACGATCCCAATTGAATCGCGGACTGTGCATCACTGAAATCGAGAATGCGCAAGCCGTCTTGGTCAGCCACGTAGGCGATCGTCGTTGAGCTGTTCGGTGTAAAGACTTCAATGTCGTTGGGAACAAAGCCAGTATCCGAAAAGACGCCTTCCTGATCGAAAAAGATGAAGTCCGCGAAGTCTTCGAACGTGATGTTGCGTCGATCGGGGCTACCAAACTCCGATGAAATCAACAGCTCTTCATCCAACTCGACCACGTCATCAGGAAGGATCGGAATGAACACCGACTGAACCTCTCCATCAAATCCATCGAATACCACAGACTCAAAGATGCTGGAGAAATCGATATCGGATTCCGCGCCGAATCCATCAATCGTCTGCAAAAGAACTTCGACGGAGTCTTGTGTATCACCATTGAAAGTCACTTCGACCTCAATTTCCGACTCATCCTCGGAAACGGATACACCCATGACGGAAACGGACGCCGTATCGTCATCAATGATATTGATTGTTCCAATATCCGAAGTGTTGATGGTCAACGTATTGGGCGCGACGTTGAAGAGTTCAATCGCAAATTGTTCGATGTCTTCGACGACATCATCATCGTTGATCGTGAGACTAATCGTCTGCACTTCATTTTCGTCGCCAGTAAAACTGAGCGTGCCAGACTGTGATTCAAAATCGCTGTCGCCTGATACTCCGATGTCTTCATCAATGGCCGTATCGTCAATCGTGCTGTACTCGACGGTGAAAGGCGTAGCCACGTTTGCATCCAAGCGGACGAACACATTGACATTGCCAACGGCTTCGTCGACCACCAAGTCTTCAATCAAAAGCCGTGGCTCAGAGCTGGCTTCGAAAGCTCCGATATCGGGAACGGCGGTGTCGTTGCCATCCCCATCGACCGGGCGAAAAAACGTCCTCGCGTCCGATGTAACGAATTCGTTGATGGCGGACGCATCCAAAGGAATCGTTGATGCATCGATCGCAGGACTGCTCGCAATGAGAGCATGTGTTTGAACGGGGCCTCCATTGTTCGCCAAGGGACCAATCTGTGGATCCGTATTGATCAAGTTGTCGGCAATGTCAAAATTGCAGGTGTTTCCGGAGTCTATGTTCGATTCAAAGACAAAGTCCCCAGCACGAAACAATGCAGCACCGCCACACGTACCCTGATCGAAAATGCTCGCCTCGATGCGAGCATCCGATGAAACCGGCTGAGCGAAATCTGCGAACAGGTTGGTCGCCGACACGGCTTCGTTATTGACAATCGTCGAATACAAAATGCTCGTGGCATACGTACTGGGGCTTCCGGTTAGCAAAATGCCTCCACCGTTACCGTCGAGTGAGACGTTTCCCGATACCGTGACGTTCTCGAGGAACGCTTCCGCCGTATCGATCCCCAGTCCGCCACCACCGGTCTGAGCGGTGTTGTTGCTAATCGTGGAACGCTGAATCTCCAGCAAAGCAGGCGGTCCTGTGTTATCGATGATCCCGATTCCTCCCGCTCGTCCCCCAGATGCCTCGTTGCCGTTAATGGTCGTTGAGTCAATGTTCAACAGGATGTCGACAGCTCCAATCCCACCACCTTCCGCTGCCGTTGTGTTTCCAAGAATCTGCGAATGGCGAATGGCGACCATCTTTTGTTCAACCGATCCAATGGCACCAATCCCGCCACCGCCAATCAACGGATTGGTTGCGATGTTGTCTTGGATCACGGAATTCGAAATCGTGACGTTTGCATCCACGAGAGCAATTCCACCAGCCGCCGGAGCCGTATTCTCCTGAACGGTCACACTTTCAATCAGAACGGGAACGGGACCCGCGTCATCACTCACGGGTCCGATCACGACGATGGCTCCGCCGCCTTGATCAAACGAATTGCCGGTTCCAGTCACTTGATTCTGAGTGAACAGACCTCCGCTAATCGTGCCGGAGACATTCACGACTTCGAGACCACCGGCACCATCGACCGCTTCGTTGTTTTCAAAATCCGTGTTGCTGACAGAGAAGTCTCCCGTGTCCGGAACACCCAATAGATAAAGCCCACCGCCTCCACTTTGGGCTAGCGTTGCGCGGTTATCGCGAAACGAAGAATCCGACACGGTAAGTGTGGCTCCATCGCTGAATACACCACCACCGGAATCCGGTCCTTCGTTGTTCGTAAACGTGACGGTGTCAATCACGACCGATGTCTGTTCACCATCAACGTAGATCCCACCACCGAACAGAGTCGCGGTGTTATTCAAAACGGATGAGTTGGAGATCGAAAACGACTTCGAATCATCAAAAGAGAAATAGTCGATCCCACCACCGTGTCGGTCAGAACCATTTCCATTGATCACCGAATTGTTAATGGTGAGGTTTCCGCTTGCTTGCACGGCACCACCCGATGCACCATTGAGCGCTTCGTTTGATTCCAGGATGACGTTTTCAAGCGTCAAGTTGACGTCGAATCCCGCATTGATCCCGGCTCCACCACTGAAGTCGTTTGCCACACCGTTGCGAATGGTGAGCCCTTCGAACGAGACGTTGTAGGAATCATCCCCACCAAAAATATCGAATACGCGTGATTGCGAATCACCGTCTAGGATCACCGCGGTCGGGTTGACGTTACCGACGAACGACAAATCGTCGAAAGTAACACCGGGTGTGTCACCAAGGTCAAAGCTCCCCTCGGCCGGATCAATGGAGTATGTGCCGTCAGCGATCTGAATGGTGTCGGCTTCCGATGTGACCTCGGCTGCCGCAATTGCGGCACGCAACGTACAAGTACCTGAACCGGGAGTATTGGCAATGCATGTGCCACCGGGGTCGTCCAGAGTGGAGTCAACGAAATAAGTCGCGAGCACCCGTCTCGATTCAAGGGCTTCGAAACTTCGGAACCGGTGTGATCGGCGTCGTCGACGTCTTGCAATGGCCATGAATCGAGCTCATGGAAAGTGGGTGGTGCCAGAAGGCCAGAATGGGCCAGCACAGATGCTAGTTTGCCCGGTCACCCCCCGCAAACATCCACGTCGTTCTTAACGAGGTGCGGATCCGATTCGACGATCGCCGCGCGAGTCGAAATCAGACCGACTTTTCCTTGCGAGACGCTTCAATCTCTTCGAACGTGTAAAGACGACCGGTGCCAGAACCGGGGCAGACTTCGCACGTTTGCTTCCACGCGCGTTTAGATTTCAGCGTTGAGTCCCAGAACGGCCAAGTTCGGCACTGAATCGGCCTATCGTGGTAGACCTTGCACTTGCGTGATTCCCGATCGAGCAGGATGCAATCACCGTCGGAATACTCAATCAGACTCTTGTCTCGGCCGACCAGACGAATGTACTTCTGCTCGAATGCATCGATCTCCATCTTGAGCTGTCCGGCCATCGCCGCGATCTCGTCTTCGTCGACCCAAACATAACCGGGTTCACCGCTGCAACAATCACCGCATTGCGTGCACGTAAACCGCAGCCCGTCGGCATACCAAGGTTTTTGCTCACTAGACATAAGTCAATTGTAATGGACCCGTCCGCGAGTCCCAGGCGAGGCAACGCCGCGTGCTAGGACTTCCGGCACGGAGATTTGATAACATCTTTCCAAGACGGGATTCGTTGCCTCATCCGCTACTCGAACTCGAATGTGGAGACGCCTCGGGCGTTGCTGGGCAGCTGGCCGGTGACGACGATCTCCTCCACATCGTACTTCGATGGATTGAAACGTTGACTGCTACGTTTGTCGGTAAAGACGCGTTGAGGCAACTCCAGCACCTCATTCGCTTGCAACGGTGATTCGCGAAACAACAAATATTGACCATTGATCTCAATGCTCAGTTTCGGAATCTCATAGTCGGCAAGATTACGAACTCGCACGATCTCCGTGATGACGACACCTTGATTCCCCGTCGTAACGACCGGTTGTTCATCCAGCTCAACCTCGACTGGAAGCGGTGGACCACCGACGCTCTCCGGGAACATCCGATAAATACTGACACCTCCTAGCACCATCGCGAACAGACTGAGAATGAGTCCCGTGCGGCTCAATTGAAGCGTCGGTGCGACGCTGCCGCCGCGCCCGTCATTGTCATACGATTCGTGTGTCATCAGTTCAGATTTGTAGTTTGTAGGTCATGCTCCGCATGACGGCCCGTGTCATGCGGAGCATGACTTACAGAGCCTGTTCATTCAATGGAACGAGCAGCGGCAAATGGTCTTCAACGACCAGCATTCCGATCACTCTCTCGTCGCTGCTGGAAATAACGGCCGCGCCATGCCAAACATCCCGACTCAATCGATCGTTTGTACATCGCCATCCCCCATCGCCCTTCAGCAACTCGTCTTTTCCAATCATCTCGAGGACCACCGCAGTTTCCTCTTCACTATGCCAAGATCGACGGATCGCAAAGCAATCCTCCGCTTCGATTGGATCCCGCAGTCTTTCCGAATCCACCAACGCCAAAGCCGAAATTCGCTCCCTCCCAAGACTCAGTTTGGCAATTTTCCGCGTTGGGTCATCTTCCCAATTGGAAGCGTCGAGCAACACCTCGTCTCTGCCCCACCGATATTCAACCTGACCACTTTCGTCCGAAACATCCGTCACGGCTCGAACAAGATCCGCCGGAAGGTAAACCGTTGCCCCCTCCGAGCTCGCAACGGTGATCGCCGAAGCATGACGTTGTTGCTGACGATTGATCCCGAATCGTTTTTGATTCCAAGTAGAAACAACGGTCGAAACCGGCGGTGGTTGCATGTCTAACAGGTCAATCGCCGTTGCCGATTCCAACCACTCATCTTCCATTTCCCGATGCAGGGTGAAGACGTCACCCGGTCGAACCGCACCTTGGTTTCGAGGATCCGGCCCCGGTGTCATGAATGAGATACCACCTCGCGCGACAGAAGCCAGCGAGTCGGTCGTCAGCTCAAAGCCCGTAACATCAAACCCCATTTGAATTCCACTGGTGACCCAAAACTTCGAATTCCGTCGGACCAGTCTTCGGTAAGGTTCCATGATGTGAATATGCGTATCCACTTTCAAAGCATTGGGAGATAGACCACTGGATAGGACTTGTCCCACTTCGACACCACGCCAGGTGATCGGGGAACCAGGATTCAGCCCCCATCGTTGATCCGCTCGCAGCACCAGTTCGATTCCATCTCCGCTGGAGCGATCGGGAGGCGCAGCGGCCAATCCATCGAATTCGAATTGGCTGATCGTTGAAGTACCCGGAATCACAGCGATGTATTTGGAACCAACAGCCGTTTCCAATCCACTGACGCCGGTCAAATCCAGACGTGGGCGCACGATCCAAAAACGCGACCCATCCCGAGCGATTGCGTCAGCGCTTGCGTCCAATGTTGCGCGGACTTCAACGCCATCCAGCTTGCCGCTCAGATCGACTGCTTTGACCATCCCGATATCGATGCCGCGATGGCGGATCACATCGCCGGCCTTTAGTCCATGACCTTCTGGAAATCGAATCACGATCTCGGGCCCGGGCGCCCGAAGCGAATGCAAAGTCAGTCCGATCGCCATGAAGACGCAGATCAGTGTGACGATCCACATCTTGGAAGCGCGCGTGGCCCACGACTTGCGCGGCGTAATCTCCGCAACGGGAAACTCAGATTCCACCATCGAATTCCGAATCCCAAATGGCATGAGGATCAAAGGACAACGAAGCGATCATGCTCATCGCAACGCAAGCAGTAAACGCAACCACTGCGGGACCGAAATGAAACTCGACCAGATCGCCAAGTTTGACCAACATGACCAGAAACGCCAGTAGCATCACATCCATCATGCTCCATCGCCCCACATGTTCCATCAACCGCAGCGTGTGCGTCTTGTGTTTACGATGCAACAGTTCCAGCCAACTGAGTTCAATCAACAAGACGATCTTCGTCAGCGGAAACACAATCGAAAACAACAGCACGACGGCGCCCACAAAAAAACTACCGTGGTTCATCAGATCAATGATGCCACCCAAAATACTCTGTTCATTCGACTGGCCAAGTTGCTCGATCTTCAACACGGGTAATAAGACCGCTGGCCAAAACAACACGAGGGCAGCGACGGCAGCAGCTGCCGTTCGGGACGCGCTTCGTCGCGCATCGCGCGCGGACGCAATCCTGGCGTGACAACGCACGCATCGAGTCACTTCGCGCTCGGTGACCTTCGGTATCTGATGAATCAAGCCGCAACAATGACAGGCGCGAAAGAAAGGCTGGTGAGAGTCTGTCAACGAACTCACTCAGATTATCCCATCGAAAAATGCCAACAAAAAGACGTAATCGATCGCCCGACAAGCGGCCATCGATTTGATTGTTTGAGATTGTAAAGGATCGCGAACACGCGGGAGTGTTTCCGTGTCGAATTGGACGACACTCGATCGGGCATTTGTTACGATGTTTTTGCTCTTTTCCTGACACTTCGTTCTGGTCGCTGCAGAAGAAGATTTCCCCATGAATCCTACCGCTACTGAGTCGAGTTTAACCAAACTAGAACGGTTGACGGAGGCTGTTCGCCTGGCCAAATCTGGTCAGTTCATCGATGCCTACGATTGCCTGCGCGGATGTGGATCATTCCGCGACTGGAATGGTAGCCAGCGCGCCGACATTGCATGGATCGTCTCGGAATTGGGCGCGCCCCGATTGAGTCGTTGGCACACGTTAAAGGGTTACCGAGAGGCTCCGGAATCGCTCGCCGTTCGCGTGGCTTACGGAGGGCAGATCGCAGAAGACAACGGGCCGCTGGAGACACTTGAATTCACCGAGTCCATCCAGCCTCCCCACGACGAGGATCCGGGCGAAGACCAGATGCGATGGCTTTGGCTCCGTTGTTCGAGCTTTTCACAGCTGCGAGATTTCGCGGCGGCGTCCGAAGAACTCGAACGGATGGAGAAATTGCAAACCCATCCCGAGATGCTTCTCTTTTCCCGTGCTTACTGGTTCGAGCGGCAAGACCGTTACGACGAAGCATTGGACGCGATCACACAAGCGGTCGACATTCGCGACGCACGCAGTTCGATCGCTTATCGCGCTCATCTGCTGACGCTCGTTGGACGCGACGAAGATGCGTACGAAATGCTGAAACAGTACGATGCGCAAAAACAAGCCGCATCGTTCTCGTGGCAAATGTCGGCGATGGCCTACGAGCGACGCGACTACGCCGAATGTTCGCGTTTGCTTGAACGCTTTGAGTCACTGTCACCACTTCTTGAGCGTGCTTTCGGTGAACGATTCACGATGTTTCGATGTGAGCTTTCTCGCCGCGCCGGTGACGATGAAAAAGCAATCGAATACGCCAAACGATCTCGATCGGCTTTCGGAAAGAAAGTCGCGCAGCGGTTGGCCGACACGGAACGTCGCGATCGCGTCGATAAGATCCTGCCGGTTGAGTTTGTCCGTCAACATGAAATGACCTGCGGCCCAGCGACTCTTTCCGCCATTAGCCATTTTTGGGGCCGCTCCGCGGAACACTTAGAAGTCGCAGAAGAGATCTGCTACAACGGCACGACGGCTCACGCCGAACGGAATTGGGCGAAACAACACGGTTACTTCACACGCGAGTTCACCGTCACTGAGGAAGCCACCGAGTCGATGATCGGTCGTGACATTCCTTTCACGCTGGTCACGCGAGGAGCGGGCTATGCCCACCTGCAAGCGGTGATTGGCTACGACGGTCGAACGGGAACAATTCTGATTCGTGATCCGTTTCATCGGGTACGCGGAGCCGCTGCGGCCGATGAGTTGCTGGAGTCACAAGCCGCGCACGGGCCACGTGGGATGGTGCTCGTGCCGGAAGCCGACGCTGAGAAACTCGCAGGCATCGAATTGCCCGATGCCGAACTCTACGACTTGATCCATGAAATGGACGATGCGCTGATCCAGCACAGTCGTGATCGCGCAGTCGGTGCGTTGAAACAAATCGAAGACCGAGCACCCGACCATCAGCTGCACTGGCAAGCGAAGCGACAGTTGGCAACGTACGACGGGAACGAGCAGGGTATCCTCGCGGCAGTCCAAGAGATCCGCAAACTCTATCCCGATGATGTCTCGTTTCAAATGTCGGAACTCTCCTTGCTGGGAAACCTCGGAAAGTCCGCTGAACGGATCGAAAGACTTCGAGAGCTGGTTGCCCGGCCAATGCCTCATCCGTTATTGAAGCTGCAGCTGGCGGAATCCCTGGCACTTGATGGACGCCACCGCGATGAAGCGCAGCAGCTGCTGCGTGAGGCGATTCGAAAGGGGCCAAGCTATGCGAGAAGTTATCTCGAGCTTGGTGATCTTTGGTGGCAGCGCAATGAACGCGCTGCCGCACTTCGATTGTTCCGATTCGCTGCCAGCTTGGAGGAAAAAGACGAGTATCTTGCCCAGCGTTTCTTTGACGCTTGCGTTGCCATGGGACGCACAGAAGAAGCGTTGCAGTGGTTGCAGGCGCGCTACGATCGCTTCGGTGGTCAATCGATGCAGCCTTCCGTCACGCTTCAACACGCACTGAGCCGGCTCGGTCGCCATGCGGAGGGAATCGCTGTCTTAGAAGAAGCGATGAAACGTCGGCCAGATGATAAAGAGCTCGTGTTGTCCGCCGTGCACTCTCTTGCCGCGACTTCGAGTGAGTACTGGCCGCGCGCAAAAGAACTACTGCAATCGGTGAAAGGACAAGCGCCTGAACGTGGTTGGCACGAAACCGCATCGGAATTGGCCGTGCTGCAAGGGAAGTGGCAAGAAGGACTCGATCACCTCGAGCATCTATTACCACGCAGCCCGCTTTCGATGCCGCTTCGTGAAAAAATCTCTGACCTGATTGGACAGATCGATGGCGAAGTGGCCGCGACCGAGCATTGGCGGCGAGCATCAGAAGAATTCCCGCACTACCAACCACTCGCCGAACGGTACGCGATGGCGTTGCGGACACGGCCGCTCGAAGAGATCGAGCCAGTGCTGCGGAACATCCTGGCGCAGTCACCCGACAATGCTTGGGCCGTAAGGGAACTGGCGTCTCATGTCATGGCCGCGGGAAAGCTGGATGAGGCGGAAAAACTAACCGAGCAAGCGTGCCAGTTAGATGGAGAGAATGCATTCGCCGTCGGATTGCTTGCGTCATTGGATGCACGTCGCGGTGACAATGCGTCGGCACGAAAACGGTTGCGTGAGTTACTGCAGAACGACATCTGCAACGAATACTTACTCTCCAGATTTCTCGATAGCTGTGACAGCGTCGAAGAACTGACCGACGAATTGGATTGGGTGATCCAGCAACTACAAAAGCAGCCAATCACCGAAGACGTCTTGTTGGTCTACCGTGACTACGCCGAGTCCGTCGTTCCAGCCGAGGACCTACTCCAATCACTTCAAGAAGCGGTTGAGGCACGAAGTGATTTGTGGCAGGCCCACCAAGCGCACATTCGACAGCTGACGCACATGCAACAGCTTGACGAAGCGATGGCGGCGTCCGAACGAGCGGCCGAGCGATTCGCGTTGGAACCCAACGCATGGTTCGAGATGTACCGCGTCGCATCGGCCGTGGGAGACGCGGCAACGCAGAAGCGCGCTTTAAAGCGATGCGACCTACTGCGTCCCAACAATCCAACCGTTGTACGAGCGTTATCGGATGTTCTCTGCAGTGAAGGGCACTACCAGGAAGCTCGCGAGTTGCTGGAACAGCTGATTTCAGTTCGCCCGTTGGATCCGGTCAACCGCGGCTATCTTGCCGACGTGCTTGCCGAATTGGGTGAAACGGAACCGGCGCTGGAGCAATACGAAAACGCTGTCAGTCTGGAGCCCGATTACGAGTATGGATGGGGCCGCTTGGAAGGCATGGCAGAAGAACTGGGACGAAAAGGCTATCGCTTGCAGCTCGCTGAGCGTTTAACCAAGGAACAGCCCCATTCCGCCGGCTTATGGCTCGAGTATGGTCGAACGCTCGGCATGAACGAAGAATTTGAGCAAGCGCATGAAGCTCTCACCAAAGCTGAAGCGATTGATCCCTATCGAGAAGCGATTCACATCGCGCGGGCAAGACTGCTGCTGAACGCTGGCGATTTTGAAAGTGCGATGGCCGCTCTGCAGCCGGAAATCTATCCGACCACGCCAGCCTCACTCGAAGCCACGCGTGCTCAGATGCTTTGGGACATCGGGCAACAGCAAGATGCATACGATCTGATCCAACAGACGGCGACGCAGAATCCGGGCCACCTAGGCATTTGGCATCGGCTCGAACAATGGGCAATGACTCGCGGTGATCGAGACCAAGCCATTACCGCGGTCGAACACCAGATTGAATCGCAGCCTCACGATCCAGATGTTTTGGATTCTGCGGCTTCCAGTTTGGTTGACCTGGGTGACATCGAGAAAGCAATTGCTACCTATCGTCGCATCGTTGAAATCGCACCTGGATACGCCGGCAGCCGCTGCTGCCTGTTCGATCTATTGGTCGAGCAAGATGAGTGGGACGAAGCCGCTGCGTTAATGCGCGACTTGCCACGTTGTGATCAACACCCGACCGTGATCGCGCGGCGGATGCAAGTGACGGTGAGAGACAAAGACCTATCGCAAGCCGAACAAGATTTCAACGCGATCATACATAACGACCAGTGGTCTTGGTGGGCCGTTGAGCACGCTATCGAAATGATGTCGGAATTGGGCAATCGAGACTGGGTACTCGCTCAAATTGAAACGGAACTTCGGAACCCAGATTCCCATGAAGATTTTGGTCGAGCTTGGGCGATGATTCATTTGACGAATCCGGGAGCGTTCGGAGACAAGTTGACAACGGTGTCCAAACGCATTCGACAGTGGATAAGTGGCGAGCACCCTGCGGCCGGGCGATCCGCAATGTCCACACTCATGCCTCACTTTGCCCAGCAGGGTCCCGGCATGCTTGGCTTCTTGAAACGCTTCATCAATGAGAACGAAGATTGGATTCGCAGTGACACACACTCCTGGACTTCAATCGCTTATGCGATGGCGGATCAACCTGGCATGATCCCGAAACAACTCATCAAGCAGTGGATCGATGGTTGGCAGCAGCGCGACGACTTTGCACCCTGGATGCTGACGAACGTGCACGAACTGTGTCGGATCATTGGTGACGAGGCCGGCGGACGCGACGCGGTGCAAACGGCCCTACAAATGCCCGCTGACCAAATGCAATCGCAGTTGAGGCTATGGGCAGCCCATGACGCGCTGGTGGAGGGTGACAACCAAGAGGCGCTTCACCACTTCATGGGTGCAGCCCGATTGGAGTACTTGGAGGGACTGGATCAGCTTTTGCATTACTGGGTCGAGGCCGTGATCAACGCTCGACAGTCAACCGACAAACAAGCCGCATTTGCTCAGATAAAGTCTCAGTTCAAGGCACTTGGACTAAAACCGAAGTTCTTTACCGAGCAACCTGCCTACTTGCAGCCATACATTCGCACGCTGCGGATGATCGCGGAGGCAATCGGGACGCCCAGTGCGAAATGGTGGTGCCTGAAGAAAACGCTCCGCGTCAAGATGGCCGGAATGGGCTTGAGCTAGGGCAAGCTTTTTGGAATCTTTCCGGAATCGAACCAATAAATGCGGACCGGCAACGAAATGGGGGAGCTTTTGCTTTTTCACGAACGCAGCCGTAGCGTTCGCTCGCTTTTCTTCACCCATCGACAGGATTCTGATGAAACGTACTTTTGCCGTCTCGCTGGCAGCAGCCGGCATGTTGTTGGTGTTTCCTGCCATCCGTCTTTCCGGCGAAGAAAAGGAAACCAAGGAATCGGAAACCTACCAAGAGCGATTTGATCATCAAGTCCGCGAAGACCTGTTTGCCGGTTTCAACGGCGACAAGGAAGCCCTGAAACGCGGAATGAAGAAGTGCGAAGAAGCTCTGAAAGAGAAACCCGATCATGCCGAAGCGATGGTCTGGCTTGGTGGCGGGCGCGTCTTTCTGGCGGGCGAGGCATTCAACCGGGGTGATGTCGCGACCGGTATGCAAAACTGGGCCAAAGGTCTCGCGGAGATGGATAAGGCCATCGAGTTGGAACCAGATAACATTGGCGTATTGATCCCTCGGGCAGCAATCCTGTTACCAGCCGGCCGAACGGCCCCTCCGATCATTGGCAAGCCAGTCTTGCAGCGAGTGCTGAAAGATTTTGAACGAGCCTACGCGCGGCAAAAAGATGTGCTCGAACAACTCGGAGAACACCCACATGGGGAGCTCCGTATGGGACTGGCCGATATCTATCGATTACTCGGAAAACCTGAGAAATCGAAAGAACAACTGCTTGCGATTCAGAAAGAGCTGCCGGATACCGACTACGCGGAACGAGCAACCACTTGGCTTGCCGCACCGCCGGAAAAGAAGCTCGCACACAATTGCATTGGCTGTCACTCGAACTGAGCCATTCCATCGTTCACCTCATGCCCCGCATCCCTTGGTGATTTGCCAAGGGATGTTTGTTTGCGCGGATAACGCTTCGAGTGAATCTGAACACGCTCTTTAAAGATGAGTGGTTGCGATCTGTCGCTCGATCGCAGCTGCCGCTTCGAGCGCGTCTTGGGCAAAACTACTTTCGCACTGTTTTGCCAATTGGATCAACGTAGGCACCTCACCGGCGACTTGGACGCGAATCGAAATCGGTAGGTTTTCAAGGTACTCATCTTCGCTTCCATCAGCGTTGAAAACGAGATACTCGCCATCGATCATCGGGCCAAAACGCAAATGACCTCCGGCAACTTCGACGACGCATTCGTCGTGCCGACTACCGGGCAATCGTCTAAGCATTTTTTCCGCTTCGCCAATCTGGATGTTGAGCGCATCAAGTGCAGATCGCGTCTGTTCACTAATCATCGGATTTTCTCCAATCAGCAGAATCGGGCTCTCGGGCCCAGAGACTCAACTCGACTCGGCGAGTTGTCGTTCCCACGTGGAACGAACATCAATGTATCGCGCGACACGGCCTCAGATCAAAGAGGGTCAAAAGATGGCTTTGACGCTTACGCAAAGCTGACCGGACTCGGACGCCACAAAGAGGGGGGTGGTTCCGATAATTCTTAGCAGATGAACATGAAGACCTGCGTAAAGATTCCGAACCCTGAGGGCCCGAGTCGGTCCGGCCCCGAAACCTTTTCCGCGAACGGCCAATCGATCCATGGTGACACTGGATTACCGCGTATAATCGGTTGTACATCCAATGCGTCGTCGGCGCTTATCCTCTCTTCTTCATTGCGACCGACATCGATTTTCTTCCATCTCCCTAGCCTTCAGACCCGGTTTGCCATGTTTGAATCTCGCTGGTTTCGTTCACTTTGTTTTGTGCTATTGGGTTCCGTCACTGTTACTGGAGCAGAATTCGACGTCGATTCGCTTCAGGACCAGATCTACACAACGATTGAATCCGTCCGCCCCGCCGTCGTTTCGATCAGCAGACGCGGCACCAAATTCAGCGGCGTGATTGTGAGCAAGGAAGGCCACATCCTGTCTGCAGGACACGCCGTTCGCCCAGGCGTGGAGTACTCCGTCACGCTTCCCGATCGCAATCGCCCGTTGAAGGCGATCGGAAAAGGTTCGAATCCCAATGCCGACTGCGCATTGTTGAAAATCACTTCCGAGGAAGATGACATTCCATTCGTTCAGATGGGCGAGTCGAGTTCGCTCGTACGAAACCAACCTTGCATCAGTGTGAGCTTTCCAGGTGGACAAGGTGTTCGCGGCGTGCCGCTCGTTCGATTCGGTCGCATCGTTCGCGATCCCCAAGGAGATCGAATGCTGCAATCAACCGCGTTGATGGAACCAGGTGATTCCGGTGGAGCGTTGTTCGATCTTCAAGGACGCGTGATCGGAATTCACTCGCGGATTGGTCTCAGCATGACACGTAACTACGAAGTTCCGGTCGACACGTTCAAGAAATTCTGGAATGAATTGAATCGTGAGCAGTCATTCACCCAATCAGGTCCACCCGTTCCGAAACTCGGATTCCGTGGAACCGATCGACGCAATGGCGCGGGCATCAACGTGCTCGAAGTCGTCGATGGTACCCTCGCGGACAAACATGGCCTTGAACCAAACGACGTCGTTCAAAACGTGTATGGAAAAGAGATCCGATCGTTCAATGACTTGCGAGCCGCTCTCTCAGCAGCACGAGATGAAGACGCAAAGGAAATCGTCGTCAAAGTGCAGCGTCAGATCAAAGCTGAAGAAAAGAGTGATGACGAAAGCGAAGAAGGCGATAAAGCCGAAGGAGAAGATGAAGGCGACGGAAACGAAGAAGCAAACGGAGACGATGAAGAAGACGAGGAGGGAGATGAGAGCGACGACGTAGAGAAGAGTGAGGAAGGAGACGAAGGCGACAAAGAAGAAGAGGTCATGAAAGAGATCGAAGTTGCCTTGACGATCCCGTTCGACAACATCGAAAGAGAAGGAGCACCCAAAGTAGAGCTGCCTGATTACGGCGAGGAAGAGTTTCCCGAACCGCAGGCGATTGAGCAGCTCGCAAACCTTTCAGCACAGTTTTCGGAATTGGAAGACATGCTGGATGATGCGTGCGTTGAAATCTCCAGCCGGATCCCTGATGGCGACGAACAGACCATCATCGGCACGAGAGTAAAGGGTTCACAATTCATCATCAGCAAGAGCTCGATGGTCAGCGACGAACCATCCTTCGAGGAAGACGAAGAGGAAGTGACTCTGGAAGTCGTTCTGAGAGACAAAGAGAATGATCTCGTCATTCTCAAAATGGCGTCCAAAAACGAAGCAGGAATCGATATCTCCGCTGCGAGCGAACTCGATCCGATCGCCGGCCGATTCCTGATTACTCCAGATGCAAGTGGCTCCGGGTTAATGAGTGTTGTTGGGGCCAAGGCCTATGCATCCCGAAAGCAGCAGAGTCGCGGATTTCTAGGCGTGATGCCGGAAGACTATGAGGACGACGGAGGAGCCATCCTGCGACAAGTCAACGAAGACGGTGCCGCGAAACGAGCTGGATTGAAAGTCGGCGATATCGTGACAAAGCTGAACGAAACCGCGATCAAAACCCAAATGGACATGCGGAACTTCTTGGGTACGGTAGACCCCAACGCAACGGTCGTAGCAACGATCACTCGCGGAGAGGAAGAATTCGAAAAGACCATCCGTTTGGGCGCTTTCCCGTCGATCTCCAATCACGCGGCTGACCAAATGAAAAAGAGTGGTCGTCGAGATGGGTTCAGCAAAGTGATTTCTCACGATGCCGACTTGAAGCCCGATGACTGCGGCAGCCCGCTGTTCGATTTGGAAGGTAACTTTGTCGGATTAAATATCGCAAGAAACAGCCGAGTGCGCAGCTACGCGATCCCTCTGGTCACCATCAAAGAGTTGATCGAAAGCGCCGAGTAACTAGTGCCGAGTAATTCGGGCCGCGTAGGTCATGCTCCGCATGACAGGCGTAGGTCATGCTCCGCATGAAAGGCGTAGGTCATGCTCCGCATGAAACGCGTAGGTCATGCTCCGCATGAAAGGCGTAGGTCATGCTCCGCATGAAACGCGTAGGTCATGCTCCGCATGAAAGGCATAGTAGTGCCATCCATCGATCGATTCACGTATCGATCTTCAAAAGCGACGAGCAAACGCGGGTTGTGGCACCCCGTTGGGGTGCGTTTACGCGGTGACGATCACGACTCGGGGTGCGCTGCGCGACCCCGAGCTTTGTTGTTGAACCGCTTCGCGGTAGTACAAGAGCGATCCAGCGTCTCGGTCGCCTCGCGGCCTCGCCGACTACTTGATGGCGACTAAGCGTCCTGTGGTTCTGAAATAGAGTGTGCCTTTTGAGATGGCAGGAGACGCAAAACAGGGTTCGCCCATTCTGTTCTCTGCTAGGATTTCAAATTCCGGGCCTGCTTTGACGACGTACACGACTCCATTTTCAGACGCACAAAAAATCTTTCCTTCTGAGGCGATCAACGACGCGATGATCGACGCACCCGATCCCAATCGTTTTTCGTAGATCTTTTCGCCGGAGCGAGCATTGAAGCAACGAACGATTCCGTTTGTGTTTCCAAGGTAGAGGTAGTCGCCGTAGACAACCGGCGTCGACATATATGAACCTCCGCGACGAGTGCTCCAGACAATCGATTCGTTGGTTCCCGTTTCCTCCGGAGGCGTGATATCTCCCTCGGCATCTGGCCGCACAACGAAGATCGGCGACTCACTACCGTGCGCGTTGGTGAGGTAGAACCAGCCATTGGCTTCGAACGGTGTCGGCACCGGATTGTCGCCCCCACCACGAATCTGCCAGATCGGTTCTCCCGTGTTGAAGTCGTAAGAGACGATCCAAGGCCAGCCGTTGACGACGACCTGTGTCTTTCCGTTTTGGCTGTGTACGAAAGGTGTGCCCCAACTCCGTTCACAAACGCCTTTTCTGGACGTCTTCCAGACGAATTCTCCATCCGATAAGCGATGCATCGCGACAAATGGATCATCGGGATCGTCACAAACGATGGCGATCTGATCATTGAAGATCGTTGGGGAACTGGCAAATCCCCAACCGATGCCGTACTTGCTGATATTGATCACGCCCAGGTCCTGCGACCACAAGAGTTTTCCATCAAGGTCATAACAGTGCATGCCTTCGGAACCCAAAAAAGCAACGAGCCGATTTCCATCAACCGCGACACTCGTGTTCGCGTGTGTGGCTTTCGCGTGGCGAGTCGCTCTTGGTATTCCTTTCCGAGCGGTTCGCCGCCACAGCTCTTGACCCGTTTCTCGGTCGTAACAGAGCAAGACCCAGCTTTGCTCGCCGTTGTCGTCGGCTGCGTCCGGCTGACCACCCCGACCCACCTTCAAAGGTGCATTGCCCTTCGCTGCGATCGCTGTAAGGAGGAAGATGCGATCGCCGACAATGACGGGACTTGAGTGTCCCAGACCTGGTACGGGTACCGACCAATGCACTCCCGACTGCTTGCCTTGGGGATCCGCGTTCCACTTCGTTCGAACCGTAAATCCGTCCGCTACACCTTTGGCCTCGCTCCCACGAAACGACAACCAATCCGTCGACGTTCCCTTTTCCATCTGCGTTTTTGTTTCGGTTCCAACCGTCGAGGAGTTCTTTTTCGGTGCAGCGGCCGTGGAGCGATTCGGTTGCCGCGAAACGCTTGGGCGATTCAAAAAGATCTGGTTCATTGCCCCAGAGTTGGCCGTCACGATGTCAGAAAACCCGTCCGCATCCAAGTCGCCAGTATCGATTCCATACGTTGCGTTGGACGGATCACCAAAGCGAACTTCGGAAAACTCGCTACCTTTCCCTTTATTGAGGAAAACAGCGTTCTGCTGCCCGACGTTTCCAACGACCAAATCGATATCATCATCACCGTCGATGTCTGCAGCGGCGAGTGAATAGGAGTTGCCATCTTCCGCACCAAAGCAAACACGACTTGCAAGTCCACCGTTTCCATCCGCCAAATAAAGGCAGTTTGCTTGGCCAACGTTTGCAACGGCAATGTCCAGTCGATCGTCCCCGTTGAAATCGGCTAGCGCGACCGCGCGTGATTGCTCCGAAGGCTCCCCAAACGGAATTGACTTGCTGAAATTCATCTTGCCGTCATTAAGTCGGATCGCATTTCTTTGATCATCACGATTCGCCAAAATCAGATCAGCATGACCATCGCCATTCCAATCTGTTATCGCAACATCGATTGTTGAATCCGACTCTGTCCCAAAGGTTGATCGCTGAGTAAATCTTGCAGCACCGTCGTTAAGGAAAATCTGATTCGGCATTCCGCGGCATGTCGATAGAACATCGACGTCTCCGTCACCATCCATGTCTGCCAATGCCAAACTTCGAACGCTCGCCACCACGCCGAACGTCGAACTCAACTCAAATCGTCCATCTCCGTCATTGAGAAAGACTTGATTGGGTGCCATGTCATTGCCAACGACGATGTCCAAGTCGCCGTCACCATCCAAATCCGCAGGTTCCGTTGCGTAGGTCGTGCATCGTTCTTGGCCCAGCATCCGCTGAATGCTGAATCGCGCGCGTCCCTGATTTAAAAAGACAAAGTTCTGGCCCGGCCAGTGTCGTCCATTCGCGACGACGACATCGAGCGTTCCGTCACGATCAAAATCTCCAAGCCGAACCGACGCTGACAAGCCGGATTCCGTTCCCAATGACAGTCGGGATCCCGTCACGAAGCGCCGGTCGCTACCAAGTACGGTATTTGCAGCGACGAACGACAGACAGAGACAGACGATGCGAAGATTCAACATGGTGGAATTGCCTAAGACAAGTTTTTTCGTACTCATGCTCAGTGAAGACGTGCTCGTAATCGTAATCGATCACGAGCAGCAGACTTGCGAGTGCGACGAGCAAATTCGTGAGAGGTGGGTATCATGTTGTCTCTCTGGCATGCAGAGCATGCCCCACTTCGAGGAATTCCTACATGAGACTGCAAATCGATAACTCAATCGTACTTGGCATACTGTTCGTCTTGTTCACGTGCCGGGTTGGTTTGGCAGCCGACCGACCGAACGTCATCCTCATTATGTGCGATGACTTGAATGACTATATCGAAGGTTTGGGTGGGCATCCTCAAGCAAGAACGCCTAACATCGCGCGACTTGCTGAAAGTGGAGTCACGTTCGCGCAAGCCCACTGCAATATTCCCATCTGCGGCCCGTCACGAGCGAGCATGTTCACCGGCGTCTACCCGCATCATTCTGGATGCTATGGTTTCGTTCGCTGGGATGGCTATGACGTTCTAACGAGTTCACGAACGATGCAGGATCACTTTCGTGAGAACGGATACTGGACGCTTGGGACGGGCAAGTTAATGCACCACATGGTTCGAAAGGAATGGAAGAACTATGGAAACCGAGCTGACTACGGTCCCTGGGTCTATGACGGCGAAAACAAACTCGCCCATCCGGACGTGCCAGCGCCCTATCGCGAGATCGGGTCCGTTGATGGGTCATTCGGGCCGTTAGAAAATTTGGTTGGCCGCACATCCAGTGACGGAAAGCCGCTTCAGTGGTGGACCGGAAGCTGGGCGAATCAACGTCCGCTGAAGTTTTATGAATCGACGAAACTCTCCAATTCAACGACACCGGCAAAACGAGATCCCACCGCCGACGAATTGAACGGTCAGTGGGCGGTCGACCAGATCAATCTTCTTGCAGACCGACCGGGACGCTCACCGTTCTTCCTGGGCGTAGGTTTTATCCGGCCACATACTCCGCTGGTCGTGCCACAAAAGTACTTTGACATGTATCCACTCGATTCGATTGAGCTTCCAGTGATTCGACCCGGTGATGTCGAAGATACATTCGCGCATACCATTCGAGCGATTCCCGAAGGAGCAGATGGCCCGAGAAGCGAAGACATGGGCACGCGTCTGTTTAAGACACTGGTCGAATCCTACGATTCCCAAGATGAAGCGCTGCGTCGGTTCATGCAGGCGTATCTCGCCAGTGTCACTTCCGTCGACGACCAGATTGGCAGAATCCTTGATGCTGTCGAAGACTCACCATTTCGAGACAACACCATCATCGTTCTGACGAGCGATCACGGATGGGGAATGGGTGAAAAGAATTATCTGTACAAGAACTCGCTTTGGCAGGAGAGCACACGAGTCCCGTTAATCATTCGTGCTCCCGAGATGGCGGAATCGGGCGGACGTTCTGATCAACCTGTCTCGTTGATCGATATCTATCCAACATTGATTGACTTATGCGGGTTAACCAACGATACGGTTAAGGACGACGCGGGGCATCCACTTGATGGACACAGCTTGAAACCTCTCCTCAAAGATCCCGAGCGAGGAGAATGGGACGGTCCCGAATCCGCTTTGACGGCACTCTACAAATGGCGGATGAAATACGATCCGTCGCAAGAAAGCTATTCGCTACGCGCTAAGGACTGGCGTTACATTCGCTATGAAAACGGAAAAGAAGAGCTGTACTTCGCGAAAGAGGATCCATACGAATGGAAGAACTTGGCGATGGATCCGCAGCATGCTAAGACCCTGGCTTTGTATCGCCAGGAATTGAAATCACGCATTCCGGCAGCCGGAACAAAGATACCGCCGCAACCTCCCTTTCAACCGAAAGAAACAGCGATCAAAAGACCAGCCGTTAAACGATAGTCATTCTATTGGCCTCGCACGTGCACGTTTCACTCACCCGATCCATCCTGACTGAGCTCATCTTGATCGAGGTTGCCGTTAGAAAAATCTGTCTCGGCAACGATCTCCAGCCACACCGGTTCCGTTGCCGGCATGGCAATCGTGATGCGTACATTCCCGAACGCTGGTCCACCGGGCAGAGGCAAAGTGGTGGTTGGAAAACGATCCGTGCCGCGGAATTCAGCCGTGACATTCTTCTTCGGCAGCCACCAAACTTGGCGATTCGCAATTCCCGCGTACTGCCAATGCGGGCCGAGTCCCAAAGGAAATTTCAATTTGGATGTGTCGGGAACGTCGGTCAACAAACTCATTCGATACGAGTCCACGCCGTTCGATGCAGAAGGCAGTCGACTCAGGGGAACGCTGCGCCAATCGAACATCGGTGCTTCGCTATTTGGCTGCGGAAGCGCCGAAAAGTCAACGCTCGGATAGAACTCTGCAACCGACTGTGTCGAAAGCGACTTCTGCTCCGAATCACCACCATCGGATGAGTCGGATGTAACCTCTAGCTCGCGCCACAAAAACCTTGCGTCGAATCGCGTGACCAGTTGGCAGGCAACCATCGGTTTGCTGTCGGGTGCGGCGTGTGGAAGGAATCCAACGCGTTCGGGATGGTTGGCATCAAAGATGATTTCGACGATCGGTTTCGCACCCGAAGCAAAAGCCGGAAAGTGGGCAAACACCCGCATGCTCTTTCCGTCTTCGCTAATCACCTTATCGGTCACTTTCGTCGCTGAGATTCCGAGGTCGAAACTGTCCGACGGTGTGATCGTCTCGCGAAAGGAAAACGGCAATCCTTTCTGATTCGGAATGTCTGGCCGCGGTTGTTCCTCAGGACTTTCTGGATCCTTCAAACCGTCAATTACCGGCCGTACGGAAAGCCCCAGCTGAAAATGATTCCAGTGCATCGCATCACCGAACGATGAACTCAGCGAGGGCTGTAGACCGATCAATCCGATCATGCCCATTTGATTCGATCGAAGGATCCGGACTCCCTGTCGGTGGCCGAGCGAATCTTGCGAGTACTTTTGCGTCACGAATTGCGGCGGATCATCCGGGACGAGTGACCGCGGGGAAATCCACAGGTAATTTCCTTTGTTGTCGTACTCATCCGGAATCTCGACAGACTCGTACTTTTTCAACGGATGTTTGATTGAGTAGCGTTGAAGCTTTAGATTCAGTGGATCGTTGATTGGATAGGCGATCGATTGCATGGATGCATCACCGCTACTGGAACTACCGTAGGAATCCATCCATGCGGGCCCATGATGTTTCTGCAACACAATTTCGTCATCAATGAAAACCTCCGAGTGATGTCCTCCGTCATCTTGAGTGACTTTCAAATGGATTGAGTGTTCGCCGACAGGAAGGGAGACCGCTTCGTACTCGGTGGGAAACTCAACGGAGTTGATCCCCTCCGTCGCAAGTCGTAGCTCCAGGTCCGCGCCGGGTGGAGCAAAGTACTTCCAACTACTGATGTTGTTCCAAATGCTCGGCAGGACCCGTAGATTCAGTTCCGTTCCATCGCTAATGACAAGATCCGTGCTCGCCAACCGCATTGCCTGAATCTGTGATTCCAACTCGGGGATCTGTCGGCGCGTGAGTGCGAACGGCAACCAGGTTGCGACGACAGCCGTCAGCAACAAGAGCTCAAGCAATCCGAATCGAAAGAGCGACACGGCGACCGATCTCGACTTAGTCTCTTCGTTCATTGGAGCGCCTCCTTCATCGATCTCGCTTGACCGCTTGCCCACGCTTTGTAAGCGTCTTGGTGCTTGTAACCAAATAGATAGACAGCGAATCCGCGAAAGAGGTCTTTTTCTGGATTTCCACGGCGATCTTTCGCCAGTTCTTTTTCTCGCAGCCGAAACAGGCAGATGGGTTCATCAACGTCGAAGACGAGTGTCTGTCCTTGCTCGACGATCGGCTCAATCACAAGATCATCGAGCGAATCGAATTGCATTTCGCTTGGCAGGACGGACGAACTGGAACCACTATCGGTTGTGCGACACAGCAGCCACTTATCATCGGTCTGGATCAATGCCATTGTCGCCAACGACTCCATGGGTTCCGCTTGCGGGGAGGACCAGTTCGTGCTGCTTCCGCCCTTACCTTGTGGAGAGTCCGCTTTCACCAAACCTTGCTTGGTTTGATAGCAGGGACCGTAATTGGGTGGAATATAAATGCGATACTGCCACACGTGGGCTTTGGAGACACCCGGCGGAATCATGTCTTCGGAAGCGGTGACGTGAGTGATCGCGATCTTGTTTGCTTCCTCTACCTCAAGGAGACCGACTCGCTTACGGAGTTCCGCATGAGTTAAACGCAGTTCGCGGACCGTCCGATTGGCGGCGAAGGAAAAACCGATCCCTACGATGGCGATGATGATCAACGTGATCCGCCACAATCGACGAGCAAGAAGTCGTTTGCCAGACAAGAGAGCCTCTGAAAGCGATAGGTCATCTTTGGATGAACGCCGACCGTACGGGGTATTTCCGTCCGCACGGAGTATTTGGGCCCCAAGAATACCGATTTCGAGGCGCGCCATCACATTTGGGATACGTTTCGAGCACCGGATCCTCGTATCGTATTCCCCGCGAAACTCCGCACGATTGGCCGCACATCGACGCAAACAACGCATCAGCGTGTCCGAGATCGATCGAAATTCCTCACAAAATTCTCCGACTATTTTGGTAAATCGCTCGATTCCCGGAATAGATAGTCAGAGCAAAGCGCCTTCCCAAGATCTCACGAGCAATGGATTCACCCGAACAAGCTCATCCAAGCCGTATGACGCGGGAGCGGCTATACGATGCCTACGTCGCACTATTGGCTCGGCACGATTTGGCGATTCGAAGATTCGTGCGAATGCTGCTTCCTTCGCAGGACGGTGTCGACGATGTCATGCAAGAAACGGCACTTGAGTGCTGGAAGAAATTTGGCGAATTTCAAAGCGATGAACCTGACGCAGATGCCGACGAGTTTGTGCGGTGGGCCTGCGTGATTGCCCGCTACAAGTCGATGAGTTGGCAACGCGACAAGTCGCGTGATCGGTTGGTTTTTCGCGAGTCCGTCATCGAGCAGCTATCTTCTACCGCGTTGGAAACAGTCAACCAGCAGGAACAACAGCGAAACGCCGTGGAAGCCTGCCTCGCCGATTTGCCGCCGGACCAAAGACGTCTGGTGTTGAGCGTTCACTCGCCGAACGAGTCGATTGCAAGAATTGCGAACGAAAGTGGGCAAAAGGCGAGGCGACTCTATTCGAAAGTCAACAGAATCAGATCCCTGTTGCTCGTATGCGTCGAACGACGTCTTGCCGCGGAGGCTGGAAATGGATGACAAATATCGAAGGCTGATTGACCAATTGGTGAATCAAACGATTTCCAAAGAGGACTTTGATCGGCTGCAAGATGCATTCGAGCACGACGCAGACTTGCGACGCGAATACGTTGCACTGCTTGGACTCTGCGAATCGCTCGGTGAAATCGCCTTAGAAGATGCCGCCTTCCCCGTTGATTCCGAACGGAAAACGACGACTGCGACAACGAGATCGAATGATACATCGGCATCGCACGAAACTCCGACGGCACCGGCTCGCCCTCGATTCACCAGCATGCGGTTCGCGATTGCCGCAACGGCTTGGTTTCTTTTGATCGGATCATTCGCTTTTTGGTTAGGTCAGTGGAACCAATCAAGACTCGTAGAGGACATGGTCACTGATGGCGAGACGTCTGAATCACGGATTGCGGGACACGCCACATTACGCCGCATGGTCAGTCTGCAGTGGCCAGACGATTCCAAGCGTTATCTAACGGGTGATGTTTTGCCGAACGGTCCGCTTGTGTTCGATTCTGGGTTAGCTGAAATCGATTTCTTTTGCGGTGCAACCTTGATCGTCGAAGGCCCTGCGTCACTGGAGATTGAATCAGATTGGTCGGTTTTTGTGTCAGCTGGTCGTCTGCGTGCGAGCGTCCCTCCAGCCGCGCGAGGATTCGTTTTAAAGACAGTCGAGTCCGAGATCATCGATCTGGGAACCGAGTTCGCTGTTGAGGTAAAGACAGACAACGTTCGTGTGGAGGTCATCGATGGAGAAGTCGCGCTTCGTGGCGGCGAACACGATGGCAAACACTTGGTAACTGGTGAGAGCGCATCATTGAAAGGCACTCCCTCGGATACTTCCGTGATCGAAGGTTTGAGCACAATGATTGAGCTTGATCAGCGCCACCAGGAAGCAGAAGCCGATGGCTATCGCCGTTGGATCGAGCATTCAACGGAGTTGCGTTCCGACGATCGGATGATCGCACACTTCGCCATCGCGGAAGGAATCAGAGAACGCATCGTTCCGAACGCAGCATTAACCGGTCAACGTTTCGATGGTTTGATGGTTGGCCCCGTGGGAATCACTGACGGACGGTTTGGTCCAGAGTCATTGGGGCTGGAATTTGATCGACCCGGCTCACGTGTTCGAACGCGTATCGACGGTGAATTCCAAGCGTTCACTTTCACTTGCTGGGTCCGAATCGACAGTTTGAAGCATCGTTACAACGCGTTGTTCATGGGGGACGGCTACGAAACCGGTGAGCCGCATTGGCAAATTCGTGATGATGGAAGCCTGATGTTTTCTGTGATGGTGGACGATACGCAGCAGAGTGAGCATTTCAGTGAGATCGACCAGCAAATGGTGCAGACCGCTGGGCTTCACCGTCTGTATTACACCGAACCATTTTGGGATATCTCGAACAGTGGACAGTGGTTCCATTTGGCCGCTGTTTACGATCCGGCGAATCGACGGGTTAGTCAGTACGTCAACGGAAAACAGGTTGCCAGCGAAGCGATCCCGGATCGATTTCACATTACAACGCTTCGTATCGGTGCTGCTGAAATCGGCAACTGGGGGCAACCTTTCCGAGAGACGCCATGGTTTGCGGTGCGAAATTTAGACGGAACGATCGACGAACTGACTATCTTCAACGCTGCTTTAAGCGAAGAAGAGGTTGGACATCTTTACGAGCGAGGTAAGCCGCTTGGCTACTGATCCAATCATGAACCGACTCCATTTCCAGTCCCGATCGATGAAGCCACGCCTCCTCACGATTGCATTTCTGGCCCTTAGCGTGTCAACGTTCGGCTTCGATGGAATCGCACGTGCAGACGGACCGCCCAACGTTCTGTTCATTGCTGTTGATGACTTGCGTCCCGAGTTGGGTTGCTACGGATCAAAGATCGCCGTCACTCCCAACTTGGATGCGTTGGCGGCGGATGGGTTATTGTTCAACCGAGCCTACTGCCAACAGGCAATCTGTCGTCCATCACGTGCTAGTTTGATGACGGGAACGCGACCGAAAACAACAGGACTCTTTCACAACTATGTTTCACTCAGGGAATTGCAACCAGATATCCTAACGCTGCCCGAGCATTTCATCGCGAACGGCTACCAAACCTCTTATGTCGGTAAGATCTTTCATCAAGGCGACACCGACGAAGAGCGATCGTGGAACCGCCCAGCTGCCAAGTGGTTGGGTCCAGAAATCAAGCGACCCAAAGGACCCTATCGGCTGCCCGAGAACGTCAAGCTTCGTAACGATAACTTCCAAGAGATGTTTGCGAAGTACGGGGAAGCAGCGCGACGGGGCCTTGCCAGCGGTCCGGCGTACGAGAACGCCGATGTTCCCGATCATGCCTATGTCGATGGCTTTAACACACTAATCGCCATTAAGACGATGAAGCAGATGGCCGCTGAGGGTAAGCCATTTTTTCTAGGCATGGGATTTAAGCTGCCACATCTCAACTGGTGTGCCCCAAAGAAGTATTGGGACTTGTACGACCCCGATAACATCCCTTTGACCGAACAGACGGCTGCTCCACAGGGTGGGGCTGCGATGGGTTTGCACGCTTCGTTTGAATTACGCACACGATCCAACATCCCCAAAAATGGTCCAATCGAAGCAGATCTTGCTCGGACACTCAAGCATGCTTACCTGGCGAGCACCAGTTACGTTGACGCCCAAATTGGTTTGTTGCTGAAGGCATTGGAAGAATCTGACTTGCGCGACAACACCGTTGTTATCGTTTGGGGAGACCATGGCTGGCACCTGGGAGACATGGGTGTCTGGGGAAAAGCGACCAACTATGAAATAGCGACACGTGTTCCTCTGATCATTAGGACACCCGACATGGAAGCGAGAGGTTCGACGACGGACGCACTCGTCGAACTGGTCGATATCTTCCCGACGCTTTGCGATCTAGCGAGTATCGATAGCCCCGATCACTTGGAAGGGCACAGCTTCACAGCTCTGCTGGATGACCCAGACCTTAAGTGGAAGCAAGCTGCATTCAGCCAGTACCCGAACCCCGCGCTACGTGAGTGGGCCGCAAATCCACTCTCCGTGGGAATGCGTGAGACGTGGTTTGGCCCGCTCATCCACGATGTCGAACAGCGAATCATTGACCAACAGAAATCGAACTGGAACCGAGAATTCTTTGAACAGCACCTGATGGGTTACACCATGCGAACCGATCGCTATCGGATCGTCGTGTGGCGCGATCATCGCGATCCCGAGGCAGAACCGATCTACGTTGAGCTTTTCGATCACAGCTCGGATCCAATGGAAACGAAAAATATTGCCAGTGAGCAACCGGAGGTCCTTCGGAAGCTGACACAACAATTCAACGCCGGATGGAGAGAAGCCCTGTGAGAACCACCGCCTTGGATGGACGAAAGCGAACGTGGCTGCAATCCTGCGGCGCCCTTTACGTGTTCATCGTGCTTTCTTGCTCGGTAATGATTGGAACGAGCTGCCTAGCCGCCGAGATTGACTTCGAATCCCAAATCGCACCGATCTTTGAAGAACGCTGTTGGTTTTGCCATGGTGAGGACGAGCAGGAATCTGGGCTTCGCTTGGACTTACGAGCGCACATGCTTAAGGGGGGCGATTCGGGATTAGCGGCAATCGTTCCGGGCAAGCCAGAAAAGAGCTATCTGATCGACGTCGTCAAACACCTGGATCCCGATGCGAAAATGCCACCGGATGAAGATCAGATTCCGGAAGCTGAGATTCAACTGTTGGAAAATTGGATTCAACAGGGTGCGGTGTGGCCGGGTCAGATGGATACGAAATTAGAGGAATCGATTGACTTGTGGTCGTTCCAGCCCGTCGTCCGTCCACAAATTCCGGAATGGCCAAGCACGAATCCCGTCGACTCGTTTCTGCTGCACGAACTGAAAGCGCAAGAACTCACTTACTCTGACGCGGCTGACGCCCGTTCGTTGCTGCGTCGCGCTGCGATCGTCTTGACCGGACTACCTCCGACACCCGATGTCACAGAGTCATTTGTGGCTGCCTACGAGACGGAACCAGAACAAGCGTATGCCGATGTAGTGGATCGATTGCTAAACTCGCCCCAGTTTGGGGAACGATGGGCGCAGCACTGGCTAGATGTGATTCGTTGGGCCGAAACAAATGGATCGGAAGCGAACTTATACCGTAAGAATGCGTGGGTCTATCGTGACTACGTCGTTCGCGCTTTCAACGAAGACAAGCCTTACGATCAATTCCTTCGAGAACAGATAGCTGGAGATACTCTCGGCGTTGGAGAAGCAACCGGGTTCCTGGTTGCCGGGCCCCATGTTCCCGCTGCAACGGTTGGCCGTGAGCCTTCTGCAATCCGACAAGCGCGAGCGGATCGCATGGACGAAATCATGCAGACGGTTGGCGCATCGGTCATGGGTGTCACAGTCGGATGTGCCCGTTGTCACAATCACAAGTTCGACCCGATCTCTATCCGTGACTACTACGCTCTTACCGCCGTGTTTCAGGACATCGAATTCGGCAGTCGCCAACCTGAATACAACACGGAACACCCGCTGCGTAAACGCGGTACGGAATTACGGAAGCAGATTGACGAACAACGCAAGAGTCTTCGTCAATTTGGCGGATGGGAAGAAAACTGGGGCGCGTATCGTGAGTTGCATTTCAACCCGGTCACGGCAAAGGCGATTCGAATCCAATTCAAACTTCGGAACGTCTTCTTAGATGAACTCCAAGTTCTGGGCAACGATGGCAGCGATCGCAATCTCGCACTCGCGCGCCGAGGCACAAAGGTCTCCGGATTTCCTGAGAAAGGTTTCCAGAATCGAAATCCGATCAATCGTGTTAATGACGGTGAATTCGGAACGATGACTTGGCGAGCCAACACCGAAAAAGACCAAGACAAGCCTTGGGTGCAGTTTGACTTTAAGAAGCCGGAAACAATCAGCCGATTACGGTTGAGCAACAACCGAGAGTACTTCTACGACACCGACTATCTAAATCGCAAACCCAACCTGCCACGTTACGAGTTTGATGTTCAATTCCTGAATGATGATGGTGAGTGGAAACCTTGGGTTGGTACTTGGTGGGTCAACAAGAAGCTTCCCGATGAACATCCGGAAAGAAAAGCGATTCTTGATGAAGTACAGCGTTTGATCACCATCCTCTCGGAAGAAGGACCGAGGCCTAGTTTTGTTGGGCGCAAGATTGATCCCGTCGTGACGCGTGTACTACTTCGCGGTAGCCCAGAAACTCCCCGTGATGAAGTCTTTCCGGCTGGACCGAGTGCACTCGGTGGTGATCTGCGCTTGAACTCTGATGCAACGGGGCCTGTTCGACGCCGAGCGTTCGCAGACTGGATCGCCGATAAAAACCATCCGTTAACCGCTCGCGTGATGGTCAACCGTATTTGGCATCACGTCTTTGGCATGGGACTCGTTCCGACCACCAGTGACTTTGGCAACGCCGGCGCAAAACCAACACACCCGGAATTGCTGGATTGGTTAGCAGCGGAATTTGTTGAGCCGACGGTCACGGACGGTCAACCGTGGTCAACCAAAACACTGCTGCGATTGTTGGTTATGTCAGACGCGTTCCGTCAATCGAGCCAGCCACGCGACGATGGACTTGTCGTCGATGCAGGCACGCAGTTGCTATGGCGATTCCCTCCCAAAAGAGTTGAAGCAGAAGTGATCCGCGATGCCATTCTTCAAGCATCGGGCAATCTCGATCTTACAGTCGGTGGTCGAAGTTATCGCATTCACAACGAAAAGGCGACGTACGCGCAATGGGAAGTCGTTGACAATCATCGTCCCGAGACATGGCGCAGGATGATCTATCAAGAGCGGATGCGGCGAGTCGATGATCAGTTGTTTACAGCGTTTGATTTCCCGGATTGCGGACAAGTCCGCGCCAAGCGTCCCGTATCAACCACGCCGCTGCAGGCACTCAACCTGATGAATAGTCAATTCGTCATCGATCAATCTCAACGTATCGCGAAGCGAGCGAACGGCGAGGCGAAAGACGATGCGAGTCGTGCCGTCGATCGCTGCTTTGAGTTGCTTCTCGGAAGATCGCCCACGGGCGACGAACGAAACGCCTGTCTCGACATCATAAAGAACGGTGAACTAACGCTCGTTTGCAGAGCGATTATCAATTCAAACGAATTTGCATTTCTACCGTAGGTCCCACCATGAATCACTCCGAACACATCTCAATGCACGGACGTCGGTTGTTGGATCGACGTGGCTTTCTCAGCACGGCCGGACTCTCTGCGGCTGGCTTGGGTCTTACCAGCTTGCTTGCTGGAGAAGGACTGCTCGCCGAAGACTCTCAAACGGTCAGCGGCGAACGTCCTCTCAGGCCCGAAATCGATCCAAACAATCCCTACGCATCGCGCGCAGCCCATTTCGAGGCACCGGCAAAGCAAGTACTGGTCGTCTACTTGCCCGGTGCAGTCAGCCACGTCGACACATTCGATTACAAACCTGCGCTGACAAAATTGCACGGTCAAAAACCACCTGGTCTTCCGGCAGTGACGTTCGAAGGTCCGACGGGAAATATCGCCAAACCGTTTTGGGAGTTTCGGCCGCGTGGCGAGACCGGAAAGATGGTCTCCGATCTGCTGCCGAATTTGGCCGAACAAGTCGATGACTTTTGTTTTATGCATTCACTGTCAACCGACACCAGCGCTCATCCGCAGGGTGAGAACTTCATGAACACGGGCTTCACAATGGAGGGCTTTCCTTCATTTGGCTCTTGGGTCACGTACGCGCTCGGAACCGAAAACCAAGAGTTACCGGCGTTCGTCGCCATCAATGACCCTCGTGGTTTGGCACGAAGTGGCAAGAATAACTTCGGCAACGGATTTTTACCCGCTGCATTTCAAGGAACGGATTTCAACGCCAAGAATCCACCCAATAATCTGCAACGGCCGTCCAGCTTTTCAGGGGACGAGGATCGCCGCACCGTCGACCTGTTGCAACGCCTTAACGCAAAGCACTTGGAAAGATATCCCGGCGACGCCAACCTTGCGGGCCGCATCGCCAGTTACGAACTAGCCGGCCGCATGCAAACGTCCGTCCCCGAAGTGATGGATCTTTCCGGCGAATCCGAAGCAACTTTAAATGCGTATGGCGTCAATCAGGGAACAGACTTGCGTCGCGAGTACGCGAAGAACTGCATCTTGGCGCGACGCCTAATCGAAAAGGGCGTTCGAGTCGTGCAGCTCTTCAATGGCAGTGATCCGTCTGGCGGAAACGGCATCACCAACTGGGATTCTCACGCAAACATTCTCAAAACCCACGCGATGCAAGCGGAGATCATGGATCAGCCGACCGCAGCGTTAATTGCCGATATGAAACAGCGTGGCTTGCTTGACCACACGCTCATTGTTTGGGCGACCGAATTCGGACGCATGCCGTTTCTGCAGGCCAATGGAACAGGACGTGATCACAATCCAGACGCGTTCACCTGTTTCTTAACCGGTGCCGGAGTGAGAAAAGGATTTAGCTACGGCGAAAGCGATGAGTTCGGATACAAAGCGTCTGTCGATAAACTCTCTGTTTACGACTTTAATGCAACGCTATTGCACTTAATGGGTCTCAACCACGAACGCCTCACTTTTTATCACAATGGTCTGGAACGCCGTTTGACCAACGTTCATGGTCACGTGGTTCGCGACGTGCTTGCGTAAACAATCGACTTGATCCGTTGTACCGACCGATTGTTTAACGGGTGGAGATCGCGAGTGAAAAGCCACGACGGCACCCACAGCAGAATCTCCACATCATTAGCACTGTCGTGCCTGAAAACGCCTACAATCCGCCTCAAACCAACTCCACAACGGAATCCGCGAATCGCGGAAACGGGCTGATCTTTCTCGCATCCATTGTTTCCATGGCAGGCAGCTCGCTACTTCTGCTTCTCGGATGCGCTATGATCGCTCTCGGTTTCTTTGCCGCGGACGGTCGCGATTTTTTCGTGCGTTCGGGCGCATTGGTACTCGTCAGCGGATTACTTGGATCAAGCTGCGTTTTGTTCCGTCTCAACGCAAACAAATTGCAGTGGATGATCCACGGGATTTCGATCCTTATGAACAGCCTGCTGATCGCGGCCGTGGGAACGCTACTTTTCAATGGAACGCTCCGTGGCCCAATGTGGTTCATCGCACCGGTGATGTTTTGCGTTCCCGCTGCTGTTAATGTTGCGTACGCGGCGGTCCAACACAAACGCTGACCGGGATGTTGATCGGACGAAGCTCGGCGTTTCATCAATGATCGTGATTAGACTGTCCTACCCCTTACCTCTCCTCACTCCTATCTGCGTACGAGACCGTAATGCATTGCCGATTCACACTCCTTCTACTGGCTTGCCTGCTCATCCATCCTTCCGACTTGAGTGCCAACGATGGGAAGTCCTCGGAGAAGATAAAAGTTCTTTTGGTTGCGGGTGGCTGCTGCCACGATTATGCAACTCAAACTCGCCTGCTCAAAGAAGGAATCGAAGCGAGGATCAATGCAGAAGTAACCGTCGTTTACAACTCCAGCAAAAAGACAAGCACACGGTTTGAAATCTATGAATCGGAAAACTGGGCGGAAGGATACGACGTCGTGGTGCATGATGAGTGTTCGGCATCGGTTACCGAACGACCATACATCGATCGAATCCTGAAAGCGCATCGAAACGGTACTCCCGCCGTCAACCTGCACTGCGCGATGCACAGTTATCGTTGGGGCGATTTCCGCAGTCCTGTTGAGCCTGGCGCGGAGAACGCGGGTTGGTACGAAATGATCGGCGTGCAATCGACTGGCCACGGCCCCCAGTCGCCGATCGAGGTGGACTACATTGCCGACGACCATCCGATCACAGCAGAACTAGAGGATTGGAAAACGATCAAGGAAGAACTGTATAACAACGTTCGTGTTTATGCCGGTACGACCGTGCTCGCCCGAGGTGAACAATGGCAACAACCTCGAAAACGTGAACTGAAAGAAAACCCCAATGCGAAACCTCGACTCGTTGAGGCTGCGGTCGTTTGGACCAACGAATACGGTCCAAAAAAGACTCGAATCTTTTGCACGACGCTTGGCCACAACAATGACACGGTCGGAGACGAACGCTACCTGGACTTGGTCAGCCGCGGGCTACTATGGGTGACTGGCAGACTTTAAAAGCTTGCGAGTATCGATCGTCGTGACGCGAAGTACGATGAGTCTGTGCCATTGGCTGAACTCGCCAATCACTTATTGACGAAGTCGCATCTTCAGCACGATCCGTTTTCATTCTGGCATCGTGATCGCTGGTCCGTGCGTTCGAACGATGCCGAGCGCTCGCGATAGCGATTCGTAAGTTGCGGGTTTCTCCAAGATCTGATCGGGGACGGCCTGATTCTTCAGCCGGTCGGCAACTTCGGCTGCCGACCAGCCGGAAACCAAGATCACAGGTAACTTCGGAAAATCCTGTTTGATCGCGGTCACGACATCGGAACCGTCCATATTCGCCATCCCGAGATCGGTTAGCACCACATCGAACGAGTCTTCTTGCAATAGCTCTAAGCCCATCGCACCACTAGATGCATCGCGAACTATCGCTCCAAACGACTGCAAGAGGGCCACGGTGGATTTCCGAACACAGTCATCATCCTCGATGCAAAGAACACGGATCCCGTCTGTGCCGTTGGAAAGCGGAGCGGCCGTGGTAACGGGTTGTCCGTTCCCACCGTTACGCGTTGGTTCCGCATGCTCAACCGGGAACCGAACTTCCACCGTTGTGCCTTTGCCGACTTGTGATTGAACGTCGATCGATCCGTGATGACGCTGCACAATCCCATGGCAAATGCTTAAGCCCATTCCCACGCCTTCTTGCTTGGTCGTAAAGAATGGCTCAAAGCAATGCTCGATTGTCGACGGATCCATACCCGATCCCGTATCCGAGATGGTGACGACGACCTCATCATTCCGTTCTTTCAATCCAAGTGAAATGCGACCACCTTCGGGCGATGCATCAATCGCATTCAAAACAAGATTGGTGAATAACTGTCGCAGCTCGACGACGTTCCCCTGTATCTTCGGCACGTGATCGAGATTCAACTCCAACCCAATCGAATACCCATGCAATTCGGAAGAGTCCTTCCACCGAGGCCGAGTCCGTTTGGAAATCTGCTCCACGATCGAACGCAGGTCGATCTCCTCTAACCGAGGCGATTTATTGGGGCGATAGAATTGCTGAAGCTGACGCAGAACGCGGCTTGCATCGGACGCACACTCCGAAATGCATGACTTCCATTCACTCTGACGCGGATCCAGCGGTTTTTGCTGCAGCAGTTCGGTATAGGAAACGATCGGAGCGAGTGTATTGTTCAATTCATGTGCGATCCCGCTGGCCATTCTTCCCAGCGCGCTCAACTGTTCCTGCTGCACGACTCTTCTCTGTGCCGCTTTCAATTGCTCTAACGCGTCCTGTAGCTGTTGCGTCCGTTCTTGGATGCGAACTTCCAGCGTTTGATTGGTCGCATCCAACGTTGCTTGGATCGACTGCTTTTGTTCGATCTGTCGAGCCAGCTGCTCATTCGATTGACTGAGTTCTCGCGTTCGTTGCTCCACACGTCGTTCTAATTCTTCTCGCGAATCATAAGACGACTTTAACAACAGATAGAGAAGCCAAAATGCACCACCGGTCCACAGGGCAGACAATCCCTTGATCAGAACGTAATGCGCGTGACCGGCGTAGCCAACGATCGCGACACCATCGAGCGATCGAATGTCATCCGTTAGCGTGAGAACAAGCTGACAAAGAGCAAGGCTGACAAAAAATATCACGACCTTGCGGATGAGCGGCGTGATGTTGCTGCGGAGAGTCAACAAGAGCAGACCGATCAGCAAAACACCCCAAACGCCAAGCCGCGCTGCAGCCTCCGTGAATTTGCTGATCAAGTGAGATCGCTCGGCCAAATCCAGACTGGTCACAAAGACCGTGCCGGCTAGAAAGACAACAAATGTGTACCAAGCGAAACGTGATACGTCCCGAGTAGGCTGTTCCATAGTGGGATCTGCTTTATGCGGCTCACTGCTTGTGCACGTTGATACAACGGCGATCGATTGGGGCTCGCGGATCTGATCCGCAGTTCAGCACGATTGCGTGATCGGACGTTCAGTAATCTCAACGGCTTCAGTCGTGACGTGATGGAATGGTAGCCAATGCTCAGAGAAGGGGTCAACGGAATGCGGCGATCTATCGCTTTCGATGGCGCATCTAACGCGGCATCCGCCACCGCATCGCAGCTGCCAGTCAACGAGTTTGCTCCAACCAAAGGCATCGCGATTTGCATTCGAACACACGTAACGGCATGATGCACGACGCGAGAATGAACCAGGCCAACCGAGAATGGAACGAAACATGGAGCTTCCGGCACTGACGAGAGAACAAGTTCGGAAGGTCGATCAAATAGCGATCGAAGACTACGGCGTACCGGGAATCGTCTTGATGGAGAACGCGGGCATCGGTGCTGCGAAACTCGTCGATCGTTTTGCCAAAGATGGCCTGATCGTGATTCTGTGCGGCAGTGGAAACAATGGTGGCGACGGGTACGTGGTCGCTCGTCATTTGGAATTGCTCGGCAGGTCCGTTCGCTTGGTCTCGCTAACCAGCCTTGATCGTTTGAGCGGTGATGCAAAAACGAATGCCGTGATCGCCGAACGTTCGGGATTCGAAATTCAAGTACTTGATCGTCCGGACACGATCGATGTGGTCCTATCAGACGCAACGACGATCGTCGATGGCATGCTGGGCACGGGAGCCAGAGTTCCACTCCGCGGTCTTTATGCGAACGTAGTAGAAAAGTGCGCGAATCATCGTGCAACTAAGATCGCACTCGATATTCCAACAGGCGTCGATTGTGATACCGGCGAGGTATCAGACCCCGCATTTCAAGCCGACCATACGATCACGTTCGTCGCTAGAAAGGTCGGTTTCGATAAAGGCGATGCCGCCTCCTTCCTTGGCGACGTGAGTGTCGTTCCGATTGGAGCCCCGAAACGACTCTTGGACTCGCTGAGGTGACACCAGACAGATGAAGATGCGACCCAAAGCTTTGTTATTGGCCCGTCTCTCAGCAATGCCAGATCCATGAAACTCATCGCCCAACGCCAAGTCATTCCCCGATACATATCGTGCCATCGATCGACAGATGAACGATTAGGCATTTTTGGCAGGCAGTAGCTTGGCGATACGGCGACCGGTCACACTTAAAGGGAGATCTTCGATTTCCTGCAAAGAACAAAAACGCCAAGGGGCAAGGTCTTTCTCCGACACGGAGCCAAAGTTGGCTTCGTGAACGTGCAGGGAAATTTTGAAGCGTGTCACGGCGTGCTTGATGGTGGTCAAGCGTTGTCCCGGGTGAACGGCAACGCCTATTTCTTTGCCGATCAGCTTGGCGGCTTCATCAAGCGAATGAAGATTCGCTTCGGTGCTTCGAGGAAAATCCCATAGCCCAGCCCATCGTCTTCCGGGCGGGATCTGACGTAACAAGTACCGGTCCGAATCATCCGCTTCACCAGCGATCACCAAAGCGAACTCAGTTCGATCTTCATACTTCGTTTTGACCGCTTTGACGGGAATCTCGGCTTGCAGTCCGCGGGCGTTTGTTCCACATAGATCGGTGACCGGGCAGGCATCACAAGCCGGTTGCGTCGGAGTACAAACCAACGCGCCGAGTTCCATGGACGCTTGGTTGAAGTCTCCGGGACGCTTTCGAGGAAGCATTTTTTCTGCGAGCAGCCAAAGCAACCGATTGGCTTCTTTATCGACCGGCGCAACACCGCGAAGGGCAATCCAACGACTGAAAACTCTCAGCGTGTTGCCTTCTAAGATCGGAAGTGCCGATTGCTGAGAAATCGACAGGATCGCACCGGCCGTGTAGCGTCCGATCCCGGGTAGTGCGATCACTTCATCGAACGTCGTGGGAAATTCACCGCCATGCTTTTCGACGACTTGTTTTGCGGCAGCATGCATCGAACGTGCGCGACGGTAGTATCCTAATCCTTCCCAATGACTCAGTAGCGTCTGCTCATCTGATTCGGCAAGTGACACAACGTCCGGAAACGTCCTGAGAAACCGTTCAAAGTACGGGAGAACGGTTGCAACTTGCGTCTGCTGCAACATGATCTCGCTTACCCAGACGCGATAGGGCGTCGGATCGCTGCGCCAAGGCAACTCACGGGCGTGACGTCCAAACCAACGCAACAGCCGTCGACGCAACGACTGCCTCCACGCAGAGTCTTGCCAAACATCGTCACACTCGAGAGGCCTTCGTTCAACCGAAGGCGGTGTTGCTACCGTGGATGTCCTGCTCACGAATCCTCAAGGCGACGTAACCGCAGCGTAACAGTTTGAATATCTTTGCCGCGACGATATCGGACTTCGACTTCTTCTCCTGGCACATGCAAGTTGACTGCTTCTTGCAAGTCACGAAACAGCTTCACTTCCACATCATCGATCCCGATAATGACATCGCCCTGGATCAAGCCCGCCTCTTCCGCTGCGCTGCCGGGCACAATGCTGCTGATCGTGCATTCCTCACGCAAACTATCCATGCATGAGACACCCAAAAATCCACCTCGTCGATGCGTGATTTTTAGGCCGGGCAACTGTGCACCCATCGATGCAACCTTACTCTCGGAGATTCCGGTGCCCATCAAGTTCAGTGCAATGCGAATCGGAATCTGAGCGATCAATTCGGCTTGCTCGTCGGATAGCTTCACGTAACGAAATTCGAGCGATTCAATCCGATCCATTTTGACCAATGGCTGAAGCGCTTCGTTTGATACTTTACCGTCGATGACGACAAGCGTTTCCAAACCCGGAATCTTTGTAACGCTTTCCAATACGTCTTGCCGAACAGCTTTGCCTTTGATCCGAGCGTTACGAACTCCGGACAACCATGCGAGCCACTGCAAAGCATCCGTGTCACCCTGCCATTGATCGTCGATCTCAACGATGGTTTCCGGACTGCTGATGGCTCCAACAGCAAATTCGTCCACGCCGACAAAGATGCCAACAGCCGACAACGCTTTCCGGGCCTCGATTGATCGGTACTCACGAATCTCGCGGAGAGCACTTCGAGCGGAGGAAGCGCGTCGCCCGCCGCCGGTCTCGGCAACACGCGATAATTCATCCCACGCACCACCATCTTGGCTGGGCCAGGTCGTCAGTGCGATGGTGGTGATCACAGCGGTCGCTTGTTCCACGACTTCCAAATCGCCACTGCGAGTGACTTCGATCAGAGGCAGTACCGCAGCCGGTCCCGCATCACGCAGTTTCTTGCTGGCAAGTTCGCGCCGCAGATAGTGCTCGTGACCGAGTTGCGAAACCCAATACTCGATCGATTTCTCAACCTTGGCAGTTTGGCCATCTGTCAGCTGGGCGGCGGGCGTCTTGGCGGGGGGTGGCTGGGCGGCCGTCGTCGACCCGAAGCAGAGGATCGCGAACAGCAGCAGGCAGATTCGATTCAATTTGCTTCTCCGTAAACGACCATGCAACGCCCCTGATCTTCGGCGGCCGGTCACCTATCTCGCCACCCGAACGTGATTCCTGCGGCGGGAATGACTTGTAACGGCGAGCCTACCGGGGGCCAACATCATCTGCCCGACGCTTTTCCGTTTAATTGTATGCGAACCGCCAAACTGATTGGATCGCAGCTTGTCGTGCCGGCGGGGGGCCAACCCGCCGAAATCGCGTTTTTCGCGGGAAAAGAGCGCATTTTGGATTTATCTGTGTCCGGTTTTCCTTCCGTTCGAACCCGGTGGGTCACGCGACCAGTCTTTTCGAACAGCAGGAATTCCCATGCCGCGATCCCGCATGGCAGCAAAAAGCCGGACCAAACGCCGTCGCCACCTTTTCGAACAGCTTGAAGACCGACGCTTGTTGGCGGTGATTAGCTGGGACGGCGATACGAACAACGACGGGGTTGCGGGTGGAATCGGCGACAACGCCAATTGGTACACAGCCTCCAATTGGGATCTTGGTCGCGTCCCGGCGGAAAATGACGATGTGAAAATCGGCGCTGAATTTGCCGGATCAACCGTCGAGGTTGTCAACTTTGGCAGCAGTCGAAATCTCGTCAATAGTGTCGACAGCGATGCGATTCTGCGGATCGCCGAAAAAGGTCGATTGGAGATCGCTTCCGAATCCCGAGTGGCTGGTTTGATTCTGGAGGGACGCAGCAACGACTACGGTCCGATTCTTGGCGGAAACGGCAGCGCAAAAGAACTGATCGTCGACGGAGATCTGACTTGGAAATCAATGTCGATTGACCGAATGCGACTTGAGATTGGCGGCAATCTTGAGATCGCAACAGACGAAGCCAAGAGTCTTCAATTCAGCAGCATCTTCGTCGATGGATCCGACTCGACCTGGTCGGGTGGTGACGTTGGGATCGTTGGCTCATCAATCACCAATCGCGGAACGTTTACGTTTACCTCCAACGCCGACATTCTTCCTCCCGGTCCGTTTCAATCAGGTGCGACCATCGTCAACCACTCCGGTGCGACGATGATCATGGACACACTCGTTGAATCCAACGACCACAAAAAGCTGTTTGGCAAATTCACAAACAACGGTGTATTGCACGTCAGAGAGGGGATTCTGGAATTGGGCAACTGCTGCGATGCCGTCACGCACCAAGGACAGTTTCTTGTCAGTCCTGATAGCGAGTTGGTCGTCGATGGCAAACCGACGTTTGACGAATCATCCAGTATTCAAACCGATGTTGCATCGACGTTGACGTTTCGCAGCAATGGACCAACCAAAATCAATGGTGACTTTCAGGTCAGCGGTACCGTCAACATTTCCGACGGTGGCAGCATTCAGTTTGCACAAGATGTCGAGATTCCGACACTCGTATTCCAAGGCTCTGAGATTCGCGGACCCGGCTTGATCACCGTGACCGATGACTTTCATTGGATGAAGGGTTCGATGGCTTCGGGGGCGAAAGTCGTTAGCACAGGCGCGGCGACGCTGGGTGATATCGCAACCGGTGGAGGATTGAACTTCTCAGGTGGTGAATTTGTAAACCAAGGTGAAGCAACCTGGGTCGCGGGTCCATTCGCATTCGGATTCGGCACACTGCGAAATCAGGGAATCTTCCACGAAGCGACCAACGCTTCCATCGGTGTCTCTCCCTTCACTGGCGGAACGATCATTAACCAAGGCACTTGGAACGTTTTGCACACGGCAGGAGTGATCACGAACACTCGCCAGCTACCGTTTCAAAACCATGGTCGATTCGACCTCGGCAGTTCGAACGTTGACTATTTAGAGTTCATTCAGTTCGACGGTGAGACGGCGCTGGATGGCGGGTCACTAACGGTCAGGGGGGGCGGTCGGTTCATCGACTTGATCGATGGTGCGATCGTGGGAGAAGGAACTCTTTTCGGAAACGTTCGGCAACAAGGAGGCACGATTGCCCCGAACGGCCAACTTACGATCGACGGAAACCTGACAGCTACCGGTGGAACACTCGCCGTGGATGTCAGGGGAGCTCCAGATGACGGAGATGACGACTCGGCGGGAACCAACTACGACCAGCTTGCTGTAAACGGTAGCTATGCCGTCACTGGCGAGATTTCATTAGGTGTGGCCCCTGGTTTTATGCCAACGCTGGACGATAGCTATCAGGTGGCAATGTCGGATTCACGATCTGGATCATTTGCCACGATCGACGGTGTTCTGATCGATGCCACGAAGGCGTGGCAGGTGAGTTACGTGAGCGACGGTGTTTTGATCACCGTCGTCGAAGCAACCGAGGAGATCATTGCCGGCGCGTTGCGCAGCGATTTCAACCGAGGTGTGTTGGCAACACGAAATCAAATGGTTGATTGGTTCAATGCCGGTGATCGCGGATTACCCGGCAGTGACCAGCGACTGGGAAACCTGTATTCGGTAAACCTGGAAGCTAACGTCGCCTCGCTATTGCCGACGCTCGACACGCCCGTGACGACGCTTGAAGATTTGGAAGCCGAATTGGTCTCTGCTGGCTACCAAGTGGACGCGATCGCAGGTGACGGCAACGGTGAGTTATTGCAAGTGTCTGTTTCCGAGCGAGTCGTTGAATTCTCAACCATCATTCCGGCAGCGGTCGACTCGTTCGTCGGACTGAGCAAGATTCCGCAAGGCGTTCAGCTAGCGGGCGAGCTTACCTACGACGCTACAACGAAACTGACGAATCTAGAACTCGGGATCGACACGGCTGGATTTTATGTTGGACCTTCATCCATCTTCGAATTGACGGCTGAAGGCGGTGGGGAAGTCAATCAGCAAGACTTCCCGTTAAACGCGGGCGCGTTGACTCTCGATCTGGCCGGCACCGTCTCCGTCCCATCAGCGTCACCTGTCAGCGTTTCACTGTCTCCCGATGAACGTCTGCGTCTCAAAGACTACGACGAATCACCCGAATTGATTTTTGATGTCAGTTCTTCTGGTGAATCAACTTTATCGATCACTCATACGTTGGATCCGACCGGACTAACGTACGACGGAACGTGGAGTTTCTTTCAGCAACTCGATGGTGAACAAATCGAACCCGTTGAAGTTAGTCTTCCCAACATCGCTTACCCCAACTCAGATGATCTGTTGACTGCAGGTGTTGGTTTGCTCGCGGGCATGTTTGATACGTTGCTTGGCCCGGAAGCGGCAGCAAACTTCAACGCTATCTCATTGCCACTGATTAACGACACGCTTCCAGCCGATGCGGCCCCGGAGCTGTTTGGAATCAATCCGGCCGACTTCGGAGCATCGGATGCGTCCTGGATCTCATCCCTGTTCGGTGCCGTGCGTGGTTTCTTGGAACCGAATGACCCAGCGGCTGGTGGCCAAGGTCTCTTCCGATCCGAGGGCGACTTCACCGTGGGCACGAACACCGTTCGGTACCAACGAAGTATTGATGGGAGTGGTGTGAAAGTTGGCGTGATTTCAACGGGCGCCGATGGCTTCGTCTACTCGCAGTTGACGGGTGACCTGCCCGTGTCCCTGCCTACGTTTCCGAGCGACTTGGCGACGCGTTCAGAAAGTGATTCGTTCGGTGGACGCGGCACAGCGATGATGGAAGTGATCCATGACCTTGCTCCTGGAGCCGAACTTGCCTTTGCCTCTGCGAACGACACGGATTCGTTACTGGCAGCAGTGGCTTGGATGACCGAAGTCCAAGACGTCGATGTGATTGTCTCGGACGTCGTCGACTACACCGAGTCGGTTTTTACGGCAGGCCCTTTCACCCGTTATCTAGCCGAACAAATCGAAGAACACGATGTTCTGTTCATTCAAGCGGCGGGCAACGATGGACAGCGTGCGTACCGTGACACGTTGAGTTTGATCAACGTCGCCGAGGCGGGTAACGCAACACGGCGACTGCATCGCTTCGGCGGAAGTGATGAAGTACCCATTACTACGATCCCGGTAACTCTCGCACCACAATCCGTCGCTCGCTTCGTACTGCAAACGAGCCAAAACTTTCTGGCACCGAGTGCGGTCGTCGCCATGCAGGTTGACGAACTGCCAACTGATGTAGAAATCAATCGCCTCGGATTCCCAATTGGTCAAACGAACGGACGAATCCCGAACGTCGCTTTGAATATTGATAGCTTGACTCTCGCCAACCACTCGACGGCTGAAGTCACTGTCGACGTTGCCATCGAATTGATAAACGGTCAATTGCCAGGCCAGGAGATCGAGTTTCAGTTGGTCACTTTGGGTGAGGCACAATTGCAATCGACTCGCGGTCCACAGCTTTTCGGCTCGGCGCGCTTGCAGGATGTCTTGGTTGTCGGCGCCGTCGAAAACGAAACGCCGGAAGTAGCATCACCCTACAGCAGTGTCGGTGACGCATCCTTGCGGTTGCCCGATGTCGCGGCGCCATCAGGCGTCGATACGTCTGGGTTTGGCTTCACGTTCGGAAGCGCATTTCGAGGAACTTCGAGCGCCGCAGCGCATGCCGCGGCGGTTGCCGCTTTGCTGAATCAACTCGCACCGACAACGACGCAGGACGAGATTCGTGAAGCGATCAAAGCGAGTGCAACGGCTATCGGCAGCGGTCCCGAGGACCCACGAAGCGGTCGCGGCGTCATCGATGCCGCGGCGGCTGCGCAACTGCTCGCGGGTGCGCCGAGCAACACGAACGATCCACCGATGGATCAATCGGGCGGACTGCAACAGTATCTCGACTTACTTCCACAGTGGCTGCAAGTTTCCGTCCTGTCGGATCAGCAAATTGAAAATCTACTCAGTGGCACGGACGCGACCATCGTGGATTTGATGCAACTACGTGTCGACTTAGACGGTGACACGTTGGGGCGATTTGACGCTGGGTTCCCGTTCAATTTTGACGGCATCGGTAGTTTTGACGAGTTCGAGATTTCAGGGCGCGTCAACATCGAAGCCACACCCGACATTCTGTTACAGGTTGGTTGGAACGAAGACGGCCTGTATCTGGACGCTGAAAACTCACGTGTGGCAGCCAGCCTGAAAGGAACCGGTGAAGCACGCGGTTACGCTTTCGAGACCTTCGGTGTCGGTGCCGGTGGCACCGTCTCTGCAAGCCCTTACTTGGATCTCATCCAGATCGATCGTGACAACAACTCACGGATTCACTTGGACGAAATCCAGGATTTGGCTGATGACTTGGCTGACGGCCAGTTTTCAGTGGTGTTGCCGCAGATCGATCGAGTCGATGCAGATGTGTATGGCGATTTGATCTTCGGCTTTCTCGATTACGTCGATGTCGATCCGAATCTTCCCAACCAGAAACATGGCGGTGACCCATTCATCGTGCGCGGTCGCGCGGAATTGTCGATCGGTCTAAGCGATAACGAACAGGGTTGGCAGTTTGGAGAATTTGGCCTGGCCAACCCTGACGTCGACGGGGATGGGGAGAATGATTACACGCTTGGTGTACTCGCTGAGAACTCACTTCAATTCGGTCAGTCGATCATTAATGCGATCGAAGTTCCCGACTTCGTGAAAGATCTATTGGGTGAGTTTCGTTTTTCGAACGAGTCACTTCGTCGGGACCCATTGGTGCGACCCCGAGGGATGTTGCCCGAGACGATGGACGAAGCTGCCGAAGGAACCCTTGCCCGCGAACGAATTGATGCGCATCTGTTGTCAGCGCTACTGGATGCGATCGCCTCCGGTGAAGAGATCGATGCCGATTCAGTCCGTACAGCCGCAACGCCTGAGTTGGCGGCATGGTTTCAGGGAGCGCCAACAACTTCTGGATCAGCGGGAGCGGAAGGCGAAGCGGCAGCGCCCGACTCGATCGTTGCCCGACTCAATGTGCTCGAAGGTTTTTACACGACACACAATCCAGCTGAAACGGACGCTTTTGAATCGTCGCTCAACGCCGCTATCACGAGTTACTTGCAGTGGCTGGACGCCGTCGCAGTCAACGGTCTTGAGCCGGAAGATGTGGTGGATGCAACCACCCGTCTCAACGTTCGAAATGGTCTCATTCGCGCGCTCGACCACGCGATTCATCGATCACACACCGAAGCGATCCAGCTTCACTTGGCCGACCCGCCCGCGCCACTCAACCATTTGGTTGTTGACGGTGTTGTCGCAGAACGAGGAGTGTTTGACCGCGCGATTGAAGCAGTCCGCTGGGCACAGACTGCGGAGTACTTGGAACTGGCGACTGTAAACAACGGTCTTACAGTCGCACAGGCATTGGATGAACTAGTGATCAATGTCGTTGTTGAATCGGCGACACTCAGTGTAAAGGGCGAAGACGGTGCTCACGATACGAACGGCGTCATCAGTGGTGACGGCGATCCCAACGAAGACAATCGCATTGCCCAATTGAACATTCAGGGCGGATGGCAAATCAAACTGCCGCCAGACGGTGAAGCCCCAGACATCAATGCGCATACGTCGTACGATCGATTCAGTGAGACAATCCGTGACGCGAGCGGCAATTTGGTCGTCACGATGGCGGGTGCGGGAAATCGCAACTTCATCGCTGGCGATCCGCTTGCGTCGGCATACGATCCGATTCAAACGAGTTTTAACCCCTTGAATGATTACCTGGGTATCAACCGTCTCGAACAACTTGCCACCTACCTGAACAGGCAAGATCGTCCCGACTTACTACCGATCACGCAGGGTGAACTAGATGTCAATGGATCGCTAACGACCAGTGTTCGCCTCGGCGAAGGTGATACGTTCGCACAGGTTCAGTACGAAGTTGGTCTGCCATTGATCGGTCTGATCAACGACAAAACCAATGTAATCCAGGGTCGTCCCGAACTGAACGTCTTCGTGGGGACGCTGTCGGAGGATGTGTTGACGCGTGACCGTGCCACCGTCCGCCAAGGCCAGGCCGTTTCCGTCGAAGCGAGAGTTCGACGCGGCAATGGTCCACTTACCGATGGCACGCTTTCATTTGCCCTGGAGGGCCCTGGTTTCTTAGATACCGCTTCGCTGCAGACGACGCTTGTTGTACCGCGTACGCCACTCGATGGATTTGCCAAAACCATTTTCGAAGCACCAGCGGTTGGTGAGCTAACGGAAGTAACGATCGCCGCAACGTTGACTGACAATGGACGGCTTTACACCGATTCAGCCCGTATTGAAATCGTTCGTAACGATGTCCCACAAATGGAGGTCGTTTCGTATTTCCTCGGAATTCCACAGCAACCCATCGCAACGGATGTGCGAGCACAGCTCTCGGAGTTGCTTCAAGAAACCGGCGGGGAAATAACGGAGGCGGTTTCCGAAGCGGCACGAGTTCCGCTTATCCAGTGGTTTGATGATTCCGTGTATCCACTGGTAATAACGGCTCGCGACTTAGCGGAAAACGCCGGTGAGTCGGACGACGCTTACATCGCCGCATCGGACGCGGCGAGAATCGCAGGAAGCAATTACGTGGAATGGTTTGGTGTAGCCAATTCGTTACTGGATCCAGCCGCCTTGTTTGGTAGTTTGCCGGTCGTGACGCAGGATTTACTGGATGCGGTCGCCACACTTTCCGAAAACCGCATCGTTGACTTTCAAGCGACCGCGGAGACCGAAGGACTCTCGTCTCTCTACGAGGCATTGTCGTGGGCGTTCAGCGGTTCGACAGTGCTCGACCTTCCTTTTGATTTTCAACCGGCAACACCTTGGGTCGATCGTCTCGAAGTGCTGGACCGTTCGGGAATCGCGATCGAATGGTTGGTACCACCTGACTCTCCCGCTGATGCAACCCCAGGCCCGCAGATCACAGGCCCGCAGATCACGGGCGCGCAGATCACGGGCTCGCAGATCACAGGCTCGCAGATCACAGGCTCGCAGATCACAGGCTCGCAGATCACAGGCGGAAGTGACGAGGCGAGTTTGAAAGTTGCAGCGCGCATCGTCATCCGTGATGGACAGCAGTTGACGCCGGTGATGCAAGATGGCCTACCGGCACCGGTGGAGATCAACCTGATCCCGCAGGGACTTTCCTCGGCCACCGTAACGACTCCATTACCATCAACGACCGCCGAACAACTGAGCCAAGGTCAACAGCGCCGAGCGTTCTTGGGCTCGCGATACGCTCCTACGCAGTTCGAAGAAACGGAAACGTATGTTGTCGAATCTGCCAGTTTGTTGGAGGCGACGGCAGAACGGGGACCGTCCGAAGATGTATTGCGTGTGATCGTGGATGCAGGCATCCCCGGAATCTCGCTCGATAACCGTATCGCGGAACTCAAGGATGATCCTCAGATCAGTCTTACTGCTGCTCCCAACACAGCGGTCGACGATTCGGCGCAGAGCAAGAACGTTCACTTGGATTTCGGTGAGCGAGCGGTTGTGCAGGTCAACCTGTCTCGTACCGGAATTCCCATTCGCGATGCTGACGTGAATTTCACGTTGGTCGGTGGAGGTGCGATTGATGTCGATTCGGTCGATACCGGTCAGCTTGGCCTTGCCACGATCGAATACACGCCACCAGCACTTTCTCCTGGGGATGCGAATATCGGTGTCGCCGTCATCGGCGTTTCGCACCTTGAAGATGGCGTGATCTATCACGACCGTTTGCTGATTAGTTATCAGCGATCGCCGGACGATCAGGGTGATCCCGATCCGCCGAATGGAACGGATGATGCCGTGCGTGCAAAAGCGCTGTTGGCGTTCGCCGTGGTCGACAACACCGATCCCAATGGTGAACCGAACGAGGCATTCTCGTTCTTTGATGATGTCAGCTTTGAACAGACCGCGAAACAAATCATGCGGGATTGGTTCATCGGAATTTCACTCGATGACATTCAAGGTGATGATCCCGGCAGTGTGTTGAGTCGATTGAATGCCGTAACGGAGAACAATGGCTTCCCACTGCAAACGAGTTGGCAATCCGATCCAGCGCATCGGGACCCGGAATATCGACAAGCACTTGAGGAAGCGCTTTCAAATTGGTTTGAATGGCAGGCTTCGGTCGGTGTGCTTGGATTCACGATCGAAGAAGTCCTTGGCGCTCAACAAGCAGGTGCTTTTCAACAGTCGCAACAGCTCGTTGCGTCTGCTCTGACTCATGCGGTCGATCGCGTCAATGATCGCTGTGCTGCCCGAGCAACCGACTACCGAAATCAGCGAGCGACAAGTAGCGGATCGTTTGAGGACGAACAGCAACTCAACGAGTTCTTAGGCCGCCTTATCCTCGAAGGCAACGCAGCATTTCAATATTTTAACGTCGCCCAAGCGCTTCAATTATTTCAGGGTATTGAGACGTTCGATTCCAACCCGCGGTTTGATCAACTCGTGGGAGACTTCTGCTTTGCCGTCGAATTTGACCAGGAGATGACTTTCCTAGAAGGAGCGCCGGACAATGCGGTATTGAATGTGAAAGCGGGCCTACGAGTTGACGGCGTCGAAGAGCTATTAGTTCCGCCCAGCACCGCGCCATTGCTGGTAACCGTCACGCCACTTGGTCCTGCGCAAATCGCGACTGATTTCCAACGCGCGAACGATGAAGGAGTTTTTGAAACGACCATCAATTTCGGTGACGATGAATCACCTCAAGTGCTCGTTGATGTCGTTTTCGGTTTTGATGAGACGATCAACATCACTCCGTCTCGGAAACTTCGTCTCGATGCCGTCACCTACGGATCGCAGATCGTCACACTAGGAACGTCCCCAGACATTGTCCTGAAGGCATCCCTCGATAGTGAGCGTGATTCAGCGTTCCGCGAAACGGATATCGAGTCGATCAACGGCGAGTACGTGTATGTCGAAGCAGAACTCACTCGAGGCCGAATCCCGCTTGCCGGTAAGCCTGTTTTCGTTCAAAGCCTTGGTGGTGGGAGTGTGCGAGATGGATTCAAGGAAACTGACGCCAACGGAAAGATCTCATTCATCTTTGTCCCTCCATCCGGAGAGATCGACAATGATCTGAAAGTCGGGCGCACGCAGATCGCAGTCGCTTACCAGGAAGATGGTGAAACGTTTACCGACTCGATTTTCATCGACTACACGACGGACGATCTAAACTTGCGAGACGGGCTGCGGATTCGGCGCGCTTACTCCGAAGCACAAACGATTGCGGCAACGGAAGCGGGTCGGCACTTGGCGATCGTCGGACGTAGCAACGTGATTGGCAGCACAAACACCGGTCCCGATGAGGATCTGCTCGAGTCCATTCAGCGTAAGTGGCTTACGTCGCGATTGACGGACCCCGAGGAACCGCTGGGACTTTTGCAAAGAATCCAAGATGCGGTCGACAAACCCGAACGCGCGCTCTCCGTCGCCATCGAGTATTTCCGCTTCGAAGAACAAAACGCCGTCTACGGCATTGATGATCGATTCTTGGATCAGGAGGATCCGAACAAAGACGAATTTGAACTGCGTGAAAAAGTCATCGGACTATTGAGAGCAGCGATTGACGCGTATGTAAACGAGGCATTGGAAGAGACGAACGTTGCCAAAGCTCGCGAAGCCTTGGCACTCACAACGCAGGTGGCCGGCTCAACGCTGTTTGAAGAATTTCCGGAATACAGTCTCGAGAGCATCAAAGAGCGACTTGGCTATGAAATCCAGATTCGCGAACCGGAAGTTCATGGTACGGCTGATAACGCGATCGTCGGTGCAACGATCCATCTGTTGCTGAAAACACCGAATGACGGACCTCAAGTCATCGCGGAAGCTGGCGGATTAACGGTCGACGCCGTCAGTTATGGATTCAATGACAAGTCGCAACGGCAACGAAATTTTCGTGGTGGAACTTACACTCAGAAAGTGAGCATCGTCACGGGCGATCCGAACCTCGAGGTCGTTCTGAGAGCCTTCGATGAATACGACGACACCGATTTAGTATTGGCCAGCAAACGCGGAGACTACACCTCCGAAGCAGGAGTTCGATTGCCCATCGATCAGGATGTCATTCCAGCACCTCTCCCCGACGGTACAGCATCATCCAACGAGACATTCCCTCCACTGGATACGACCATCACCGTTGCACCCGGGGATAGCTTCATTCTTGAAACACGTGTGTTGCAAGGAAAGAGCCCGGTTCCAATCGCTTACCCCAATCTTGCCCATCAATTCGATCCAGATTCGTCCGTTTCCATCACCAGCATGGAATCGATCGCTCCGGGTAGAGTCCGTGTGACGGTGGGAGACGAACCCGGAACACTATCAGGTGTACTGGCTTCGACGGGCAGCGACGGAGCATCGTTTACGGCTGAGTTCTCGCAGGCAAAAGTGATACCGCAACTAACTCAGTTTCGAGTCATCGTTTCCGATTCGATACCTGAAGGAGAGGTGAATGAGGAAACCAACCGATCGACTAGCATCGGCGGTGGGCTAATCAATAACTCGGCCACCGTCGCAGCGGCCAACCAGCTGAGCGTTCCGCTTGCCGCCGCAAATGAAGAATCACAACTGGGCAACGGTTTCGGGTTGGATGCGATTCAACTTCCCTTTGCTGGACCGGAAAACTTTGAGGACTTCAGCCGTTCTTTAGGCAATTGGTTCTCCAACAGTCTTGATCTGCTGAATATTGTCGAACTCGATTCTGTGATGGATTGGTTTAGCAGTGGTTTACCGGCGCAGCCCGAGGACATTATCCGTGTCAAACTCGATCTCAACGGAATGGCGGCCGAGCTTCCACCGACAGTCTTTGCTGCCGATTTCACAGGATTGCTCCCCGATGGGTTCAGTGGTGACGTCTCGCTCGACCGACCGGAACTCAGTGGGCAGATCGTTTTTGGAATCGATACGTCGAACAGTCCGTTTTATGTACTGACGCAACCGGATGATCTGACTTCTTCATTTACGAGTGTCGATGATCTGCTTGCAGGTGGCGGCGAGCAGCGAACATTAGTCGGTCGTGAAGTTACGGAAATTGGTGCCCAGTTCGGGATCTCAGCAACATTCGGTGCCGACGAACTGATCGACGGCATTTTGGAAGACTTTCGCGCTGAGGGTCACGCCACCAGCAAGATCACAATCGATTTCAGCGATGTGGCTGTTGAGCAGAGGAAACTGAGGTTCCACGAACTTGGCGAGTTAACGAACGTTAAGGTTGACTTTGACGGCGATCCCGTGGAGAGCTTTCAGGCGATCATTGAAGGTAAGGCTTCCATTCCCGGCGTTAACGATACGCAAACCGACAATGCGCTAGCGAGCCTTGAAGCGGCTGGCGCGATTTACAAAGTGCCATCGGACGTTGACGCGGACGCACCCTGGCAATTCCAGCTTCGCACCGCGGATCTGTTTGAATTGCCAGAAGATCTCTTCAATCGACTGGCAACGGCGACCGTCAATCGATCGGAAACACCGGAGATCGAAAACGATGACGTTTACGAGGATAACGATACGTGGCAACGCGTCACCGGTGAACATCTTGCGAACCTGGGAACGATTCACAATCAGTTGACGCTTGGTGGCCAAGATCCAAACAGCGTTGAGCCGGATGTTGCTGAGGATGTTCTGGCTCTGACGGATGCCGCCGATTGGTATCGGTTTGAAACAACTGACGCAGGTGACGCCACAAGCTTTGTCCAGATTGACTTTGACCAACGACGCGGAGACCTCGATCTTGCGTTGTATCGTTTGTTGGAGGAAACCGATCTGACGACCGACGCAGATGATCAATCTGCCGACTCGGACCTTGAACTTGTTCGCGTCGACGGGCTTAATTTCGCTGATCAAGCGCGTATCACGATGCTTGGACAACCGGCGGGCACCTACTTCGTTCATGTATTCGACGATCGTGGGGGGCAGAATCCTTTCTATACACTCACGATCGATCCGCCAGGAAGGTTGGGCGCGGGACTGGAAGTCGAGATTGGAGACTTCAGCATTCGCGATGCCGCGTTGGAAATCAACGTCGACTCTAATTTGGAACTGGCCGGGCATCTGGGCGGGCGTCTCGTGATGTCGGTCGACGATGGAAACCAGGTTGGACGACAGTCAAACGAAACCGTTGAATTGACTTTCCAGGCGGAAATTGACACCGTTGCCGGGGATGATCAAGACAACGGAGGCTTTCGTGCAAGTGTCTCAGCCGAGATTGGCGGCCAGGTCCTCAGCATCTTGGACTTGCAAGACGTTGAAGGAAACAGCATTGCGTCCCCGACCGAAGCCGCTTGGTCCATCGATATTGATCATCAGACCGGTGGCTATCTGATTTTCGATTACGAAGCGGCAGACAACTTTAAGTTTGCCGGCCTCAACGCAGCGTTTGGCCGATGGGAGCTGGGTGCGGTCACTCCCGATTCGAATGACGGACAATGGCGGGTCCCTGAAGGAGCGGATTTTCGACTTCCCGCCGATACAGCGGCAGACTCTACACAACACCGAGTCACGCTCGTCTTGCAAGGCAATCAGGTGGAGCTCTGGGCAAGCAATCCTGGTGAGACGAATGACCAACGATTACTCAGCCATGCTTACGACGAAAACCTATTTGGCCGTCTTGGCATTGGTGCGCCCAATGGTCGTGCGTCGTTCGATCATGCTGAACTGATGGTGGAACGTGTTGCAACGCCTGATGTGACATTGGGATCAGACGCCGTCAACAGTCCCGCCGCAACAAACAGTTTGCCAACGTTTGCGACGACACTTTTCAATGACTCTTTTCTCGACCAGTTTGACAACAAATGGCGTATCGAAGCGGGTATTTGGAAGTCGGACAACGGTCGATTCGTTGCCAATAGTTCCGCCATCAAACTGGGGGATTCGTTACTGATCGATAGCGCCCGACTGACCGGATTGCTCGATGTGCAATTTAGTGATGTCGACATTCGACAAATTCCGCCTCTGGTAACTTCAGTACCTGTAGACGCTTCAGATGATGGTTACGTTTTCGCGTCGATCGAATTATCAGATCTCAACGCTTTGCTGTTCCAGGTTGCTGATTCAGAGTCGGGGACACCGCTGTATCCCAATGATCCCGATTCGCCCGAAGGTTTGGTGGCGATCCGCGATGGTGGCATTCGATTGACACCGGCGGGAGCGGTTTTGTCCGCCGGCAGTGCAAGCGCCGGAATACGCGACGTGCTGTTCGTGACGCTCAATGACGCCAAGATCGATCTCACGGATGATCCGAACGTTCCGCTGTTGCAGACGGGGAACATCGAAATTCGCATTCCGTCTCTCAGCGAGGACGCGGACCTCGTCACGATCAGTGGTCCCAATATTGGACCGTTGGACGATGATGATGATCCGACAACGGATGCGGTCTATCCCGGGCTGTTCGGGTTGAGCAAGCCAACGCTGTCCGAACCGATCCCGGACTTCCTGCTGTTGCAGGACGAAGTGACCATCGATGTGAATGCGTCTGCCATTCAAAAGAAATTGGATGTGGGTGGCGTATTCCCGTTCAACTTCGATCGTGTTGGGCTGCGTTTCAACGACGTTGGAAACACCGACGGTCAAATCATGAACTTGTCGGACTTTGACCTGTTGGTCTCTGGGCAAATCGATTTTGACAACGCGATTTTTTCATCTTTGGATGGTGTCTTCACGCCGATCTTTGCCATTGATCAACCGGACCCGGCACCGCTTTCCGATCAACAGCGATTACTCAGCAGTCCAGATGCGTATCAACTGACGTGCGATCGTGGCATCAGTATTTTCAGTGATGATCCATCCATCGATCTGAGTGGGATCGATGGTCTACCGTTCGATGAACGGACACTCTGTCGCAACGGCTACATTTCGACCGAATTGAGTCTCGGATCCTTGGTTGGAAATGACGGACCTCTGTTAAAGGAGCTAGGTCCCATCTACGTGGGGTTCAAAGACCTTAATGTGTACGAGGCATTGGAGATCACGGGCCTCGTTCGACTGGGTGGTTTTCAGAATGGTGAGTTTGTTCCGGACATTGTTGGCGGCATTCACGTCGTCGATGATCCGCCAGGTGGAACCACAAACACGATCGCGACCGTTACCGTGGGCGGACGCTATGAAGGACCCATCGTTACGAATCCCGTGACCAACGAACGGCAAACGTCGTTGATAATCGATTTGGTTGCAGAATCAGATACAGGCCTCGGTGAGGTTTTGGGCGGAACGATCGAAGATGCGGCGGTGAATTTACGTGGCACCTTCATTAACACGTTTACCGATGACTCACCCTTCAACTTGACGGGCAGTTTTGAAGTTCGTGCGTTCGAAGCGGAGAATGTCTGCGTCGAACTAAACGACTACGTCACCCTTTGCGGATCTGCTGTCGTTGCGCCAGCTGCCGGCCCCGACCAACCTGTCTTTGTCATCAAGGAAGGATCTCTCGCATTGGGCAGTGAATTGGGTCCAGTCGCGGGACTCGAGATCGAAGCGGGTGGGTTTGGTATTGGCCGCGGTGGCGAACTGTTTGCTCTTAACGCTGGCTACTTCATTCCCGATCCCGAAGCACCAGATGATCGCAGCAGAGACTTGGCAAGTTTTCCCAATGGTGCCTACATCGCTTTGGCACGTGATGCGAAGGGCGGATTGTTTGGTCTACCCGATTGGGTTCCGTTTGACGTGCGTCAAATCGGTTTGTCATTCAATGGCGTTGCCGATCCCCGCGATCCCGGCGCACCCACATCGCCACTCATTGTTGGGCCACCGACCTTCGATGAGATTCAAGAACTAGGATCGGAACCGGAAGGGATCCGGCGACTCGGTGAAGAACTCGTTAATGAACTAGTGATCCCCATTACCGATCCAGACAATTTGTCGTTGGTGATTAGTGGAGGATTGGAAGGCACCGAAGTGATCCCGCTTACGGGCAACGTGGAACGCCTAAAAGTCAACCTGGGACACTTGGCCGGATGCGTCGCAATCGCCGCAGAAAACGTAACCGACGGCGCAGCATTGGAGTATGTTCCCGGATACATCTTCGATTCGGCTTGCGAGTTTCCCATTGAGAATTTGAACGGTGTCAAAGTCGGTATCGAACCCGTGGAGCTTGGCCCCCTTACGGTCGCTGGCACACTTGGCCTCGGGGTATTCACTTTTGACCGAACACCGGATCGTCCACAAAACGTTTTTTATGGCTCGATCAATGGAGAGGTCGCGGTCAACGGAATCGGACTGGGTGTCGAAGTCATTCTGACCGAATACGGCCCGGTCTTGGCTCGTTTTAAAGGCGGCGCGCCGATCCCCATTGGCACATTGGTGGGCGCACTGGGCGGCCCCATTGGAGCAGCAGCGGGGACCGCCAGCGGTTTCATCCTTACTGGATTGGAAGGCGGCCTGATCTTCGACGCGGATCCGTTGAAGGTCGTCGAAGAGCCAACCGACATCTTCACCGTGTCGGAATTGCGAACGCCTTTGAAGATCAAGACATCCGACATCGAGAATGCCATTCGCGAACTGGCTTTTGCGAACCCAACGTTCTCACAAATCATCTCTGAGGTCACCGATCCCAACAGTCCGTTGACCGAACCGTTGGATTACCCGGAAGTCCTTGCGGACTTGCTGACGACAGGAGAACTCGGTGACTTGCCGCTGCGGTTTACCTGGGACGATGGATTCCGCGCCGTGGTATCGGGAACGCTGACGAATCAATACGTCGCCGCACAACTCGGTCTAGGCGTCACTTTGGGATTCAATGTCGGGTATGACTTCGGGGCGCTGCTCCGCAGCGACAACACGCTTCCGGACCCTTTGCCGCCAGGTTGGCCCGTCCACGCACCAGCGAACGCATCAGAGAACCCAGACGACGCGCCGATTCCAGCGATGGATAGTGAAGGTTTTGCCCTCGATCGTGAAGGAAATCGTTTAGATCGTAATGGCAACGCGGTCGCCCAAGGCATCACCGATGGCCTGGCGACATTTGACGAGCTATTCGGTTTCCAGCTTTACGGCTTTGCCGACGTTGAGGTGCTTGGGTTGAAGCTCGTCGGTGCAGGCATGCTGATGGACTTTTCCGATCCAATCAATCCTGTCTTCAATATCGCAGCGGGACTTCCAGCCGCACCCAGTCTGTTGTCCTTGGTTCTTCCGAGCCAAGGCGTCATCGGCGCGCAGATCGACACCAGTGGCTACCTAGAAGGACAATTGCTCGCGACGATCGCATTCCTGGAAACAGTTGAAAGAGATTTCTTGGACAACGGTGACGATGGTTCAACGAGCAGTTTCTTCTACGACGTGCTGCAGCAGATGCAGGTTTCCGCCGCCGATGGCGTGCCATCACCCTTGGAGATGTTTGCTCACCAACGGGAAGCCGACCGGCGCGTGAGCACCATTGAAGGCATCGATTTGTCGGATTCGACCGACCCGGACTATGACGAACGATTCGATCCTCGGAAGACCGGGTACACACCCAATCTGGAAGATCCCAACAACCCACAACGTGATCTATGGAGATTGATACTACGACGCGATGGCGAAGACGTGATTCAGGAAGAGATCACCAGACAACTGATCATCGATCGGATATTCGATACATCTCAGACGCGGCTATTGCCCAACCCTTCGGATTTGGATTTCGGTGATGTGGACCTGTTGAGTCTGAGCCAAATCACGACGGTGTTTACACAAGAATTTCTTTTGGTCGCGCAGTCGCTACTCGTCGATGATGCGTCGGCAGAAGCGTTAACCAGTGGTCTAGCGTTCTGGGGCCCAATCGAAACGCAGATGACGGGATTACGTGATCAAGTACTTGCAGGGATCGACGACGAGGATGAACGCACACGGTTCCTTGACGCCTTTGGCGTTAGCCTGAACGCGGCACGTGTCAGCGCAGCGTTTGCCGCGCAAATCACTCGGACCACTTTCGGCGGTTATCAGGGTGCCGCCCGAGAACTCTCTGAAGTATTCGATCCGAAACTACGCATTTCCGGTGAACTCCGTCCGACTTTCCTTGGCTTCCCGATGGGCCCGCCAGATCAATCGGTTGATGTCACCGTTTCCAAAAACGAGCTAGCAGTCCAAGGAACGTTTTCGACACTGTCTCAAGTCTTCAACATGGCGTTCCTTCCCGCATTGGTGAAGGACAGCACGCAAATCGAAGCGTATTTTCCATTCGACAATCTGCTACGTGATCTGTATGAGGCCAGTGTTCCTCGAATCGACCCTTTGGCTGATGATTGGCGAGTCGGCATCGAGAGTTCAATGAATCTTTTCGGTTTGCAGATCGGAAATAGTCAAGGAATTCTGTTCCCCGCAGGCGCGACACAGTTCTTGGATGGAACACCGGAACAACCCGGTAAGATTCAAAAGTTTTACGGACCGGAACATCTCGGTACGGATGATGAAGAGCTCTACGACAACAACCCGACAACGCTTGATCCCAACAAGATTCTCGTGCGGGCGAGCGAGATTGATGAATCATTCGATAACTACGGGCGTTTAGTCGATAACGGCGGACTGCTCGTCGACGGACGATTGACCCTGCCGAGATTCTTGACCGACCCTATCGCGTTCTGGGACGACTTGCAGAACGACCCCGACCTCCGGCAACAGTTATCGGAGTTCAACTGTGACGGATTGGGTTTGTACGAATGCATCACCAACCATCCCATTGAAACGTTTGGAGTGTTGGGTAACGTTCCAACGATCCTCGGCGATGCAGTGACCGTTGAAGAAGTCGCACAGCTGCAATTGTTCATCCCGAACTTCATCGACGATGTGATTGAATCTTTGAGCAGTCCGACGCGTGCCCAACTCGATCAATTGATGCGCGATCCTCGGTCGACTTCCGAGACGATCGCAAACTTCATTTCGGAGCAGGTCGGCAGCGCATTCCCGGCCGCGGGTTCTGCTTTGACAAATGCGTACTTAATCGGAACTTGGGGACAACTAAGTGACCCCTATGCCAGCGTTCCGTTTGACCGCACTCTGCCGCCCTATGACGAGCAGGGCGTTCCGCTCACAAACTACACGCTTGGCTTCGATGCAACCGATGGATTCAACGACGGCGATGACTTGGATGCAATCAATGAAACATTATTGACACAGGGAGTGCAGATCACTTCAACAGCGAATGAGCTCAGTGACACGAGCGGCTTGGAACCGGTCAGACTGATCGCCGATCCGGAGAATCCGAACAATCGATGGTTGAGTGTCGGAACCGATCCCAACGACGCCGATCTGATCCTCAATTTCGACTCCCCGGTATCCGTCGTCGCCGTCACGTTTGTTGATAACGCACAGGAAACACTCGGACCTGTTTCCCTGCGTGGTTTCAGCCAAAACACGACGGCTCGTGAAGCCAATTCCCTCACGTCGTTGCAATCGGTCAGTGGAGCCGAACCATCGACGCTGGTGATTCGCGCACCCGGTCTGCGTGCCTTACAGATTGATGGTGGATCATCCACACTGTTGATCGATTCAATCGAAGTCAATCCACCGAGTTATCCCACAACTTCAAAACTACTGGGCATTGACATTGGTGGTGCCAGAATCAATGGCGGGTTCACAGAGGAAGGATTGGATGTCGACGTCGTCGGCACGTTCTTGGGTGTTGCAGACACGCGTTTTGAATTGAGCGTCAACGACTCCGTTCTGAATCAACTCGATCCAAACCGTTCGAAGGAGGATCCACTGCTACGTGACCCGATTCACCCCTCCGCGATACGTGTTGGAGCGGAGGTCGTGATCGGATCGTTGCCGCCGGCTTGCAATACGTCGGTGACGTCATCTAACGCCGGAAACCAGGCAGGTGAACTGACGGAGCGACTGAGCGAACTGTTTTTCCATCTCGGTCTGGGTGAGGAAATAGAACAAGGCGGCGAACTCGTCCGCCAAGCGTACGACTGGTTGGATTTAGATCAGGTCGATGCCGGCGCTTGTGTTCGAGCTTTCTCACCAGGATTCGATCGAGATTCAACGGACGATCTTAAACGCGATGGCGGGATCGCCGTGCACGCGAATTTCGATGTCGCCAACTTTCTCGACACCTCGTTCGACTTTACCGTCACACCGTCGAACTCTCTCCCGATTCCCAACGTTGTGGCGGAAGGCCGCGTCCAACGCTTGATGATTCCGGGTTTGGAGATTGACACGGACAATCTGGTGTTCGGACTTTCACATCAAGAAATGGAAGTCAACGGTCAACTTCAGGGTGTGCTGAGTGCGACCCTGGGCGGATCCATCGACTTCTTCGGATATCAATTCGAGATCACCGATCCAACCACCCAGGGACCCTTCGTAGCAACGCTCGGTCATGAAAATTCGCCGCTGAGGATCTATACGGATGGGTTTGCTGGCTCCATTCCTTTGATTCCTCCGCGAAGCTCATTTTCGAGTCCCAGTTTCAACATCGACGGTGAGTTCACGCTCGAGTTCGACACGCGACCAAATGGCACGGACAATCCTGATGGACCGTTTGCTCGAATCGTCACGAACGGAACGTTGGACTTGAGGGTACCCGGTGGGTTTTCCATCGATGGGTCCGCTTCGATTCGCGTTGATGGCGGCGGCGTGCATTTCGAAGACGTGACCGGAATCAACACGTTGTTCGATCAGACGACCGCTCTCGATCAGACGCTTTCGTTTAATGGAAGCTTCTCGTTGGAACCCGATCCGCAATTTGGCTTGGTGCTCGATCCATCGAGCATCAATTTATCGGCGCAGAACACGTTTGCTGCCGGCTTTGGTCCCGGAGAAATCCAAGGTGAATTCAACATCTTCGTTGACTCGACCGGTTTACACGGAGACTTCAGCGGTTTCGGGCAAATCCTCGGTGTCGACTATGGAACAGCGCAAGAACCCGCGGTCGCCGGAACGTTCAACTCGAACGGATGTCTGACTTTATCAGAACCGTTGGACGTTTCCTTTGAATTACCGGGAACGGACGCGAGTTGTGTGGCGGCGCGCGAAGCGGCCGTTGCCCTGACAGTTTCGAGCTGGGACAACGTCGAAGGAGATCCCGTTGGCGTGGAAGCGACGGATGATGACACCGTCATCATCGAGTTGACGGTTTCCATGCTGGTGCTTAATGCGAATGGACCCATTACAGTCAGTGTTCCATGGATGACAGAATCTGGAAGTGCCCTCGCAAATGCGGACTATGCACCGGTCAGTGATGGCGAGTTGATCTTTTCCACTGACGGTCCGATCACCGAATCCGAATTACTTGAAAAGACAATCAACATTGCGATCGTTCGCGATCGAATCTTCGAAACACCGGAAGAATTCTCTGTCCTCCTGGATGAGGCGAATATCTCTGGGACGAAGGGCGACGAAACGATCGATGTCTTTGTCGCCGATGGTAAAGGAACCGTTCGGATTCAAAATGATGATGATCCCGAATCACTGCTCACGCCGTTGCCTAACGATACGGTTGTTTTCTTTGATTTCGATAGCCCAAACAGTTTTGACGGCCAACGAAGACGTCCGTATTTGAATACGAATTCTGTCTCGAGCAGCATCGGACTTACCCTGGTCGATCGCTTTGAAACGAGTGAGATCGGATCCAGTACTGGAGATATCGTGGTCGGCCCGGGCTTACCCGTTCCGGTCGACCAGGAAGGTACGATCGTCACGCGCGAGGCCGGTAGCAGCCCTATGTTCTCTGGAGCGCTGCCAGACTCGTACATCGAATTCACGGTCGATCCGATCGATGGCGGTTGGCTTCCCCAGGGCATTCAGTTTTACTCCGCGGATCGCGGCGCACTACCCGATTGGGAATTGACTTGGGACCTAGACCATTTCGAGACACCGATTTTCTCGAGCGCGGACGAGATGGCAACTTCGTCGACACTGCAAATCAGTCCGCAGTGGGAAACGACGTGGACGCGGCATCAGAGTCGATACGGTGAGCAACCCAACATTGACACCGATGGGCCAGGCCGACCGGTACCGGTTGGCGAAGGCAGTTCATTGATTTGCTCGGAGAGTCCCATCACGTTTCGATTGCAACGACCCTCGAACGACTCAGTCGATTGGCCAATCGACAACTTGGCAATCGTCGGTCAACACTATCCAAGCGGTTGCAAAACGCTGCTTTCGGATATTCCGTCGGTGCAGGAGATCGAGCAATCATTCGAGCAATTGAATAATCGAATCCTTGGCTCAGTCGAAGTACTCGGCGCCGGCAACATGACTATCAGTATTTCACCTGATCCGAACGATTTTGGATCCACGCCTGGTAGCGTGATCGACGTTCAAATTTCCGAAACGTATTTGAACTCAACCGTAATTGAAATGAACTCCAATGGCACCAGCGCGTCGGCGGAACAAGCCATTCCCATCAATGTGACGACGGACAGTGACGTCTTATTCGTTGACTACAGCGGAATGCCAAACTATTTCGGTACAACGACGATCGGCGGAACAGCGACCATCGGTTTCGCCTTTGATGGATTGGCCGATGGAGCTTCCATCATCGGGGAAAGCACCGATACGTTCCCAGGTCTGATCACGTCATCGGCACCCTTCGGCGAAGACGTCACCCTGTCGATGAATGGCCCGATCAATACGTTGCAGATTAGTGGTGGTTGGCAGAGCGGTTTGTTGCAAGCCGCCAATGCCAACCAAGTCTCGATCCTCAATGGAGATTTTGGTGCGAACGTCTCCATCGTCGACGGTTTGCAAGACTTTGGTGTCACCGGCGGCAATATCATCTCGGACCAATTCGACGTCGGCGGTGATATTGGAGCCTTCAACGCAGATGCCGTTGATGGTGTCGGTGGTTCGATCAACACCAATCTCACCGTCGGTGGCAACATCCATGAACTATCGGCTAACGGCGGCTCGGTCGCGGGTTCGATCGCGGCACAGGACGTGGGGACAATCGGTGCATCGATCGACGATCAATCGGGAACGGGAGGAAACGTTGAAGCGAACGTGGATGTCAATTCACTGGCCAATTTGATTTCGGTGGGCGGGGCGATTACGTCCAACCTAACAACTCATGATGCCACTGCGAGTGAGTTGAATGTCGCTGCGACGCCGGTCGATCTGTTCGGCGGCGTGATCGATAGCCCCAACAGTTTTCACATTGCAGGTGGCGTCGAGAGCATCATCGCCAACCAAATCAATCTTCGCGTCACAGCCGGCGGACGCATCGAAACCATCGCCGCCATCGATACTCCAGAGCGTCCATCCACGTTGCAGGGACGATTCACCGGAGCAAGCTTTGGACGCGTTTCAGCGGAAAAGAATGGAACGGCAGATTTCGAATTGACGGTCACGGATGAAGCGTGGAAGCGCAACGGACTCCCCGGTTTCAACGAGATCCGCATCCCGTATGGATCACGCGACACACTGACCGACAACATTCATCTTTTACCCACCGTGCAGACGGGTGCGGTCATTTTGGTTGGACAACCGACCGACACCGATGAAGACGGGGTGCCAGATGAGATTGAGGACGGTGCGCCAGGAAACGGCGACGGAAATGCGGACGGAATCCCAGATCGATTGCAACAAAATGTGGCCTCGTTGATCTCCGATGTCGGCGATCTCTATCTGACGGTTACGTCACCTTCGAATCTCCGCGATGTCAAACTTGCAACGATCCCAGCGCTCATCACACCGGACAGTCAACAGTTTATGTTTGACGCGATTGAGTTGTTCGTGGATACGCAAGAGCCGGGTCAACGAGTTCCGATTGAGTGGATCTTGCATGACAACCAAGACCTCACGGCACTGTTCCAGTACGACAACCAATCAAGCAACCGCGACTCCGATTATTTCCTGTTTGTAAATGATGTCGAAACAGGCACAGGAGTCACAGAGATCGGCCGTGGAAAGACTGTTGCCAACTATGTGGATGGCACGCGGGGGGACCTCGACGGGGACCTCAATCGCGAAGTTCAAATCGTGGCTCTGTTAGCTTTGGCCGATGGTGTGCCGGCGGTGAACCCGGTGTCGCGAACCGATGTTAACAACGACCGAAATACGACGGCCCTGGATGCGTTGCGAGTGATCAATCAGCTCGCGCGTTCGTCCGGCGATCCCGACGCACCGATCCCAGCCAACAGCCAAGCGTTCCTGGATGTCAATAACGATGGACAAGTGACCGCGCTCGACGCGCTGCAGGTCATCAACGCACTGGCAAGGCAAAACCAAGCCGACGGAGAAGGGCTGTCGGATGATGAAGAAGATCTGATTTTCAGCGATCAATCATTCATCGACGATCTTAGATGGATCGGTCTGAATGCGTAAGTCAAGCACAACGTAGCCGTTAGTCGCCGATCGCTCCGCCGATCGTAGCGTCTCTTCCGAGTACGGGTGCACGCTACGATAGCGGAGCGGAGCGATCGGCGACGGTGGTTAACCGCGAATGGTTGCTAAGACTTGACCAGTATGAACTTGGTCTCCGACGGAGAATTTGATTTCTTGGATCGTGCCGTCGACGGGTGAGGACACCTCCATCTCCATCTTCATCGCTTCCAGAATCAGGATGGCTTCTCCGGCTTTTACTTCGTCGCCTTGATTGGCCAGTTGTTTATAAACAGCACCCGGCATTTGCGATTTCACCTCTGTGACCTCACCCGTATCGCCGGCATTGGCCGAGACCGTGGACTTCACACCGCTTTCATGAGGCTTGATACCGACGCGATAGACTTTGCCGTCGACGGTGACCATGTTGCCTTCGAACGCCATAAAGATCTCTTCACCATTGACGGTGACCCTATATTCGGCGGGACCGTCCACAGGTGGTGAAGCTTGTGCGGTCGCCGTCTCCGCGGCCTTGTCGATCTTCCGTACGCCAATTTCGGCCTCGCCTTTGAGAAACCGAATGCCTTTTTCCTTGCACGTCGCAGCGATGAAGATGTTTTCGTCGGTGGTCGGCAAACCGCTTTCTTTCAGAATTGCTTTGGATGCTTCAACGCCTTTCGTTGGATCGGCATCGTTTAAGTCGAGCACGCTTTCGGTTGTTGGCTCTAGTTGAAGCTGTTCCTTTGCAAGCGCGATGACCTGCGGATCCGGTTCGACCGGTGTCTTGCCGAAGTAACCGAGGACCATCTTGCCGTAGGGCTCAGCGATCTTCGTCCATGGACCCAACATCACATTGTTGAATGCCTGTTGGAAATAGAATTGCGATACCGGAGTGACGGACGTACCAAATCCTCCTTTTCGCACGACATCACTCATTGCCAAAATGATCTCAGGGTATTTCTCCATGATGTTGTTATCTCGGAGCATCTGAGTGTTGGCCGTTAGCGCGCCGCCAGGCATCGGGCTCCAAGGAATCAGCGGTTCAACGGCAGTCGCTTCGGGTGGTAGAAAGTAATCCTTCATGCAGTCTTTAAAGACTTCTTCCGCTTCACGGACCTTTTCGATGTCGACATCTAATTCGTAATCGGATCCTCGAAGCGCGTGCCACATCACCAGAATATCTGGCTGACAGGTGCCGCCACTGCACGGAGCCATCGATAGATCGATCGCGTTGGCGCCCGCATCCAAAGCCGCTTTATTTGCGAGCACACTTACGCCAGCAGTTTCGTGTGTGTGAAAGTGGATGAACGTATCGGGCGGCAGCATTTTTCTGGCTTCAACAATCGTCTCGTAGACTTTCGATGGTACCGCCGTACCGGATGCATCCTTAAAGCAAACCGCGTCGAACGGAATGTCAGCATCCAGAATGCTTTGCAATGTTTGCACGTAGAAAGCCGCATCGTGTGCACCACTGCATCCGGGCGGAAGCTCCATTAGCGTGACGCAGACCTGGTGTTTCAATCCGGCGTCGACGATGCACTGGCCGCTGTAGATTAGATTGTTGACATCATTGAGGGCATCAAAGTTTCGGATCGTGGTCATGCCATGCTTCTTAAACAGATCTGCGTGAAGCTTGACGATATCGCTGGATTGCGAATCCAAACCAACAACGTTCACACCCCGCGCGAGTGTTTGCAGGTTGGCGTTTGGACCAGCCGTTTCGCGGAATGCATCCATCATGTCGAACGCATCTTCGTTGCAATAGAAATACAACGACTGGAATCTGGCTCCGCCACCCGCTTCGAACCACTCGATCCCAGCGTCACGGGCAGCTTCCACGGCGGGCAGGAAATCATTCGTGAAGACACGCGCGCCAAAGACGGACTGAAAGCCGTCACGGAATGCGGTGCACATGAAGGGAACTTTTTTTCTTGCCACGTTTTCTTCCCGCCTAAAGGGCTCCAGGCCAGCGTCTCATCACCTGTGATGCGTTCATGTCAGCACCGACCACAACACTCCGGCCGCAATGGCTGAACCGACAACACCTGCAACGTTTGGTGCCATCGCGTGCATCAGCAAAAAGTTATGTGGGTCTTCTTGTTGTCCCACCATCTGCACCACTCGAGCAGAATCGGGGACAGCCGACACGCCCGCTGCACCCACAAGTGGGTTGATCTTCTCGGTCAGGAACAGGTTCATCAACTTTGCAAATAAGACACCACCTGCGGTGGCAATCGCAAAAGATAGTGCCCCAAGACCGAATATCTGCAGCGACTGGCGAGTCAGAAAGGTTTCCGCTTGTGTGCTGGCACCAACGGAAAAACCTAACAGGATCGTAACGATGTCGATCATTGCGGATCGAGCTGTGCGAGCCAATCGATCGGTGACGAGACTCTCTTTCAATAAATTGCCAAAGAACATCATGCCCAACAGCACGACGGCTCCTGGAGCAATCAGCGTTGAGATCAAAAAAGCGACGACTGGAAAGATCATCTTTTCCCGTTTGGAGACCTTCCTCGGCGGAGCCATACGAATCAGCCGTTCTTCACGTGTCGTCAGCAGACGCATGATGGGTGGTTGAATGACAGGCACCAGCGCCATGTACGAGTAAGCGGCAATCGCGATCGCTCCCAGCAAAGACGGCGCTAGTTTCGCAGCCAAGAAGATCGCCGTCGGTCCGTCTGCGCCGCCAATGATGCCGATCGCACCGGCTTCTTGAAAACTGAATCCCAACCAGATTGCGCCCAAAAAGGTCAAGAAAACGCCAACCTGTGCGGCCGCGCCCAACAACACCAGCTTCGGATTGGACAGCATCGTTGAAAAATCGGTCATCGCGCCAATGCCTAGAAAGATCAACGGCGGATAGACGCCCTGGCTGACACCAAAGTAGAGGTAGTACAAGACGCTGCCAGAGTCATAAACGCTCAGTCCCATATCATCCGCCGTCGGGATGTTACCGACGATCGCTCCCATGCCGATCGGGACCAGCAACAGCGGTTCGTAGTCTTTCATGATCGCGAGCATGATGAACACAATGCCGATCACGATCATGATCGCATTGCCCCACGTCATCGTCGCGAAACCGGTCGTGCCAAAAAACTCAGTGAACGTATCCATCAACCGTTTGACTCAGTTTTTGTTGGCATGACTTCGCTCGGCCGCCATCTGTTTTTGCATCTCGGTATGCAAGACGTAGCCAATGGCCGCGACCACCGCTGCGTTGTCGGCAACTTGACTTCCGGGATGGCTCGTATGTGAAGCAGACTCTTCGACTTCGGGCCAAATCCTGGCAACTTGCTCGAGCAGACGCGGGAGTGACGCGATAAACAAGCTAATCAATATCAACGCGGTAAACACGATGACCAATCCCGTCGACGCGATGCCAATCGCACGCCAAAAATCGGCGTCCGTCATCACTCGCGGTTCGGTCATCTGAGCAAGGAGAAGCGGTATCATGCGCAAGGCTGGAAAGGAATGATCAACGCAGAGTCCGCGCCAGGAGCGCGGCAGGGAAGCGGCGAGTTCGCCGACGATCAAACTTCGCTTAACTCAGGAACTTTGAAGCCCGGATTGTTTGGGTCTTTGAGAAGCTGATTCGCTTGCTCCGCGTAGTCTCCCGTATGCCGCTCGGTCTTCGGATCAAACGTCAGCCAAGGTCCGACGGTGTATTCAGCCTTGTCTTCCGGAATTCCGACACCATCGCGCATGATCTCGTGCAGTTTCAAGAATTGTTCTGCTGCATCCGCGTTGTCACCAAAGCGCCCGGCCTTGGCGCTGAAGGGAACTTTTTCGCCAAGACGGTACGAGTTATTCATCAAGTGTCCCATCACGCATCCGTAGTGCGCATCCTCTACGTTGCCGTTGGCCATGCTTGGATCGTTCTCTCGAATCGCCGTGATGAACGCGCCCCAGTTTCCTCCGGGTGTGACCTTACCCGGCTCCAGTTTCAACGGCTCAGCTTCGTCGCTTCCAGGACGAATGATCTTGTACTTGCCTTCACCGATGATCTTGCTGCCGTCTTCGAGGTAGTATTCGTTGTAAACCTGTCTTTCGTAATTCTTGTAATTCACGTTTCGAACGTTGAACATCACGGTTTGGCCATTGGGATACTCCGCAATGGAATACATCGTGTTGGGCGTTTCGCCTTGGTCGTTCCACTGGAAACGGCCACCGATCGCCATCACTCGTACCGGATGCGTTTGATCTGGTTCCAACGCCCATCGCGCCACATCTAGCTGGTGCGTACCCTGGTTGTTCAAGTCACCGTTACCGGTCTTCCAAAACCAATGCCAATCGTAGGGGTGATAGTTGGCGTGATAGTCACTGATGACGGCTGGGCCTTTCCAAAGTTCCCAGTCAAGATTTTCCGGTGGTGGGCCAACCGGTTCGTGGCCGATGCCACCGCGAGGTTTGCAGCAGTAACCGTAGGCGATCTTGAGCTTTGGAAGCTTGCCATTGTTCAGTGCTTCGTGGAGACCGGCGATGCCCGCATTGCTGCGTCTCTGTGTCCCGTGCTGAATCACGACGCCGTATTTCTTTTGCGCTTCAACGGCAATCCGACCTTCGCCGACGTCATGGCTCATTGGTTTTTCGACGTAAACGTGCTTACCAGCTTGAGCAGCCCAAATCGTCATCAAAGAATGCCAATGGTTAGGCGTCGCAATGGAGATGGCATCGACGGATGGATCTTCCAACACCTTGCGAACATCTTTGGCATCCTTGGTACGAAAGGGGCCTTCGGTTCGTTTTTCAAGGCTATCCATCGTCTTACTACGAACACGATCATCCGGATCAATCACGTAAGCGACCTCGACGTTCTTTTGCCCCATCCAACCTTGCAAGTGACTTTGGCCGCGACCATTGACACCGGCTACGGCGATACGAACTCGCTCACTCGCACCTTGAAAGGCACCCGAAGATTTTGTGCCGCCGATCAGCAGGGATCCACCCACTGCTGAGGACGTGCAAAGAAAGTTACGGCGGTTGGTGCGTGGCATGCTGCAGACTCCGAGGGAGAGGATTGGAGCCGTACAGTTTATCGTGACGAGAGGGGAGTCTCCAGTCAGCCATCAATCACGCGGTTGCGTTTGATTCAACGCGGAATTCTTGACACGTCAGGGCTCAGCAGACGCTCGAGTCGTGTCGCTCTCAGCCGTCGCTCAAGCCTAACTTGGCGAGCCATTTTCGAGACGGTTGCGCTCCATTCTCATCCGCGTACTTTTCGTCTCGCTTGAGCTGCTCGAGTTGCAGTTCTAATTCTTCCGTTCGAGTTGCCAGCTCTTGTCGCTCGCGAGACAGTTGCGCGCGTTCGAGTGACATTTCGATTTCACCCTTACGGAACTTCTCTTCCCACTGCTGTTGCAATTCTTGCAACCGTTCTCGCTCTTGCTGAATGAGCTCGTCCGAATCCATCGCTTGCGCGATCGCGGCAGCTCCGATCGCGATTCCTCCATCGCGGGTGCCACCTTGCTGTTCCAGCAGGTGCCGGAGCTCTTGGATCTCGTCATCACGCCGCGCGAGCTCTTCGGCATGCTGCTCCATTTCACTTCGCAGTTCATCCAACAGGCTGGAAGGATCTTCTTCAGCCAGCTGTTGCTTTTCCTGCTGGAGCGATGAAACAAACTGTTCGGCGCTGAACGAGTCTTGCTCCATTTGCTGAAGAATAAGCTGCTTTCGTTCTTCCCACGTCAACGCGTCCGCCGCCTCACTACTCACCGTCTGCTGGACCGTTTCCGTCGCAACTTGTGAAGCGAGATCATTATTTTGCTGCTCGAGGTCGTGCACAAGATCCTCGAGTTCGAGGATTCGACCACGAAGTTCTTCGTTTACCTCGTCGTTTGATGCAGCGACTTCCGAATCCGTCGCGAGATGCTCGGCGTCCGAGACAACCACTGGCTGCAATTGGGCGGCCATCACGTCGCGGACTTCAGACATTTGCTGCAGCAAGTCCTGCAGCACGAGCGCATTGGATTCAACCGTCTCCAGAATTCGCTCGCCGGGATCGGAGAGATCCCCGTTGCGATCGGTGTACTCGGTTGATGAATCACGCATCAGTGTTTGTCTATTCCGCCTAGGAATTACAGACTGCCGGCCAAACGCTCAAACAGGCGGCAGTCATGGTTGACCACAACGGCTAGAATCACGCTAACAGTGCTAACCGTTGCAGAACGACGCCGTTTGCGGCCCGAGGCTGTTGCCCAGGGTACTCCGAGACTGACGCCTGGGGCCAAACGCATCGTTCTACTTGTTCCTAGGTCGAACTGACGAGCGAGTCAAAGAAGATCGATGGCGAAAAAGAAGACGTCCCGCGCGAAATCGAAGGCTGATTCACCGACCGAATCGCTGGATTTTGAAACTTCCTTGGCTCAGGTTGAGCAGATCGTTGTCAAGTTGGAAGCGGGTGAACTGAATCTAACCGACTCCTTGGAACAGTATGAGCTGGGAATTAGGCGACTGAAACAGTGTCACCAGGTCCTCGAAGCGGCCGAACAGCGAGTCAATTTGCTTGCCGGTTTCGATTCCGATGGCAACCCGATCCACGAATCCCTGATTGAGCACAATCGAGGAGCAGCCGCGGAATCGGTCGACACTAGCGTGGACGAGCCGCCGGGGCTGTTTTAAATTGGTCCGCTTGGGCTCGCCCGCCCGCACCCCCACGCTTCTTTGCTGATACCGACTTGTCATCCGTGCCGCCTGATCCATCATCCGTCGCCACCCGGTCAAACCCACCCCAATCAGGCATCGATGACCTGAGACCTGCGATCGAATCCGCTTTGCAGGCGGCTTGCCAGTTTGATTCCGGATGCCCGCAGCGACTTGGCGACGCCATGCGTTATGCATTGCTCGCACCAGGAAAACGGCTGCGGCCGGCCCTTGTTTTGATGGCCTGCGAGGCGGCTGGAGGAGAGATTAACGACGGATTACCGGGTGCGGTCGCGGTCGAGATGATCCACGCCTATTCGCTGATCCACGATGATCTGCCAGCGATGGATGACGATGACCTCCGTCGTGGACGACCGACGGTTCATGTTGAATTTGATCAGGCAACAGCGATTCTGGCCGGTGATGCACTACAAGCCCAGGCATTTGCTCACCTGCTCGAAAACGTCCCGGAACCGATCAAAGCAGCCGAAGCGGCACGCGTGCTGGCCCTCGCAGCGGGCCCCTCCCACCTCGTGGGGGGTCAATCCGATGACTTGGCCGCCGAATACGCGTTTCCAGCGGAAGAAAGTCCGCTCGATCCCGCTGAGATCGCCCGCCGACTTGACCACCTGGAAACGATACATAGGCGAAAGACGGGTGCATTATTCTCCGCTTCGTTGCAATTGGGTGCGATCCTAGCGGGGGCCAATAACGAAGTAAGAAGAGCTTTGGTTGATTACGCTGGCGACATCGGGCTCGCCTTCCAGGTCGTTGATGACTTATTGGACGAAACCGCGGACAGCCAAACGCTAGGAAAAAGAACTGGAAAGGATGCCGGTCGGGGCAAGTTGACGTACCCCGGACTGCTCGGCCTGGAAGGGGCACGGCAGAAGGCGATCCAACTGATTGAATCCGCACGGCAACAAGCCGGTGTTTTCGGTGATTCCGGATGGCGGTTAAGTTGGTTGGCCGAATACATTTTGGAGCGAACGCATTGACGACACCACGCAACGGCCGGCCGGACGAACATCACCATCCGCTTGGCGAACATCCACTTTTGGCCGGATTGAACGACGCCTCTGGACTGAAGCAACTGGCGCCCGAGCAGCTAGAAGAAGCCGCGACTGAAATTCGCGATGTGCTTTGCAACTTGTTGGCGACCCGGACCGCTCATTTCGCATCCAATCTCGGGGTGGTTGAGCTTTGCTTGGCTTTGCATTGCGAATTTGATTTTCGGACGGACCGTCTGATTTGGGATACGGGTCATCAAGTCTATCCGCACAAGTTGGTCACCGGCCGTTATCACGATTTCGCATCGATCCGAACGCGTGGTGGCCTGATGGGTTATCCCAATCCGGCGGAGAGTCCTTATGACTTGTTTATGACAGGTCATGCCGGCTGCTCGGTCAGTACGGCCGTCGGACTTCGAAGCGGTGATGTTCTGCGAAATCAGGGTGACCGAAAAACGGTAGCCGTGATCGGTGACGGTGCGTTTCCGAGTGGCATCGTCTTCGAAGCTTTGAACAACGCAGGTGAACTGCGGGATGACTTAACGATCGTCCTGAACGACAACAAGATGTCGATCTGTCCGCGCGTCGGTGCCGTTGCGACCTATCTTGATCGACTGCGAAGCAATCCGTTCTACACCGGGCTCAAGCACGAAGTGATCCGATTGCTGGATCATGTGCCGATGTTCGGCGACCCGGCCGAACGCCTACTCGCCCAAATGAAAGAAGGCGTAAAAGCTGGATTGTTGGGCGGCATGTTGTTTGAGGAATTGAACATTCGTTACGTCGGCCCGATTGATGGCCATGACATCGCCTTAGTTCGCAAGTATCTGGCGATGGCCCGCGAAACGTCGGGCCCTGTGTTGCTGCACATCGTGACCGAGAAAGGACACGGATACAAACCAGCAGCGGAAGATCCCGTCTACTTCCACACGCCGCCGGCGTTCAAGGACGACGGTGGAAAAGCAGTGACGAGCAAGAGCGAAGGCTTGCCTCCGTTCACCGTTCACGCTCGTGACGCGATCAGCAAATTGATGGCCAAAGACGATCGGATCACGACGATCACGGCCGCAATGTGCCAAGGAAACAAACTGGAACCGGTGCGTGAGCAATTCCCTAAGCGTTTCTTTGATGTTGGGATTTGTGAGTCACACGCGGTGGCTTTCGCGGCGGGTCAATGCAAGACTGGAATGCGACCGATCGTTGATATCTACAGCACATTCCTGCAAAGAAGCTACGATCAGATTTTCCAAGAGGTCGCGTTACAGGATCTGCCGGTCGTGTTCATGTTGGATCGCGCCGGGCTGACCGGTCCCGACGGACCGACGCACCATGGACTGTTCGACGTCGGATACATGCGTGTCTTTCCAAATCTGATCTGCATGGCTCCCGGTTATGCGTCCGAGTTGGGCGAGATGTTGTCTTTCTCGATGGATCAAGATCACCCCACGTCGATTCGCTATCCCAAGGCTTCCGCTTTGCAACTGGATCGCGAACCTGAGCCAATCGAGCTTGGCAAAAGTGAGACGATCCGCGAAGGAACTGACGGAACGATCGTCGCTTTCGGGGCGATGCTGGAGCAAGCATTGGAGGCCGCCGAGCTGCTCGATGGGGAATTGGATGTTGCCGTGATCAACGCACGCTTTGTCAAGCCGATCGACGCCGCGATGGTGCACGAAACCGTCTCCAGTGGCCGCTTTGTTTTGACGCTGGAAGAGGGTGCGAAGGTCGGCGGTTTTGGATCCGCATTCATCGAGTCTGCCGTCGAGCAGAATCTCGACACTCGCGGCATTCGCGTGCTCGCGTTGCCGGATGAATTCATCGAGCATGGTGATCGCATGGATCTGCTGGCCAGTCATGGACTCGGCCCCGAACAGATCGCCGAAGCCTGCCGAAGCGCAGTGCTTTCCTCGACGGCATGATTGAATCCCCCGTCGCTTGACGATCGTCCGGCCCCAGGACTCGTCCCGGGTTCGGCATTTCCTGGGCAATCGTGTGCCGGCAGAGCATCGCGTCGGATCACCACTTGCTCTTGCCTTGATCCGGCCGATCTGCCACTCTTTGCGCCGCTGTGAAACACCGTTTATTTGCGCGTAAGGAGACCGCGATCGTGTTCCGGACTTTGCTTATTGCTGGCGTCGTTGGCTTGTTGGGTGGCTCGGGCATTACATCTGCCCAAGAAGAAAAAGCGACGGGGGATGAGTACGTATTGCGATACGCGCTTCGCCCCGGACAACTGCTTCGCTATGAAGTCACGCATGTCGCCAAAACGAAAACCCGAATTCGCGGCGCCGAAGAAGTTTCGCAAGTACAAACCGTGACCAAGCGTCACTGGGATGTCACGGATGTCAATGAAGAGGACATGACGTTCGACCACGTTCTTGACGCGGTCGTCATGACGCAACAAACCGGGGATGGAGAAGAACTTCGTTGGAACAGTGAAAGCAACGAAGATCCCGAGGGACCTTTCAAGGCGGTCGCGTCGCAGATCGGCAAAACCATTGCAACACTCTCCGTGAATCCTCGCGGCCAAGAAACGCAACGAGAGGGTGATTCGGGAACCAAAGCGTCTCTGGGCATGGGTTCGCTTACCCTCGCTTTCCCCGAGGAACCCGTTGCCATCGGTGGCTCCTGGTCGGTTCCACGAAGTTTCAAAGCACGATTAGAAGATGGCCGGATCGAGAACATCAAGATTCGCGAAGTTTATACGCTAGAGAAAGTCAAAACGGGTGTCGCAACGATTTCACTGCGAAGTGAACCCCTGACACCGATTCGCGAAGAATCCGTTCGCGCGCAAGTGGTTCAACAACTCAGCAACGGAACGATCCGGTTCGACGTTGATAACGGTTACATGCTTAGTAAAGAACTGAATTGGGACGAGACGGTCGTCGGGTTTCAAGGAGCGAACAGCCTGATGGAATACCGAGCTCGCCTAAGTGAGAAGCTGATTGACGACGTCAAGAAAACCGCTCGCAAATAACCTCGCGAGCATTCAGCAACAAGATCGGCCGCATCAGCTCTGCGGCTACTCAATTTCGCGCGCGTCGTGTTCGCGACGCGCGAAAAATGGTCACGATCAAACCGATCTGAGCCAACGCAATCGCAAGCGGTACCGCACGTGGTACCGGGTTGCTGTTTAGGCTTGTCCATGCTGGCTCAAGGGAAGCATCCGCAATCGGAAAACGATGCTGCGATTCAGTCGGTAACATCCAACGCGACGTGTGCTCCCAACCTCGGTTGGTTCGCCTCCAGCCCTCAGGTGTGATCGCGTTCGATTCGCTTTGAACCGCACTCACATTAATCATTTGCGGCACAGACGATGCGAAGCTCAGCATCATCAAGAACGCCACGATAATGCCCAAACAGACCAAATTGTTTCGAAACCATCGCTTCAACCAGCGTCGGTCCTCGGGATGTAAATAGAAGAGGCTCATGCCGCTTCTGAATTGCACGTGCCGGTCCAAGCCGATCAACGTGCTGTCGGCTTTGCCCGTAAACCCATATCAGTTCATGGTTTATTACGCATGCCGGTGTCTGACAACTGACCGGACGTGTTGATTTTTCGCAACGCGAAGCGGATGACGTGATGCGCAAGAGCATCACCTGACGTCTCATTTGCACGCCCAAGGATGCATTGAGACGCCGCAAAATCGGACATGGGTGCACGAACAGCACGGTGATTCCCGCAAAACTTTCGGCCGGTGGTTCATGCGCAAGGTACGGTTGGACGCTGCGAAATTCGAGCACACCGCGAAACGCCGGTGCTGAGAATCCAACTAATCGAACACGAGACTGAATTCGCCATGAGCACTTCGACGACCTCATTGGAAGACGTTTTTCACTCGGAAGTCCTACCGGCTCTTCCCAACAGCGCGATCAACCTCTTGCAACTCTCACAGGATCCCGAGTGTGGTCCACCCGATTTCGCAAAGCCTATCGAGGCGGATCCGGGGCTGATGGGGCAAGTGCTAAAGTTCGTTAATTCGTCTTACTTTGGATTCAGTCGCGAAATCATGAGCGTGCAACAAGCACTGACACTTGTTGGAACACGCGCAATCACCAACTTCGCCCTTTGGAACGCTGTGTTCAGCGTCATTCCAAACCCAAAGTTTGGACCGTTCGATCTCAAGTCATTGTGGCAAGACTCGCTTCGTCGTGCGTTGTTCGCCCGTGTGTTGGGACGCACTCTGAAACTTAGCAATTCAGAAGACTTGTTCGCCGGTGCATTGTTGCAAGACATGGCCATCCCGCTCTTGCTTCAGGAATTACCTGAAGAGTACGAACCGATGGTGCAAAAACGGGCCGATGAAGGATGCCGATTGAGTGGTTTGGAAAAAGAGATGTTCGGTTGGGATCACGCCGATGCCGCCGCCATGCTCGCGAAGCAATGGAATCTGCCACCAGAGTTTGTCACCCTGATCGCGAAACACACTCACTTGGAAGAGCTGATCGAGAACGATGGCGACAAAGGTTCAGCTTGCGTCGCACTCGCATCGTTGTTGCCTTCTTGCAGCGAAGACGAATGGCGAGAGCGAGAAGAGTTCATGTCCGGCTTCGGACGAGTTTCAGGCTTTAGCGATAGCGAGCTGAACGAGATCTTTGTTCAGGTCGATGAATCGACTGCGGAATTCGCCCCTGTGCTGAAACTCCCGGTACCGAAAGTATCGCTCTGCGATTACCTAAAAGACGCGACTACCTAAAAGACGCGACTACCCAAAAGAAGAGTAGGCCGATTCGCTTTGGCGTGACAGACGTCACGACAAAGGCACCTCGAATTCCGAGCGAAACGCGTCGATGTGGTCACGGTGCCCAATCACCATTACCACATCGCCTTCGGAAAGCGTTTCATCAGCGGCAGGATTAAACCGAAGCTTCCCGTCGCTATCTTTTACAGCAACAACCAGCAAACGGTAGCGACGATGAGCTTCCGTTTGCTCGACGGTCCGGCCCACCAGCGGGCTTCCCGATCGAACAGGAAGTTCATCTAAGTCGTACTCGCGATTACTCCCCTCATCAACCAAGTTGATCAGGTGCGCCGTTGACGGCCGCGTAATCATTCTGCCCATCTGCCTGGCCCCAACGATCGTCGGCATCACGATGGTATCGGCGCCCGCTTGGCGAAGCTTCCGCCGCGTGCTTTCACGCTCCGCACGGGCGATAATCTTGATATTGGGATTTAAGTTTCGAGCAGTCAGAGTGATGAACACACTTTCGGCATCGTTTGGAAACGTGCTGACCAGCGTGGAGGCACGATCGAGTGCTGCTTCATGCAACGTCTCTTCCTCGGTCGCATCACCCATCACGCAAAGGAAACCCTGCGAGGTGGCATCGGCGACTTTCTCTGAATCATGATCAATGATGACCATGTCACGCCCTTGCTCTTTCAAGTCCTGCGCCAGGTTTTCTCCCATGCGGCCGTAACCGCAAATGATCGCATGTTCCGAAAGACCGCTGATTTCTTTGATCATCCGACGTTTCCCCAAGGCTCGCTCTAACTCTCCCTCGAGCATCATCTGAATCAACCCGCCGATCGTGTAAACCGACGCGGATATCCCAACGACGATGACCGCAACACTGAATGCCTGGACCATCGGTGGTAGACTCGACGACTCGCCGTAACCGACCGTCGAGATCGTGATCACGACCATGTAGACGGCGCCGATCCAGTCGTAACCACCGATGAAGTGATACCCCAACACCGCGATCGTAAACACTGCGATGAGCACGAACCCGCCGATTCGAATTCGCATCAAGGGTGTTGAGAGCTGGTTAGGCATTTAGCTGGTTAGCTACTTGCGAATTTGCTAATGAGGTGTTTCGAAGGCGGATTCATTCAACTCAAGAGCGAACGGCGAAACGCCTAACAAGCTAAACACCTAAACCGCTAAATATAGAACATCGTCGAGTCGCCGTGCTTCGCCTGTTCGACCAAATCACTTAAGCGGGCTTCCGCCAATACGCGACGCGATGCATCAAAAGCTTGATCCCAAACCGTTTGCAACAACTCGTCTGCCGGGGTCGACTTTCCATCGGTACGCGAACTACCGCTCTCCTGACATCCGACCGCCTCAACGATATCAAGCAAGCTGATTTGTGACGCATCGATCGCTAACTGATAGCCACCTTGGCTGCCACGCGTGCTATGGACCCAACCGGCGGTCCGAAGCGTCCGAAGGATTTGAACCAAGAAAGGTCCCGGCACGCCGTGACGATCACTGATCTCGCGAATCGTCACCGGTCCACCCGCCTCGCTGCGCATGGCGAGTTCCAAGAGGGCAAGAGATGCATAGTGTGCGCGGGCCGAGATCAACATTCCAAGCTCTCTTTGCGAAGCTCTTTAGGACGAGTGCAAACCACACTCGGTCTTCTGGAAACCACTCCAGCGCCCTGCGCGTTCATCTTCGCCCAACATCGTTGCTCGCGTACAGGGCCAGCAGCCAACGCTTGGATATCCCTGATCGTGCAACGGGTTGTAGGGGATGTCGTGTTCATTGATCAGCCCCCACACATCTTTATTGGCCCAGTTTGCCAACGGACTTATTTTGATCAGTTGGAACTTCCGATCCCAGCCGACGATCGGCGCTTTGGCCCGGTCTTCACTCTGATCGCGGCGTATCGCACTGGCCCAAGCGTGCTGCCCGCGAGCCGCTTGGTGCAATACTCGCAGCTTACGATCGAAACAGCATCGATTTGGATCGGATTGATAAACGGGGCCGCCGTTCGCTGCCTCGTATTCCTTCACCGACATCTCAGGATACTTAAATTCAACTTCAATTCCGTAACGCTGTTTGACTCGCTCACGAAGCTCCAACGTTTCCTTGAACTGATATCCCGTTTCGAGATTAAAAATCGGCGTGTCCGGCGCAATTTCGGCCAGCATGTGGATCAGCGTCATTCCTTCCGGACCGAATGCCGTTGCCATCGTGAACTTGGGTGCGAATCGGTCGACCGCCCACTGCAAGATTTCTTGCGGCGTTGCCGACTCCAGCCCCACGCTCTCCTCCTGAAGTTCGGCGAGCAATTCGTCGGTCGGATGAATGGGTGGATCGGCTGCCAAGGCTCCTCGGGGTTCCCCGTCGTCGATCGACACCACCTGGAGCGGGGGTTGGGGGAGCTGGGGCTGGGTTTCGGGTAGCTGCTGACCCTTGGACGAATCATCGCTTCCAATCAAGTCACTTGATCGGGTGGCCGAAGATTCACTCATGGTCGGTTTTGGGCAAGCAGACATCGCATCCTCCGGAAACCCGGCAGGGCTACCTTTTCCTGCAATACATTACAAACTTGATCCATTAAGTCAAGTTGAGTATCGGCCCAGATCCCACGTTAGTTGAGAAAAAGCGCGATTCGGCGAGGGATTGGCCCGAGAAACCGTATTGGGCGAGCCTGTTGAGTGCCTGGACAGTGCTTTCGAATGTCTGGAGGGTGGCGAAACGAAAATCGACTTCCCGCCAGACTTTCGTCTCGATTTGGCTCCCATGTGTTACGATGGCTTAGGCGTTGAGCTACCTTTTCACCCATTTTGTCGGGCCGAATCCTGCTTGAATCGGTTTCGCGACATCAAATCGTCTCATCCGGAGTGTCTGCCATGCGATCGATGGCCTTGATGATGACTGGCTGCATGTTGTTCGCGTGTGGCGTTGGTTCGGCTGACACCGTTGAACTATCCGGGGGCGGGCACCTGGACGGCGCCGTCCAGCAACGCGGGGACGCAGTGATCGTCGCTTTGGATGATGAGATTCAAGTTGCGGTTCCGGCCAGTCGCGTCCGTCGCGTCGTGACCCGAGATCAGCTTGCGGCGTATCGCCAGCGGGTGATCAATGCGGCGGAGGATCCGGAGGAACACTACAAACTCGCCATCTGGTGCGTCTCAGACAACAACATTCCAGGCAACGCTCAGATGTACAAACGATACCACATGAGCCGGGCGATTGAGCTCGATCCAGATCACACGAAGGCGCGTGCGGGATTGGGTTACACCCGCAGCGAGGGCCAGTGGATCCTAACCTCCGAGTTGATGCGTCAGCGTGGCATGATCACACGAGGCGGCAGTTGGGAATTACCCGAGTCGCTCGCGATTGAAGACTTCCGAGATGCAAATGATGTTGCAACAAAGAAGTGGATTCGAGAAGTCAAGCGATTGGTCGGAGTCGTCTCAAGCGGCAAGAACAACTCCAAGACGCAAGAAGCATGGGAACGACTGAAGGGCATCAACGATCCACAAGCAGCCGGTGCCATTGCAAAGCAACTGGAGGATGCGAGGAAAAAAGGAAATCGCGACTTAAAGATGCTTTGGGTCGACTTGCTCGGTCGGTTCCAAAACATGACGGCGGTCGAGGCACTGGTAAAAACAGGACTCGAAGAAACCGACGAAGTCGTCCGCGAGCGCGCTCTCGGGCACTTGACGAAATTTGGCGCCTCATCAGCAGTCGCGACTTACCTTCCTCTGCTAACAAAAAATGATAACGATCTTGTCAATCGCGCTGCTCGTGGCCTCTCTTGGTTCCCCGATCCTGAGCTCGCGCTGAACTACGTTAACGCGTTGGTAACCACGCACAAGCAGCAGATCGCGCCAGGTCCAGGTATGCAGGTTGGCTTCGGTTCCGACGGTGGCGGAGGGATGTCAACGGGCGGTCAGGCCAAGATCATTTCGGAAACAAAGACCAATCCTGCGGTCCTCGCGTTGGTTAGAGCCATTGAGCCGGAGGCCGACTACGGTTACGACGAGCAAAAGTGGCTCCTGCACTTTGCAAGAAAGCGAGGCACGTTCACCGGCGACCTACGGCGAGACGCCAGGTAGGGACATAGTCGCCGATCGCTCCGCCGATCGTAGCGTTCCGTTCTGTCGGTCGCCGATCGTAGCGTTCCGTTCTGTCGGTCGCCGATCGCTCCGCCGATCGTAGCGTTCCGTTCTGTCGGTCGCCGATCGCTCCGCCGATCGTAGCGTTCCGTTCTGTCGGTCGCCGATCGCTCCGCCGATCGTAGCGTTCCGTTCTGTCGTCTGCGGAGCATGACCTACGAG